>NZ_JBMYXC010000010.1:0-96639 GCF_049608025.1 Mycobacterium sp. | reverse complement strand
CCGGCGCAGCGAGATCAGTCGCAAGGACGTCGCCATCGTGCTCGGCTGCGGACCGGTCGGATTGGCCGTCATCTGCCACCTGAAAGCCCAAGGCGTAGGCACCATCGTGGCCAGCGACTTCTCGCCGGGGCGGCGGGCTTTGGCCGCCCGATGCGGCGCTCATATCGTCGTCGACCCTGCGGTCGGCTCCCCCTATGCGGCGGTGCCCGCCAAGCAGCAGGGCCTCACCAGCCTGCCCGCGCTCTACGAACTCGGGGTGGGATCGATGCAGAAACTGCGACGTCTGCCGGGATGGTCGCACGTCTATCGGGCGATGGACCGCCTCGGCGCCACCGCTCCCAAGCGGCCGGTCATCTTCGAGTGCGTCGGCGTTCCCGGAATGATCGACGGGGTGATCGGTGCGGCACCGCTGGCGTCGCGGATCGTCGTCGTCGGCGTCTGCATGGGCGAGGACAAGTTGCGGCCCGCCATGGCTGTCGGCAAGGAGATCGACATGCGGTTCGTCTTCGGTTACACGCCACTGGAGTTCCGTGACACCCTGCACATGCTCGCCGACGGGAAGTTGGACGCGTCGGCGCTGGTGACCGGCACCGTCGGCCTGGACGGCGTCGCGACGGCATTCGAGGCTCTCGGCGACCCCGAAGCGCACGCCAAAATCCTCATCGACCCGGCCAGTCAGGCGACCGCACCTTAGCGGGCCCCAGGCCTCGATCTTCGTGATCTGGCGGTTGACGCGGACCGGCATCAATCGTGGACCATCATCAGTGTCGTACCCCCCTGCGATGATGACACCATGTCCTCGACCGCAACCTCTTTGGCCGCGCAGACCTGCGGTGTTGAGCGCCTTGAGGAGTTGTTCGAGGAATTGGCCGAGTTGACCGGTCAGCGCAACGCGATCGACGGGCGCATCGTGGAGATCGTGGCCGAGGTGAACCGCGACGAACTGTGGGGCGCCACCGGTGCACGGTCATTGTCGGCGTTGGTGGCCTGGAAAACCGGCGCGGCACCGCGCAACGCAGACACGGTTGTCGCGGTCGCACGTCGGCTTGAGCAGTTCCCCCGCTGCGCAGCCAGCATGCGGCAGGGCCGGCTGTCGCTGGATCAGGTCGGCGTCATCGCCGACCGCGCGGCCGACGGATCCGACGCGCACTACGCGGAACTGGCCGAAAACGCGACGGTCAGCCAGCTGCGCACCGCGGTCAAGCTCGAACCACGACCCGAACCAGATCCACGACCCGAACCCCCACGCTCGATCAGCAAGACCGTCGATGATGCGTACACCACCTGGCGGATCCGACTACCTCGTGTCGAAGCAGCCACCTTTGACGCTGCCCTGCAGTCTCATCACGACGCACAGATCGCCGAATGGAAGCGGGATCACGACACCGGTGACCGGGCCGGCGATCAGGCGCCCCCGTTTCCCGACACGGTCGCGGCATTCATGAGCCTGATCGGAGCGGGCTGGGATGCCGAGGTGGCCCGCAGACCGCACGGCCACCACACCACCGTGGTCGCCCATCTCGACGTCGCACAACGGGTGGCTTCCCTGCATCTGGGCCCGTTGCTATCCGATGATGAGCGGCAATTCTTGACCTGCGACGCCACCTGCGAAGTCTGGTTCGAACGTGACGGCCAGGTCATCGGAACCGGACGGACCACCCGAACGGTCAGCCGACGGCTGCGTCGTGCGCTCGAGCATCGGGACCGCTGCTGCGCGGTTCCCGGCTGTGGCGCCACCCGAGGACTGCACGCCCACCACATCCGGCACTGGGAAGACGGCGGCCTCACCGAACTCGACAATCTCGTGCTGGTGTGCCCTTACCACCACCGGTTACACCATCGGGGCACGATCACCATCACCGGACCCGCCCAACACCTCACAGTAAGCGACAGTGACGGCCAACCACTGGGCGCCGGATCACTGGCCCGCCCACCGACGAAACCCCCGCCCGCAGTCGCACCATGTCCCGGCCCCACCGGCGAACGCGCCGACTGGTGGTGGTACCAACCCTTCCAACCACAACCACCACCGGCCATTGACCAGGCCAGCTAGAGACGTTGCTTGTCACCGGCGCTCCGCCTCCTTGGTCGTCGGGACAGTTGTGGACCGCCTGCGGGAAGGGACACTCGTTGCGCAGCAACACTTCAGCCGCCGCTGGAGCCAGAAGTGATGGAACCTAATCGTGGACCGCATCCAGCGCGCGAAAGATCCGTTGTTCGCTGACCGGCCGGGCGGTCCCGAGTTGCTGGGCCCACAGGCTGACCCTCAACTCCTCGATGAGCCAGGCGATGTCGCGGACATCTGCGGACCCTGCCCTCGCCGGTGACAGCGCCGAAACGAGTTCATCGTAGGAGTCCTGGACCACGGCTATCCGGGCCATCCGGTCCCGGTCAGCGGCCGGCGCCTGCGGCAACCTCTCCAGGCGGCGGTTCACCGCGGCCAGGTAACGGGCGAGATCACCGAGACGACCCGCACCGGCAGCCGCGACGAACCCGGCAGGCATCAGCCGCGCCAGTTGGGCGCGAATGTCGGCGACTGCCTCGGCCTGCGCGGGGGTCGGCGTATCCGGCAGTGTGATCTGCACCTGGTGCAGGGCGGCGAGCACCTTTTCGACGCGGCGTGCTACATCCAGGGTGGTGGGGGTTAAAGCACTGGCCAATCGGGTTCGCGCAGAATCGAACTCATGCCGGGTCCAGACCGGCTCCGGAACGAGCAGCGCGACGGCCGCATCGGCACAGTCCTCGATCAGTGCAGCCAGCGATCCGTCGGGGTTGTTACCCAGGACCAGCTTGGTTCGGGTATCAAGGCCCCGCTCAACCGGTTTCGCAACCGACGGCCCGGTAAGCCGTAACAGTCGCAGGCTTCCCGACACTGCGCTGGCGGCCTGCTCAGCGGGTGTCGCGAACACCCGAACATCCACTGCAGAAGCCCGGTCGACCAGGGCCGGATAACCGCGGACCGCATGTCCGGAACTTCCGCTGCTCTCGACGACCCTCGGCAATTCGTCGAGATCGTCTGGCCAGCCGCGTAGACCCGAGCGCTCGAGTCCATCCGCCAGCGCGGCCGCTACGGCCTGCCGGACCGGTGCGGCGAGATGGTCCTGAAGTTCAGCGAGGTTCTTCCCCCGCGCCACCACGGCGCCGTCCGCGGCTTCGACGGCGAAGGTCACCCGGAGGTGCTGCGGCAGCTTGTCGAGATCGAACGCATCGACGGGAACCAGAATCCCTGTCATCCTTCGTAGTTCGCGCTGCACGGCGTCCAACAGGTATTCGACGTCGGGCGGGATTGCCCGGAGCAATGCCCGGGCGGTATCGGGCGCCGGTACGAAGTTGCGTCGCAGTCCCTTCGGCAGACTGCGAATCAGCGCGATGAGGAGTTCCTCGCGTAGCGCGGGAACCTGCCATGCGAAGTCGTCGCCGCCCAGTCGGGCTAGCACATCGACCGGAACATGCACGGTGACACCGTCATCAGCGGCATTCGGGTCGTACCGGTAGGACAGCGGCAGCGCCAGATCGCCAGACTGCCAGGTCTCCGGATGGTCGGTGTCTTCCTCGCTGCGCATCAGGTCGCCGCGACTCAGGGTGAGCAAATCCGGAGCGCGCCGCCGCTGTTTGCGCCACCAACCGTCGAAGTGGCGCACCGACACGATGTCCTCGGGAACGCGCGCGTCGTAGAACCGACATATCTCGTCGTCATCGACCAGCATGTCCCGGCGGCGGGCGCGCTCCTCGAGTGCGGCGAGTTCTGCCCGCAACTGCGCGTTGTCTCTGAAGAAATGGTGTCGGGTCTCCCAGTCGCCCTCGACGAGCGCATGCCGGATGAACAACTCCCGGGCGGCCTCCGGATCGATCTGCCCGTAGCCGACGCGGCGGCGCGCGACGATCGGCAGCCCGTAGAGCGTCACCCTTTCGTAGGCCATCGCCTCGCCGCGCTTGGCATCCCAATGCGGCTCGCTGTAGTTCCTCTGCACCAGGTGTCCGGCAAGACGCTCGACCGACTCCGGCTCGATTCGCGCCGCGGTGCGTCCGTAGAGCCTGCTGGTTTCGACGAGATCGGCAACCAGGACCCAGCGCGGGGGGTGGCGGGTAAGCACCGAGCCCGGCGCGAGGACGAATTTCGAGTTGCGGGCGCCCTGATAGGTACGTCCATCGCCCTCCCGCAGCCCGATGTGTGACAGCAATCCAGCAGTCAGCGCAGCGTGCACGGCTACGGTGTCCGCAGGATCGTCCTGCTCACGGATACCAAGATCGCGGCAGATGGAGCGCAGCTGACCTACCAGGTCCTGCCACTCACGGATACGTAGGTAGTGCAGGTATTCCTGGCGGCACATCCGCCGAAAGGAGCTGCCGGAGCGTTCCTTCCGCTGCTCGCCGAGGTATCGCCACAGGTTGAGGAAGGACGCGAAATCCGAGCGTGCGTCAGCGAATCTGGCGTGCTTCTCACGGGCGGATTCCTCCCGGTCGGCGGGTCTTTCGCGGGGGTCTGGAATCGACAATGCCGCGGCGAGCACCAGCACCTCCCGCACGCATCCCTCGGCATCGGCCTGAAGCAACATCCTGCCCAGCCGTGGATCCACCGGGATCCTGGCCAGCCTGCGGCCGGTGTCGGTCAGCGCTCCGTTCTTGTCGAAGGCGCCGAGTTCCTGCAGCAGGGTCACGCCGTCGCGGATGCTGCGCGCGTCGGGCGGGTCGAGGAACCCGAAGTCCTCCACCGCACCGAGATCGAGAGCAGCCATCTGCAGGATGACGGCCGCGAGGTTGGTGCGCAGCAGTTCGGGGTCGGTGTAGCGGGGACGGGCGTCAAAGTCGGCTTCGGGGTAGAGCCGGATACACACCCCCGGCGCGGTCCGTCCGCATCGACCGGCCCGCTGCTGCGCCGAAGCCTGCGAAATAGGCTCGATGGGCAAGCGCTGCACCTTGGTTCGGCGGCTGTACCGCGAGATGCGGGCGGTGCCGGGATCGACCACGTAGCGGATTCCGGGCACGGTCAGCGACGTCTCGGCGACGTTGGTGGCCAGCACGACACGGCGTTTCGCCCGGCTCGGCACGAAGACCTTCTGTTGTTCGGCGGTCGGCAGTCTCGCGTACAGCGGAAGCACCTCGAGGTCCGAACCGACAGCGCTGCCGAGTGCTTCACGGGTGTCACGGATCTCGCGCTCACCGGACAGGAACACCAGCACGTCGCCGGGCGGTTCAGCAGCCAGTTCGGCGACCGCGTCGACGATGGCCTCGGTCGGATCGCGAAGCTCGGTGCGGACGACCTCGTGGTCGGGATCGTCAGGATCGTCAGTCCCGTTGCTGGAGCCGGCCGCCGAGACAGTGACTTCCAATGGACGGTAACGGATTTCGACGGGATAGGTGCGGCCCGACACCTCGACGATGGGCGCACCGTTGAAGTGTGCCGCGAACCGCTCGGGCTCGATCGTCGCTGAGGTGACGATCACTTTCAGATCGGGTCGCCGCGGCAGCAGTTCCCGCAGATAGCCGAGCAGGAAGTCGATGTTGAGGCTGCGCTCGTGGGCCTCGTCGAGAATGAGGGTGTCGTAGCGCAGCAGCCGGCGATCACGCTGGATCTCGGCGAGCAGGATGCCGTCGGTCATCAGCTTCACCAGCGTGCGATCGCCGGCCCGGTCGTTGAAGCGCACGGAGTAGCCCACGGCATCGCCCAGCGGCGTGGCGAGTTCGTCGGCGATGCGCTGGGCGACGGTGCGTGCGGCCAACCGCCGCGGCTGGGTGTGGCCGATCGTGCCCCGGACGCCACGTCCGAGTTCGAGACAGATCTTCGGCAGCTGCGTGGTTTTGCCGGACCCGGTCGCGCCGGCGACCACCACAACCTGATGTTCGGCGATGGCCTTGGCGAGATCGTCCCGCCGCTCGCTGACGGGTAGATCGGGATAGGTGATCTCGGGGACCGCGGCCATCCGGGTCGCGACGAGCGTTTCGGCCGCGGCGAACTGCTGGTTCAGTCGCCCCAACTGGTCGACAGTGGGCGCTCGCAACCCTCTGAGCCTGCGGCCGAGCCTGGCCGCATCACGAAGCGTCAGCCCGTCCAGCCGCCCGCGCAGGGCCTGCACGTCGGCATTCGACGGATCGGACATCTAGGGCTGGTCCGGCGACCAGTACTCCAGCATCGCGGCGAAAGTCTGGAACGCCGGCGTGTTCACGCCATAGGTGGCTTCGAAGTGGACGCTCAACGGGAAGCCGAGCGCACCCACACCATCGACCACCCGCTTGTACAAATCGAGCATCAGGTTGCGCCGTTCGGCGGGTTCGCTGCCGGCGAGCGTCTTGACGAACTCCTGCTCGGCGGCCACCGCCGCATTGCCCGGATCCTGAATCAGCCAGTCGATCAGACCGACCTTGCCCTCGACCTTGGGCACAAAACCGAACGACAGCAGGATTTCGGGTCGATGCTCCGTCATGGCGGCGAACTCGGTGAGAAACGCGACGATCGCGTCCGAGTACAGCAGCTGAGTCATGCCGTAGGTGGCACCCCGATTGCATTTGAACTCGAAGCGCCCGTGTTCGGCTTCCCGGGTCGGGATCAGGATCACGCCGCGGTTGTCGACGACGCCGTCGAAAATCGACAACGCGTCGGTGGGTGCGACGCCGCTGCCCTCGCCGTCGTTGAGGGTGCGGGGGACCCCGACGAACGCGATCCCGTCGAACCCGCTGTCACCCAACTGGGTCAGTCGGGCACGCAGCGCGCGCTCATCCATGAACGCGGTCACCTGGGTGCACAGGCCGTTGATCCCGGGAAGCTCGGGCTTGATCATCGACCAGAAGTCCAGAACGTCCAGCTTCGGCTTCATCTCGATGGGCCGATCGTCATCCTCTTCGATCATTCCCGGGATCATGACGTGGCGGATTCGCCCGGCCAGACCTGCCTCCGCCGAGCATCGCAGTACCTTCTCGGCGTCCTCGAGTGCCCGCTCACGGCCCCGTTCGACATTCGGCGGCACCAGTTCCAGGGCAATGGTGTTCAGACTCACAGCGTTGCTCCACATCTGACATCGACTGTTCCCGGCGGCCCGCCGACGTCCGTCGTCTCCAGGTCATTCGGCCTTACATCCCCGCCGCCAGAGGAGGTTCACCCTACCGACAGCCAGATTCTCGGCTTTGCGCGGACGACCCAGTGCCAGATCACACTCGGCACTGAGCTTTCATAGGGGCACAGCCATCATGAAAATCCTGCGCAGTCCGAAGACATCCCGCACGCTGGTCGCGACGCTGGCCCTGATCGCCAGCCTCGTCGCGGCCTGCACCGTCGGCGACTCAGGTCGTGGTTCCGCCCCGGCCCGCCCGAGCTCCCCGTTCGACCCGACGCCGGCCAAACCCACGGGACCCCTTCTCGCCTACCGGGCGTTCGACGAGATCGGGCTCGTCGATGGCACCAGCGTGATCGCCTCGTCGCCGGGCACCTTCGAGCCCTCCAACGACCTTATTGCCACCGCGGACGGCCGCTTCCTCTTCGCGCGCACCACCGACAACCGGGTCGCCACGCTCGAGGTCGACACCAGGAAGACAACGACTCGCCCAGTGCCGGTGGGACCGGTTCTGGGAACCGGTGATGGCAGCACCATCATCTGGTGGGAGCAGCCGAATCGCCTGATGCAGCTGGACCTGGCGGACCCGGACGCACAACCCGTGCTGCACCAGACGGTCGAACTCCCCCCGGTGGCAGGGGTGCGCCCGGGTGAGCCGCGACTGCTCGTCGCTCGCGGCGGCACCGCGGTGATCGCGCGGGTGGAGGCTCCACCGTCGCCGTTCGGTGGCCCCGACACCCTGTACGTCGCGCACGGTCCAGGTGCGCCGACCAGGCTCGGCCAGGCTGAGGCGAACTCACCGGTTTCGGTGGCACGGCTGAGCGCCGACGGTACCCAGCTCGCATACGCTCTGTACCAGGGCAGGGACAGCGCCTGCGGGAACGCATCGGTCGTATTGTCCGACGCCGACGGCGACCAGCAGACCTTCGACGTGGCAGGCCCGGACGCCGCTAGCGGGTCGAGGGTGCCGAAGCTCTGGTGGCCGCCGACTGGTCCTCCCAGGCTGAGCCTGGCGACCTGGCAGTGCGACCAGCCCACGTTGTATTCGCCTCTGGTGTGGCAATTGGACACAGCAGGCCCCGGCAACATCCAGGAGATCACCCCGCCGGCCGCGGCGCTGGAGACTGGCGACGTCGCGCCCGGCCAGCGCGCGCTGGTCTTGCCGAAGAGCGGCGCATACACCGAGCCGACGGGGACGCTGGTGCTCGAGGACAGCGATCGCCGGACCTCGATCAAAGACGGGGTCGACGCGATCGCCGTGATTCCGCCGCCTCAGTAGGCTGGATGAGGTGAGCATCGCACTACAGGGCTGGTTCGGCCGGGAGCTTCCCGAGTTGGCGGTGCACTGGCAGGCGGAGGCGGCGCCCGAGCCCAAGCTCGTCATCCTCAACGAACCACTGGCAGCCGAACTCGGCCTCGACCCCACCTGGTTGCGTAGCGCCGAGGGGCTGGGCCTGCTGGTAGGCACGACGGTCCCCGACGACGCGACGCCCGTCGCGCAGGCTTACGCAGGCCACCAGTTCGGCGGTTTCGTCCCCCGCCTCGGGGACGGCCGCGCATTGCTGCTCGGTGAAATCGTCGACGCCGGCGGCCGGGTACGGGACCTCCACCTCAAAGGTTCGGGCCGGACGCCGTTCGCCCGGGGCGGCGACGGACTGGCCGCGATCGGACCGATGCTGCGCGAGTACCTCATCAGCGAGGCCATGCACGCGCTGCACATCCCGACTACTCGCGCTCTCGCGGTGGCCGAGACAGGACGGCCGGTATATCGGGAGACGGTGTTGCCCGGGGCCGTGCTCGCCCGCGTAGCAGACAGCCATCTCCGAGTCGGCTCGTTTCAGTACGCCGCCGAGATTTCTCAATCGACGGGGAATCTCGATCTGTTGCGCAGGCTGGCCGACCACGCGATCGCACGGCACCATCCGGCTGCGGCCGCGGCCGACAACCCCTACGTCGCCCTGCTCGAGGCGGTCAGCACCGTGCAGGCCGAGCTGATCGCCCGCTGGATGCTGGCCGGTTTCGTGCACGGGGTGATGAACACCGACAACACGACCATCTCGGGCGAGACCATCGACTACGGACCGTGCGCCTTCATGGAGAGCTTCGATCCGGCAACCGTATTCAGCTCGATCGACACTGGCGGTCGCTACGCATACGGCAACCAGCCCGGGATCGCGCTGTGGAATCTGACCCGCTTCGCCGAAGCGCTGCTGCCGCTGTTCGTATCCGGCACCGAAGACGTATCCGGCACCGAAGACCTCGAGCGCGCCGTCGAGCTGGCGAAGTCGGCTCTGGACGGCTTCGCCGGCCGCTACCAGCAGAGCTGGTCGGCCGGCATGCAGGCCAAGCTCGGAGTTGCGCACGCTTCTGTCGAGGCGGTGGCCCCGCTCATCGAGGAGTTGCTCCCACAGATGCAGCAGAACCAGATCGACCACACGTCGTTCTATCGCCGACTCAGCCAGGCAGCTCGCGGAGACGCCGAACCGGTGCGCGGCGAGTTCATCGACCTGGCGAGATTCGACGGCTGGGCCACCCGATGGCGGGCACTGGCTCCCGACCCGGAGGCGATGGATCTCGTCAACCCCATCTACATCCCGCGCAACCACCTCGTCGAAGAAGCGTTGGCGGCAGCCAACGCGGGCGACCTGGAGCCGTTCCTGCGACTGCTGGACGCCGTCGGATCCCCGTTCGAGGAACGGCCTGGATTCGCGCGCTTCGCCGAGCCCGCCGAGCAGCAGTTCAGCACGTCCTTTCAAACTTTCTGTGGAACCTGACCGCACCGGCGTACCGTTGCCTACACCATCAGCTACACCATTAGACGAAGACAGCAAGCAGCTACGGCCACAGGAGACCCCTTGAGCGACGACAGTGCCAGGCTTGGGCTGCAAGACCTGATGTTCATCTACGGCGAGACATCGAGTTCGAAGATGCACGTCGCGGGGCTTCTGCCGTTCACACCGCCCGCCGATCTACCGCGCGACTACCTGCGGGACATGATCGACGAGGCGCGGCGGCAGAAGGTGGTGGCACCGTGGAACCGCAAACTGGCCCACCCGAGGTTGCAGTTCAGCCCGGTCCACGATTGGGTGACCGACGACGACTTCGACTTCGACTATCACGTCCGACGGTCGGCCCTTGCGAGTCCGGGCGACGAACGGGAGCTGGGCATCCTGGTGTCCCGGCTGCACAGCAATCACCTCGACCTGACCAGGCCGCCCTGGGAGATCCACGTCATCGAGGGACTCGAGGGTGGACGCTTCGCGTTTTACATGAAGATCCACCACGCGCTCGTCGACGGCTACAGCGCGATGAAAATGCTGGCGCGCAGCCTTTCGCCCGACCCAGAGGCGCGCGATACCCAGATGTTCTTCAACGTGCCCATGCCGTCCCGCTCGCGTCCCCCGACCGCGGACTCGGGAATCTCGCTGAATCCACTGACCGCCACGATGCGCGCACTCGGCGGCATCAGCTCGGCGGTCACCGACGGGGTCACCTCCGCAGTCGATCTCACCAACGCGCTGGTCAACACCCAGATCCGGCGCGACGGCGAGTACGGCCATATCGCGGGTTCGGTGTCCGCGCCGCACAGCATCCTCAACGCGCGAATCAGCCGCAACCGCCGCTTCGCCACCCAGCAGTACGAATTCGATCGGTTGAAGGCGGTGGGCTCTCAGCACGGCGCGACGATCAACGATGTCGCGCTGGCCATCATCGGCGGCGGTCTGCGCAAGTTCCTGGCCGATATCGACGAGTTGCCGGAGCGCTCGCTGATCGCGTTCCTTCCGGTAAATGTGCGGCCCAAGGGCGACGAGGGCGGCGGCAACGCGGTGGGAGCCATCTTGGCCCCGATGGGCACCGACATCGAGGATCCCGTCGAGCGTCTGGCGACGATCACGGCGGCCACGCGAGCCTCCAAGGCCCAGCTCCAGACGATGTCACCGGCGGCCATCGTCGCCTACAGCGCGGCATTGCTGGCTCCGGCAGGCGGACAGATCGCGGGCGCTTTGACGGGCGTGAAACCGCCGTGGCCCTACACTTTCAACCTGTGCGTGTCCAACGTCCCCGGCCCCCGGGAACCCTTGTACTTCAACGGTTCCCGATTGGAAGCGACGTATCCGGTGTCTATTCCGATGCACGGGATGGCGCTGAACGTCACACTGCAGAGCTACGCCGACAGCATGAACTTCGGCTTCATCGGCTGCCGCGACGCCTTACCGCACCTTCAGCGGCTTGCGGTGTACACCGGCGATGCGCTGGGCGAGCTCGAGAAGGCTTCGCTGGGCTGACGACCCTCCAGATTCTGGTACTGGCCATCGGCGAGGTCACAAACAGGCTCGACTGGTTGGACATACCAACGGGCTGCCTCCACTGAAAGATCGCGGATCCGCGACCCAGACGGTCACCCGTTCTGCCTAACGCACCATATTGTAGGATAGGCTATCCTTATTCATAGCGCGGGGTGTGCCTTCTGGCCATGCCGCCCGGATTGTGCAGATGGGCAGGAGTGGGGTCTTCTCGTGTTACAGCCGCAGCAGTTACCCGGGCCTCATGCCGATCACTGGGACTGGCAGTTGCTCGCCGCGTGCCGTGGCGTCGACTCATCGATGTTTTTCCACCCCGACAGCGAACGCGGCCGAGCCCGCGAGCAACGCGAACTGCGAGCAAAAGAGATGTGCCGGAGCTGCCCGGTAATCGCCCAGTGCCGCTCGCACGCACTAGCCGTCGGCGAACACTACGGCATCTGGGGCGGGCTGTCGGAATCTGATCGTCACGGTAGCCGCCGAGCACGGCCTGCGTGAACGAGACAACGCGATCTCGGATTCCGGGGCGAAGTCGAGAAATTGATGGGTCACGTTCGGTCCCGCCGCACGGCCTGTAGGCCATCGCGGGCACCCAGGGGTGCGGCGCTGGGCGGCGGAGCAGGCGTCGACCCCGATTCGGAAACTTAGGTTGCCCTACCCTTAGCTTGAGGCTACTGTTCGACCGTCCGGATATCTGTTCATCTCACATCGAAAGAGTTGTCGTATGCGTACTGCCCCTGCCCCCTATCACCGCCCCGGCCGGCGGGCTTTCGCTGTCGGGGCTGTCCTACTGGCGGGATTGGCTGGCTGTTCGAGCAACGCATCCGACAAGGCAATGTCGGGGGACAACCGCTACAAACAAACCAACCTGGTCGCCGATCATCCGGAATACAACGCCGAATTCACGCAGGAAGACTTCGTCAACGCCTGGGGGCTGGCGAATCGGCCATCGGGAGCGGGCGGACACTTCTGGGTCGGCGCCGGCGGGATCTCCTTTGAGTACGTCGGCGATGTCACCCGCTCCGATGATCCCGAGCTGCAGAAGCTGTTCCAAAACGCGCTCGCCGAAGTAGCGGTTCCCGGCGCGGACGCTGACAGCAGCGATGACACCATCGGCAAGGTCACTGGAGTAGTCTTCAACGGCGCAGATATCCGGTCGGACGTGTTTGCCGTCACCGGCCAACCCGTCGAAGTCGACGGTAGAACCGAGATGCTCGCCGGATCTTCGCGGTTCATCTTCGCTACCGACTCCGGGTCGATCTCGGGATGGACCGAGATGAATGCCGACGGCGACATCGTGCGACACAATGGCCCTGCCGTCGAAACGTTTAACGGCGAAGACCGGGGCATGGCGTTCTTCGGCATTGCGATCAAACCAGGCGCGGGCGATACGTTGCTCGCCGCCGACTTCGGCGAGCAACCCCAGATCCGGCAGTTCGACCAGTATTGGCGCCTGCAGCCGACCGCAGGCTTCGTTAATCCGTTCGCCACCGGAGATCCGGTCGACCCGACTGACCCCGGGAAGGGAAAAACACTCAGCCCCGGCGACCCTGGTCCGTTCAACGTCACGACGATCGGTGACCGGGTCTTTGTCGCCTACGCGAAAACCCAAGCCACCGAAGCTGATCCCGCCGCTTTCGACTCCGGCGAAGAAGACTCGGTGAACATCGAGATCGAAAAGGCCGTCGATAACCGTCCGGACAAGGGCAAGCTCGCCGAGTTCGACAGCAATGGCGACCTGGTCCGGATCTATGAGGACGGTGGCCGGCTCAACGCCCCGTGGGGGGTCGCGCTAGCCCCCGACGACTTCGGCGCACTCAGCGGGAAACTGCTGGTCGGCAACTTCGGCGGTGCGGGCCGAATCCTAGGCTTCGACCCTGACACCGGGACGTTCATCGACTACCTCCGCGACGAGGACGGCCAGCCGGCGGCGATCATGGGACTGTGGGCGCTGATGTTCGGTAACGGTGAGAGCCTGGGGGACAGCAACGCGCTCTATTTCACCGCGGGCCCGGCCGAAGAAACCGAAGGGCTCTTCGGCGCCTTGCGGCCAGCCACAGGCTAGATCGCGGATTGCTGTGTCAGACGCGTCCGAGGCCACGTTCACCGCCCAGTTCCGCGGCGACTGCGTGCTGCTGGCGTGCTCGGTCACTGCGGACGTCGCCGAGGTCCGCGTCCACGCCCTCGGGCCTGCAATCGTCCTCGGCGAGCGGGCGTTGTGATGTTCGACCGTCTTGTCGACCATCTCGTCTCGGGTGGTGGGAATCCCGCGCTGCTGACCGCCGATCGGCAAATCTCCTATCGCGAACTCGCCGACCACGTCACGGCCTCCTCTTCCGAGCTCGGCACTCAGCGCAGGCTCGTCCTGCTTGAGACCCGCAATGACACCACCACTCTGGTGAACTACCTGGGCGCGCTGTCTGGCGGCCACGTCGTACTACCGGTGCCCGCCGACGTCGATCACACGGCGACGATCGATACCTACGACCCCGACGTGATCATTCGCGACGGCAGCGTGGCGCACCGCCACCAACCACACCACGAACTGCATCCGGAGCTGGCATTGCTGCTGTCCACGTCCGGCAGCACGGGATCACCGAAGCTGGTGCGCCTGTCGAGGACCAACCTGGCCGCCAACGCCGAGTCCATCGCCACCTACCTCGACATCCGGCGCGCCGACCGAGCCGCAACAACACTTCCCATGTCCTACTGTTACGGCCTCTCGGTCATACACAGCCACTTGATGCGGGGCGCCGCTCTCATCCTGACCGACGACTCGGTCGTCAGTGGCGAATTCTGGGACCTGATGGCACTGCACCACGGGACGACGTTCGCCGGTGTGCCGCACACCTTCGATCTATTAGACCGCATCGGATTCGACGACATGTCGCTACCGCACCTGCGATATATCACCCAGGCAGGCGGAAGGCTTGCACCCGACAAGGTCCGGGGGCTCGCCACCCTCGGCCGTCGCAGAGGCTGGCAACTTGTCGTGATGTACGGGGCCACCGAGGCGACCGCCCGAATGGCTTACCTTCCAACGGAACTCGCGCACGACAATCCGAACTCGATCGGAGTGCCGATCCCCGGTGGCTCGTTCAATGTCGAACCCATCGACGGCATGCCAGACGACGTCGGCGAGCTCGTGTACCGCGGACCCAACGTGATGATGGGCTACGCGAATGATCGCGACGACCTGGCGGCCGGCAGCACGATCGACGCCCTGCGCACCGGCGACCTCGCGCGCAGAGACTCCCGCGGTCTCTATGAGGTGGTCGGCCGCATCAGCCGCTTTGTGAAGCTGTTCGGCCTGCGAATCGACCTGCAAAGGGTCGAAGCCGCCCTGCGTGCCGCAGATGTGACCGCGATCTGCGCAGAGGGGAAGGGCGGGCTGTTAGTGGCCGCTTCCGACCGTCCCCTGGGATGCGACGTGGCACTGGCGGTCGCGGACGCATCCGGCCTCCCCCGGTCGGCGATCCGAGTCCTCGACGTCGACGAGGTCCCTCGGCTGACATCGGGCAAACCCGACTTCCGCGCCGTCCGCGAGTTGGCCGAACGCACCGCGATGCCCGAAGCGGACGGTATCGACCTACGCTCGCTGTTCGCCGATGTACTTCAGCTCGACGCTGCCACAATCGATCCACGCGCCAGTTTCGTGGACCTCGGCGGAAACTCGCTGTCCTACGTGTCGATGTCGGTGCGTCTCGAACGCGCACTCGGCCACCTTCCCGCCGATTGGCAACAATTGCCGCTTCGCGATCTGGAATCCGCGAGCCAACCGCGACGCAGGTGGGGCACCACGCTCGAAACCAGTGTCGCCCTGCGCGCCATCGCCATCGTCCTCGTCGTCGGTTCGCATGCCGGGTTGTGCACGCTGTGGGGCGGCGCACACATTCTGCTCGGCATCGCCGGCTACAACTTCGGCCGCTTCTGCCTCACCCCCTTGCCGCGGATCCAACGGGCCCGTCACCTGGTGAAAACGATCGCCTGGATCGCCGTGCCGTCGGTGTTGTGGGTGGCCGCCGCCCTGGTGGTCACCGACGACTACTACCCGTCAAATCTATTGCTGGCAAACAAGTTCCTCGGACCCCATGACAGCATGACCGCGGGAAGGTTGTGGTTCGTCGAAGTCGTAGTCTGGATTCTGGTGGGCCTGGCGTTGATGTGCTTGACGCCGATCGCCGACCGACTGGAGCGGCGCGGGCCCTTCACATTCGCAGTGGCGTTCGTGGTGCTGGGATTGGCGATCCGCTTCGACGGATTCGACATGGGTAACCGAGGCTGGTTCACCGTTCTGGCGTTCTGGTTCTTCGCCATCGGGTGGGCGGCATCGAAGTCCTCGACGGCCTGGCAACGCGCGGTCGTCACAGCTGTCCTCGCCACGGGGGTCGTCGGCTATTTCGGCAACCCCCACCGGGAACTCCTGGTGTTCATCGGCTTGGGGCTGCTCATCTGGCTGCCCGCTATTCGCTGTCCCTCGGCGTTCACCGTTTCGGCGGGCGTGGTCGCGGAGGCGTCGTTGTGGATCTACCTCATTCACTTCCAGGTGTACCCCCTACTGGGGGAATACCGCCTGCTGGGCGTCATCGCCTCCGTGCTGGCGGGTATCGGCGTGACCCAAGTGGTGACCATGGCACGCAGGCGGTTTCGCATTCAACACGCTCGGTCGGCCACCCCTAGGATGACTGCGCAGGCTCCGCGGTGAGACCCACCAAACCGGCCCCATTCACACCTGTGGAGCACAGCTAAGACGCGCATGGCGGGCTGAATCCACGGGGAGACTCGCACGTCTGCGTGGCTGAAACCTCGTGAACGAACCTCACCAGCCTCGACTCCCCCGAAGCAGATAAGTTCTACGGTCATGACTGTGCTGAACGACACCCCCCGACTGCCCAACGGCCTGAGCGTCGAGGCGGCTCGCGAGCAGGCCACTCGTGCCTACGAACTCGACCGCGCCCACGTGTTCCACTCGTGGTCCGCGCAGGCTGAGATCACCCCGATGACGATCGTCGCCTCGCAGGGTTGCCACGTCTGGGACGGCAATGGCAACCGACTGCTCGATTTCTCGTCAATGATGGTGAACACCAACATCGGCCACCAGCACCCCAAGGTTGTTGCCGCCATTGCCGAGCAGGCCGCCAAGCTGTGCACGGTGGCACCCCAGCACGCCAACGACGCCCGCTCCGAAGCCGCGCGGCTGATCGCCGAACGCACGCCTGGTGAACTGGACAAAGTGTTCTTCACCAATGGCGGCGCAGAGGCTGTGGAGCACGCAGTGCGGATGGCCCGCCTGCATACCGGCCGCCACAAGGTGCTCTCCCGCTACCGCTCCTACCACGGCGGCACCGAGACCGCGATCAACCTCACCGGAGATCCGCGGCGCTGGCCCAACGACCGCGGCGGTGCGGGCGTCGTCCACTTCTTCGGACCGTTCCTCTATCGGTCGCAGTTCCACGCCACCACCGAGGCCCAGGAGTGCGACCGCGCGCTGGCCCATCTACGCGAAGTCATCCGGATGGAAGGGCCGTCCACCATCGCGGCGATCATCCTCGAGCCGATCCCTGGAACCGCCGGCATCATGGTGCCGCCGGCCGGTTACGTCGCCGGGGTGCGGGCACTGTGCGACGAATACGGCATCCTCTTCATCGCCGATGAGGTGATGGCGGGCTTCGGCCGCTGCGGGACATGGTTTTCCATAGACCATTTCGATGTCACGCCGGACCTGCTGACCTTCGCCAAGGGGGTGAATTCCGGTTACGTGCCCCTCGGTGGCGTGGCCATCAGCCCCGCGATCGCGGACACTTTTTCCCATCGCGCGTACCCGGGTGGGCTGACGTACTCGGGTCATCCGCTGGCCACGGCCGCCGCGGTCGCCACCATCAATGCGATGGCCGAGGAAGGCATCGTGGAGAACGCCGCGCGAATCGGGAACGACGTGCTGGCACCCGCACTGAAGCAGATGGCCGCGCGGCATCGCTGCGTCGGCGAGGTGCGCGGAGCGGGCGTGTTCTGGGCAGTCGAGTTGGTCGCCGATCAGGTGACACGGGAACCACTGGCGCCTTACGGCAGCTCCAGCGCGGCAATGAACGCGGTGATCTCGGAGTGCAAGAAGGCCGGCTTGCTGCCGTTCGCGAACTACAACCGCATCCACGTCGTGCCGCCGTGCATCGTCACCGACGAGCAGGCGCTCGAAGGCGTGGCGATCCTGGATCGCGCGTTGGATGTCGCCGACGCGGCGCTGACGGCCGGTTAGCTGCCGAGCTCGCCGGAAATGCCGCGTTCGAGCGCCGCACGCGCGCGCTCGGGCAGCACGATCAACCCGTCGAGCTCCCGCCGCGCCAAGCGATAAGCCCGCTCGCGTTCCTGCGGCGTCGCCGCAGAATCCGCCGACACCCGGAGCAGCCGTTGCGCTCGGGCAAGGCGCTCCTGCTCCTCGCTCGAGAAGCTGTCGCGCCGGCGCCTGATCGCTTCTGCTTCGGCGATGTCGAAAGCGGTGACATACTCCTGCACCGCGTCCAGATATTCGCGCGTGGCATCGCGGTCGTCGACGAGGTCTACCACCTCAGCCGGACGCAGGAAGTCCGCCTTCAGCTTTGCCCGGTGGAATCGCTCGGTGAGCGGGTCGCGCATATCGGTCATCAGCGGGTAGTCGAGCAGCTTGGCGACGTCGAGCTCATAATCCAGCCACCGGGTATCGGTTCGGTCATGCTCCTCGATCGTGCGCGTGATCGCGCGCCGCTGCGCTGTGTCGCTGCTGGGGGGCTGGTCGGCGGCCGGCGCGAGCTGGTCTGCCCGGCGATCCCGCACCGCCGTGATCGCCCTGAAGCTCGCATAGCCCACACCGGCCAGCGGCACCAGCAAGATCAGCAGCTCGGCCAGCCGGAAGAGCAGTCCCATCAAGCCAGGATGCCACCATCGCGCGCGATGCTCTTCAGCTCGCTCGAGGAAACCCTGGCTGGTGCCTGCGTGCCCGCCCCTGAAGTGGCTGGACAGAGTGCGTATCGGGGCCGGACCCGGGTTCCCCGAGATCGGGTCCGGCACTCCCGTGTGCATGGATCGTATGCTGCTGAGGTGCTTCCGGCCCCAGGTAGCCGCGACGACCTGCTGGATACCGAAGGAGTTACCGTGCAAGCGATTCCCGTCATCGCGCTGACCGGCTACCTCGGCGCCGGCAAGACGACCCTGCTCAACCATGTGCTGCGCAGCCCCGACGCCCGGATCGGGGTGGTCATCAACGACTTCGGCGAGCTCAACGTCGACGCCGGGCTGGTGACCGGACAGGTGGACGAGCCCGCGTCGATCGCCGGTGGGTGTATCTGCTGCCTGCCCGACGACGGCGGACTCGACGTCGCGCTGACCCGCCTGGCTGATCCCAGGCTCCGCCTGGATGCGATCATCGTCGAGGCCAGCGGTCTGGCCGACCCGGTCGCGATCTCCCGGATCATCCGCTTCAGCGGCGTGGACGGAGTACGGCCGGGCGGGGTCATCGATGTGCTGGATGCCGCAACTCATTTCGACGCCGTCGACCGGGACGCCGTCCCACCGGCACGCTACGGCGCCGCCACGCTGGTGGTGGTCAACAAGCTCGACCAGATTGCGGAAGGCGCACGCGCCACTGCATTGCAGCGATTCGAGAGCAGGGTTCGCGAACGCAACCCTCATGCGCAGGTGGTGGGCGCTACAGCGGGCCGAATCGACCCCGCACTGCTCTACGACGTCGCCGCCGCTGGCGGGGAGTCGGGCCAACTGACGTTCCGCGAGTTGCTCTTCGGCACCGAGTCGGAGAGCTCAGCGGCCCACAGCGACGATCACGAGCACGATCACGCGGATTCCGTCACGGTTGTCACCCAAGGGTGCGTGGATCCCGGCGCCGTCATCGATTTCCTGGAGCAACCCCCACCCGGTGTGTACCGGCTGAAAGGCACCGTCGCCGTACGCTACCGAGCCAGCACGCGGGTCTACGTCGTCAACGTCGTCGGGCCGTCCATCCACATCGCCGCCGCGCCTGCGCACCTGTCCCCCAACTGCCTGGTCGCGATCGGCATGAGGCTGGACGTCGACGATGTCCGGGAGCAACTGAGCGCTGCGCTCGCGCCAGTCGCCGGCGCGGCGACGGCGCAGAGCATTCGGCGGCTGCGCCGCTATCGGAAGCTGAGCATCTGATGGCCGAGCGCTCGAACCCGGAACGCTCGATCTTTGACCGGAACGTGCTGGGCGGACCTCTCAACCCGTGCGGGACCGAGCCGCTGACCGGCTTTTACCGCGACGGGTGCTGCAGCACCGGCGATGAGGACCAAGGCCTGCACACCATCTGCGGGGTGATGACCACCGAGTTCCTCGACCACCAGCGCTCGATCGGCAACGATTTGTCCTCACCCATGCCCGCCTACCGGTTCCCGGGCTTGGTGCCCGGCGACCGCTGGTGCGTCACTTCACTGAACTGGCTTCGGGCACACCAGGACGGCCATGCCTGCCCGGTGGTGCTGGCATCGACCCACGAGCGCACACTGGATGCGGTGCCTCTGGACGTGCTCCGGCAGTACGCGGTAGACGTTCCCGACGACCTGGCGGGTCTGTAGCCCGACATTTAGCTCACGCGTGAGTCCGCGGCCGGGGCGGTTAATCTAAAGTATGGCTTCGGTGTTGACGGTGAACGCGGCGCAGGTACCCGTCGACCTGGGCGAGCTGCGTAGCGGTATCGACAAACGCCCCAGCGCCGAGCCGTTGGCAGTCCGCGCGCCGGGCCCCAGGCAGGGCGGCCTGGGCAGCGGCGTGGTGGGCGACTCGATCTGCGACCCGCGGCACCACGGCGGCGACGATCAGGCGGTTTATGCCTACGCCCGCGAAGATCTCGCCGGTTGGCAGTCCCGGCTCGACCGTGACCTCCCCAATGGCACATTCGGGGAGAACATCACCACATCTGGCGCGGACATCAACGATTGCCTCATCGGCGAGCGGTGGTCGATCGGTTCCGACGGACTGGTATTGGAAGTCACCAGCCCACGGATTCCCTGCAAGACCTTCTCGACGTGGCTGGCCGTCCCCGGGTGGATCAAGATGTTCACCGCCGCGGCGCTGCCCGGCGCGTACTTCCGGGTGATCGAGCCTGGCACCATCCGCGCCGCCGACCGGATCGAGGTCATCGATCGACCGGCCCACTCGGTGACGATCGGCACCGTGTTTCGAGCTCTCATGCTGGAACCTGAATTGATGCCCCAACTGGCGGCCGCAGATGCCCTGCCCGAGAAGATCAAACAACAGGTGGCCCGACGGCGGAGCAGGTAGCCGGCCGAGCGTAGAGCCGAAGCGGCCCGACGTCAGTGAAACGGATTGCTATTGGACTGCCACTCAGCCGATTCCGGCCGCGGGCCGAATCGCCGGATGTAGTCCTCGTCGATGTGCGCCCTCTTCTTGCGGTTGATCACATCGACCAGCTTGGGATCGAGCCCGTGTTGGGCCAGCCGGTGCCGGCGCCACACCTTGTTGAGCGCGAACGCCATCAGCAAGCTCCACAGGTAGATCGGTACCGTCATCTCAATATGCACGTATAGCGACGCCGGTAACAGCCAGAGCGGCGCGAGGACGAAGATTGGCGGTATCGCCATCCGGATCATGTGCCGGCGTACGGCTCCCTGCGCGGCGAGGTCTTCGGCCACCCACCTGCGCATCGAGGGCGGCAGGCGACGCCCGTAGGAGTACCCGATGTTTTGCAGAAATGATGGTCGGTCGGTGGCCACGATGGTTCCCCTCTCAGCGGTCGGTTTCGTCATGTGAGCTCCCCGCCGCCAGCGCCGCGACGTTGATGGAGGTCAGTGCCCGGTGCAATTCCTCGAGTTGGGCCAGACCGACGCCGAGGCGTGCGACAACGGCGGCTGGAACCGCGAGTGCGGATTCACGCAGCGCGATTCCGGCCCCGGTCAACTCGACGTCTGTCGCGCGCTCGTCGGCCGAACTCCGGGTCCGGGTGATCAGCCCCAGGGCTTGGAGCCGCTTGAGCATCGGCGACAACGTGGCGGAATCCAATTGCAGTATGGTCGCGATTTCCTTGACCGACAGCGGTGACCGAGCATCCGGATGCGACGTGTGGCGGTCCCACAACGCGAGCATCACCAGATACTGGGGATGGGTCAACCCAAGAGGCTCCAGCAGTGGCCGGTAGACGGCCAGGACGGCCCGGTGGGTGATCGCCAACGCGAAGCACACCTGTCGATCCAGGGCGAGCGGATCGATATCGGCGTCGGCCGGTGCGGACATATTTCCATCGTACGCTAATAGTTAGGGCACGATCCACTTCGCGCTACAGGCGACTGACGGCGAAGGCCGCGCCTTCGTTCACACTTCCGTCAAACGCATACATGGCGTGCGCGAGGTTCGGCCCGCCGCCTGGCGCGCCTGAGCAGATCGAGTCGCCCGGGTCGCACAGTTCCAGTGTCTTTTGTTGGTAGAGCGGTCCGATGGTGACCGGGGGCGCCCCGAACTGGCCGAGGAAGTCAGCCGAAGGGGTGGCGAACAGGACGACAGCTGCCACATGCTCAGCGACTTCGGGCGGCATCGGCTGCGGCACTGCTTCCGCGGGCACGCCGGCCGGCACCTCAGCCGAGGTCACGAAGCCGGCCACCAACGCACCCTGGGAGTATCCGCCAAGAATCATTTTGGTGTCCGGACAGTCAGCCGCCATGGTCTGCACGCGGTCGGCGGCGTCCCGCACCCCGTCGACGACCGTCGATGCGAAGCCGATCCGATCGGCGAAGTTGTCGCCCGCGGGATAGCCCACCGCATAGACACCTACCGACCTGGGGCCGGCCTGAGCCCGCACCGAGTCGACGAAGGCCTGCCCGATCCCCCCGACGCCGGGGGCCTCACCGGTCCCGCGGGCGAACACCACCTCCGCATCGGGACACGGCTGTGCAGTGGCGGTCGGAGCAGCCACACCCACAAGCGTCGCCCACGCACCCACTGCCGCGACGACGCCGCCACGAACCACTCGTCGACCTGTCATGAGGACTCCATTCTTTTCACCGGCATCACAGGATACGTACCGCACGGAATCATTGCTTCTGGGCCACTGCCTCGTCGCCGATCCAGGAATCGGCGAGGTCAACCGCCCGTTATCCTGGTGTGTGGGATCACTGAGAGTGCCGTGGGTACTTACCGCTGCGGAAAGGAGAGCACGGGTGCGTACCGAATTTCATCATCAGCTGGACGCGCTCAACACCGACCTCGCCCACATGTGCGAATTGGCGGGCGAAGCCATGCAACGCGCCACCCTCAGCCTGCTTACCGTGGACCTCGATGCCGCTGAGCAGACCATCACCGAACTGGAAACCCTGGCGCGGCTGCGGCACGACGTAGACCATGCAGCGCTGACGTTGCTGGCGCGGCAGGCACCGGTTGCCAGTGACCTGCGCGCGGTCGTGGCCGCCGTCCACATCGCTTCTGACGCCGACCGAATGGGCGGACTCGCCGGGCACGTCGCCCGCATCGTCCGGCGGCGCCACCCGGAATCGGCCCTGCCGAGTGAGGTCGTCGCACAGTTCTCTGAAATAGGCAGCCTCGCAGTGGATTTGGCGGACGACGCCGCGTCCGTCATCGTCGATGGAGATCCGGTGCGGGCGAGCCGAATTCGCGACGACGACGCGGCGATGAACGATATGCACCGCCGCCTGTTCAGCACGGTGATGTCACCGCAGTGGAGCCACGGCGTTCCCGCGGCGGTCGACTTGGTGCTGTTGGGCAGGTTCTACGAGCGGTTCGCCGACCACGCTGTGGCGATCGCAGCACGAGTGTTGTTCCGCAGTACGGGGCAGACGGCACTGCACCCCGGCCAGTGATCGCGGCGATCCGCACCGTTCCGGTTCATCTCCAGGCGAAGACTGGTTGTTCGAGTCCGTCGACCCGGTCATGACGACCTTCAAGGGCGAGCCACCGAAACTGCAGCAGGACCGCTCCCGTCGGCGCGTAGATGAGGTCGTTGCCCAACGGGATCTGCACGACGGGGCGGGAACTCTCAGCGATACTGATGAACTGCGGCGAATCTGGACGCAGGAGTTGATGCATGCCCACTCGATAGACGGCCACCACTTCGTCCGGTGACGGGCGCAGGTCGAGCCGTCCGCCGCCCCAGATGACCACCGGCGTGATGATGTAGCCAGACCGCGTCGGATAGTCGTCGAGCAGGCCCAGCACGGCCGTATCGGGCAGGGTGATTCCGACCTCCTCCTCGAGTTCACGAAGCGCGGCATCGACCACCGTCTCGCCCGGATCCAGCCGGCCGCCCGGTAGCGCCCACTGAGCAGCATGTGATGAGAGCCGAGCTGTCCGGCGGCACAGTAGGAAAGAAGCACCGCCCGAGACGTCCACCATGCGGCCGTCCAGAGCACCAGGCATCGTCCGGCCGGCAATCCAGTCGTCCACCGCGGCCGGATCAACCCGGTCTTCGCCGAGCTCGGAGTCGACCAGCACCACCGCGACGGCCGCGTGCCGCTTGTTCGGATCGGTGGCTTCGCGGCGCTTGTGGCCCGCCAGATGCGCCCGAATTCGCCCGCGAAGGGCTTCGTCGTAGCTGATCGTCACTCGAAGATCTTGTCACTCGGAGATCCATGTCGCATTGAGCGCCTCGTTCACCACGTCATTGTTCAACGTGGAACCTCGAGTTCGCGAAGACCCCGGCCCGCTGCCGGGGTCTCTGACCGCCTGCCGCGTGATAGCCGCCGATTAGGGTGAAGAAATGAGTCTGGTCACCTACGAGCTGGATCGGCACATTGCCACCATCACCCTCAACCGCCCCGAGGCGAGCAACGCCATCAACGGAGCGCTGCGAACAGAGCTGAACGCCGCATGGGACCGGTTTCGCGACGACGAGGACGCGTGGGTGGGGATCCTCACCGCCAACGGCAAGGTCTTCTGCGCCGGGGGCGATCTCAAGGACGGCGAAGGCTCGGTAGGAACGTTCGGCGGCACATTTTGGGAGAAGCCGACAATAAACTCCTTCGAAAGCGGGATGGAGCTGTTCAAGCCGACGATCGCGGCGGTGCAGGGCCCGTGTATCGGCTATGGCCTGACGGGAATCCTGTTCTGCGACTTCGTCATAGCCAGCACAGAGGCGACCTTCTCCTTCCCCGAGGTGGCGATCGGCGTACCCACCATCGTCGGCGCCATCCGACTGCCTCAACGGATTCGATGGGCAGATGCGATGGAGTTACTGCTGACGGGCCGTCCGATGACTGCCGAACGGGCCAAGGAGGTGGGCCTGGTGTGGAAACTCGTCGAGCCCGCAGACTTGGCCGCTGCCGCGCGCGAGTGGGCCGAAACCCTCACCGCGGCAGCCCCACTCGCTCAACGAGCCACCAAGGAAGTGGCGTGGCGCACATCAGACATGGGCTGGATCGAGTCAGTTCGCTTCGGTGAGGTCATGCGCAAGGTGGCCGGAGCGACCGCAGATGCTGGAGAAGGCCTCACCGCCTGGGGGGAGAAGCGAAAACCGGCTTGGAAGGCCCGCTGACCCGGCGCGGACACCACGACCGGAGGTTCGGGCGGCGACTGGACCGGCCGGCATCGCTGGTGCGTGAATATATCTATGTGCTATGCATATATAGTGCCGCGCTCTCGATACGACCACCTCGATGAGCTGTTGACGCGTATTCACCTCGCGCGGCAGAAGCCGGCCTGGCGGCGGCGCCTGCTGGACAGCGCCGGACCGGTGACGAACGTGTCGACGCTGCGAGTACTGCGAGCGGTGGAGGAGTGTCAAGGTAGCGGCGGCGGGGCGTCCGTCCGCGATGTCGCCGAGTTCATGGCCGTTGAGCACTCGACCGCCAGTCGCACCGTCGGCGCCGTCGTCGCGGCCGGGTTGCTGAAGAAGACCTCCGCTCCCGACGATCAACGGCGCTGCGACCTGGCGCTAACAGACATCGGCCGCAAAGCAATGGCCACTGTGACCGACCGGCGGCGCGACCTGGTCGCTGAAACGATCTCCGACTGGACCGACGCTGATGTCGACACCCTGGTCGCCCTGTTGGACCGGCTGACCAGACGCTTCGAACGCGCGGCCGACCAATGATCGCCGGCCGATGGTGACCGAAACCAGGGCCCGGCCACCAACTGCCCCACCGCGGGGCGCGCTCGGGCTGCTGTTCGACCCGGTCTTCGGTGCGCTCTTCTGGGGCAAGATGTTCGCCGTCGTCGCGGTGTGGACGCACGGCATCGTCGCGGCGATCGTGATGTACGAAGCGACGCGCTCTGCATTGATGGTCGGCCTGGTCGGCGTCGTACAGTTCGCACCGCAGCTGATCCTGAGTCCCACCAGCGGCAAGTGGGCCGACACCGGGAACCCGGCGCGCCAGATCCTGCTCGGCAGAGTGCTGTGCGTCGCAGGGTCCGGATCTGTGGCGGCATGGTTGTTCATCGAACCGGGACTGCATGGGACGTCTTCAGCGATCCCGATTCTCCTGGGCACTTCCCTGGTCGGGTTCGGCTTCGTAGTGGGCGGGCCGGCGATGCAGTCGATCGTGCCCGCCCTGATCCGCGACGGTGAACTCCCGACGGCGATGGCGCTCAACAGCATCCCGATGACGATCGGGCGGATCGTCGGACCCGCCGCCGGCGCCTACCTGGCCGCCAACGTCGGGCCTGCTGCCGGCTTCGCCGTCAGCGCCGGCCTGCATCTCATCTTCGTCACCTTCCTCGTCGCCGTCAGCTTCCCGTCACCGCCGGAGCGGCGTTCGGGGGCGGACTATCGAGTGCGCGCAGCCATCAGATACGTCGTGGGCGACCGGCCGTTGCTGCTGGCACTGATCGCGGTGACCACCGTCGGTTTCGCGTCGGACCCGTCGATCACGTTGACGCCATCGGTTGCCGATGGGCTGGGCGGCGGTGCGGGACTCGTCGGCACCCTGTCGGCGGTGTTCGGTATCGGGGCGGCGGTCGGCATGATTGCGCTGGCCCTGATGCGGGGCCGACTGGCCTCAGCGCATGTGTCGTCCATCGGGCTGGCAGGGCTGTGCGCCGGGTGTGCTCTGCTCGCCGTGGGGTCCGCTCCGGTCGCGGCGCTGGCGGGGTTCGCCCTGGCCGGCTTGGGCTTCGGCTGGGCCATGACCGGATTGAGCACCGTCGTGCAGGAACGCGCGCCCGAGGAGTTGCGCGGGCGGATCATGGCGCTCTGGCTGGTCGGATTTCTCGGCTCGCGACCGATAGCGGCGGCACTGCTGGGCGGAACCGCCGATCTGGTCAGCGTGCAGGCAGCCTTCGCAGTCGCGGCGATAGTGACGCTCGCCGTGACGATCTGCTGCCGGCCGTCGAATCTTGTCGGCCCAGCGCCGGCACAGATCTAAGAGGGCAGGGCCGCCGGCCTACTGGTCTGGCTCGTCCTCGGAACCACCGAGTCCCGGTGGAATCCCCAGCGCCACAGTGAGTTCAAGAATGGTATGCGGGTCCTTCAGCCTGTCCCCGTAAAGTTCGCGCAGTTGAGTCATGCGATAGCGCACAGTCTGAGGGTGCACGAAGAGATCAGCGGCAACGGCGTCGCGCAGGCCTTGATGCAGTAGCCATGAGCGCAGAGTTTCGGTCAGCCGATCCGCGGTGCTGCTTCGCAGCTGTGAGAGCGGTGCCAGCGCTCGGCGGCGCAGGTCGTCGGCTGCAGCGCGGTCGGCGCCCAGAACCAACTCGACGAGGTGTTCGTCGGTATCGACGACATCAGAGCCGGGGGCGGGAACACCTGCGCCGGGGGCGGGAACACCTGCGCCGGGGGCGGGAACCAACACCCGGGCCTGAACCGCCCGTCGATAGGAGGTCCGCGCCTGTGTCCAGGGCCGCGCCGGCCCGACCCACGCTCGCTTTCCCTTCAGGCTGCGGAGCAGTTGACGCCGCAACGGTCCGCCCATGTCCGGTACCAAGAACAGAGTCAGAGACTCAGCCGGGTCGATGCCGGGCAGGTCTTCACTGAGCTGCAAGGTCGACGGGGCGAGTCCTGCCGCCAATCCACGAACCTGAATCGCGGGAACAAGCACGGCAGTAAGGGATTCCGGCATCAGCCAGTCAGCCTTTTCCGCACTAGCCCGCAGAATCTCCACAGGTGCGCCGGCCACCAGGTTCTGCCCGAGCCGTTCGAGATATCGCTCCCTGACCCGTCCGGTCGTGGCCAGTTCGTCGGCGTGACCGGTGACACTCGAAGCCGACAGTTCGTCGATGAATGCGAACACCAACTCGGCGAACCGGGCGATGCCCTCCGCGGGCAGCCCGGCGTTCACCGCGGTGTCGGACAGCTCCCGCCACGCCACCCGGGCACCCACCCGGTAGGCCGCTAGAAGTGCGTCCACGGAGCGACCGTTGCGGGCCTCCCCACCGCCGAGCTCATAGGCTCCGTCCAGGGCGGGCGACAGTTGGGCCGCGGCGTCGGTGCCCTCTGCGCGCGTCGCCAGTCGCAGGAAGGCGCCCAACGCCATCTGAACCGCGTTCTCGATGTTCTGGCCCATCGGTCCGCTGAATGCATCGGCGTAGCTCGGAACCTCTACGGTGACCGCCGCAACAGTGCGCTCCGCCATCTGGGGCAGCACCGCCTGCAACGCCAACACCACGTCATCAGCAAGCTCCAATCCGGTGAATCGACGCGAATCGGGCATAACTGTTCCTTTCGAACAACTTCAAGCAATTAGTCCACGTTATACGGACAAGACTCTATCCCACGGGATAACCCACCATGGAGTCATGACAACAGGAGCAATGGCAACAACAGCACCCCGACCCACTGTCGCCGGCGCGCTGCATGACCGGCTCGTCAAGTTCGCCGAACGGGTCACCACCCCACTGGTCCCCGCCGACTACCTCGACATCATCGACCCGCTGCGCTCCGGCGCCGCGCTGCGCGGTCGGATCCTCGATATCCACCCCGAGACCCGCGACGCCGTCACTGTGGTGATCAAACCCGGCCGCGGCTGGCGGGGCCACACACCCGGGCAGTACGTGCGCATCGGCATCGATGTCGACGGTGTCCGGCAGTGGCGGGCCTACTCGTTGACCTCCGAAACCACGCGAGCCGACGGCTGTATCGCGATCACGACCAAGGCGATACCCGGCGGAGCCGTCAGCAACCACCTCGTGCGGCACGCCACGGCCGGCACCATCGTCCAACTCGAACAGGCGTCAGGTGAGTTCACCCTCAGCCATCCGGTTCCCCCCAAGATTCTGTTCCTCACCGCAGGCAGTGGCATCACCCCGGTGATGGGCATGCTGCGCAACATGCCCGACGCAGGCTCCGACATCGTCGTGCTGCATTCCGCGCCCACCGCACACGATGTGATCTTCGGGGCGGAGCTGCAGCTTATGGCCAGCGAGGGTCGAATCCGGTTGTTGGAGCGGCACACCGACACTGCCGGCATGCTCGACGTCTCCCGCCTCGCCGACATCGTCGATGACTTCGCGGAGCGTCAGACCTGGGCCTGCGGACCCGCCGGGCTGCTCGATGCCCTTGAACAGCGCTTCGCCCAAGACGGCATCGCCGACCGCCTGCACACCGAACGCTTCCGTCCCACGATCATCGCCACCGGCGACGGCGGCACGGTGACCTTCGCCAAGACCGGAACCGTCGTCGATGCCGACGGCAGCCAGACCCTGCTCGACGCCGGCGAAGCCGCTGGCGTCCTGATGCCCTCGGGCTGCCGGATGGGCATCTGCTTCGGATGTGTCGCGCCGCTACGTCAAGGCGCCGTCCGGGATCTGCGCACCGGCCAGGTCACCAACGCCGCCGACGGCGTGGTCATCCAGACCTGTATCTCGGCCGCCGCGGGCGCGTGCGACATCGATCTCTGAACGACAACCTGCACGCGACGACAATCGACGCTCTGCGACTACCAAACCACCATGACTGCAAGGACATTCACACATGACTACTCTGCACTCCACCCAAGGTTCCAGCCAAGGTTCCAGCCAAGCCGACCCAGCCGGTCACCTCACTTCCGAAGACATCGAAAATCTCGGCCGTGAACTCGATGCCATTCGCGCCGAGGTCATCGCCAGCCGCGGTGAGCGCGATGCCGCCTACATCCGCAGGGTCATCACCGGCCAGCGCAAGCTCGAACTCACCAGCCGCGCCATCCTGCTGTTCTCCCTGTTCCCGCCGGCCTGGATTGCCGGCACCGCCGGGCTCTCCATATCCAAGATCGTCGAGAACATGGAGATCGGGCACAACGTGTTACACGGGCAATGGGACTGGATGCGCGACAATACGATCCACTCGACGACCTGGGAGTGGGACAGCGTGTCTCCTTCGGAGATGTGGAAACACTCCCACAACGAACTCCACCACACCTACACCAACGTGCTGGGCAAGGACCACGACCTCGGATACGGCATCATGCGCGTCGACGAGGGCCAGAGGTGGATGCCGTTCTACCTGGCCCAGCCGCTCTGGAACTTCATCAATGCCTGCCTGTTTCAGTACGGCATCGCCGCCTACGACCTCGAGATCGGCAAGCAGCTCAAGGGCCGCGGCGACAGAGCAGAGTTTCGTCGCAACGGAAAGAAGGTGCTCGCCAAGGTTCGCCGCCACGTGACACGGGACTACGTGCTACACCCGCTGCTGTCGGGCCCCTCAGCCCTGACCACGGTGACCGCGAACCTGACCGCGAACCTGGTGCGCAATCTGTGGACGCACTCGGTCATCATGTGCGGTCACTTCCCCGAGGGCGTCCAGACCTTCGAGAAGACCTCGATCGACGGCGAGACTCGTGGGCAATGGTACCTCCGCCAGATGCTGGGCTCGGCCAACATCTCGGGAAGCCCGTTGCTGCACTTCATGACTGGGAATCTATCGTTCCAGATCGAGCACCACCTGTTCCCCGATCTGCCGAGCAACCGCTACGCCGAGATAGCGCCACAGGTTCAGGAACTCTTCGGACGCTATGGCCTGACCTACGTGAGCGGTTCGCTGCCGAAGCAGGTGGCATCGGCATGGAAGAAGGTGTTCACGCTCTCACTGCCGAACGACTTCGCGCGCAAGGCCAGGGAGGCGGCGGCAAACGCGTCGATCACAGGGTCGATCGCTGGGTCGATCACGCGCGCAGCGTTCGGCACCTCGACGATCTCCACCGAGGCCGCATAGCGGCGGGCTGCTACGGTTCCTGCAGGCTCCGATTCGATTCGCACCGGAGAAGGGGTGGATATGCGACACAGCGCCTACGTCTCGGCAATCGCGGCGACGGTTATCGGTCTCATCGCAGCCGGTTGCGGCAGTTCTTCGGACTCGGGCACCGCGACCGACACGGAAACGGTCACGATCTCCCCGACGACGACGTCGGCCGCAGACGCCGGCACCGATTTGCGGTCGCTGATACCCACGCCGGCGGACACCCAGCAAACCGACGGTCCTGACACCGTCCCGGACAACGGCGTCCATATGCATTTCCAGGTCAGCGGAGCACCCGGCGCGACCATGGAGTCCTACAAAACCGACCTGGAAAACAGCGGCTGGTCGGTGACAGTTCGCGACGAGGGCGGTGGTGGCGGGGGCGGCGGCGCGACCTACACCGGGTCCAACAGCGACGCCTACGGGGTGTTCACCGGCGGCGGCTACGGCAACACGACCGATATCGACGCCTGCGTCTGGCCGACGAAGCCCTCCAAGACAGAATGCGGTGACTGACACCGGCGGGCACTGACCATGACCGCTCCCCTGTTGGAAGATCCCGGCGACCTGTCCGCGCTGCGCGCCAAGGGCGCCGACGCCGACGAGCTGTTCACCTCATTCGGCGCATGGGCCGAGGCGTGCGGCACCGCGCTCTACCCCGCGCAGGAAGAAGCGCTTATAGAACTGGTGAGCGGCGCGAACGTCGTGCTGGCGACACCGACCGGGTCGGGGAAGTCGCTGGTAGCCACCGGCGCGCTCTACGCCGCGCTGGCTGAGTCCGGTGCCGGCGAGGGACGCAGCAGCTACTACACGGCGCCGATCAAGGCACTGGTCAGCGAGAAGTTCTTTGCCCTGTGCGGGATTTTCGGCGCCGCGAACGTCGGGATGCTCACCGGCGACGCCTCGGTCAACGCGGGTGCGCCGATCATTGCCTGCACCGCAGAGGTGCTGGCAAATATCGCGCTGCGCGAGGGGGACCGGGCCGAGATCGGTCTGGTGGTCATGGACGAGTTCCACTTCTACGGTGACCCCGACCGCGGCTGGGCCTGGCAGGTGCCGCTGCTCGAGCTTCCCAACGCCCAATTCCTGCTCATGTCGGCCACCCTCGGCGACGTCACGTTCCTGCGCGAGGACCTCACCCGGCGGACCGGCCGGCCCACAGCGTTGGTCACCCAAGCCGAACGCCCGGTGCCGCTGTACTACAGCTACGCGACCACACCGACGCACGAGACGATCGGCGACTTGCTCGACACCCAGCGGGCGCCGATCTACATCGTCCACTTCACCCAGGCCTCAGCGCTGGAGCGGGCGCAGGCGTTGATGAGCATCAACGTGAGCACCAAGCAGGAGAAGGCGGCGATCGCCGACATGATCGGCGGGTTCCGGTTCTCTACGGCCTTTGGTTCCACCTTGTCCCGACTCGTCCGGCATGGCATCGGCGTCCATCACGCCGGAATGCTGCCCAAGTATCGCCGGTTGGTGGAACAGCTGGCTCAGGCCGGGCTGCTCAAGACGATCTGCGGCACCGACACCCTCGGCGTCGGCATCAACGTGCCCATCCGGACCGTGGTGTTCTCGGCGCTGTCCAAATACGACGGCACCCGCACCCGGCTGCTCTCCGCCCGCGAGTTTCACCAGATCGCGGGGCGAGCCGGGCGCGCGGGCTACGACACCGCCGGCACCGTCGTCGTCCAGGCCCCCGACCACGAGGTAGCGAACCTCAAGCAGTTCGCCAAGGTGGCCGATGACCCGAAGAAGCGCCGAAAGCTGGTGCGCCGTAAAGCACCCGAGGGCATGGTCCCGTGGAGCGAGTCGACCATGACCCGATTGGTGAACGCTGCGCCGGAACCGCTGACCAGCAACATGCGCGTGACGACGGCGATGATCCTCAATGTCGTGGCACGGCAGGGGGCGAGCGAAGCGACGGTGGATCGTTCAGGTGATCCGTTCGCGGTGATGCGACGCCTGCTCACCGAGAACCACGAGCCGCGGAAGCGCCAGCTGCAGCATGTCCGCGAGGCGATCGGTATCGCGCGCTCGCTGCTGCAGGCCGGCGTCATCGAACGGGTGGATGTGGCCGGCGACCCATCGAACGGGCGCCGGTACCGCCTGACCGTCGACCTGCCGCCCGACTTCGCCCTCAATCAGCCGCTGTCGACATTCGCTCTGGTCGCCGTCGACGTGCTCGACCCGGGGCCGGAAGGCTCTGCGACCTTTGCCTTGGACGTTGTCTCGGTCATCGAGGCGACCCTGGAAGATCCCCGCCAGATCCTGGCCGCGCAGTTGAACAAAGCCCGGGGCGAGGCGGTCGCCGCGATGAAGGCCGAGGGCATCGAATACGACGAACGTATCGAGTTGCTGGACGAGGTCAGCTATCCCAAGCCGCTTGCGGAGTTGCTCGAGCACACCTACGAGGTTTATCTGCAGAGCAATCCCTGGGCCGCTGATGTACATCTGTCACCGAAGTCCGTCGTGCGCGAGATGTGGGAGCGGGCCTTCACCTTCCGGGAATTCATCAGCGTCTACGGGCTCACCCGCTCGGAGGGCGCAGTGTTGCGGTACCTCTCCGATGCCTTCAAGGCGCTGCGCTCTTCAGTGCCTGCCGCCGCCCGGACCGAGGAGCTGACCGACATCGTGGAGTGGCTCGGTGAGCTTGTGCGCCAAGTCGATTCGAGCCTGCTCGACGAATGGGAACAGCTGACCAGCCCTGAACATCAGGAAGGTGCGCCCATCCCGGACATTCTCGCGGTGCCGACTCGCCCGCGCCCGGTGACCGGGAACGAGCGGGCGTTCACCGCGATGGTTCGCAATGCGTTGTTCCGGCGGGTGGAGCTCTTCGCACGGCGCCGCTGGGATGAACTTGGCGTACTGGACGGTCGGGTGGATTCCGACGCGGCGTGGACGCCCGGACGCTGGGAAGAGACGGTGCGCGCGTACTTCGACGAGCACGACGAGGTGGGCACCGCAGCCGACGCGCGTGGCCCGGCGTTGTTGATCATCGACCGGCAAAGCGATGTGTGGCGGGTCCGGCAGATCCTCGACGATCCTGCGGGCAACCATGATTGGGGCTTCGACGTGGAAGTAGACCTGGAAGCATCCGACGAGGAGGGCGTGGCGGTTATCCGCCTGCTCGACGCCGGCCGCCTGGACTAATCGCCCGCGGCGACCAGGGAACGCAGCTGCACGGTGGGATTATCCCGTTGGAAGCCTTCGAGGCGCCACTTCGTGGAGAACACCGCCAGGACGACACCGTCGGTTCGGGTGAACACCTCGGCTGACGGCTGCTTCTGCAGAAACTCGGCATCCTCGGGTTCGGCGGCGCGGGCCACCGTGTACGGGAGCGGCTCGAGCTCGATCGGCGCACTGTATTCGCTGGCCATCCGATGACTGGCCACCTCGAACTGCATCGGCCCGACGGCGGCGAAGACCGGTGCCTGATCCCCGCGGCGGTCCGAACGCAGAACCTGGATGACGCCCTCCTGCTCCAGCTGCTCGATCCCCCGCCGAAACTGCTTGTGCTTGCTCGGATCGGTGCCCCGCGCGACAGCGAAATGCTCAGGCGAGAAGCTCGGTATCGGCGGATACTGCACGGCCGTCTCGCGGTAGAGCGTGTCGCCCGGACGCAGCGCAGCGGCATTGGCAAGCCCGATCACGTCACCTGGCCAGGCAGTATCCAGGGTGGATCGGCGCTGACCGAAGACCGATTGCGCGTACTTGGTGACAAACGGCTTGCCGGTCGCGGCGTGGGTCAGAACTTCGCCCCGTTCGAACGTGCCCGAACACACTCGGGCATAGGCGATGCGGTCGCGGTGGGCCGAGTCCATACCCGCCTGAACCTTGAAGACGAAGGCACTGAACGGCGCCACGACTTCGCGTGTCTCGCTGTAGATGTCGAGTTGTCCGTTCGGTGGCGGAGCAAGCTGGACCAGGACGTCCAGGAGTTGGTTGACTCCGAAGTTGAGCGCGGCCGAAGTGAACAGCACCGGCGTCGAGGTGCAGTCCAGGAACGTATCCGGATCGAAGTCTGCCCCATCCGCTGTCAGCAGTTCGGACTCCTCCACCGCGGTGTCCCAGTCGATGCCCGCGACGTCGTGCGCCCGACTTGGATCGATGTGCTCCTCGGGAGCGGCGGTGGCTCCCCCGGCAGTCCGGGTGAATCGAATGAAATTTTCGCTGCGGCGGTCCAGGACTCCTTTGAACTCGCCGGCGATACCCACCGGCCACGTCAGCGGCGTGGGCCGCAGCCCGATCCGCTCCTGGATCTCATCCATCAATTCCAGGGCGTCACGCCCTGGCCGGTCCCATTTGTTGACCACCGTGATGATGGGGATACGTCGATGACGACACACCTGAAAAAGTTTGAGAGTCTGTGGTTCCAGACCTTTGGCGGCGTCGATGAGCATCACCGCGGAATCGACGGCGGTCAGCACGCGGTAGGTGTCTTCGGAGAAGTCGGCGTGCCCGGGGGTGTCGAGCAGGTTGATGATGCAGGTTTCCCCGCCCACGCCCCGGTAAGGAAATTGCAGCGCCGTGGAGGTGATGGAGATGCCGCGGGCCTTCTCCATCTCCATCCAGTCCGACACGGTCGCGCGGCGACCGGCCTTGCCGTGGATGGCGCCGGCCTCGGTGATGGCGTTGGCGTGCAGAACCAACGCCTCGGTCAAGGTGGACTTACCGGCGTCGGGATGGCTGATCACCGCGAACGTTCTGCGACGTTTCGCTTCAGCGGAGATTCGGTCTGCCTGAGGCCCGGCGGCGGCCGTCGACACACCTGGGGCGGTATCGGTCATTGCATCGTCGACTTTATTGGCCACGGCGCAGAAACGACAATCGCCGCTGCCGGTAAGGCCTCGGCACCCAAGCCCAATGGGCAGGGTCCAATACCCCGCTGGGGTATATCGGCCAGCAGGTTGGAAGTTCAGTCAGGGGCCGCGAAGTCCGCGGCCTGCGCCCAAGAATCCGGTCATTCGGTCTTCTTGTCGACATCGGCCGAGTCGATATCTACGGGCAGGTCGATATCTACCGGCAGGTCGATATCTTCGGACAACAAGTCGTGCAGCGTGTTTGATGTCGTGTGCGCGGCCGCAGAGAACGGCTCGAGAACCGTGTGGGCCCCCGCGGCACGCAACTGTTCCGCGTCGTGGGGCGTATGGGCGGTCAATGCGACGGTGCCGGCGAACTGGTGGTGGCGCAGTCCGTGAAGTAGCGCCAGATTGGTCTGCAGTATCGGAATGGCGCTGACGACGTACCGTGCCTGCCCCAGAGGTAAGGCGGCTAGGAGATCGACATCCTCGGCGCTGCCGAACATCGCCGTCACCCCCTCACGATCGTTGGTCCTCACCGCATGCGGGTCGTAGTCGACCGCGAGGATCCGGTGACCGGCATCGCTGAGTCGCTGCGCCAGATGGCCACCGAATCGCCCCAATCCGAACACGATGACGTCGTAGGAGTCGTCAGCGTCACCATCGTCGGGCGTTGCACTGTCTCTTCGCTCAAACACCGAGAGCCACCGCTTGAACCAGTCGTAAAGCTGGTGCGAGTACATGATCATGTAAGTCGATCCGCCGATCGTGATCAGGCCGACGACGGTGATCAGACTGACAGTGGTGCTGGTGATATGGCCGAGACTCAAGCCCAACGCGGCGAGTATGAGCGAGAACTCCGAAATCTGAGCGACGGTCAGCCCGGCGAGAAAGCCGATCCGTACGGGGTAGCGCAGCGCGGCCATGATGACGATGACGATCAACGGGTTTCCGAGCAGCACGAACGCTGAAAAGACAACAGCCTCGGTGATCTGCCTTGCAGCGTCGGTGAATTCGAGGCGAGCACCGAGATCGAGGAAGAAGAACAGCAGCAGGAAATCTCGCAGGCTGACCAGTCGCGCCCCCAGGGCCTCACGGAACGGCGTGCTCGCCAGCGACACTCCCGCGAGGAAGGCACCGACCTCCGAACTGAGCCCCAGCCACTCGCTGAAGGCCGCCAAGGACGTGGCGTAGGAAACCCCGAACAACACCAGCAGTTCTTGAGACCTCGCGATGTGCGGCAGCAGCCAAGGCAAGATGAAACGCATCAGCAGCCAGGTGCCGCCGAGCAGGCCGGCCCCCTTCAGCAGCACTGTGGCGATACCGAGACCAAGGTGGTCACCTGTGTCCTGTCCGAAGGCGGTGAGCGCGATCATGACCAGAACCACGACGATGTCTTGGACGATCAGGAAGCCGACTGCGATCCGCCCGTGCAGCTGGTCGAGTTCCCGCTTGTCCGACAGCAGCTTGACGATGATGATCGTCGATGAAAACGTCAGTGCCACGGCCACGTAGAGGGCGGTGACGCTGTCCATGCCGAGCCCCAGTGCGATCAGGTAGCCGATCACGGAGGTGAAGGCCACCTGTCCGAGCCCGGTCGCCAGCGCTACGGGGCCGGTGCTGCGAATCATGTGCAGGTCCAGCCGGAGTCCGACGAGGAACAACAGGATCGCGATACCGAGCCTGGCGAGCAGGTCGATCGTGCTGTCGGCCGACACCCATCCGGTGCCTACGGGTCCGACCAAAATGCCCACCACGATGAACGCAACGATGAGCGGCTGACGCAGCCGGGTGGCCAGCACCCCGGCGACCGTCGCGATCGCCAGAATCATGGCGAGGGTGGGAAAAGGGTGTAGGTCCATGGTCAGGTGTTGACCGTCGACAGCACTGGAGTGGCACAGCTCCAGCAGGCGAGTCGCCGGGCCGATACGGCGGTGACGCCCATTTCAGCTCCTCCTCGGTGCCGACAAGTTTATTCGCGCGCCCGCAGCCATTTCTCGGCCCCTACTGCCAGGCTTACCAGGACCCCGACGGCGAAGATGCGCAGCCACACTCCGGCGTCCAGCGGCGCAGTCTGAAACACCGTATTCATGGCCGGCAGGTAGGTGATCACTAGCTGGGCAACAGCCTGGGTGACCACACCCACGATGAGCCAGCGGTTGGTGAACAGGCCGATGTGCCAGGCCGAGCGGGTCAGGGACCGGCAGCTGAACAGGTAGAAGGCCTCGACCACGACGAATAGGTTCAGCGCCGCGGTGCGGGCCTCGGGCAGCGTAGCTCCGTTGGCCAGTTCCCACTCGAACAGCCACCATGAACCGGCGACAAGCAGGCTCGATACCAACAGGATGCGCCCGACCAGGGCTCTGGTGAGCAGCGGCTGGCCCGGGTCGCGCGGGGGACGGGTCATGATGCCGTCCTCCTTGGGCTCGAACGCGAGCATCAATCCGAGCGCTACCGCGGTGGTCATGTTGATCCACAGAATCTGGGTCGGCAGGATCGGCAGCGCCGCGCCCGCGGCGATGGCCACCAGAATCACCAGGCCCTCACCGATATTCGTGGGTAACGTCCAGGTGATGAACTTCGTGAGGTTGTCGAAGACGCCGCGGCCTTCCTCGACGGCGGCTTCGATGGTCGCGAAGTCATCGTCGACCAGCACCATGTCAGCGGCATCCTTGGCGACCTCAGTGCCGCCTCGGCCCATCGCGACGCCGATGCTCGCCTGCCGCAACGCCGGCGCATCGTTGACGCCGTCGCCGGTCATCGCCACGACGTGGCCCCTGTCCTGCAAGGCCTCCACCAACCGCAGCTTCTGTTCCGGTGACACTCGGGCGAAGACGCTCGCCCGCTCGACCGCGTCGGGAAACTCCTCGGGTGGCAGCGCGGCCAGCTCAGCACCGGTCAAGACCGCCTGATCGATCCTCTCGCCACCCTCGAGCACCCCGACCGTGCTGGCGATCGCGCTAGCCGTGCCGGCATGGTCGCCGGTGATCATCTTCACCGCGATGCCGGCCGAATGGCAGGCCGTCACCGCCGCTGTGGCCGCCGCGCGGGGTGGATCGAGCATGCCTTGCAGACCCGTCAGCGTCACCGCGCCGAGTAGCCCCTCTTCGGTGAAGTCGGCAGGGTCGGCCGGTACCCGGACACCGGTGGCCAGCACCCGCAGGCCCTTGGCGGCAAGCCGCTCGACCGCCTGCAGCGCGACCGATCGGTCAAGTGGCTCGGGCGAGCCGTCGGCGCGCATCTGGGTGCTGCACAGCTCGAGCATCCGTTCCGCGGCTCCCTTGACAAGCACCACATGGGCACCACCCCCAGATCCGTGCAGAGTGGCCATGTACCGGCGTTCTGAACTGAACGGGATCGTTGCAGCGCGAGCCAGTTTCTCGGGGATCCGATCCGGCGTGAGGCCGGCCTTGGCGGCAACCACCAACATGGCTGCTTCGGTGGGGTCGCCAACAATATCCCAACGCTCACCTGCCGCAGTCAGGGCTGCGTCATTGCACGCCGCACCTACCAGCAGAGTCCATCGCAGCGCGACGTTGGACTCGATCGCCACGGGCGTTCCGTCACGCGACAACAACGCTCCGGCGCTGGCATACCCCGACCCTGTCGCTTCAACCGACCCAACAGGCGTCCAGATTTCGCGCACTGTCATCTGATTCTCGGTGAGAGTGCCGGTCTTGTCGGCACAGATGATCGTGGTGCTGCCAAGCGTTTCCACCGCGGGAAGCCGCCGAATGACCGCTCTGCGCTTCGCCATTCGCGCCACGCCGATAGCCAGGGTGATCGTGACGGCAGCGGGTAGGCCTTCGGGGATCGCGCCCACCGCAAGAGCGACGGCTGCTGCGAAGGTATCTGCTGCGTCCTGCCGGCGCAGCAATCCGATGGCGAAGGTCAACGCGGCCAGGGCGAGAATGCCGACGGTGAGGATCTTGCTGAACCGGGCCAGCTTCTCGGTCAGCGGTGTCGCCAACGTGGTTGCGGCACCGACGAGCCGGTGAATTTCCCCGATTTCGGTCTCGGCTCCGATGGCCACCACGATCCCCGCACCGGAGCCCGCCGTCACCAGGGTGCCCGAGTGGGCCATGTTGCGCCGATCCGCAACCGGAGTCACTTCGGGCAGTGCCAATTCGTTCTTCGCTACCGACGACGATTCGCCGGTCAACGCCGATTCGTCGACGCGCAGTTCGGTCTGCCGAAGCAATCGAACGTCGGCCGGTACCTTATCGCCGGCCTCGACAAGGACCAGATCGCCGGGCACGAGTTCTCCGGACGCGACAACGCGTTGGCGGCCATCACGAATCACCTTGGCGTCGGTGTGCACCATCGCGCGCAGGCTCTGCAGCGCAGCCTCGGCCCGGGACTCCTGGAGGAATCCGATCAGGCCGTTGACTATCACCACGGCGAAGATCACCGCGGAGTCGACGTACTCGTGCAGCAGGGCGGTGACACCACCGGCAACCAGCAGAACATAGATGAGCGGGTGGTGAAACTGCCGAAGGATCCGCCACACCAATCCCGCACCGGTTGGCGCGGGAAGGACGTTGGGACCGAACCGTCGCGACCGCTGGCTTGCCACCTCGTCGGTGAGCCCGCGATGGGGATCGGTCCCCCAGAGCAGGACTACCTCGTGGCCGGGGATCCCATGGTGGCTGTGCACACCGGGGGAGGCCGGCGCGACCATCAGGTGTTACCCGGGTCACGCTTCGACGAAGGAACCGCGTTGCCTTCCGGTTCGATGACGAGAACCGGCACCGAGGAATGCTCGATGATGTCAGCCGACACGCTGCCCAGCAGCCGGGTGGACAGACCGCGGCCGCGCCGGCCGACTATCAGCAGGTCCATGTCCTGTTTTTCGGCGAATCCGCGCAGCGCCGGGCCCGGAGCACCGGCAAGCACCTCGGTGTGCACTGCACCGGGGATGTCGATACTGTTCGCCACTCCGGACAGGTGCCGCGCCGCCGCGTCGACGTCGTGGCCGGAGTCATATTCGGCAGCTTCGAAATGCGTGACCTCCGCTAGAACCAGCAGTGCGCAGTGCGGTCCGAAGAGGCGCAACGCAGTCGTCAACCCCCGCTCGGACTCAGCTGACCCGTCGAGCCCCACCAGCACCCGCAATCCACCGTCGCCATCCCGCCGTGGCGGTGCTCCCTTCTGCCCGAACGCGGCCACGCTGGGGCGCCGCTGGACCCGCTCGATCGCAATCGGTACGAACAGCGGCCCCAGCACCAACGCGATCAGGATCCATAGCGGATCATGGCCGTGACGAGCCATCCACAGTCCGGACAGCAAGCCCACCACAATCCAGGCGACGATCAATGTGACGACGAGTGTTGTGCTCACTCCCTCGATGTTTCCAGAGCGAGCCCAGCTGTGTCAGTTTCATAGGGCCGAAACCCCTAGGGACTTTGGGCCTTTGTTGGCCCGCGGCCCGGCGGGGAACGCCCTCCTCAGCGCAACGCGCGGTAGCCCAGGACCATCCGCTGCAGTGCACTGATCGACACCATGACGCCCCACACCACGGCGATCTGCCAGGCCAGGGTGGAGAAGATCAGCCACAGGCTGTGCACGACAATGGTTTCCGCGCCTTCGGCGAGACCGCCGAGAAACGACAGTGAACGCCCGTCATCCAGAGTCCTGCGGGACCGCTCGGCGATGGAAGAAAATGCCAGGAACGCTGCTCCATTGATGTAGTAGGCCAGCAGCACGAGCAGAAAGGGCCACCACGGCGCCCCATAAGCCGCGGCCACGCCCACGGCCACCCCCACCACGGTGCTGCCGTAAACGATGAAGTCGGCCGTGATGTCGAAGAAACCCCCTGCCCCCGCATCGGATCGACTGGGATCACGGGACCTGCGCACCCGAGCCACCGGCCCATCGAGTCCGTCGGCGAGTCGGGAAACCAGCCACAGCGTCAGCGAAAGGCCCCACCAGGTGGCCGCGGCCGCCGCGGCGCTGCCCAGACCCAGGATCAAGCCGGCGGCGGTGATCTGATCCGCGCTGACCCCGATCCGGTCAATCACCTTCGCGACCCGAGCTAGCGGACGCTCGAGGTGCCTACGGAGATAGTCGTCGAACATCGACGGGGCCACCTTCTGCTTCGTTTCCTGCATCGGGGCCGTCGGCGGCCGCCAGCGGATCTTCGCCGCTGGCCATCCTGTTCTTGAGCAGTCGGGCCGCATATCCGGCGCCCAGGCTCACGGCCACGACGGCAAGCACAGCTGCGGCAAAGGGCCACGACAGTGGCGACGTACCGTAAGCACCCAATGCGGTGTAGCCGACCGTCGCCGGGACGATCCCCACCGCGGTGCCGAGAACGTAGTCGCGCTGCCGGACCGCGCTCAGGCCCGCCGCATAGTTCACCGCCATGAACGGGAACAGCGGCACGAGGCGCACCAGTAGCACCGAAATCAGGCCTCTGCGTTCGAGCATGGCGTCGATCGTCGCGATCCGCGCCCACCGGATACGGGACACACCGTCCCGGCCCAATCCTCGGGCCAGCAAGAACGCCACCCACGCCCCCAAGGTTGCCGCGAACACCACCACTGCGGCGCCGACGGCCAGACCGAAGAGGAGCCCGCTGGCGATGGTTAGCGCACTCGCCGGAAACGGTGTCAGCGTCAAGGCGGCATAGACACCGACGAAGGCCACCACTCCCCACGCTCCAGCCGCCGCCACCCGGTCGCGCAGCGCAGCGGGGTCGGGCAGATCAGTGGTCAGCGCCAACGTGATGCCGCCCCCGATGACAAGGGCGAGCACGGCAGCCTTCAGCCGGTAGTCGATCCGCGCCCTCGGTGTGGCTGCGTCCGGCGTCTGCATCGCGCTCCTTCGTCGTCCACCTTCTGGTCTAACTTGTGGTCTACCTTCACGACGTTAAAGCTTCGACAGTCTCACCCTGTTCCCGTAGGGGAAGATTGTTTCGGATTCTGACCATCCCTGGCTATAGGAGGTCCGCTTTGATCGATCGGTCGGCGCGCAGACGATGACCAGCCTGCGGGGTTTGTTCTCGGCGGCGGCGCTGCTGACCGCGCTGTGCACGCTGGCGGCCTGCGCAGCCCCAAATCCCGAGCCAGTGCTGGCCGAGCCCGCGTCATGGGCCGATATCGAGGACGAGGCGCGCGGCCAGACGGTGTCACTGTGGATGTATGGAGGTGACGAGCAGGGCAACAGATACGTCGACGACGTTCTCGTGCCTGCCGCCCAGCAGGCCGGGGTGTCGTTGCGCCGGGTGCCCATCGCCGATACCGGCGACGCCGTGAACCGCATTCTTGCCGAACGGCAGGCCGGCCTCACCGACGGTGATGTGGACCTGGTGTGGGTCAACGGTGACAACTTCGGGACCGGCAAACAGGCCGGCGCCTGGCTGTGCGGATGGACCGATTCACTGCCGAACATGGCGCTGACCGATCCGGCCGACCCGCTGCTCAGCACCGACTTCGGGACTCCGGTTGACGGCTGCGAGGCGCCGTGGCACAAGGCGCAGTTCACGCTGGTGTACGACGCCGCCAAGATCGCCGACCCACCGACTGACTTTCTGGGACTCCTCGACTGGGCACAGGCCCACCCCGGGCGGTTCACCTATCCCGCACCCCCGGACTTCACCGGGTCGGTGTTCCTCCGGGAGGCGCTGATCGCCGTCTCCGGCGGCCCCCAGAACGTTCCGTTGCAGTTCTCTCCAGAGGCATACGATCGGCTCACGCCGGCGTTGTTCGAGCGACTCAATGCGCTCAAGCCGGCGCTCTGGCGTCGCGGAACCACCTATCCGCAGACCTCCTCGGAGCTCAATGATCTCTACGCCGGGGGCCAGGTCGACATGACGATGACCTACGGTCCGGCGACCCTGACCGAACTGGTCGCCAACGGCACCTATCCCCCCGAAACCAAGGTGCTGACCTTGACGGACGGGACGGTCGGAAATGCCAGTTTCCTGGCTATCCCGTCGACGTCGGGCAATACCGCCGGCGCCCGGGTCGTCGCGAACCTGGCGCTGTCTCCCCAGCAGCAGATCGAGAAGGCCAGGCCCTCGGTGTGGGGCCAGTTCACCGTCCTGGACCTGAGCCGCCTCACCGCCCCGGACCGGGCCGGGTTCGAGGCGCTGCCGGTCTCGCCCGTCGTTCCCGCTTTCGACGTACTCGCGCGAAATGCGCACCCGGAACTCGCCGCCCAGTGGGTGGCCCCGCTCGACCAGGGATGGCGCCGCAATGTCCTCGCCGGCGGCTGATCCGAACCCGCAGCCGGACATGCGGCGGACGGAGGCTGGGGAACCGGCCGCGGACATCGAGCCTGCCGTGTCCTGGCGCGCGGCGCTGTGGGTGCTTCCGGCGTTGGTGCCAGTGGCCACGATCCTGGTGGCCGGCCTCGGTTCGGCGCTGCTGCAGAGCCTGGGGCTGATGCCGCTGGTCGGGGCTCCGGAGCTGACGATCGAGGCGTACCGGATGAACACCGGCGACCTTGCGACGTCCGCGGCGCTGTCTTTGGCGATCGCCACCGCGGCAACATTGATCGGGGTGGTGGTCGGGGTGACCACCGCTCTGACTGCGGTGACCGGCCGTCGGTTCGCACTGTGGGCCGGCACGTTGACCGTCCCGGTCCCGCATCTCATCGGCGCCGCGACCATGGGCCTGCTTCTCGCCGACTCCGGCCTGTTGGCCAGGCTGTTCGGGTTGTCGGAGGGGGGTTGGCCGGCCCTCGTCGGGGGCCGCTGGTGGATCGCGGTGGTGCTCGAATACGCCTGGAAGGAATCCGCGTTCATCGCACTGGTGGTGGCGGCGGTGCTGGCTACCCGGGTCGCCGCCTACGACGACACCGCTGCCGTGCTGGGGGCTTCACGGCGTGCCCGGTTGCGGCTCGTGACCTTTCCGCTGATCCGTCCGGCGGTGGTGGCCGCGGCGACCATCAGCTTCACCTACACCCTTGGCTCCTACGAGGTGGCGCTACTGCTTGGGCGGGTGTATCCGGAGCCGCTACCGGTGCTGGCGATTCGGCTGTTCACCTCGGTCGAACTTGCCACCCGGCCGCAGGCCGCCGCGGCGGCCGTCGTCACGGCGGTACTGGCGCTACTCGCGGTGGCCGGCGCCCTGATGATGTTGCGGCGCTCGGCGGTGTGGCGATGACCGGGGCTCTGGCCCGGACCGCGATGGGGCGCGCGGTGCGCGCCGTGCTGGTGCTGTGGTTTCTGCTGCCGCTGGTCCCTATTCTGTTGTGGGCGTTTGCGAATCGGTGGCCCTTCCCGGATCTTCTACCGCAGCAATGGGGACTCGACGGGGTCCGCAGCGGCCTTGCCGCGGGCGCGCCGAACGCGTTCGTCGTCTCGGCGACACTCGGACTGACGGTGGCGGCGATCGCTACCCCGGCGGGGGCGCTGGCGGCGCGGGCGTTGGCCTCCGGCCGCCTCCCCCTGCCGCGAGTGATCGAAGCTGTCCTCTTCGCGCCGCTGATCCTGCCCGCATTCGCGGTGGCCCTCGGACTGGACGTGCTGGTGCTGCGTACCGGCGTCCCGAGCCCGCTCGCTGTCGTCGCCGTGCTCTCGGTGGCCGCGATTCCCTACACGACCTACCTGATGCGGGTCGCGTTCGGCGCCTACGACAAGGGGTTCGAGGAGGAAGCCCGAACCCTGGGTGCGTCCCGCGCCACGGTCTTGGTCCGAGTGCAGATTCCGCTGTTGGCTCCCGCCCTCTCCGGCGCGGCGTTCTTGGCGTTCCTCGTCGGGTGGACTGACTACGTGGTGACCCTGCTCATCGGTGGCGGGCGGGTGGTCAGCGTCCCGATCCTGGTGGCGTCGTTCGCCGCAGGCACCGGAAACAGCTCCGTCGTCGCAGCTCTGTCGATGGCCGCGGTGATTCCGCCGTTGATCCTGCTCACCGTGCTGGCCCGCACGGGCCCCCGAACGGGGAGGACGACGTGAGCACCCGCCTGGAGTTGCGGGGCCTCACCCGACATCACCGGGATCAACACATCCCGGCACTGAGCCGGCTCGATCTCGACGTCAAAGCGGGCAGGTGCCTGGCACTGCTGGGCCCTTCGGGATCCGGGAAGAGCACGACTCTGCGGCTGATCGCCGGACTGGACGCACCCACCCGCGGGACGGTGCTTCTCGACGGCGACGACGTGACGAACGCCCCGGCCGAGCAACGCGGCATCGGGATGGTCTTCCAGCGACCGCTGCTCTTTCCGCATCTGTCGGTCATCGACAATGTGGCGTTCGCCGCGCGAGCCGCGGGAATGTCTCGCCGAGATTCCCGGGCGGCCTCCCAGCGATACCTCGAGCTGGTCCAGTTGGGGGATTATGCGGATCGCTCCGTCGCCGATATCTCCGGCGGGCAGGCGCAGCGGGTGGCGCTGGCGAGATCGCTGGCCGCCGAGCCGAAAGTGCTGCTCCTCGATGAACCGTTCAGCGCGCTCGACAGCGCACTGCGCGCCGACATGTACGCCCTGCTGCGGGCGATCCGGGACGCCCTCAATCCGACCATCGTGCTGGTGACCCACGATCAGTCCGAAGCTGCGGCGGTCGCCGAGCAAATCGCAGTACTGATCGACGGCGTTCTGGAGCACCATTCCGATGTGCGTACCGCCTACGTCCGGCCGTCGACTCTTGCGGTGCACAGGTTGATGGGCGGACTCAACGAGATTCCCGGCCGCATTGCGGCCGGGGTGCACCATTCGGAATTGGGCGCCCAGGTCCTGCCTGCCGACGTCTGCGCCCGGGATGGACCGGCCACGTTGGTGATTCGGCAGGAAGTGGTTCGGCTCGTAGAACCCAGCGCGTCCTCGATCACCGGGACCATTGAGTCGCTGCAGTCGGCCGGTATCCGGCAGCGTGCGCACATACAGGTCGGTTCGTCGTCGGTGTTCGCCGAGCTTCCTCCACAGATCAGCTTCGCAGTCGGCACGCGGGTGGGACTGGACTTACCCACCGGTGCACTCCATGCCATCAGCACCGATAGCAATGCGTCTCGAGTGTTTCAGGAGTGAGACGCGACGCCAGGCGGTCGACGGCAGACGAGCATTTGGTTGCCGCCGGCTTGAAACTCGTAGTCGACCGGAACAATTCGGCTGTCGATGCCTTGGGCTCGCAAGGTGGCAAGGAGATCATCGAGTTGGTAGGGGATGGACCCCATGGCGACGAGGGGAAAGATGCGGACCTCGGTACAGGCCAGGCGCACGAGTTCGACTATGGCGTGGTGATGAAACGTGGGGGTCAGTCGATCGGCGTAGCTGAACAGCAGGTGCGAGCTCAGAACGAGGTCGAACCTGCCGTCGGGAAACGGTAGCCGCGGTAGCTCGCCGGGTACGTAACGGTCGGGATGATCATGGAAGTCGCGGGCGAACAACTGACCTGCCCGGCTGCGCGACCGGTGGTGGTGTTCTGCGTTGTCGAAGAATGCCCACCGGTACTGCTCGGGATGCTCACGCACATAGGCGTTTCCGCGGTCGGTTTCGGCCCGGGCCAGCGTGCTCAACTCGGCAGCGGTCAGGCTGCGCCGATACACCGGATCGACGGCGGTGGCGTCACCGCCGCCGGCGTTGATCTCGGCGGTGGCACTGGACGCCCCACCTGGGCAATCCAAGATGCACCGGCTGAGATCGGTGTCGGTGAGGGCGAACATGGCGCGGTACTCATCGAGGCTGCGCGAACTGAGCAAGACCTCCCCGATCCCGCTGGCGGGAATCGGTTGGTGTGTTGGCCCGCGTGCGCTCTGCGCGGATTCATCGGGGTTGGTCATCGAGAACCTTGATACAACGCGCAGGTCTCCGTCCGTGCGGCTTATCCGACACGGGTCGGTTCAGCAGACGCACCGCCAAACGCTCGGTCTTCGTACCCATATGCACCCATGGTGTGCCCACCAGGCGTATGCGGTCAATGGGGCCCGATCGGCCCCACCGCCCGACCGAAACGGGGCCAAGAACAGGGAGCGGACGTCGAAATATCGGGCAGGGAGAAGGGCGAGGTAGCAGACAAAGGCCGAACGCCTTGCTGCTGACACCCCCCGCACCCTAATATTTAGGGTAGCCGAAACCATTTACTCGCAATGACGAAAAATTGCCCCCCGGGAGGTGCCGTGCGAAGAGTCGGCCGGTGGTCGGCGACCACAGTGATGGCGCTCGTCGGCGTTGCCACGATGGTGGCTGGCTGCTCGTCCGACAGCGACGCGGGCGATGCCGAGCGAACGACGGTGCTGACGACGTTCACAGTACTGGCCGATATCGCGTCGAACGTCGCCGGCGAGCATCTGACGGTGGAGTCGATCACCAAGCCGGGGGCGGAGATTCACGGCTATGAGCCCACTCCCGGTGATATCAAGAAGGCCGCCAACGCTGACCTGATCATTGACAATGGGCTGAATCTGGAAGCGTGGTTCGCCCAGTTCGTCGACCACCTCGACGTTCCCCATGTTGTGGTCAGCGACGGCGTGCAACCCCTGGACATCACCGAGGACGCCTACGCAGGCATACCGAACCCACACGCGTGGATGTCACCACTCAACGTGCAGATCTATGCCGACAACATGGCTGCGGCGTTCGCCGATCTCGACCCCGATCACGCGCAGGACTACCGCGACAATGCTGCGGCCTATCGCACCCAACTCCAAGAGGTTCATGACGAACTCGTCGACCGGCTGGACACCCTGCCGGCTACCCAGCGGGCGTTGGTGACCTGCGAGGGAGCGTTCTCCTATCTTGCCCGCGACGCGGGGCTGACCGAGAAGTACATCTGGGCGGTCAACGCCGAACAGCAAGCCACCCCACGGCAGATGGCCTCGGCCATCGAGTTCGTCAACACCCATAACGTGCCGGCAGTGTTCTGCGAATCCACCGTCTCCGACGCGCCGATGCAACGCGTCGCGGAAGCCACCGGCGCCCGGTTCGGTGGCGTGTTGTTCGTCGACTCGCTCTCCGAAGCCGACGGGCCGGTGCCGACTTACCTCGACCTGATCCGCCACGACGCCGCGACCATCGCCACTGCGCTGACCGCAGACCGAGCCTCGTGAGAGCACCAGCCCTGGAAGTTGATTCGGTCACGGTGCACTACGGGCACGTACTCGCCCTCCACGACGTCACCTTGACGATCCAACAAGGCCGGGTCTGTGGGCTTGTTGGCATGAACGGCTCCGGCAAGTCCACCCTGTTCAAGGCGATCATGGGGCTGGTACGCCCCGACACGGGGACGGTGCACATTTACCGATCCAGCTCCGCCCAGGCCCGCAAGAAAGGGCTCGTCGGCTACATGCCGCAGAGCGAGGCTATCGACTGGGCGTTCCCGCTCTCGGTACGCGACGTCGTACTGACCGGCCGTTACGGGCACATGGGGCCCACCCGGCGGGCCCGCACCGCCGACCAATGCGCCGTCGACAACGCGCTCGAACGCGTCGAACTCGCCGACTACCAGCACCGTCAGATCGGGCAACTCTCCGGCGGACAACGCAAACGTGCCTTCCTGGCCCGCTGCATTGCCCAGGGAGCCGACTTGTTGCTACTCGATGAACCCTTCGCCGGCGTCGACAAACGCAGCGAAGCCACCATCAGCGGCTTGCTCCGGGACCTCGCCGGAGCCGGCGCCACCATCCTGGTCTCCACCCATGACCTGCACGCCCTGCCCGACCTGGCCGATGAGGCGATCCTGCTGATGCGCACCGTGCTGCTGCATGACCACCCCGACATCACGTTGCAACCGCAAAACCTGGCCCGCGCGTTTGGCCTCGACATTCTCAATGCCACCGACCTCGAAGACACCCCAGGGCCTCGGTGAGCATCCTCGAATTCGTCGTCGAGCCCATGCGCCTGGACTTCATGGTCCGCGCCACCGCCACCACCCTGATCGCTTCCGTCGTGTGCGCCACCCTGTCGTGTTGGCTGGTTCTGATCGGCTGGTCGCTCATGGGTGACGCGGTCTCGCACGCCGTGCTGCCCGGCGTCGTTCTCGCCTACATCGCCGGCGCACCATTTGCGTTGGGCGCCATCATCTTCGGATTCACTGCCGTCGCCCTGATCGGCATCGTCCGAGATACCAGCCGTACCAAAGAAGATGCCGCCATCGGCGTGGTCTTCACCACGCTGTTCGCCCTCGGACTGGTCCTCATCTCCGTCACACCCAGCCAAGTCGACCTCAACCACATCATCTTCGGCAACCTGCTCGGCGTCTCCCGCGCCGATCTCATCCAAGTCGTCATCCTCGGCGCCATCGTCCTAGCCGTTCTGATCTACAAACGCCGAGACTTCACCCTCTACGCCTTCGACCCCAGCCACGCCCACGCCATTGGCCTCAACCCCCGGCTACTCAGTGCCGCCCTGCTCGGACTGCTGGCCCTGACCGCCGTCGTGGCACTGCAAGCCGTCGGTATCGTCCTCGTCGTCGCCCTGCTGATCACGCCGGGCGCCACCGCCTACCTACTCACCGACCGATTCAGCCGCATGCTGATCATCGCCCCCACCCTTGCCACCGCCTGCGCTCTGATCGGCCTGTACGCCAGCTACTACCTCGACACCGCATCAGGTCCTATGGTCGTCCTGGCCAACGGCGCGGCCTTCACCCTTGCTTACCTCTTCAGCCCCGAGCAGGGACTGGTCGCTACCCGGCAACGCAAATCCCGGCGAACTGCTCAAACCCCGTAGCCGGAGGACTCGCCTCGCGACCGCCATCCTGAAGCGAACCTGAAAGAAACGCGCTCCAGAGGCCGCGCTTCAGGTCCGCTTCAGTTAACTGCGCCAGGTTGGGGATCGTAGGAAAAACCCGAACGAGTTCGCCGGGAGAAGGTCTCTTGCACCTGATCTACGGCGTTCCAAAACCTAAGGAGTGAGCCAATAATGACAATCCGAAACTGCACCGCAGCACTGGTGATGGCGAGCATCTTTGCACTGCCGATTGCTGCCGCGCCGATCGCGGCAGCAACCCAGAGCGGCCCGAACGTTTCCAACCTCTCACCGGACTTGACGATGACCCAGACCAATGGGAGCGCGAGCCTGCGCACGCAACCGCACGTGCGCGCCCCAATGAACCAATGGCCCCAGCGCAACTACCGCCGATAGCGGAGATGGGCATTCAGTCACTACTGCTCGTCTTTGACCGGAACGAATGCCGCAGCCAGTTCAGGATCGGCGACTCCGCGATCGAAGCCAGTACCTGCGGAGGCGGGCCAGCCAGGCGATGGAGCGTGAAACCACCGGGCGCGCAAGCTGACTCCGGACGTCGGCGATCGAGGCGTTCCACGGCCCATCGTTGTAGGTCGGGTAGGGGTGGGTGGCGCCGGCCAGGGTGCGGGTACGGAGGCCCTGGTTGACCGCCAGAACCATTTCGCCGATAGTTTCGCCGGCCCGGGGGCCGACGATGCTCGCCCCGACGATGCGGTGCTTTCGGTCGAGGACGAGTTGGGTGAGGCCGCCGGTGTCGGCCTCGGCGATGGCCCTGTCGAGATGGGTGTGGGCGAGGGTCTGCACGGACAGTCCGGGGATGCGCCGGGCGGTTCGGGGGTCGATTCCGACGACGGCGATCTCGGGATCGGTGAACGTGACGCGGGGTTCTCCGGTCTGGGCGACCGTGCGGCGCAAACCCAGGATCGCGTTGGTCGCGGCGAGGCTGCCGTGCATTCCGGCGGTGTGGGTGAATTGGGGATGCCCGGTGAGGTCGCCGGCCGCCCAGATCCTCGGGTTCGACGTGCGCAGTTGCGCGTCGACGTCGACATACCCGCGCTCATCGACGGCGACTCCGGCGGCATCGAGTCCGATCGAGTTGGTCCTGGGGGTACGGCCGACGGCGATCAACACCCGGTCGAAACGAATGTCGCGACCGTCGACGAGGGTGAGGGTGCCCTCGGTGATGGATGCTCCGGTAGCTGCGGTACGAACGTCGACTCCGTCGCTGATCATCGCAGCGGTGAGTGCCGCGGCCGCGGCCGGATCCTCGCGCGGGACCAGGGTCTGGGCTGATTCGACGATGGTGACCTGAGAGCCCAACCGGGCGAACGCCTGGGCAAGCTCGCAGCCGACACTGCCGCCGCCCAGCACCAAGAGCCGGCGCGGAAGCTCGGTGAGATCCCAGATCGTTTCGCTCGTCAGATAATCCACGGCTGCCAAGCCAGGAAGCGGGGGAACCGTCGGAGCCGCGCCGGTCGCCAGCACCGCCTGGGCGAACGAGATGCGGTGCTCGCCGATCGTGACGCCGCGGGGACCGGTGAAACGCGCCGCCCCCTCGATGACCGACACACCGGCTGCGGTGAGCGCTTCCGGGGAGTCGACCGGGGCGATGGTGGTGATGGCACCCCGCACGTGCTGCATCACCTGGGAGAAGTCGACGGTCACGTCGGCGGCGGAGATCCCGAATGCCGATCCACGACGGACCGCGGTGGCCGCGGCTGCCGCGGCGATCAACGCCTTCGACGGCACGCATCCGGTCCACAGGCAGTCCCCACCGGTGCGATCGCGTTCTACCAGGACGACCTTCGAGCCGAAGCTTGCGGCCGTCTTCGCGGCGACGATGCCGGCGGTGCCGCCGCCGATGACCACCAGGTCGGCGGTGATGCCCGTATTCATCGCTTGCTCCCTCCGGTGCCGCTTCGAATTCGGATCGCAGATGACGGCGGCCACGGCGCGTCCACTGTGAGGGAACTCGGCGGGCGGTGATGGTGTTCCCGTAGGGGACAACTTGCCAGAGATTCCGACGAATGGACTGCCGATGCGACGCCCGGCCCGCTACCAATCCTCGGCCCGGTTTTACGACCTCATCTCCGCGGAATGGCCCGTCTATCGGGCAGGGCGGGTAGCAGCGATCGGGTTGCTGGCGCCGGGACCGGGCCACCATGTCCTGGACATCGGCTGCGGCACCGGATTGAACTTCCCTCATCTGCAGCGCCGGATCGGCCCGACCGGATCGATCACCGCCGTCGACTCCAGCGCGCAGATGCTCCGACAGGCGCGACGCAAGGCTGACTCGGCGGGGTGGAACAACGTGCGACTGATCCAAGCTGACGCCACCCAACTGAACGCCACCCAACTGAACGCCACCGCACTGAACGCGGCTCTGAACGCCACGGCAGAGAACGGCACGGCGGCGAGCGTCACCGCACCGGAACCAGGCGCCGGTTTCGACGCCGTCATCAGCACCTATGCGCTGTCTCTCATGGCGAACTGGCACCTGGCGGTGGCGCTGATGGTGGCGGCGGCCCGACCCGCTGGCCGGGTGGGTGTGGTGGACATGCAGAAACCGGTCGGGCCGGCCCGACCGTGGACGCCGCTCGCGCAGCTGGCCTGCCGGCTGGGTGGGTCGGATATCGAAGCGCACCCATGGACCGCGATCGAGTCAACACTCACCGACGTACGCGCGATGTCCCTGAAAGGCGGCCACATCCAGGTTCGGGTGGGTTCGGTCCGCGAGTGAGCGACACCGCAGTCATCCCGGCTCAGCGTCGTGCGGTTCAGAAGATGTCGTGCGGTTCAGAAGATTCTGGACCACCAACGTCGTCGAGCCGCTCCCGGGCCGGGGAGCATCTCCTGCACGCGCTCGGGGAACTCGGTCTCGACAGCGTTGACGACTTCTTTCACGCTGGGATTGACCAGCGCCACGGTTCCCACGAACACCGTGGGCACCGTTTCGTCGCCGCCGGTGACTGCGCGCACGCGTTCCGCCGCGCCACGATCGTCCCAGATGTTGATCTCGGTCGTCACGATCGCCCGTCGCCGCAAACCTCTGCGCAGACTGCTGCAGTACGGACAACCCGGGCGCCACAACACCTCGATGCCATCGACATGATCCGCCGTTCTCATGGCGCCGTCCTCCTTCCCCGACACTCCATCAGCTCAGGGTTTCGCTATTCATCGGACCCGACCAGGGTGGAGATCCGAGTGTTGAGCGCAGGCTCGCCCAGGGTTCCGCGAACCACGTCGACGGACCCATCGGCGCCGACGAACGCGAACGCCGGCTGCGCCGTCACGCCGAAGCGCTGCCACACGGCGCCATCGATGTCGGCGATGTTGGTGAAGAGACCCAGGTCGTACTTGTCGACGAACTCCTGCATCGCCGATTCCTGGTCCAGCGCTGCCACGCCGACGAACGTTGCTTCGGGATTGCCGCGAGCGGCCTTCGCCACCTCAGGGGCTTCGCGCTGGCAGGTGGCACACCATGGCGCCCAGAACCAGAACACGACGGGTTTCCCGGCAAGCGTTCGTCCCGAAAACTCCTGACCGCCGACGGTCTTGGCGGTGAAGTTCAGTTCCGCCGGGACTGCCGCGGGGGCCGGCGCCGACAGTTCATCACTGGGAGCCGCATTACTGGGTACCGCGCTGGAAGCCACTTGGGCTGGCGCGCTGGAGGTCGCCGTCGCACCCTCGCCGCTGGGACCACCACATCCGGCGACCACACCGGCCGTGGTGGCCAGCAACGCCAGTGTGTAGGTAATTCTCATAGCCCGCCCTTTCCGGCCTCGGATGGCTGTCGGAACCCGAGCAGTGTCACTGATTATTCCCAAGCCAGTTCTTCTTAAGCCAGCCCCTTGAGCATCAGGTTCCAGTACATGAACGGCAGACCGTACTTCTTGAGGTACCAGTAGCTACGGTGCGGCTTGGTCGGGTCGATCACCGGGAACGACGGCGTAATTTTCATGTCGTAGTCGAACTCCGCCAGCAGCATCGCGTGCGAGGACGTAACGAAGGGGCATGACGCGTACCCGTCGTATCGCGCGGCCAATGGTCGGCCCCGCAGCAATGAATCGACGTTGGCGACCACGACGGGAGCCTGCTTGCGAATCGCGGCCCCGGTCTTGGAGTTCGGTGACGATCCGGCATCGCCGAGGCTGAAGATGTTGGGATAACGCACATGCTGCATCGTGTGCTTGTCGATGTCGACATATCCGTTGGCGTCACCGGTCGACAGCGCGCTGGATTTGATCCAATCCGGCGCGGATTGGCGTGGCACGGCATGAAGCACGTCGTAGGCCAGCATGGTGTCGGATCCAGCTTCCCCGACACCTGTCACCCCGACCTTGTGCGCCGCCGCGTCGATGGAGGTCACCTCGGCATTGGTGTGCACGGTGATGCCGTAGTCAGCGGCGATCGCCTCGAGGCTGTCGGCAATCGCCGGGATGCCGAACAGCCGCGGCGTCGGCACCACGAGGTGCACGTCGATGTCGTCGAGGACACCCTGAGATCGCCAGTAGTCGCTGGCGAGGTAGGCGATCTTCTGCGGCGCCCCGGCGCACTTGATCGGCCCCGACGGCATCGCGAACACCGCACTGCCCGAACGTAACTCGCGGATGAAGTCCCACGTGCGCGGAGCCAGGTCGAACAGGTAATTCGACGACACACCGCCCTTGCCGAGCGCCTCCGGCAATCCGTCGGTCCGATTCCAGTCCAGCTGGATACCCGGACAGACCACGAGCACGTCGTACTCGTAGACCGCACCATCGGTGCAGGTGACCGTCCTGCCGTCGGGGTCAATAGTTGCGGCGGCATTCTTGATCCATGCCGCAGCCTTGGGCATGACCGAGCCCTCCGACCGGGCACTCGTCGCTGCCTTCGCCTGGCCGCCACCGACAAGGGTCCACATCGGCTGGTAGTAGTGCAGGTCGGACGGCTCGATAACCGCGACATCGGAGTGGCCCTTGCGGAGCAGTCGGGCGGCGACCGATATGCCGGCGGTTCCGCCGCCGATGATGAGTGCCCGGTGTTTTGCGGCAGCTATGACCTTTTCCCTTCGTCTACCAGCTCACGCATGCTGGTGCCTGTCTTCCCAGGCGCCGAAGCCACCCACGATATCGCTGACGTCGGCGAACCCTCGCTGCCGCAGCAGACTCGCGGCCACCGAGGAACGATAACCGCCGGCGCAGTAGACGACAGTCGGCTTGGTGGCGTTCAGTTCGCTCAGCCGGTCCGGCAGTTGACCCACTGGAATGGCGATCGCGTTCGGGATGATGCCCACGGCGAGTTCACCCGGGTTGCGCACATCGACGATCTGCAGTTCGGTCAACTCCGAGGCCCGGTCGTCGAATGCCTTCGCGGTCAACCTCGATCCAGCCTGCACGTCGTCAGGATGGTTGAACATCGTCTCAAACGGCCGGTCCAAGTACCCGATCACCCGATCGAAGCCGATCCGGGCCAGCCGATTCTTGGCCACGAGCTCATGGCCTGGGTCGGTGAAGAGCACGATGTCCACGTCAGAAGGCAGGACTGATCCGGCGAACTCGGCGTAGCGGCCCTCCAGCCCGATATTGATGGCCTGACGCAGATGGCCGGTCGCGAACTCCTCGGGGCCACGCCCGTCCACCAGAACAGCGCCTCCCGCGATCGCTTCCAGGACCTGCTCATAGGACAGCGCCGCCGGCATCTCGGCCTCGTCTAGCAGTTCACGGTCCTGCCGGTTGAGGACCGCGTTGTAGACGAAGTAATTCGGCGCGGGCGGCTGCCCTTCGGTGACCAGCTCCATGAAGGTGGCCTTGTCGGGGGCGCGCAGGGCGTAGTTGGTCTCCTTCTGCTCCCCCATGGTCGACCACAGTTCGGTGGACAGGTTCTTGCCGCACGCCGAACCCGCACCGTGGGCCGGATACACCTTGGTGGCATCGGGCAGCGTCATCAGCTTGTTGTGCAGCGAGTCGTAGAGCTTGTCGGCCAACTCCTCCCGGGTGAAGCCGATCGAGGCCAGAAGGTCGGGCCGGCCGACGTCACCGATGAACAGCGCATCGCCGGTCAGCACGCCGTAGGGAACCGCGTCGCCGGGGTGCTCGTAGACCACGATGCTCACCGACTCGGGGGTGTGTCCCGGCGTGTGGCGGAATTCCAGCGTCACCTCACCCAGCGAATAGCGCTCTCCGTCGGCAACGCCCATCGACTCGAACTCGGTCTCGGCGACCGAGGAGTACACGATCTTCGCTCCGGTGGCCTCTGCCAACTCCAAGTGGCCCGACAGGAAGTCGGCGTGGAAGTGGGTTTCGATGACGAGTTCGATCGTGAAGCCCAACTCCTTGGCGTCGGACAGATACTCGGACACATCGCGCTGCGGGTCGACAACGACTGCACGCCCGGTCGTCTCGTCGGCAATCAAATACGACGCATGGGACAAGCAGTCCAGGTAGTACTGGATGAACTTCATGTCGGCGGTCCTTTCGTTGGGCGGGTGCTCTGTGTGCTCTTGAATGGCGGTGTTCTTGCTTTCTCGGTGCGGAGTGTATATACCCCTATGGGTATATCAAATGCTGACGCACGGCTGGAAATTCCCGCTTGCATGTACCCCCCGGGGTATGTGTACCATAGGGCAGAACATACCCCAGGCGGTATCAGGAAGCTACCCCGGCCCGCTGTACAGAAAGGACCTATCCATGACCGCGCCCGCCATCATCGATTCGCAGAACCTCGGCGAACTGCTCACATCGGCCACGCCACCCCGAGTGCTCGACGTCCGGACCCCAGGCGAGTTCGAGACCGCCCACATCGCCGGGTCCTACAACGTGCCGCTGGACCTCCTGCGTGAGCACCGCAATGAGATCACCCAGCATCTCGACGAGGACGTCGTCCTGGTCTGCCGCTCGGGCCAGCGTGCCGCCCAAGCCGAGGAGACGCTGCGCGATGTCGGTTTGCCCAACGTGCACATCCTTGCCGGCGGCATCAGCGCCTGGGAGGCCAACGGCTTCGCGGTCAACCGCGGGGCCCAACGCTGGGACCTCGAGCGTCAAGTCCGCCTCGTCGCCGGCTCGGTGGTGCTCTCCAGCATCCTGGCCAGCATCGCCGTTCCCAAGCTCAAGTGGGTGGCGGCCGGGATCGGCGGCGGACTGACATTCGCGTCGCTGACCAACACCTGCGCGATGGGCGTGGCACTGTCCAAGCTGCCCTACAACCGGGGCGCTACCTGCGATGCCCAGAGCATCGTGTCCCAACTCGTCGGCATCGACAACACCGTCCCGATAAAGGACTAGCCGGACATGATCGCGCTCACCATCGGCCTGGCCGTCTTCGTCGGCATTGCGCTGGGGCTGTTGGGCGGCGGAGGTTCGATCCTGACCGTGCCGCTTCTCGCCTACGTCGCGGGCATGGACGCCAAACAGGCCATCGCAACCTCGTTGCTGGTCGTCGGCGTCACCAGCGCGATCGGGGCGATCTCGCACGCCCGGGCCGGTCATGTGCAATGGCGCACTGGTCTGGTCTTCGGCGCGGCGGGAATGGCCGGTGCCTACGGCGGGGGTCTCCTGGCGCGCTTCATCCCCGGATCCTTCCTTCTCATCGGCTTCGCCGTCGTGATGGTCGCCACCGCCATCGCGATGCTGCGCGGACGCAAAGATCCCACCACCCCGGCGGTCGACGAGAGCGGGCATCATCAACTTCCCGTACCGAAGATCATCGCCGAGGGTCTGGTCGTCGGTCTGGTAACCGGACTGGTCGGCGCTGGTGGCGGATTCCTGGTGGTGCCGGCGCTCGCGCTGCTGGGCGGGCTGCCGATGCCCGTCGCAGTCGGCACCTCGCTGGTCGTCATCGCGATGAAGTCGTTCGCCGGACTCGGCGGATACCTGGCCAGCGTTCAGATCGACTGGGCACTGGCCCTGGCCGTCACCGCCGCTGCTGTGCTGGGCGCTCTCGTCGGTGCCCGCCTGACGGCGATTATCAACCCCGATGCACTACGAAAGGGCTTCGGCTGGTTCGTACTCACGATGGCCGCGGTCATCCTGGCCCAAGAGATTCACTTGAGCGTCGGCATCGCGGCCGTGGTGCTCACGGCGATCGCCGGGGCCATGGCGATCGCGTGTACTCGCTACGATCGCTGCCCTCTACGTCGCATCAGATCACTGGTCGCCGGCCGGACTGCCGCATGACGCCCCCGGTGCAATACCCCCGCGGGTACCATGGCCTCAGTGGCTACCGAACATTCCGTGTCAGAAGAAGGGAGCTACACCATGGTTGGTGACGAGGATGCAGTCGTCGCGGTGCTCAATCGGTTGCGCCGGGCCCAGGGACAGCTATCCGGGGTTATCTCGATGATCGAACAGGGTCGCGACTGCAAGGACGTCGTGACGCAGCTGGCTGCGGTGTCGCGCGCTCTGGACAAGGCGGGATTCAAGATTGTCGCGACCGGATTGCGGGAATGCCTTACCGGAGAAGCGGTTGACGGACAGCAACCGATGACTGAAGTCGAGCTGGAGAAGCTGTTCTTGGCCCTGGCCTGACGAGCACAACGAGAATTGGAGAAATTGTGAGCTACGCACTGTCAACGACGCTGAACACAACGTTTGAGGATGCGGTGGCACGTACCCGTAACGCACTGGCCGAGCAGGGTTTCGGAGTGCTGACCGAGATCGACATGAAAGCCACCCTGAAGGCGAAACTGGACGAGGACATGGAGGACTACCTCATCCTCGGGGCCTGCAATCCGCCGCTGGCCCACCGTGCGGTCGATGCTGATCGCCAGATCGGGTTGCTGTTGCCCTGCAATGTTGTCGTGCGCAGCGATACATCCGCCGGCGGCGACACGGTGATCGTCGACGCAATGAACCCTCAGGTGATGGTGCAGCTTTCAGACGGGCCGGGACTGCGCGCGGTCGCCGACGAAGCCGCCGCCAAGCTGCAAACCGCGATCGACTCCCTCGGGGCGCACTGATGGTTCTCCCCGACGGCCGTTCACGGTAGGAACAGCAGCGCCACCAGGATTGCCGTCGCGAAGCTGACCGTGGCGCCCCCGAGCACGAAAACCTCATTGCGCGGGGCCATCATCACAACTCGGTCCGAGACCACCGGGCTGGTTCTGATCTGATGCGATCGCCGGTACCCGAGCCCCAGGACAATCAGCGCGAGCACCGCCGCGCCGAGCGCCAGCGCGGTCCGCGCCGGACCGAGCGGGCCGTGCTGACGAAGCAAAACCAGCGCGCCGCCTACCAAGAAGCCGAATGCGCTTCTCTCCCAGGACAACAGAGTGCGTTCCGCCGGCAGGCCCGGCTTGGTGAGTTCCCAACCGGGCATCTCAAGGCCCGGTCGGCGGCCCGACGACCACCACCACCAGTACCACCACGGTCACCGCGAAGATCGCGCCGCCGAGCATCAGCGGCACGTGGGTGCGTGGCAGATCCTGGTCGCGGCGCATCGCGGCCTGCACGAGTTGCCAGCGCCGTACCGCTTGCGCCGCCAGCAAGCCACCCCCGGCGGTCAGTACCAAGCTCAGGCCATGCCGCACGCCGGGAATGCCGAATTCCGGCACGAACTGCACGACCGCGATACCGCCGGCGATCAAGGCCAGCGAGGTGCGTATCCAGGCCAGGAAGGTCCGCTCGTTCGCCAGTGTGAACCGATAGTCGGGTTCCTGTTGGTCGATGACTTCGGAGGATCGTTCGCGATCGGCAGAACTCATGAAACCGCATTTTCTGGGGCGCTCATCATTGGTAGCAGCGTACGTCCACACCGGGCGGCAGGTGCCGAAGTACGCAGCGTTGCTCTTGCCTGTTACTCCTGCTACACCTGATAAGACCTAGTGACCCGCGCCACGCTCTGAGGAGGCGACATGCGTCGTCCACCGACTCACCCGGCCGAAGGGCTCACCAAAGAACCCCGGCCTGCAACAGAACCCCGGCCTGCAACGGGGTACGCCAGGTTCATCGGCCGGGTCGGCGCACTCGCGGTATTTCTCGGAGTCGGAGCGGCGCTCGCCATGCCGGACGCACACGCAGACAGCGACGGCTCATCGTCGTCTGGTTCGTCCAGTGACTCGAGTGAATCGGGTGCGTCGAGTGAATCGGGTGCGTCGAGTGAATCGGGTGCGTCGAACGAGCGCACTACGACAAGCCCGGAGAACGACACCGCGCCCAGCGACCAACGTGATTCGGACGGCGACGACTCCGACAACGCATTCGCCGACGCCGAGACCGAGACCGCCGCGGGGGCAGAAACCGAGACTGAGACCGCCGCGGGGGCAGAAACCGAGACTGAGACCGCCGCGGGGGCAGAGACAGAAGACCTGGCCTACGTCGATGACGAGTCGGACGACACTGGCGCCTCGACCGGCTACTCCGCCCTGCAGTCTCCCGGCGGCAGCCAGAGCGCGCCCCAGGAGATGGCCGTCGACGAAGACCGGGCCGCGGCCGCCACCGAGACCTTGACCGTCGGGGCGCCGCAGCACGCCTCGTTCGCCCAGTCGGACGTCGAGGATCCCAATGCCCCGGTGGCCGCCCTGGCCCAAGCAGCGGTGGTGGCCTACCCGCGACGCCAGGTCGGCACCGAGGTCGATCCAACCGCACACGATCCAACAGCAGACGATCCAACAGCCGCCGGTCAGGCCACCGCGCAGCAGAACAGCGCCGACATCGAGTTGAGCAACCAGGTCAGTCCGCTGGGCACCCCGGAGCAGATCGCCCGCGAACGGATGGCCATGGAGACCGCCAAGTCCCTACCGGTGGCCGTCATGAAAGTGCTTCTGCGTTGGGGCTTCCTCGCGGCGGCCAAGGAGCAGTTCGCACTCGTCGGTGGCCCCGACGAGGCTAACCGGGCTGCACTGGACGACGCGGTCGACGAGTACGCGCTCGCAGCGGCGTTCCAACAGCAGATCCTCAACCCCATGAATCCAGCGGTGGTCACCCAGGTCGCGCCGCCACACAACTGGTACGGCCTCGACGTCGACGGCTCGCGCCTGCTCTACGACAACCCGGACACCATCTACCGCTTCATTCCGGTCAACAAGACCTCGGAGTACGTTCTGACCGGACGGATGTACGAAGGTATCCCCGCCGACACCACCTTCAGTGTGCTCGAAGGACTCGCGGGCACGACATCGACGATCCTGAGTTTGCAGGATATCGACGTCAGTGCGGACGGCACGTTCGTCATCACCGTCAGTGGTGAACCCGCGGCACCCGGGCAGAAGAACCATCTGCAGCTGACCTCCAGCTCTACCCTGATCGCGGCCCGAAACACGTTGGGCGACTGGGATATCGAGGAGCCGATGGAGCTCGCCGTACACCGGGTCGAGGGGCCACCCAATAGTCTGTTCGCCCAACTGGGCGGGTTCGTGTTCCTCGGCGCGCTGGTCAACGACAGCCCGTTCTTGACGTCGCTGGTGTCACTCATCCCCCCGCTGGGCATCGCCGAGACACCATTTGTGACCGGTCCGCTGGCCGCCACGATCATGCTGGTCAGGGGAACCAACCAGGAAGCCGAGTACATGGCGCTGGCGACCACCGACACCGACACTGGTGAGCTCCGTCCGCCAAATGTGATGACGCAACCGGCGAGCAACGCAGAGTTCCTGGCCAACCAATTGCAAAGTAACGGCTATTTCCAACTGGCCGATGACGAGGCCCTTGTGCTGACCATCGACCCAGGAAACGCCGGATTCGTCACAGTTCCGGCCTACAACGTCTGGACGATCACCGACGACTACTGGAACGAGCAGACGAGCCTGAACAACGACCAGGCCGTCGCCAACCCGGATGGGACATACACCATGGTGGTCTCGATCGCTGATCCCGCCGTGGCCAACTGGATTTCCACCGGCGGGTTGAACCAGGGAATCATCTCGATGCGCTTCCAGAACCTCGACCCCAACTCGATGGCCGAACCGGGAGTCCAATCGGTCTTGGCCAAGCTTGAGGATCTCGAGGACCACCTGCCGGCGGGCACGGTTTTCGTGACACCCGAGGAGCGGGCGGCGCAGCTGGCAGCGCGCAGGGCCGGCTTCGACAAGCGTTGGGCGCCTTACCCACAAGCCTGAGGTTCCGCGAGTCCCACGAGCAGCACGGCCGCACCGGTTGGTTACCAATGGCCCTGTCTCCCAAGCCGGCCGGGTCCTAACGTCAGTGCTGCGATCGCCGCTGGTCACCAAACTTGCAGGCGAACGCGTCGTGCGCTGGTGCAGAGCTCCGCCCGGCCCGACGAGGACGACCAGAGGCCTTATCCGACATGACCATCGAGGCAAGGACACTACCGACTGTGCCGACATCCGAAGGCCGCGAGAGTTTGAAGACACTTCCCCTCGCCGAGGTTGAGAAGATGCTCAACAGCTCGGCGGACGGCTTGAGCGAGGCCGAGGCGAGTGCCCGGTTGGCCCAGTACGGTCCCAATGAGATCGCCGATCACAAGACCAACCCGGTGCTGAAGTTCCTCTCCTACTTCTGGGGCCCCATCCCCTGGATGATCGAGGTCGCTGTCATCCTGTCCGGGGTGGTCGGCCACTGGCCCGACTTCTTCATCATCCTGGTGCTGCTGATCGCCAACGCGGTGGTTGGCTCCTGGGAGGAGTATCAGGCGGGCAACGCCATCGATGCGCTGAAAGCCAAACTGGCGATCGACGCCCGGGTCCAGCGCGACCACCGTTGGCGCACGCTCCCGGCACGGGATCTGGTTCCTGGCGATGCAATTCGACTGCGCCTGGGCGACATCGTGCCCGCTGACGCCCGACTGCTCGCCGGTGACCCGATAGAGGTGGATCAGTCTGCGCTGACGGGCGAGTCCCTTCCGGTCAGTGTCGGCCACGGGGAGGCCGTGTTCTCCGGATCCATCATCCGCCGCGGGGAGATCGGCGCGCTGGTCTACGCCACAGGCGCGGGCACCTACTTCGGGCAGACCGCCGAACTGGTCCAAGACGCCCACACTGTCAGCCATTTCCAGCGCGCGGTCCTCAAGATCGGCAACTACCTGATTCTTCTTGCGGTAGTGCTGGTCGCGGTGATCGTGGCCGCATCCCTGATGCGCGGGAACGCGGTGCTCACCACGCTGCAATTCGCACTGGTCCTGACCGTCGCGGCCATCCCGGTGGCGATGCCGACGGTGCTATCGGTGACGATGGCGGTCGGGGCGCGACTGCTGGCCAAGAAGCAGGCGGTGGTCAGCCGGCTTGTCGCCATCGAGGAGCTTGCCGGGGTTGATGTGCTGTGCGCCGACAAGACCGGCACCCTGACCCAGAACGCGCTTACCCTCGGCGAACCATTCAGCGTCGGCGGTGTCGATGCCGGCGAGGTGGTTCTCAACGCCGCGTTGGCCTCCCGGGCCGACAACAACGACCCGATCGACCTGGCGATCCTCGGCGCCCTGCCCGACGCCACCGCCCTCGACGCCTACCAGGTGGCCCACTTCCAGCCGTTCGATCCGGTCCACAAGCGCACCGAAGCCGCGGTCGAGGCCGCCCCGGGGGCAACGTTCCGGGTCAGCAAGGGCGCGCCGCAGGTGATCCTGGCGATGTGCCCCGATACACACGTTACTGACGAGATCACCCGCGTAGTCGACGGATTCGCGGCCCGCGGCTTCCGCGCACTGGGCGTGGCCCGCGCGGAGGCCGACGGTCCGTGGCGCTTCCTGGGAGTGCTCCCCCTGTTCGACCCGCCCCGCCCCGACGCCGCGTCCACCATCACCGCGGCCCGCCAGATGGGCGTGGGCATCAAGATGGTCACCGGCGACGCGTTGGCGATCGCGAAGGAGACCGCCACGAAGGTCGGGCTCGCCGGTGACATCCGCGGCGCAACAGAGTTGGGCGACGCGCAGGGGGACGAGTCGATCGCGTTGATCGAATCCGTCGAGAGCGCCGGCGGTTTCGCGCAGGTGTACCCCGAACACAAGTTCCACATCGTGGATGTCCTGCAGCATCGGGGCCATATCGTCGGGATGACCGGCGACGGTGTCAACGACGCGCCCGCGTTGAAGCAAGCCGACTGCGGTATCGCGGTGTCCGGCGCCAATGATGCGGCCCGGGCTGCCGCCGACATCGTGCTGCTGACCCCCGGTCTGTCGGTGATCATCGACGCGATCCGCGAGAGCCGACGGATCTTCCAACGAATGAACAGCTACGCGATCTACCGCATCGCCGAAACGCTGCGCGTGCTGCTGTTCATCACGCTGACCATCCTGGTGTTCAACTTTTATCCCTTGACTGCAGTCATGATCGTGATTCTCGCGCTGCTCAACGACGGTGCGATCCTGTCCATCGCCTACGACCGTGTCCGGTACCGCAACCGGCCCGAAGTCTGGGACATGCGGACTGTGCTCGGGATCGCCACCGTCCTGGGTGTGGTCGGGCCGGTGGCCTCCTTCGGGTTGTTCTATCTGGGCGATCGGGTCTTCGAACTGGACCGTCCGCAGCTGCAGACGATGATGTATCTCATGTTGTCGGTGGCCGGGCACCTGACGATTTTCCTGACCCGTACCCGAGGCCCGTTCTGGTCGATCCGGCCGGCTCCCGTCCTGTGGATCGCCGTGCTGGGGACTCAGTGCATCGCCACTGTCATCGCCGTCTACGGACTGTTCATGACCCCCCTGGGCTGGGGTTGGGCCCTATTCGTCTGGGGGTACGCCCTGGTATGGGCGCTGGTCACCGACCGGGTGAAACTTCTGGCCTACCGAGTCCTCGACCGGACGGGAGAACAAAGGGGCCGCAGCGCGGTACCCGCCGGCGAGAACTGACCAAAGGCCCTCCGCAAGGTGTCTTTGTTCTGCTGCTGTCCGGCTCACGCAAGGCCGACGATTGAAGAGACGTCCACGAGCGAGGAGCAGAGATGATCGATTATGAACTGGACACCACCCACTCGGTCCTGAGGGTGAGGCCGCAGTCATCGCTGGACAAGAACGACTTTGCCGAACTGGCCAAAGTCGTTGACCCCCAAATCGAAGCCGGCGGCGATCTCGCCGGCCTCATCATCGACGCGCCCCACTTTCCCGGCTGGGACAGTTTCGGGGCCCTGGTGACTCACATACGATTTGTGCGCGATCACCAAAAGCATGTCAAGAAGGTTGCCGTCGTCACCGACTCGCACCTCGGCGATTTCGCCGAGCACCTAGCGTCTCATTTCATCACTGCGGAGATTCGCGCGTTCCCCGCGGATCAGATGGAGCAGGCCAGGCAGTGGATCATCGGTGCGGCGTAGGTCACCCTAGGACAGCAATCCCTCTTTGACCAGCCAGGACCGCGCTACCAGCGCGGGATCTTCGCCGTCGTTGTCGACCCTGGCGTTGAGGGCCAGCATCACCTCGTTGGTGAGTTTCGGGTTCAGCTGCCCGAAGATCTCTGCCAGTTCCGGGTGCTTGGCAAGCAGGTCGGAATTGACCACTTCGGTGAGGTTGTAGAGCGGGAAGAACTGTTTGTCGTCTTCGAGCACCCGCAGGTCCAACGCCGGAATTCGACCGTCGGTGGTGAACACCTCACCAAAGTTGCATTCGCCCTGAGCAGTTGCCGTATAGATGACACCGGTGTCCAGCGTTATCACATCACCCAGGTCGGCTTTGGACAGACCGTAGGTCTCCAGCATCGGCACGAATCCATCGTTGCGGCTTGCGAACTCGCTCTCCACGCAGAAGGTCAGCTCCGACCGGGGTAGCTTGGCGAGATCTGAAAGCTTGGTGACCCCGAGTCGCTCAGCGGCTGACTCCCGAATTGCGAATGCGTAGGTGTTGTTCATCGGCGCGGGTGGAAGCCAGGTCAGCCCGTTGGCCCGGTCCTCCTCATTGACCGCGCGCCACTGCGCTTCCGAGCCCTTGATGGGGTCTTCGTGACCGAGGTAGTTGATCCACCCGGTGCCGGTGTACTCCGGCGCCACGTCGGCGTCGCCACTGATCAGGGCTTGTCGGACGCCGAAGCTGCCCGGGGTGTTGGTCATGTTGGTGACATCCGCGCCGGCCGCGTTGAGGATGATCGAAAGCATATTGCCGAGGATCAACTGCTCGGTGAAATCCTTTGCCGCTACTGTGATTTTGACGCCGTCGAGTGAGTCATAGTGCTGGATCGACCCCGGCTCCGCCTGGAGCACCGTCCCGCTCGCGGACTCCAGCCCACAGCCGACCAGCGCCATAGCCGCGGCGACGCTCCCGATGAGCATCCTCAGGCCACGCCGGTGCCGACGGCGGGGCCATCGCGCGACGGAGGTCTGCATGCTGATCACAGTCCTTTCGGCGCGGCGAGCATTTCGACGACGCGAGCCAGCCAGTCGATGAAAAGCGCAAGCGCGGCAACAAGAACGGCGCCGACGATCAGCGTGACGGTCTGTTGCAACTTGATGCCGGTGGTGATCAGCTGACCCAATCCGCCGGATCCGGTGAACGACGCCAGCGCGGCGGTACCGACGATCAGCACCAGCGCAGTGCGGACCCCGGCGATGATTACCGGCATCGACAACGGTAGTTCCACTCGCAGCAGCGTTGCTGCGCTCGACATTCCCATTCCACGTCCGGCCTCCACCAGTCGCGGATCGACACCGTCGAGACCGGTCACCGTGTTGGCCACAATCGGAAGGGCGCCGTAAACGACGAGGGCGACGACCGCGCCCAGCGGACCGATGCCGAAGATCACGGCGCCGAGTGCGATCAGGCCGATCGCCGGCGCGGCCTGTCCGAAGCCGGCGACGGTGATGATCGGCTTGGAATAACGCCGCATGCCACCGCGCGTCAAGGCTATCCCCAGCGGTATCGCGATCACACACGTCAGCACAGTGGCCGCCAGGCTGACAGTCAGGTGCTCCTGCAGCAGCGTCAACAGGTTCGGCACCCCGAGCGACCGCTGTTCTGATGCGGACACGTCGGCGAGCTGAACGTAGATGAGGCAACCGGCCACCGCCGCAACGCACGCCAGCGGCTGCAGGATCCAGCGGCCGAGGCCGAGCCGTCGGGCTCCACCGTCGGCCGCGGCGCGGTCGAGGTCAGCGCCGTCGAGGTCAGCGCCGTCGCGGTCGGTCACCGCTGTGCTCACCGGGTCGGCTCCCCCGCACGCACGGCGCTGCGCCCGCCGGAGATCGCATCCATGATGGTCTCCACCCGAATCACGCCCTGGTAGGCGTTGCGCCGACCGGTGACCACCACGACGCCGTGCGATGACGTCAGCATCTCGTCGAGCGCATCGTTGAGCGTCGAAGCGAGATTGACGCACGCGAGGTCCTCATCACGCGACACCTTCGTCAGCGATCGGGGATTGGCAAGCTCGTCCAGCGACACCCATCGTTGGGGACGCTCCTGCGCATCCAACACGACCACGTGCTCCCGATCGATCGCTCGCGCGGAACGCGCCGCTGAGGCCGGATCGTCGCCGATGTGAGCCACGGCCGCCTCGTGTAGTTCGACATCGCGGATCCGGCTGAGGGTCAGCTGCTTGAGGGCCGCCCCGGCGCCCACGAAATCGCGGACGAAGTCGTTGGCGGGATTGGTGAGGATTGCTTCCGGGGTGTCGTATTGGACGATCTTGGAGCCGGCCTGCAGGATCGCGATTCGGTCACCCAGCTTGACCGCCTCGTCGAAGTCGTGGGTGACGAAGACGATGGTCTTGCGAAGTTCGTCCTGCAGGCGCAGTAGTTCGTCCTGCAGTCGTTGACGGGTGATCGGGTCCACTGCGCCGAAAGGCTCGTCCATCAGCAGAACCGGAGGGTCGGCGGCCAGCGCCCGAGCCACGCCCACCCGCTGCTGCTGCCCGCCCGACAGCTCCCGGGGATAGCGGTCCCGGTATTGCGCGGGATCGAGGCTGACCAGATCGAGCAACTCGTCGACCCGGTCGGCGATGCGCTTCTTGTCCCATTTGAGCAGGCGGGGAACGATCGCGATGTTGTCCCCCACGGTGAAGTGCGGAAACAGCCCGGCTCCCTGGATGACATAGCCGATATGGCGACGCAGTTCGTCGGGGTTTCGCTGGGTCACGTCGTCGTCGCCGATCAGAATCCGACCGCTCGTCGGCTCGATCAGGCGGTTGATCATCTTCATGGTCGTGGTCTTTCCGCAGCCGGAAGGCCCGACGAACATCACGATCTCCCCGGCCGGGATTTCGATGGTGACGTTGTCCACCGCGGGGCTCGAGGTATCGCCGTAGCGTTTGGTCACACCATCGAGCAGGATGCGAGCGGCGCCGGCCGGCGCCGACTCGTCGAGCTCGACTCGATCGGATGTCGCCAGGTCAGACACGGATTCCCCTTGCAGTGGTGAGTCGGGTGAGGATGTTGAGCACGGTGTCGAGGATGACGGCCAAGATGAGGATGCCGACGGTGGCCGCCACGATGGAGTTGGTCGCGTTGGCGCCACCCATCCTGGAGATTCCGGAGAAAATGTAACCGCCGAGCCCCGGCCCGAGCGCGAACGCCGCAATCGCCGCGATGCCCATCAGCATCTGGGCCGACACCCGCACACCGGTCATGATCACCGGCCAAGCCAGCGGCAGCTCCAGTCGCAGCAGGGTGCTCATCCTGCTCATCCCCATCCCGCGCGCCGATTCCACCAGCGTCTGGTCCACACCGGAGAGCCCGACGACGACGTTGCGCAGAATCGGGAACACCCCGAAGAACGACAGCATGATCACCGACGGCAGCACGCCCAGGCCGACGACGCCGACAAGCACTCCCATCAGGGCATACGACGGGATTGTCAGAGCGACGGCGGTAACGGTATTGCCCGCGGCCACGCCCCAGGGAGAGCGGTAGATGAGCACACCGATGATGACCGCGATCACCGTGGCGATGGCCAGAGTCTGAACGACGAGGCTCATATGCTGGTAGGCCAGGAACGACAAGACCGTCCAGCGGTCTTGGACGAATTCGGCCAAGCTCATGAAATTACTGATGCCTCACAGTGTCGTTTGCACCAACCTGTCACATTTCCGCCTGCCTGTCTCGTGTACTCCACGGATGGTCAGGCCGGCCTTCAGCCGACTGGCTGTGCGAACAGGGTGACGGAACACATGAGAGCGGCGAGCACGCCGAAACCGATCTTCTTCGGCAGCGATTCGGTGGTACGCAGCGCAACGACCGCCTGGATCGCGTAGTAAGCGGCGAAGGCGCGGGAGGCGAGAGCCACGATCAGGTAGGTGTCCACGGTCGCGGCCAGCGCGATCGCGGCGAACCCGCCGACGAGGAACGGCCTGGGTCCACTCATCCAAGGGGACAGTCGACGCAGGTCCCCGTCGACTGCGGCGGTGTCGGCGACGGCGGCGCTGAACTGGCTCAGGACCGCAGATGCGACGAGCGGAAACGCGAGGAACGGTGCGACGCGAGCCGTGATGTCCAGCAGGGTTTCGTCGGCGCCGGCATCAGTGCCCAAACCCATCACGGGCGTCGCCACCAAAACGAAGCCCACGTAGATCGACGCGGCGATGCCCTGCGCCAACCTCGAGGCCCAGACGCGGGTTTCGGCGTTGTACTCGTCGGCGAGGTAGCGCACGGTTTCGAAACCCTGCACGGTGATGACGATTCCCCCGAGCACCAGCAACGTCGCCACAATGCCCTGGTCGGGAATCGGCGGGAGCGTCAACTCGGCATCCCCGAGCAGCACGTGTCTGTTGTGGAGCAACAGCGTCGCGCCCAGCACCGTGGTCAAACCGAGCACGGCGACCAGGGTGACCCGATCGAGCTTGTCGAGCCCGGAGAATCCCCGCACAATCCCGATGGCGACGATCAACACCACCGCCCCGCACGCGACGACGCGTTCGGCGACCACCGAACCACCGTCCACCAGGTAGCTGATCAGATACACAGCCATGATGCGCAGGTACAGCGCCACCGAGATCACGTAGGCGACGGCGATGACTCCGTCGGCGAGCCACCCGAGACGGGCCGTGACGTGATCCAGTTCGCCAGCGTCTTCGAGCGGTTCCACCACCCGGACGCCATGCCGGATCGCGGTGCCGACCCACCAGGCCACGGCCGACACGGCGATGGCTCCGAACACTGCCAACGCACCGAGGGTCCGCTCCAGCACCGGGACGACGATCAGCAGCCCCGACCCCAGGATGGACGCCAACGGAGTCACGGTTGCGGCCAGCACGCCGCGAGGACTGACCGCCGCCGTACCTGGCTTTCGCAAGCGGGTTACCTGTCTGTGCGGGGGTGGTGCCTGGAGTTCTGCGGGGTCATTCTGCTACGGCGGTCCGTTGAGTGGTGCTCCGCGGCCCGGCTCGGCGCAGGCCCGACCCCCGACCCGGCGCCGTCGGGCAAGATACCTGCCAATGCCATCCTCGCTCAGCGACGTGCTCGCCACCCTGCAGCTCCAACGGGTAGCCCCGGCGCTGTTCGTCGGCCGGCAACTGCCTGCGCCGGCCAACCACATCCTGGGCGGTCACATCTGCGCTCAGGCCTTGCTGGCGGCCAGCCAAACCACACCGGGCCGCGCACCGCACAGCGCCCACACGTACTTCCTCAAGCCCGGCGATTCCCGCCTGCCGGTCGAGTTCGAGGTGACCGAACTCCAAGAGGGCCGGGCGTTCTCGGCGCGCCGGGTCAGTGCCCGCCAGAACGGCCAGCTGTTGCTCGAGGCAATGTCTTCGTTCAAGATCGCCGACGCCGGACCCGCTCAGATCGGGTACCAACCACCGTTCCCGGAAGTGCCCCCACCGGAGTCATTGCCCAGGGTTCCATCTCATTTCGCGGAGTCCGGGGAGGCTACCGCGGAGCATTGGGCGAGCCTGCGCTGGTTCGAGCGACGGATCGTCGACGCTGAGCAGGCACCGCCCGCGCAGTCGCGGATCTGGTGGAGACCCGATGGTGACGTTCCCGACGACCCTGCATTGACGGCGACACTGGTGGCCTACCTGTCTGCGGTGACCCTGACCGAGCCGGTCTACGCCGCTCGCGGAAGCGCCCGCGGATCGGCCCAGCGCGACCACTCGGTGTGGTTTCACGCACCGGCAGTACTGCCGGATTGGCTTCTCTACGAGCAGTCTTCACCAAGCAGTGCCGGCTCGCTCGCGCTGGCAACCGGGACGATGTTCAACCGAGACGGCGGTTTGGTGTGCACCGTGCGGCAGGAGATGTACTTCCGTCCGACTGCCTCGGTCCCGACTGCGACAATACGGCCATGACGAGTGCGGAGCACCCGCCGCGCAGCGGTGACTTTCCGGTGCACTGGCCGGTACTGACTCGGTGGACCGACAACGATATGTTCGGCCACCTCAACAACGCGGTGTATTACGCGCTGTTCGACACGGCGATCAACGCGTGGATCAACACCACCACGGGCACCGACCCGCTGACTGCGGCGTGGCTCGCGGTGGTGGCGGAGTCGGGCTGCCGGTACTTCTCCGAGCTGACCTTCCCCGATCCGCTGGCGGTGGGGTTGGCCGTCGAACGCCTGGGACGTACCAGCGTCACGTACCGGCTCGGGGTGTTCCAGACAACCCACAACGCCGGTGATGCCGCTGATCAGCCGGTCGCCGCGGTCGGGCATTGGGTGCACGTATACGTCGACCGCAACCGACGCCGACCCGTGCCCATACCGAACGAGATCCGCCCGCTGCTGGAAAGCGCCCGAACGGCCCCGCAAGAAACCGCGTGACCCGCAAGACTCGGTGTTGAACCCGACAGGCTGTCAGGTCCAGGCCCGGTCACGCCAGCGCCACGCGCTGTCATGGAGGAACTCTGCCAACGTCCGCGGCGGCCGATGCAGGAGGCGCTCCAGCTCATCGGTGATCGGCTGGTTCTGTCTCAGCCGGGTCAGCGTGTAGACCGCGGACATGAATCCGATGCTGTCCCAACCGACACCGCGCCGCCGCAGCCGACGGGCGAACCGAATGAGGCCGGGGCTCGTGTACGTCACCGGGTAGCCCAGCTCGGCGGTCAACGCTGCGGCCACCTCGGTCATGCTGAGCGCGGCCGGGCCGGTCAGGTGATGCACGACGTTGCGATGCTCCTCGGGATGCAGCAGCGCCAGCGCCGCCACCGCCGCGGCGTCCCGCGCGTCCAGGAAGGTCGTACGGCCGCGGCCCGCCGGAATGAACAATTCCCCACGCTCGGCGATGTCCTCGCCGTGCGTCGAGATATGCCGGTGCAGGTTCTGCATGAAGAAACTGCACCGCAGCGCCGTCCAGGTCATCGCGCTGTCCCGCAGCGCGGCCTCGACCGTGTAGTGCGGGATGAACCGGACCCGGTCGGCCCCGAACACCGACACGTACACCACGTGGCGGCATCCGGATTCCTGAGCCCGCTGCACAAACGGAACGATCGCCTCCCTTGCCGCCCGGTTGCCGGGTAACGGAAACAACAGGAAAAGCGCCCGCACACCGGCCAAGGCGGCGCCCCAGGTCGATCGATCAAAGAAGTCCAACCGAACCACTTCGGCCGCCACGCCGGGTCTGCGGGCCCTCAACGTGTCGGGGTTACGGCTGGCGATCCGCCACTGCAGCCCGGCCGACTCGCGACTCAGGAGGTCGACCAGTTCATCACCCACGTTTCCCGTTGGTCCGGTAATCAACAGCACTACGTGTGATTACCACATGGCCGCCGGGCCCCGTCCACAGGCGGTGGCCGAAGCCGCGAATCGATCGGCGCCCATGCCGGGAACGGCGTTAGCTCACTGTTCGCCCATTGCGGGGTGCAGTTCGGCGAGTGCCAGCAGGTTGTCGAGATACTCCTCGACAGAGGAGTGGGCGAAGGAACTCGAGACGATCGTGGCACCGAGGTCGGCGGTCTGGTGGATGGAGTCTTGAGTCCGGCCAGGCTCGTTGATCGGGTCGAGTCTTCGAGCTGGGGGCAAGACGACTTCGAAACCCTTTGGCAGATCCACTCGTTGCAGCCACTCCTGGGCCTGCGCCGGTGCCACGTTGAACGGGCACCAGCCGTCGCCGAAGGCGGCCGCGCGCCGCAAGGAGCGAAGGGTGCGACCACCGACCCAGATCGGTACCCGCTCCTGCACTGCGCACGGGTCAACGACGAACCCCCCGAACGAATACAGCGCGCCGTGATACTCGGGCTCCGATTTCGACAGTGCGGCCCGCAACGCCTTCAACGCATCCTCTGCCCGCGGGCCGCGGTCGTCGAACGGCGCCCCGATGAGATCGAACTCCTCCCTGAGTGTCCCGACGCCGACACCGAGGATCACCCGTCCGCCGCTGACCTTGTCCAATGTGCCGTACCGCTTGGCGATCTCGAGCGGATGGTGGTACGCGAGCACCAGCACGTTGGTCGCGAAGCGGATCCGCTGGGTGCGCGCCGCGAGGTACCCGAAGGTGGCCAGCGGATCCCAGTATCGGGCGCCTCGGCGCTTTACCTCGGCAACTGGCAGCGCGACGTGTTCGCTGCAGGTGAGGTGGTGGTAGCCCAACCGATCGGCCGACTCGGCAATTCGGGCGAGGTCCTCGATCGAGCCGTCCCGTTCCCAACGGCCGGCGCCTGCCGTCATCGTGACCACTGGAGTCGCCACCGACAGTTTCACATCCGCTGCGTTGGTCATACCTGCATGATCCGCTAACCGCATCGCCGGGAGTCGACGGGCGTCCCCCGCCCGTGTTTCTCCCTCAAGGAACGCGCGCTGACCGGAAGGTGCCGCGGGTCGCTCCGAAGACGCGAAGGCCGAGGGTCGCTACGGTATTCGGTCCAAGAGATTGCGTGCGGCAGCGGTCACCAGACCCCGGTCGTAGGACATCACGAATTCGAATCGCCGATCGCAGTCCGCCCCGATCACCGTACGGGGCTCCTGCTCTCGCGCGATGAGCGCGGCAGCGGTATTCGCACCCAGTGCGATGACCGTCCATTCCCTACACAGGGGATCGTCAGGGCCCAGAGCGACGCCGCGGACACCGCGACCCAAATCGTTGGGGAGGTTCTTGCCGAAGACGGCGATGAGTGGACATCGGTCGGCCAACACCTGATAGCTCCGCAGCGTTTCGCCGGTGAAGTACTTGTCGTGCTGAAGCGCCGTCAACACAATCGATGTCTCCGCCCCGTACTCCGCTTGGCTCTCGATCTGGCGTGAGAACGCCATCAAGGTCGCCTTTCGTGCAGTGCGGACCGGCATTTCGGCCGAGACGAGGTCGAACGGCGAGCCCGCAACCACCGGGGCAGCCTGCTTCAGCAGTGGCGACGACCGGGCCGAACTCACCGCGCTGTTCAAGGCTGCGGGGCGACCGAATTTGTAGCCCTGCCCCAGGGTTGCGCCCAACGCCAAGGCCTGCTCCAGATGCTCGTCGTTCTCTATGCCTTCGGCGATGATGACGGCGTTGGTTCGTTCTTGATACGCCAGCACGGCCGCCAACGTACGGGCTTGTCCGTACTGGGGCTGGGCTTGCACCAGCTCCATGTCGAGCTTGATCACATCGGGGCAGATGACACAGAGCAGCGCCAGCGAATCAGGGTGCGCGCCAATATCGTCGAGCGCGATCCGGAAACCGTGTTTGCGCAGCGCGGCGACTTTTCGCAGCAGCGCATGAGGATGCGTCAGCAGGCCCCGCTCAGTCAGCTCGAAGACCACCTGCAGCTCCTCGGCGCGACGGTCGAGAACCTCACCGGCCACCGGGCCTCGGTAGCTGGTCGATGCTTCGCAGTTGATGCAGAGCACCGCTCCGCGTCCCAGGGAGCCCCGCAGGGCAGTGTCGATCGCCGAATCGATGCACAGCTGGTCGAGCCTGTCTGCGGTACCGGTCCGCGACGCGTGCTCGAAAACGGCGGTCGGGGTGCCGACGTTCATGCCGGGCCAGCGCGAGAGCGCTTCGTATCCCACGATGCGCTCGTCGGGCAGGGAAACGATCGGCTGGAACACCGAGCGCAGGCCTCGCCCCGCGCTGGCGGCGGACAAATCATCTGCCGCATCGTCCGTTACCGCATCGAACTCCTGCGGGACCTGCCCCGTCACGATGGACCGAGTGGTCGGGTCAAACCGGGAATGATGACGTCGTCAACGAGTTCCCGCACCGTCCCGTCGGTGGGTGGGCGGCCCGGCATGAGGAAACGAAAAACGAGGTAGCCGGGCAACACATCCCAGATGTCGTCGCTGATCGCGGCCGAGTCGATTTCACCGCGATCGACGGCCTGGTCGAACACGCGATTGACGACCTCGCGGCGTTGCTCGATGAACTCCCGCTGCAGAACCTCGCTCAGGGCGGGGTTGCGTGGCAGCTCGGAAAGCACTGCGCTGATCGTACTCGCGTGCAACTCGGCCTGCGCTCGAACCAGCGTTCCCAGGACCAACAGATCCTCCCGCAGCGATCCGGTGTCCGGTGCGACGACAACCTGTCGTACTCCTTCGGTGAACGCGGCCAAGACCAGTTCGGCTTTGGAGGGCCAGCGCCGGTAGACGGTGGCCTTGCTGGCCCTGGCGCCGGCGGCGACCGCGTCCACAGTGAGCCGGTCATAGCCGTGCTCTTGCAACAGGTTCAGGGTGATCTCCAAGAGTTCACTCTCCCGCGCGGACAACGGGTTGGACGGACTGGCGGCGCCGCGACCGCACGGTGTGTGTGCGCCCTCACCCATGGCCCTTCGACTCCTTTTGAAGTAAGGCGCGAACCAGGGGACGCGGCCCGTACGGTCGCAGCATGCTGCTGGCCGGGCGCGGACGCACGCGCAGCGGCCACCAGAACCAGCGACCCAGCAGGGTAGCGATCGACGGCGTCATGAAGGCCCGAATGATCAGCGTGTCCAACAGCAAACCAATGGCGATTGTGGTCCCCAGTTGGCCGAGCACACGCAGGTCGCTGAGCAGGAACGCTGCCATGGTGACGGCGAACACCACGCCCGCGGAGGTCACCACACGACCGGTATTGCCCATCGCGCGAATGATGCCCGTCTTGAGGCCCGCATCAAGTTCCTCCTTGAAGCGTGACACCAGCAGCAGGTTGTAGTCGGATCCCACTGCGAGCAGCAGGATGATGGCCAACGGCAATATGACCCAATACAACTGGATGCCGAACAGGTACTGCCACACCAGGACCGACAAGCCGAATGCGGACCCGAGGGAGACTGCCACCGTGCCCACGATCACCAGAGCCGCAACGAGGCTTCTCGTGATGAACATCATGATGAGCAGGACCAGGCTCAACGCGGCGATCGCGGCGATCAACATGTCGTAGCGCGCGCCATCCTGAATATCCTTGAAGGTTGCCGCTGTTCCGGCGATGTAGACATCGGAGCCGGCCAGCGGGGTGGCCTTCAGCGCCTGCGTAGCGGCCTGTCTGATCGCGTCGATGTGCGAGATCCCCTCAGGGGTAGCAGGTTCTCCCTCGTGGGAGACGATCATCCGCGCCGCCCGGCCATCCGGCGACATGAACAATTTCAGGCCGCGCTTGAAGTCCGGATTGTCGAATGCCTCAGGGGGGAGGTAGAAGGAGCCGTCGTCCTTGGCGTCGTCGAAGGCCTGCCCCAGAGCGGTGGCGTTATCGGTCAAAGCTTCGGTCTGAGCCAGGATCCCGGATTGGGTGGCGTAGTTCGACAGCACCAACTCTCGGTTGACTTCTTGACTGGCGATCTGGTCAGGTATGAGTGCCAGGAGTTTTGGCTGCAGCTCGGTCAATTTGTCCAGGCTGGCGGTGATCTCGCCGAACTGTTCGGTCAGGGAGTTGATTCCGTCGATTGCGTCGAAGATCGACCTGAGAGCCCAGCAGACCGGGATGTTGAAACAGTGCGGCTCCCAGTAAAAGTAGTTGCGCAGCGGCCGAAGGAAGTCGTCAAAGTTGGCGATCTTGTCCCGGAGATCTTCGACAGTTGCCACCGTCACGTGGAACGCCGCTGCTTGTTCGTCGGTAGCAGCGGCGGCCTGTTCCTGTAGCGCGTACTGCTGCTGCAGCAAGGCGATCGACTTCGATATTTCGCCGGCCTGGGTGAGCAGTTCGTCGGTCCGGTCTTTCTGGTGATTCAGATTCATTATCTGGCCCGCGCTTTGGGCGCTGATCTGAAACGGGATCGAGCTGTGCTTGATCGGCGTTCCCAACGGACGGGTGATCGACTGCACCTTCGCGATCCCAGGAGTATGCAGGACGCTCTTGGCCACCTTCTCCAGGATGATGAAGTCGGCAGGGTTGCGCATGTCTCGATCGGACTCGATCATCAGCAGTTCGGGACTGAGGAGCGCCGAAGAGAAGTGGCGTTCAGCCGCCGCGTAGCCGATATTCGCCGGCGAATCTGCCGGTAGATAAGGGCGCACGTCGTAGCTTGTCTTATAGCCGGGCAGCGCCAGCAGACCGAGCGAGGTGACCACGACCGTCGCGACCAGAATCGGCCCGGGCCAGCGCACGATGGCGGTTCCGATCCGGCGCCATCGGAAACTTCGCAGTTGGCGTTTGGGCTCGAGGAAGCCGAAGTGACTACCGGCGGTGATCACGGCGGGCGTCAGGGTGACTGCCGCGGTCAATGCGACCAATACACCCAGTGCCGCCGGCACCCCGAGAGTCTGAAAGTAGGGCAGGCGGGTGAAGCTCAAGCAGAAGACGGCGCCGGCGATGGTCAGGCCCGATCCCATCACCACGTGCGCGGTTCCCGAGTACATCGTGTAGTACGCAGTCTCCCGATCCTGGCCGGACTGTCGAGCCTCGTGGTATCTGCCGAGAAAGAAGATCGCGTAATCAGTGCCGGCGGCGATGACCAGCAGGGTGAGCAGGTTGGTCGAGTACGTCGAGAGCCCGATGAACCCGAAGTGCGCCAGCGCCGCGACGATGCCCCGGGCCGCGCTCAGCTGCACAACCACCGTGAGTAGTACCAGGATCGTCGTACCAACCGAGCGATAGATCAGGAACAACATCGCGGCGATGACCAGCATGGTGATCGCCGTGACCCGGTCAGTACTCTCGCTGCCGACCTCGAATTGGTCGGCAACCAGCGGCGTCGCACCGGTTACATAGGTGGAGACACCCTCTGGCGGCGGCAATCCGGCCACGATCTCGCGAACCGCGTCGACCGACTCGATCGACAGCGCCTCCCCTTGGTTTCCCCGCAGGTAGATCTGGGTGTAGGCAGCCTTACCGTCGGAACTCTGCGAGCCCGCTGCCGTCAGCGGATCTCCCCAGAAGTCCTGAACGTGTTCGACGTGCTTGGTGTCCTCGACCAGGCGCTGAACGAGGGTGTCGTAGTACCTGTGCGCTTCGTCGCCCAGGGGCTCGTCCCCCTCCAGGACGATCATCGCGCCGCTGTCGGAATCGAATTCCTCGAAGACTTCGCCGATCCGTTTCATCGCCTTCATCGAAGGCGCGTCGGTTGGGCTCTGCGCGACGTTCTGTTCCTTGCCGACCACCTCCAGCTGCGGTACCCCGATATTGGTCATCGCGGCCAGGCCGATCCACACCAGGATGATGAGCGCCGAAAGCCGGCGAACGATCCCCGCCACCCGGGTGCGCTGCCCTATGCGGTTGCGGCTCACGAGGACTTGTCGAGACAGAAGGTGAACGCATTGACGTTGTCGGACACCCGCTCATCGGTGACGACACCGTCGACAACGATGCGGCAACCGATGGAATTGCTGTCACCCTGGGCGTTCACATTGGCGAAGACCGACGGATCGGTTGTGGTGATCGTGTGGGACCAAGGCAGCGTCGTGCCGACGACCGACTGCGGCTGGGCGTTGACGTCCATGTAGTTGACAGTTGCCACCGTGCCGGGCGGGCCGAACACCTCGAGGACGACCTCCTTTGGGTTGAACGCGACGATGTCATCGATGACGGCACCGCCCGCGGATGCATTCGGATCGGACCCGAAGATGCCGTGCAGCCGATAGACGCTGAACCCTGCGGCCGCGACAACCAGCACGGTGACCAGCACCATCCACCATCGGGTTACCAACTTCCCTATCGAAATCCCCTTCACCCCTGGGCCTTTCGAGTGCGGTTCAAAAAACGGCGGCCCGCGACTGGCGCGGGCTGCATTGTTCAGGACAGTACGGTACGGGACCGGACCCGGCAACAGATACCGGACGGTGCCAGCATTCCTGGCAGCACCCGAGCTCAGAACGCGCGTATTTAAAAGCCAGACGGTTCGTGTTTTTTAACGAACACGGGCGTATGTTATCGTCGTCGGGTGCCTCGAGACGGACACGACACCAAGCGACGAATCCTTCGCAGCGCTACCCACATCGCGTCATCGGACGGGCTCGACGCGATCAGCTTCGGCAGGGTCGCGGACGATATCGGGGTCTCCAAGGGGGCGGTGGCCAACCACTTCCCTACCGCAGAGCAACTCCAGCTGCGGACCATCGACGAGGCCGGGGCGATCGTTCACGCCGCTATCGCCGATCGCGCCCGCGGCGCCGAGCCGGGTCTGCCCCGCCTGCGGGTCATTCTGGATGCGTGGCTGGACTACCTGGCCGACCCACCCTTTGATGGTGGCTGCTTCTTCGGCACCACAACGGTCGAATACGGTGCGCGGCCCGGTCGGCTGCGGGATGTTCTCGCAGACGCCGCTCGCGCTGGCCTGGAGTTGATACTCGAACAGACCCGTCTCGCACAGCGCCTTGGCGAGATCTCCGACCAGACCCCCGCCGAGCAGGTGGTGTTCGAACTACACGCCTACCTGCAGGAGGCCAATTGGGCCAAGCGAATCCTCGGCGAGGACGCTGCAATCGAATACGCCCGCACCGCAATTGATCACCGACTGACACCGAAAGGCCAGCCATGACAGAGCGAACTGTTGTCATCGAACGTGACATCGCCGCAACACCTTCCGAGGTATGGAAGGTGTTGGCAGACTTTCCGAATATCGCCGACTGGAATACCGGCGTCCGGACCTCACGATCCACCGGAACGCAGACGGCGGGGGTCGGCGCAAGTCGACATTGCGACCTGACCCCAGCCGGAACCCTCGATGAGACCATCACCGGCTGGGAGGAGGGCCGCCGGCTCACGATTGCTATCAACAAGGCCACCGTGGTGCCCATATCCCGAGGCGAAATCACCTTTCTCCTGGATACTTCGGGTGACAAGGTGACCCCGACCACCGTGGAATATCGGTATGCCCCCAAGGGAGGCCCCCTCGGCCGGTTCGTCGGACCCCTCCTCGACCGCCAACTCGCCAAGGGATTCGCCGGATTCCTCGCCGACCTCGAAGCCGCCGCCAAATAGCGATCGTCTCAGTTCCGCCCGGGCAGTTTCATCACCAGTCGTACGATCGGCAGGAGCGACTTCTGCCACAACGCGTCCGGCATACCGAACGGCGCATCGAGATTCAGGACTCGAGCCGTCGCGATCGTCTGCTCCTCAGTGTATTTCAGCAGCCCCTCGGGACCGTGCCGACGGCCGACGCCAGATATTCCCATCCCACCCATCGGGGCGCTGAGGCTACCCCAGGCGAACGCGTAGCCTTCATCGACGTTCACGGTGCCCGATCGCAAACGCGCGGCGATCTCCTCGCCCTCCGCAGTCGAACCCGCCCACACGCTGGCGTTGAGTCCGTACTCGGTGTCGTTGGCTTTCTCGACCGCCTCGTCGACGTCAGAGACCGGATAGATGGAGACGAGCGGCCCGAATGTCTCGTTCTCGGCACAGTCCATCTCGGGTGTGACGTCGGTCAACACTGTCGGCTCATAGAACAGAGGCCCGATATCGGGGCGGGCCTTGCCGCCCGCAATCACCTTGGCGCCCTTGGCTATCGCATCGTCGACGTGACTTGACACCGACTTGACCTGACCTTCGGAGATCAGGCTGCCCACACCGACCGAGAAGTCGTAGGCGGTGCCGAGCGTCATCTTCCGCACTTCCTCGCCAAACTTCTGGGTGAACTCGTCGGCGATGTCCTTTTCGATGTAGATCCGTTCGATGGAGATGCACAGCTGGCCGGCATTCGAAAAGCAGGCTCGGGTGGCTGCTTTCGCGGCCTTTGCCAAATTGGCGCCGCGCGCGACGATCATCGCGTTCTTCCCGCCGAGTTCGGCCGAGAACCCGATGAGTCGGCGGCCGGCGTGCTCGGCGAGCTTGCTGCCCGTTTCGGACGAGCCGGTGAACATGAGGTAGTCGCAGTTGTCCGCGATCGCAGTTCCGACTACCGAGCCCGGGCCCGGCACAATCGCGTACAGCGGCCGCGGCAGGCCCGCCTCGTACAGGAGTTCGGCGCACGCGAGCGCGCAGTACGGGGTCTGGCTGTCAGGCTTGACGACCACCGCGTTGCCCGCAATCAAAGCGGGTACCGAGTCCGACGCCGTAAGCGTCATCGGGTAGTTCCACGGCGATATCACACCCACCACGCCTTTGGGCTGGTAGCCGACCGTGGTCTTGCCGACCCCCGGCAGCAATGCCTGGACAGTGCGCGGCTTCAGCAGATCCTCGGACACGCGAGCGTAGTAGTTCGCATTCGCGATCAGGTCGACGACCTCTTCCTGGGCGGCCCAGCGGGCCTTTCCTGCCTCCGCCTGTAGCAAATCCATCAGGAAGCCGCGGTTCTTTATGACCAGGTCGCGATAGCCGCGGATGACCTCGATCCGCTCCTTGACCGGACGGCTCGCCCAATCAACCTGTGCTGCCCGGGCTTTGGCGAACGCCACCTCGACGTCAGCCGCGACGCCGACCGGGATCGTCGTCAACGGATTGCCGGTGAATACCTCGTCTATCGTCCGGCTCGGACGAGCACTGAGGTCATCGATAGCGGCAAGATTGCGCAAGCGATCAAATACCTCGGCTGGCGGTGCGGGCATGTCATCACCTCTCGGGAACTCAGATTGATGGCCACCAGGCTATCCCTTCCGAGTTCCGCTCCTCAGGCGTGCTCACGATCTAGCGCGGCCGGCACGCGGAGCTGCCACTATGGACACCTGAGAAAAGTCGCAGGGAGGAGGGCGAATGGCGGAATCCATCGACGGTCCCCGACAGACCTACTCCCGGCTGCGCGCGGCACACCTGAACACCGTCGCGGCGTCCCTTGAAGATCACATCGCACGTTTGAGCTGGTCGCGCCGGCAGATCGAAAGCTATCAAGAGCAGCGGTTGCGCGCCCTGCTCGGATACGCACGCGAGCGGTCACCGTTTCACGCCCAGCGCCTGCACGGTCTCGATACTTCCACGGCTTCGGTCGCCGACCTGGAGCGGTTACCGGTCATGACAAAGCAGGATGCCCAACAGAATTGGGACGATATCGTCACTACCGGCGACCTCGACCGCGACCACGCGGAGAACATTCTTGCTGAGCAGCAATGGTTTTCGTACACGCCGGGCAGCCAGCAGATCTTCAGCTCGGGCGGATCCAGCGGTGTACGCGGTGTCTACGTCTGGGATTGGGATTTCGCCGCATCGGCGAGCTGTCTTGCCTGGCGGATGCAGGCGGCCCAGGAGCGCCGGTCCTCGTCGCATTACCCGACGCTGCTGGCTGTTCTGGCAGCGGGCGGACCCCCGCACGCCAGCACGCCATTGTTCGACGTGCCGACCGCGCCGCAGATGACGACGCTGGTGATACCGGCCGGCGATCCGTTCGAGGACGTCCGTGCAGCTGTGGCAGCCGCCCGGCCCAGCCATCTGGTCGGTTACGCGACGGTGATCGGCAAGCTCGCCCGCGCCACTTTGGCAGGCGACTTGGAGATCAACCCCATCCGCGTCAGTACGAACTCCGAGCCGCTGGTCGGCGAGGACCGCCTGGCGATTGGACAAGCGTGGAACGCACAGCTGCACAACCTGTGGGGATCGACCGAGATCGGGGTCCAGGCAGTCGGATGTGGACTCGGCGAAGGACTGCACGTCTGCGAGGACGAGGTCATCCTCGAGCGGGTCGATGAGAACGGGACTCCGGTCGCCTCCGACGCCCCAGCGACCCGCACCCTGGCTACCGGCCTGGCCAACCGGACGTTTCCGTTCATCCGGTACGACTTGGGCGACCAGGTGCGCACGCTGGACGGCGACTGCGCATGTGGCAGCGCGTTCGCCCGGGTGGCCGACATCGGCGGACGCCGCGACGACGATTTCAGTTACCCGACGGCCACGATTCCCGCCGGCGTCTTCCGTCACATTCTCGGCACTGACGCTCGCGTGTCGGAGTACCAGGTCAAGCAGACGGCCAGCGGTGCCGACATCCTTGCCGTAGGAAATCCCGATGTTGATCAGCTGATCTCTTTGATCGCCGACGCACTCCGCGAACGCGGTATGAGCGATCCGGAGGTCGATGTCCAGTTGGTGCAGCACCTCACGCGCCAGCAGACAAGCGGCAAGCTGCGGCGGTTCATCCCGCTGAGAGCCCAGCCGAATGCCGGCAAACCCCCACCCGGCTGACGAACCCCCGCCCCACTGACGTACCCCCGCCCGACACGCCCGGGGCACCCGTGAGGACCTCACGCGCGGGCTGGCCGCACCCAACGACTGAATTGCGTTACGCCACGGCGATTCCAGGCCCGATTTCCCGCCGCTGCGTTACCCAGAATCGATGGGGTTGGCGGAATCGATGGGCTTGGCGAAATTCATGCCTGCTTTACCCGGCCCGCGAGGCGAAGAACCGGCCACTTGCTTGTGAGGCGTCGAACGCGTGACTTGTCGGCCCGACCATCGCAGCCGGCAGCGCGAACTGGCCCCCCGGCCAGGTATGTCCGCCACCGTCGATGCGGACGAATTCGACCTCGGTTGCATCTGCGCATCCAGCGGCGGTGAAGCGGTGCACTTTGGCGGCGGCGCCCTGGCCGACCGAGACCGTTTCGACGGGTGGCCCCGGGCAACGATCCAGCGCGCGCCACCGCTCCGCCATCGCCGGCGCGGACACGATGTCACTAGGCCCACCGCGCCCGACCATCGGACCGCCGTCATAGGGCACAACGGGATCAGCAGTACCGTAAATCAGTAAGACCGAGACCGGCCGCGAAGGATTGCATGCAGTGGCCACGCCCAAGGTCCCGGCAACTGGCGCGATGGCCGAGACGAGGTCGGCGCGTTCGCACGCCAGCCGGTTGGCCATGAACGCGCCGGCCGACATACCTGTCACGAAGACCCGGCCGGGCGCAATGCCGTGGTCATTCGAGAGTCGCTCGATCAGCGTTGCCAGAAATCCCACATCATCGACGCCATCCCAGTCGGGCACTGAGGCGCCGCGACCGTCGGCCCAGCTGAAGTCGATGCCGTCCGGGTAGGCCACGACGAACCCATACTGATCGGCGACGGCGTTGTAATTGGTCAGTGCGGCCTGATCCCCACCGGTCTGACCGGCACCGTGCAGATTGATCACCAATCCGGCCGGATGCTCGAGACCCGCGGGAACGTGCAGCACGAAGGTGCGCTGCAATCCGCCGAACGCCAGCGCGCCGGGGGGGACTCCAGGATTGGCCGACGCTGGTACTCCGCTCAAGGCGCCCAGAACAAGGAAGACACCGACAAACGCCGAGATGCGGGCAATCACCGCTCCAGTTTGCACGAGCGGGCCCATTCTCCACGGGCGGGCCCGGCCACCAGCGGGCCGAGAGCACGGGCCCACATGGGGTCCCTACTGACCCGCGGTGCGGGCCAGATCGATCGCATACTGATTCACGAAAGTGCCCGCGCTGGGTTCCCCATGGTCGCAGGATCCGTCGGATTCACCGGGACGTTTGATCCACAAGTAGGCATCGGCATGCGCGCCGGCGGTAGCCGTGGTCGGCGGGACACCCAGTGCACGACCAGCGGGATTGCACCATTGCATCCCGGTTTCCGGCGCCGGGCCGACGCCGTTGCGGGATGTGTCGATCACGTAGTTCGCACCGTTGGTCAGCGCCGAGACCGCCTCGCCGTAACCGATTTCCTCATCGGTGGTGTAGAAGTTCGCCGTGTTGATGCTGAAACCCCTGGCGCGGTCGACGCCGACCTCGTTGAGTCCGGCGGCGAGTTCCTCCACACTCAACCAGCGCGAGTGCCCGCCGTCGATGTACACGGCCGCGGCAGGATCGCGGGTCAGCGTGTCGACGGCGTAGCGCAGCAAGTCGAAGCGCTCCTGGCGCTGGTCAGGGGTAAGACAATCGGCCATCGCGATGGCATCCGGCTCGAGGATGATCGCAGCCGGCAACGAGCCCAGGCCGGAAGCGATGGCGTCGATCCACTCCCGGTAGGCCGCCGCTGAGCCAAACCCACCCGCCGCGTAGCTGTAGCAGTCGCGGTGCGGGATGGCGTACAGGGAGAAAACGGGCGTGGCGCCGACGGCCTGCGCCGAGCTGGCAATCCTCTGGACCGTGCTGGCGGCGGTGGGCGCAGGGAATGCGTGATCGAGCCAGTACGCCTGTGGCGTGTTGGCGATGGCCGTCAACTCAGGACTCGGCGGACTGGCGCTATTGGCGGCAGCCATGGCCTTCGAGATGGGATCGACGTAGAAGGGCCTTCCGGCCAGCGGGTTAGCCTCGCTGGCAAGGCGCACTGACGGGGCAGGATCGACATGCACCGTGCCGACTGAACAAATAGCGGCGACGGACGCCACCGCCAGGAACGGGGAGATCCACCGGGCGACGGTGCTGGCAGCTGAGAACATCACAGCAAGAAAATAGTGCCATAACGTCGATTCGCGCCAATCGGCAAATGGTCGGCTAGGGGATCCGACCGCCCCGACAACAGCACCGGGCCCCATGATCGAGAACCCGGGCCGGCGCCGGGGACGGATGAATTCGAACGCGTGCCGTTCCGACGATTCGGCGCACCGGCGCCGCCGGCGCAAGCTATGAATCAACGGTGAGCAACCACCAGGTGAATCTGACCAAGCAGGAAAATTCGTTGATCGACGAGTCTCAGGTCCACGCCCTTGCGCGCATGGACGAGGAGTCGCTGAAAGGACTGCAGAGCCGGCTCAGGAGAGCCCGCGACAAACACTTCAGCCTGTTGCGGCGCCAGGGTGCGGCCCGCGTGGAGGCCAAGGGGTCCCGCGGGGCCGCCCAACCTGCCAACGAACGCAGCAACGAAAAAGTGGAGATCTTCGATGAGGCGCTGGCGCGGGTGAGCGAGCGTCTCGACGATGTCGCCGACGAGTAGCTGTCAGCGCTGCGCACCCGGCATTAGGTACGACGACGCGTTCTCCGATTCCACGCGGGCTCGCGATGCTCGATCGGGCCGTTGGTCACGGGCGGAAGAATCGACTACCGGCCGATGGCGGCGGCCAGCGCCTCGGGATCGGCGACGCTGACCCACAGCGCCGAGTGATCCTTGAACCCGATGACCTTGGGAATCTTCTGCTTGAAGGCGATGCACAGACCCGCCTCGTGGTTGGTTCCGAAGGTGATGCCGTCGTCGGTGAAGCTGAGCCGCAGTCCCACCGCGGTGTACCAGCGATGGGGGCCACTGACCTCGGTGTGATCGATGTTGTCCAACGGGGTCTCGATGCTGAAGCGGCCATAGGTGGCACGAAGCAGTCCGTCTTCGGTGAGGTCGACTCCGTCCTGGTCGCTGACCCCTATTGCGGCGAACAACGGCGCCCACCGGCGGTCGAGTCGGTACGGAAACGCAGCAGGTGGACGCATGAGGGCATGGTTCCAGATCGTTGGGCGTCACCGGAGAGTGGGGTGGTCTGTTGCGTGCCGCCCCGGCCGAACTCCCCACAGTGAAGCCCCTTCGCAAGGCAGTGCCGATCCGTTCACTAGCCTCGGTGCCATGAAAGCCATGGCTCAGCGGAGCTGGAATCCGGCAGAGAAGCTGGAGCTCGTTGAGCTACCCACGCCCGAACCGAAGAAGGGCGAGGTCCGGGTGCAGGTCCAGGCGATCGGGGTTAACCCCGTCGACTGGAAAATGCGCACCTCCGGGCCACTGCGGTTGGCAGCACGCCTGCTGGGGCCGAAGCCGCCGGTGGTGGTGGGGGTGGACTTCGCCGGGGTGGTCGAGGCGGTCGGTCCCGGGGTTACACGTACCGCCCCCGGTGAGCGGGTGGTCGGCGGCACCAACTTCTCCCGCGGCCAGCGGGGTTCGTATGCCGATACCGTCGTGGTGCGCGAGGATCAGCTCTGCGTTGTCCCGGACGCCGTGGACATCGCCGTGGCAGCCGCCCTGCCCGTGAGCGGAGTCACCGCTCAGCTGGCGGTGGTGGACCTGGGCGGCATCCGCCGCGTGCAGCCCGGCCAACGGAGGGTCCTGGTGCTGGGCGCCTCCGGCGGCGTAGGCCAGCTGGCTGTCCAGATCGCCAAGCTGGAGGGCGCCTTCGTGGCCGGCGTCTGCTCGACGAAGAACGTGGAGATGGTCAAGGGCCTTGGGGCCGACCTGGTCCTCGACTACAACGAGGGCGATGTGCTCGCACAGGCCAAGGCACATGCCCCTTTCCACGTGGTCGTCGACTGCGTGGGCAGCTACTCCGGCGCCGGGTGCCGAGGTCTGCTGTCCCCCCGCGGTCGCCACATCATGGTGGCCGGCGATGAACCCAGCGCCGTCGTGCAGATGCTGATGCCACCCTTCAAATCCAAGACCATCTTGGGCAGGCCCACGGGCGCGCGGCTCGAACCATTGGTAGCCGCCGCGGCTGCCGGCAAGCTGCATGTGGCCATCGCCCAGAAGCTTCCCCTCACGCGCGCTGAGGAAGCCCACGAGCTCAGCCGGACCAGCCGCATGACCGGCAAGCTGATCCTCGAACCCTGATCCACGGCCGAGCCCCATCCCACGGCCGAGCCCCATCCCACGGCCGAGCCCCATCCCACGGCCGAACTGCGTAACGCCAGGGAGACTCCAGGCGCCAGGATTCGCCACTGCGTTACGCAGAGTCCCAGATCGGCGCCCGGGAGACGTTCGCAAGGCCGTGTCAAAGAAGTCGAGTCAAGGAACCTGTCGGCGCCGTGCAGAACACTGCCGGCATGGGCGAACCGTTTCTGGGCAGCGTGGCACTCGCCGCCGGCCGCCTCACCCGTCACGAGCTTCGCACCCGGTTCGTTGCTATCCACCACGATGTCTACGTCCCGAAGCACACGGAATTGACGGCAGTCATACGGGCGAAGGCATGCTGGCTGAGGACTCGCGGCCACGGCATTCTGGCGGGCAGCTCGGCCTCGGCACTTCACGGCGCCAAGTGGATCGACGCCAAAGTTCCGGCCACCGCGATCGATACCAACCGGCGCCGAACAGCCGGGATCGTCGTGTGGGCCGGGACCATCAACGAGGACGAGGTCTGCGTCGTCGATGGCATGCGGGTGACGACGCCGGTGCGCACCGCTGTGGATCTCGCGCGTCGCTACTCGCTCGACGCCGCGGTCGCTGCGGTGGACTCGCTCGCGCGAGCTACTCGCCTCAAGGTGACCCAGATTGAATCTGCCGTGCGCAGGCACCCTGGCCGCCAGGGCCGGAACCGAGCTTTGGAAACACTCTCGCTGGTGGACCCGGGAGCCGAATCGCCCCGTGAGACGTGGTTGCGGCTGATAGTTGTTCGAGCGGGCTATCCACGGCCGGAGACACAGCTGTCGGTGTACAACGAGTACGGCGCGCTGATCGGGGTCGTCGACCTCGGTTGGCGAGACCTCAAAATCGCTGTGGAGTACGAGGGCAAGCACCACCGCATGAGCAGGGAGCGGTTCGACCGGGACATCCGCCGCATCGACGAGCTGCTGGAGCTGGGGTGGATCGTCATTCGCATCACCGCGATGGACACCGACGCCACCGTCCGGCGCCGGCTGGCTCAGGCGTGGGGGTCGCGCACCCAGGTCACCCGTGGATGACCCAGACGCCGACCACCCACGCCGTCGCCGCCAGCAGCGCCCCGGTCAACTCAACTCCCACGGACAGCGCGACACCCTTGAGCGCGTGGACGGTGGAGGCCCACGCCCGGGCGAGGTTGCCACGAACCGCCAATTCGGCGGCGAACACACCCGCTACGAAACCGATGAGCAAACCGATCACCGGGACGACGAAGAAGCCGACGAAGCCTGCCAACGCCCCGATTACCAGCGTCGAGGTTCGCACCTGCGCCTGGCGCATGCGTTTGACGGGCCAGGTGTATTTGACGATCTCGGCGGTGACGATCAGCGCGGCCGCAACTCCGAAAGTCACCCAGGACACCGCGGTGCTCTCGACGAACGACCACACGCCGATGGCCGCGATGACCAGGAGCGCGCCCGGCAGGATCGGCACCACGATGCCCACCAGTCCGACCGCAATCGCCAGCGCGACGAGAATGATGCCGACGGCGCTCACCGAACTGTCAGCCGAGGCTGAAGGCGGCCCGCTCGGCCGCCGACAGGTCGGCGATCTCGCCCCACCTAACTGCGACATCGTCCACCGACGGCACCTCGGTGAACGTCACACCGGAATTCTGGAACAGCGCGACCCGTTGCACTTTGCCGCCGCCGACGATGAACACCGAAGCGGTATCGGGCACTTCCTCGGTGCACAGGTAGGCGACCACAGGTGCCACGTACTCGGGCGTGAGCTTCTCGAATACCTCGGGCGGCAGAATGTCCTGCGTCATCCGGGTGGCCGCGATCGGGGCCACGGCATTGGCCTTGATGTCGTACTTGGCGCCTTCCTGAGCGAGGGTGTTGATCATCCCCACCAGGCCCATCTTGGCCGCCCCGTAGTTGGCCTGACCGAAGTTCCCGAACAGACCGCTGGTGGAGGTGGCCACGACCACGCGGCCGAACCCGTTCTCCCTGAAGTGCGGCCAGGCGGCGCGGATGACGTTGTAGCCGCCGTAGAGGTGCACCTTGATCACGCTGTCCCAGCTGCCGAACTCCATCTTGTGGAAGGTGCCGTCGCGCAGGATGCCCGCGTTGCTGACCACACCGTCGACCTTGCCGAACTCGTCTACCGCGGTTTTGATGATGTTGGCTGCGCCCTCTTGCTCGGCGACGGAGTCGTAGTTCGCCACAGCGCGGCCGCCGGCGTCGCGGATCTCCTTGACCACCTGGTCGGCCATCGCCGACCCGGCACCGGTGCCGTCCCGCGCTCCGCCAAGGTCATTGACGACGACGCTGGCCCCTTCTCGGGCTAGCGTCAGCGCGTATTCGCGGCCGAGTCCGCCGCCGGCACCTGTGACAACAACGACACGATCCTGCACTCCTGGCACTGATTGTTCCTCTCTCGAATTGTCCGAGCCGACGGGTCCTGGGTCGGCCTCTGCCCACCGGTCGTGGGCGCAACGCTCGTGCTCTTCACATCAGAAGAGCCTGCGCGCCCTCTTCCATGCCTTATCTGTATACGGCGGGCACATCGTGGCCGAGCCATCGGGTCGGGTTGGCTTCGTCATCCACTCGAAACCCGAGGCTGTTCCGTCCTGAACTCCCGGGGAGCTATACCTTTTCGCCGGTCACGAACGTGGAGAAGGACTCATCCCCGGAGTCGGGTATTTCGACCATGCGGCCCAGGCGTCGCATTTCTTCATTTGAGGCAACGGTTTCCGACCGCCAGCCGTGATCGGACAGCCACCCGGCGACATCGGCCCGGTCGGGGTCCTCGTAGGTCAACTCGGTGATGTCGATGGGCTCCACACCAACCTGCGCGGCGACCTCCACGAATCGCTTCCGGATCCGTTCGCGGCGCTCCTCGGCTTGGACTCGCATGGTCTCAGCGGCCACCCGACTGCCTGGCGCGGAAAGTTCGTCGATCTGGGTGAACAGCCGATCCTGCGCATCGGCCGGCAGATACATCAGCAGGCCCTCGGCCAGCCACGCCGTCGGCTGCGCACTATCGAAACCCGTCTTGACCAGCGCTGTCGGCCAATCTTGGCGGAGATCAACAGGAACCTCTCGTCGCGCCGCGGCGGGGCTCACGTCGTGCAGTGCCAGCGTGCCGGCTTTGTATTCGAGCACTTTTGGCTGGTCGATCTCGAACACCGTGGTGCCCGTCGGCCACGCCAGGCGGAACGCCCGCGAGTCGAGACCGGAGGCGAGGATGACGACCTGGCGGATGCCCGCCGCGCTTGCACTGGCGAAGAACTCGTCGAAGAAGTGCGTGCGCACAGCCTGGTAGCTGCCCATGTGCTCGAACAATGCGCCGATCTCGGCGTCCGCTTCGGCGATCCTGGACACCATCTCCGGGTCGAGCAGGCATTCCCATACTCCCGTACCCGCGTCGGCCACCAGAATCTGAGCGTATGGATCGCTGATCAACGGCTCGGGCCGGACGGTCTCGGCGGCGCGGGCGGCAGCGACCAGGACTGCAGTGGCCCCGACGCTGGAGGCGATATCCCAGGTGTCATTGTCGGTGCGCTGTGAGCTCATGGTCGGCTACCTCTCGTTGGCACTGAAACTCGTTGGGGCTGAAATTTCTCGCTGGCGCTGAAGTCAGTCCGGCGCTGAAGCGGAAATACTTCGCCAGTCTATCTAATTGTTGGCCGCCGCAGACACAGGTGTGAAACACGCCACACGCACGCACTTCGATCCGACGCAGAAACCTCCACCAGGTGCTGGACGTCCGGGTACTCCACCTCGGTGTCCGCACCCGGCTCGCCCAGCGCGATGACAAAGCTGACCCGCCAGGTCACCAATTCCGTGAGCTCTTCGGCGCTTCGAACCCCCCCCAGCCACAATCCGTTCATCGGCGGTCCGCAGGCAGGGCGTCGGCTGAACTACGGTTCTAGGCATGGGAGATGTCTCTTCGAAAGAGTCGTTCTTCGAAGTCGGCCTCGAGATCCTTTCCGACCGGGGCTACGGCGGACTGAAGCTGGCCGAGGTCTGTCAGCGGCTCGGGGTCACGACCGGATCCTTCTACCACCACTTCAGCAGCTGGTCGGCCTACACCCAACAGCTGGTCGCGCACTGGCGCGAGGATATGACCACGAAGGTGGTGGAGGCGGTTGGAGCTGAACCTGACCCTCGGAAACGCATCGACAGCCTTATCCAGACAGGGCTCGCGCTGCCCCACGGCGCCGAGGCCGCGATCCGGGTATGGAGTTCGATCGACCCCCGGGTACATGCCGTGCAGGCCGCGGTGGACAGTCAACGGTTCGCGACGGTGTACGAGGCCGCTCTGGAAATCCTGCACAGCGAACGGCAGGCGGAACTCTTCGCCGGGTGGGCGTTGTACCTGCTGGTGGGTTATGAGCAGGTGACAATGCCACCCGACGCCGGCGGTTTTGCCTGGATAGTGGCCCAACTGCTGGAGGCGCTCGACTCGGGCCGGTTCGGTTCGGTGCCCGATGGGCAGTGAGGTCCCCGAGAACGGCGCCGGCCGGTCTGACGCCACAGAGCCGGCGACACCGGTCGCACATGTCGTCGCCACACTGCGGGAGCGCCTCTACGGCGCGATCTCCTGCCTGGCGACGCTCGCGGTGCTGACCAATTACACCGGCGAGGAGACCGGCGCGTGGTACCGGATGATCGACGTTGCGGTCGCAATGGGCGGCCTGTGGGCGGCCAGCCTGCTCGCCGACTGGGTGGCTCACCTGAGCGTGCACGAGCGGGCGCCGCGGAGTCTGGAGACCTGGCGAATGTTGCAGGCATCCAGCCAAATCCTGCAGGCCAGCCTGCTGCCCATGCTGTCGCTGGCCGCCGCGGGCCTCGGCCTTCTCGAGATCGACACAGCGATGTGGATCGCGAAGTGGGTGCTTGTCGCCGAACTCGGCCTTATCGCGTTCGCCGCTGTTCGTCGGACCGGACTGCCCTGGTGGCAGCAACTGGTGACGGTTGTCTCACTGGCCGGCGTCGGTCTATTGGTCATCGGCATCAAGGTTCTCGCCCACTGATGAGCGTCGGCGCCAACAGCATGCGATACCGCATCGAAAGGCGCATACACCAGCGCGACCCCGAGCACGACGCGCTGCGGCGCGCGCTTCGGGCGGCGCTGGTAGTGCCGCTTGCCGGGGGGCTATGTTTCGCCGTCGCCGGTGACAATCCGCAGACGCCGCTGTACGCCATCTTGGGGTCCGTCGCGCTGCTGGTGTTCACCGATTTCCCCGGCAATGGCCAGAACCGCGCCGTCGCCTACGCCGGACTGGGTGTCAGCGGCTTCATCATGATCACCCTGGGCACCCTGGTAGCTCCGCAGGCGTGGCTGGCCGTGTTGGCGATGTTCGTCGTCGGGGTGGTGGTGACGTTCTCGGGCTTGTTCAGCGAGACGATCGCCGCGGCCCAACGCGCTACGTTGCTGACGTTCGTGCTGCCGGCATGCACGCCACCGGCACCGATCGAGGACCGGCTGTTGGGCTGGACCATCGCGCTGGCGGTGTGCGTGCCCGCCGCGCTGGTCGTGCTCCCGCCGCGCCACCACGGCGAACTCCGACGCCACGCCGCGCGGGCCTGTCGCGTGCTGGCCGACAGGTTGGACGGACGCGCGTCGGCCGCCGATGCCTCCGCGGCTATGGACGCGTTGCGCGCCAACTTCCTCGGTGCTGACTTCCGGCCGGTGGGGCTGACGGCCGGTAGCCGTGCGCTGGTACGGGTAGTAGACGATCTGGAGTGGGTCACCGAAAACACCGGGGAGCAGGCCGGGGCGGCGCTGGCTGATATGAAGGAACCCGCTGTCCAAGTGCTCCGCGATGCCGCCGCTGTGCTGCGCATCACGCGCGTGGCCAGACGGGACGCAGCGCGCGCTGACTTGGATGCGGCTCTCAGTAGGTTGAGGACCGCCTCGCGCGGGAGGTACCGCGAGGACCTCGCCGCCATCCTCGACGCCGCCGACGACGACCAGGCTGTTGAGTTGGGCCGGGAGTTGCTGCGCCGGCGAACGATCGCGGCCACCATCGGAGCGACGGGTCGCATGATCGCTGTCGCGGCGGCTGCCGACGCACGTCAGGTATGGGCCCGCGCACTGGATCTGCGCCTCCCCGAGACCGGCGCCTCGGAACGGGTGCTGCCGGCAACCGCGATGGCCGCCCAGGTCACCTCGGGCTTCCTGGCCAACCGCGCCGTGGCGCTGCGCAACAGCCTGCGCACCGGAGTCGGCCTCGCGCTTGCGGTCGCCGTCACTCACATCTTCCCGGTCGAGAACGGGTTCTGGGTCGTCCTGGGCGCGCTCTCGGTGCTGCGCAGCAGCGCACTGACCACGGGCACCCGGGTGTGGCGCGCGGTGATCGGGACGGGTATCGGTTTTCTGATTGGCGTGGTGGTCATCTCCGTGGTCGGGGTCGATCCCGTGGTGCTGTGGATTCTCATGCCATTCGTGGTTTTCGGTTCGGCCTACGTGCCCGAGATCGCATCGTTCACTGCGGCGCAGGCCGCGTTCACGATGATGGTGCTGATTTCGTTCAACCTCGTTGTGCCAACCGGTTGGGAGGTTGGGCTGATCCGCATGCAGGACGTCATAATCGGCGCCCTGGTGGGTGTCGTCGTGTCGCTGTTGTTGTGGCCGCGCGGAGCCACCGCATCGGTGACGTCCGCGATCGACTCGGCCCGCTCGATCTTCGCGCAGTACCTACGGGTCGCGGTATTGCGCATCACCCGGGGCGAGTTCGAGGAGCGCGCCGACGAACTCGTGACGCTGAGCCACGACGCCCTGGCCGCCTCTCGAGTGATCGATGATGCTGTGCGCCATTATCTTTCGGAGAGCAGCGGCGAGACGGACTTTCGCGCCCCGACCGTGCGCTCGTTCCACCGGGCCATCAGACTGCGCGCGGCCGCCGACCTGATCGCCGACATCCCCACGCCGCCACCCCTGTCGGCACTTCCGGCGGTGCGCGCGGTGGTGGAGTCCCACGTCGACGCGATCTGCGAGCATCTGGCGGGGCAATCCCACCCCGAGCAGTCCTGGATGCCGATCGCCGACGAGTTCGTGGTGGCTCTGCGCTCCGAAGCGCCCGACAACGACCTCGGCGTGGCGGCAGCCCTGCCGTTGCTGACCGCCGCTGCGTTGCTCGGCGAACTGGAGACGATATACACGATGCAGAAAGTGCCGTAAGTCATCGCGAGCGGGTCAGCCCAGCACCTCCCACGCGGCCGCGCGCGCTTCGTCAGCGCTGGCCGTGGACCGCACCGCCTGCGCTGCTTCACGGCACTGTTGCAGCGTGACCTGCGCCAGTTTCGCGCCCACCCCCTGCACAGCGGCCGCGGCCGCCGACAGCGACGTCACCCCGAGACCGGTCAGCACGCAGGCCAGCAGTGGATCGGCGGCGGCCTCGCCGCAGACCCCGACCGGCTTGCCCACCGCGGTGCCGGCGCGGGCCGTCATGGCGACCAGGGACAGCACCGCCGGCTGCCACGGATCGGTGAGTGTCGCGAGGTCGGCTGACATCCGGTCAGCGGCCATCGTGTACTGGGCCAGGTCGTTGGTCCCGATCGATAGAAAGTCGACATGCTCGAGAATTCGTTCGGCCAGCAGCGCCGCCGCGGGCACCTCGATCATCACTCCCGGCGTGAGCCCGTGTGAACGTACTTGGCCCGCAAAGCTTTCCGCCTCCTGGGCGGTCGCGATCATCGGCGCCATCACCCACGGCTGGTTTCCGGTGCGCTCCGCGGCGGCGGCGATCGCCTCGAGCTGATGCCTCAGCAGCCCGGGGTTAGCTTCGGCGATGCGGATGCCGCGGACGCCGAGCGCGGGGTTGGCCTCATCGGGATGCGCGGCGAACTTCAGCGGCTTGTCCGAACCGGCGTCGAGGGTGCGGACGACCACCGTGCGCCCGGCGAATGCCGCTAGCACCTCGGTATAGATGTCGGCCTGCTCGGCCACGCTCGGTTCGGTATCACTGTTGAGGAAGCACAGCTCGGTGCGGAACAGCCCTATGCCCTCGGCCGGTGTCTCCCGGGCCGAGCGGGCTGACGCGCCGTCCTGGACGTTGGCGAGTACGGCCACGGCGTGGCCATCGGCAGTGGCACCCGGGCCCGACCAATTCTCGGTTCGCCCTGCCGCGCCGCGGGCCTCGGCCACGGCTTCGCAGGCGGCCGCCCGGTCAGGAGTGACCGTGACGGTTCCCCGGGTGCCGTCGACGAGAACCATCGCTCCGGCGGGGACGTCGCCGAGGCCGCTGACGGCTACGACGCACGGAATGCCGAGCTGGCGCGCGATGATCGCGCTGTGGCTGGTCGGGCCGCCCAGGGTAGTGGCCAGGCCGACGACGAGCGTCGGGTCCAGGCCTGCGGTGTCGGCGGGCGATAAGTCCTCGGCGCACAGGATGGAGGGCTGCTCGGGCGGCGGGATGCCCGGCTCGGCCAGCCCGTCAAGCTCGGCGATGACGCGGTTCCCGATGTCGCGAAGGTCGGTCACACGTTCGGCCATCAGCCCACCGAGTTGAGTGAACAGGTCGACGAACTGGTCTACCGCGGCGACCACCGCGCGGCCTGCGGGAGCGCCCTCCATGATGCGCTTCTCCGCGGCGCCGAGCCAGGCACGATCCTGGGCCAGGGTTGCGGTCGCGGCGAGCACCTCGGACGCTGCGCCCGTCGCGTGCGCGGACCGATCGCGCAACCGGGCAGCGACGACCGCCGCTGCCGCGGTGAGACGTTCCCGTTCGGCGAGGCGGTCCACCTCGGCAACATCCCGGGTCGCCTCCCGGTGGACATCGGGCAGCTCGCCCGGCCTGATCACCGGACCGTACTGGGCTCCGGGGACCACGGGAACGCCCTGCAACACCCGGCCCGGGCCCCAACCCGAATCCGCGGCCGGCGGGGTGGGCGACGGCGGCGCAACCATGCGAACCAGATTACAAGACGCTGTTGACAAAACAATATGATCAGAAGTAAAACCAACGATACCAACATTAGGCTGGACTCCGGTATCCACAGGTAAACCCGGCCCTCGGACTGCGCACATCCCTGATCGCACCCCGCAGCCTCGACCCCGCAGCCTCAACCCCGCAGCCTCGATGGGACGGAGCCCCATGTACCCCGAAGAGCGACAGCAGGCCATCGCCTCCCTGGTCATCACGCGGGGCCGGGCGTCGGTCACCGAGCTGGCGAAGGCGTACGACGTCACCACCGAGACGGTGCGGCGCGACCTCGCAGCGCTGGACAGAGGGGGCATGGTGCGCCGGGTTCATGGCGGTGCCGTTCCAGTTCGGGCGCTGCAGCTCGTCGAGCCCGAAGTGGGCGAGGAAGAGGTCGCC
>NZ_JBMYXC010000009.1:0-98234 GCF_049608025.1 Mycobacterium sp. | reverse complement strand
ACGGCAGAAGAAGCGCGGCCTGCGACCGCGGGTGCTGGTCACCGCGCTATTATTCCGCCGTGGCTAACTATGCGGTGGTCGCAGGGATCGTCGTAACCCTGCTCGGTGCGCTGTGGTTGGTGTGGGTCTACGTAGGTGCCGCAGCCGTAAAGTGCGGGATTTGCGGTCACAGGCAGAGACTGCGAGCAAGCCGGAAGCAAACATTCACCTGCCGACGATGCAAGAAAACGTTGCCACGCCGGTTGGCCTACCGGGTCGGCGCCTAACCGCAGGGCCGCGAATCAGCCCGGTCCGCTCACCGCGAGCGGTCGGGGGCCAACCTGAATGAGGTGGGGTACGCGATGATCACCAAGAGGTCGATCACCAAGAGGTCGATCACCAAGAGCTTGGCCGTGTCGTCGCTGATCACCGCCATCGCCGTAGCCCTCCCAGGATGCTCGGAGCCCGGCGGCCCACCCACCGTCACCGCGAGTGCATCTGACACCGGCAACGCCCTGGCGCCGGCACAACCCATGCTGACACCAGTCCCCCCACCCGCCGCCCCGCAACCACAACTGCCCGAACCGGCGCAGCCACGGCTCGCGTCTGACCCAGCGCAGCTGGCCGACGATCTGATCGCCGACGAGCAGGCGCTGCGGGACCCGTCGTCTCCAGAGGCTGTCAAGGCGGCAGCAGCGCGCCGTCAACAGGTCGCCTACCGCGCGATTGGACAGCACCCCGAATGGGACCCGGTCACACGGCCGCGAATCCCGCCGTCGCTTCTCGATAACTACGACCGCAATGTCAACGCCCGCCGGCAGCTGGCGGCGATGCACACCCACGGACAACCCACCCTGCCAGCGTGGCGGATCAATCCGCCGACACCTACCGGCGAGCTGCTCGGCTACTACCGGCTGGCCGAGTCAGCGACCGGCGTCGGCTGGAACTACCTGGCGGCGATCAACATGATCGAAACAGCGTTCGGCCGTATCGCGGGAGTGAGCACCGCCGGCGCCCAGGGTCCCATGCAGTTCATGCCGGCCACGTTCGCCGCCTTCGGCGAAGGCGGCGACATTCTGTCGCCCCACGACAGCATCATGGCAGCGGGCCGCTACCTCGCCGCGAACCGTTTCGCCGGAGATCCGGACTACGCCCTATACAGGTACAACAACTCGAACCGGTACGTTCAGGCAGTCCATGACTACGCGGCGGTCATCGCCGCCGATCCGACGGCATTCGACGCCTACCACCGGTGGGACGTGTACTACAGGACGACCGCCGGTGACGTCATCCTCCCGATCGGCTACGAGTCCGCCTCACGCATTCCCGTCGACGAATACCTGGCCGCCAACCCACAGTGACCGCGCCGCGGCGAACCGCAGGAATCCACGCTTCACGCATGAACCTCCGTGCGCCGGGACAGCTGATCCACGTACACGCGGGCACCGTTGCGCGGAACGAGGACCGGGGCGGCGTGGGTCGCCGCGGACTCCTGCTGTCGGCTGACCGGGCGTAGCTCGGCTTCACTGAGCATGGTGTGCAGAATCGTGGTGAGCTCACACATGGAAAAACTGGCCCCGATGCACCGCTTGAGCCCTCCACCGAAGGGGACCCAGCCGTACGGACTGGGTTTGGCTCCGACGAAACGGTCGGGATCGAACCTGTCTGGCTCCGGATAAGTCCGCGGATCGCGGTTGATGACATCGAGTAACAGCACTATCCGCGTCCCGGCGTCCAATGTGTAGTCACCGAGTCGGTACTTGCCGACGGTCATCCGGCCGGTGATCGGGGCCGGCGGGTGCAGGCGCAATGTCTCGTTGATCACCGCCTCGGTGTAGTCGCAGTGGCCGGTGCCGACCTCCGCGCGTACCCGGTCCTGCACCCGCGGATGGTGTGCCAACAGGTCCACCAACCACGCCAGGGTGGTCGCGGTGGTCTCGTGGCCGGCGAGCATCAACGTCACGATGTCGGCCCGAATTTCTTTGTCCGACAGCTGCTCCCCATCTTCTGACCGCGCATCGACCAACATGCTCAGAATGTCGGTGGGCTGTCGCCGCGTCGCCACCGAGCGCCGCCGCGCGATCAACGGCAGAACCAGATCGTCGATCTCGCCGTTGATGTCGGCGAGGGTGCCCCAGGACCGCAACGCCCCCAGACGTCGTGCCGCGTAGCGGACGGGTGTCTCGGTCGACAGCGCCAAATCGAGCAGCCGGGCGAACGGCGCGCCCAGTCTGGCGACTTCGGTGGCGTCATGTGCCCCGAAGATCACCTGAACGATGACGTCCAGCGTCAGATCGCGGCCCGCGTCGAGCATTCGCATCGGCACCCCGGCCGGCCATGACGCCATCGCGGCGCGGGTTGCGGCTTCGATCGCCGGAACGTAACCGCGCAGGGTCTCACCGTGCATGGGCGGTGTCAGCAGCTTGCGCCGACGCAGATGGTCGGGTTCCTCGAGCACGAACATCGACCGGCGACCGTAGATCGCGGCCGCGGGTCCGACACCTTCGCCACCGAGCAGCACATCGGGTCTCGCCGTGAACACCTGCTTGGCCAACGCCGGATCCGCGACGGCGACGACCCGGCCGTAGCCGAGAACAGGAAGCGCGATCACCGGACCGTAGCTCTGCACGAGCCGGCGCATCAGGGGTTGCCCGCCGATTCCATATGCCGCGGCGTACAGGCCGCCGAACAACGGAGAAATCAACCGCGGAGCCGGCAAACTTGGGGGACGCATGACAGACACGATGACACGCCGGCGCGACAGCAGGGCGCGCTTTGCCCGCCATCTGCTGGGTCCGATTTCTCTTTGGGACCACCGAACGGCTAGATGCCCAACCTGGTGCCCGTTTCGAGTTCGGCGAATTCCCACAGCCGTCGCGCATCCTGGTAATCGCAGGCGGCCTGTGTGCGGCCGCTCAGCGTCGGCCCGCCCTTGTAGCCCAGCCTCCCGTCGATGCCGACGTAGCTACCCGGCGGGATCGGCTCGGTGATGCAGTACAGCGTGGGTGCGGCCCCGGCCTCGATATCGTTGCCGATCTGGTTGGCCACGGAGTTCACCACCATGTGGAATGCGGACATGATCTTGGTGTCGGAGACCTGTGCCAGGTTGGATGCCACAAAGCCCGGGTGGGTCAGATAGGTGGTCACCGGGGCGCCTGCGGTACGCAGCCGACGGTCGAGTTCAAGCCCCCACAGCATCACCGCGAGCTTCGAACGTGCGTAGGCCGGGAAGGCCGACCACTTTCGCGATCGAAGATGGGGATCATCGAAGGCGATCGATGACATCTTGTGGGCATCCGAAGCGACGTTGATGATCTTCGAACGCACCCGATCGAACAACAGGTTGGTCAGCGCGAACGGCCCGAGGAAGTTCGTGCCCAAGGTGATCTCGAAACCGTCGACGGTGTCACCGCGGCGCTGCGCAACCATGCCCGCGTTGTTGATCAGGACATCAACGTCGCCGTCGAACAGGTCGGGGAAGGCTCGCACCGACGACTGATCGGCCAGGTCAAGCTTGACAACGGACGTGGCCCCGCCCATCTCGGCCGCGCGCAGCGCACCCAGTTCGACATTGCGGACCGCCAGCAGCACCTGGGCGCCCGCCCGCGCGAGCGCTGTCGCCGTCGCCAGCCCTACACCGTTGGTGGCGCCGGTGACGATGACGCGCCGACCACTCATATCGCCCAGCCGGGCCGCTGACCATTGCGATGTCACGGCTTTGAGGCTAACGGTACTCACATCAGCGGATTGTGTTGACATGACGACCCCCGGCTGGTTTTCTACCGCCGATGAGCGACGCCGCGCGCGAGATCGAGAACTTGATCTACACCTATGCCGAGCGGATCGATGCGGGCGATGTGGACGGTGTCGCCGCACTGTTCGCCCACGGCCGGATTCGGGGCATGGAGGACGGCCCACCCGAGACGGTCTTCGAGGGCGCCGCCCGGGTGCGGAAGATGTATGACATGACCATTCGCCTGCACGACGACGGCACGCCCAGAACCAAGCATTTCACCACCAACGTGCAACTTCGTGTCGACGAGGAAGCCGGCACCGCGCGCGGCAGCGCCTACTACTGCGTCACCCAGGCGACTCCGGGACTTCCCCTGCAGGTCATTGTCACCGGCCGATACCGCGACACTTTCCACCGCATCGATGGAATCTGGTGGTTCGACACCCGAATCATGTTCGTCGACCAGGTCGGCGACACTGCCAGTCACTTGGAGTTCTGACCGGCCTGGCTGACCGACGCGATACCGGGCACCCCGGCCACGCTCGACCAACCCGGTGGTTAGTCTGCTTGGAGATCCATCGACTGACCCAGGAGGCCGCCATGCAGTTGGCGTTGACACCCGAGGAAGCCGACTTCCGTGACGAGCTTCGCGCGTTTTATCGCAACCAGATCCCGGCAGAGATCCGCGAGCGCACCCGCACCGCCTCGGAGGCCAACCGCGACGACATCGTTGCCACCCAGAAGATCCTCAACGACCACGGGCTCGCGGTGCCCAATTGGCCGGTCGAATGGGGTGGCAAAGACTGGACCCCGACCCAACAGCAGATCTGGCTCGATGAGATGCAGCTGGCCAGCGTGCCAGAACCGCTGACGTTCAACACCAACATGGTCGGACCGGTGATCGCCGAGTTCGGCTCCCAGGCAATCAAAGAACGCTTCCTGGCCCCGACTGCGGCCCTGGACATCTGGTGGTGTCAGGGCTTCTCCGAACCCGAAGCCGGCTCGGACCTGGCATCGCTGCGGATGACAGCGCTGCGAGACGGCGACACCTACCTGGTCAACGGCCAGAAAACGTGGACAACGCTGGGGCAGTACGCCGACTGGATCTTCTGCCTGGTCCGCACGGACCCGGCCGCCCCGAAGAAGCAGGCCGGAATCTCTTTCCTGCTCATCGAGATGAACACCCCGGGCATCACCCTGCGGCCCATCAGATTGGTCGACGGCAGCTACGAGGTGAACGAAGTCTTCTTCGAAGACGTCCGGGTGCCCGCCGATCAGCTCGTCGGCGAGGAAAATCAGGGCTGGACCTACGCAAAATTCTTACTGGGCAACGAACGCAACGGTATCGCCCAGGTCGGCCGCACCAAGCTCCGCCTCGCCGAGATCAAGGAGCTCGCCACCGCGAACGGCCTACTCGGTGACCCGCTGTTCGCCGCGCGGCTGGCCGAGGCCGAAAATGACATCGTTGCACTGGAATTGACACAAATGCGGGTCGCATCGGGTTCGGAGGGCGGCAAACCGAATCCAGCCTCGTCGGTGCTGAAGCTGCGCGGCAGCCAACTGCAGCAGCTCGCCACCGAATTGCTCGTGGAGGTAGCCGGGCCCGACGCATTGCCGTTCGACGCCGGCGGTGGCATCGCAACGCCGGAGTGGGCGCAACACAGCGCACCGCGATATCTCAACTACCGCAAGACATCCATCTACGGCGGCAGCAATGAGGTGCAACGCACCATCATTGCGTCGACGATTCTCGGATTGTGAGGTGAACCATGGACTTTCAACTGACCGAAGAGCAGGTCCTGCTCCGCGACACCACCCGAGACGTGCTGTCGCGGGCCTATGACCCCGAGAGCCGGCTGCAGGTCGTCGGCACCGACCTGGGCTGGAGCCGCGACGTGTGGAACCAGCTGGCCGAGATCGGCATCCTGGGCCTGGGTTTCGACGAGGATGCCGGCGGCCAGATCGAGATTCAGGTGGTGTTGACCGAAATTGGACGACGCCTTGCGCCTGAGCCGGTCGTGCACGCAGCGTTGGGTCCGGGTGCGCTGATCGCCGAAGTGGGCACCGCCGCGCAGCGCGCGGTGCTCGATGAGGTCGCAGCCGGTGAGCGGCTGCTGGCCTTCGCGCATTCGGAGCCCGGGATGAGGTTGCCCACCGCGAAGGTGACGACAAAGGCGGCGCGCGAAGGTGATTCGTGGGTGCTCAGTGGGCGCAAGAATCCGGTCCTGGCCGGCGACTGCGCCGACACGCTGGTGGTCAGCGCGGCGTTGCCGGATGGCGGCACCGGGTTGTTCCTCGTCGATGCCGCGGCGGCGCGCCGGCAGCCGTACCGAACCTTCGACGGTCTGCGGGGCGCCCAGATCGACTTGGAGAGGGTGGCCGCCGAACCTCTCGGTGAGCCCGTTGACGCCTCGACCGCGATCGACGCCGCCCAGGTGCGGGTGACGGCGGCGCTGAGCGCCGAGGCGCTGGGCGCCATGGAGGAGGCCCTGCGTCTGACGGCGGAGTACCTCACCCAGCGCAAGCAGTTCGGCGTCACATTGAGCAAGTTCCAGACGCTCACCCAGCGTGCCGCCGACATGTACGTCTCACTCGAACTCGCCCGAAGTATGGCGCTGTACGCAGCGATGTCGATCGCCGATGGCAATCTCGATCCGACCATCGCCTCGCGGGCGAAGCTGCAGATCGGCCGCTCGGGGCGTCACATCAGCCAGGAGGCGATCCAGCTGCACGGTGGTATCGGGGTAACCGACGAATACCCGGTCGGGCACTACGCCGCACGGCTCACCGCGATCGAGCACACCCTCGGTTCGTCGCAGGACCATCTGCACGTGCTGGTGGGCCAACTCGGCGATTACGAGGTCGTCACCGTCTGACGCCGAGCGTCGGTGAACTCCCTCAGGTGGTCGCTTTCCCGCGCGAGTGCACGGTGTCGTAGATGCTCCAGGCGAAAAGTGTGCCGAGCGCGATCGAAAAGACAGCGGCGAATGTGCTGCCCAGGGTGTCGGCGTCCAGTGATCGGGTCGTTGCCGCAGCGCTGAGCGATTCGAAGCCGAGCGCTCCGGGCACCAGCGACCAGAACGCTGCAAGGAGTAGGACGTACATGGGCGGTGCGGTCTTCATCTGTGCCGCGACTACCGCGAACGGGACAACCAGAAGAGCGCCTAGTGCGCCTGAGTGCGCCGACGATAGAAACAGGCCGCCCACCTTCTGGCCGACCAGTGCCACCGCGATGGCCGCCATCAGCCAGAACAGGGATCCGCGGGGTGCCGAGAGGTAGATATAGAGCCCCACAGCGATGACCACGATGGCCACGTAGAACGACAGTGGGCCCATCCTGGTTGCCGTCTGGTGCGGTGCCATCTGTCCTGCGATCGCGAGGCCGATCACCACACCGAAGGCCAACAGCATCAGCTGCACAATGCCGTACACCAGGCGACTCGATCCCGCCATCACCGCTCCGCTGGCCAGTTCCATCGCACCGATAGTCAGCGACAGCCCGGGCAGAATGGCTATCAAAGCCGGCGCGATGATCCTCAGCAGGTCATCGCCGGCCGCGTCAGCGACGAACCAGATGGCCAACAGCGTCACCAATGCCGCAGAAAGCGAGGGGACGATGGCGGCGAGCGCCGGCAGGCGTCCGGCCACCACGACGATTACGCCGACCACCGCGCCCAGGAATATGTAGGCCCACAGGGCCGTCCACGCGGGATTCATCACGATGCCGAACCCCAGCGTCGTCAGCACGTAGCCGGCCAGCGCGGTGAGCGGGCCGAAGCGGGGACTTGCCGTACGCGCGGCGATGATGTCGTGAACCGCGTCGGCCGGCGTGATGGCCCCGGCCTCGGCGAGTCGGGTGATGTCGTCGACCTTGCCGGCGCGGTCGAGCCGGGTGGTCCCGCGCGTCGACCCCGCTACCTCGTGCCCGGTGCTGCCCACCTGGATGATCAATGCCGTCGGCAGCGCGACCACCTGGACGGGCTCGGTGGTGTATCGCCGGGCAATGCTGAGCAGCCGTGCCTCGACCACGCCGCTCGGTACCTGACCCTCCAGCAGCGCGATGCCGATCTCGCGCAGCATCTGCGCAACGGCACTGGCGGAGTAGGTGTCTGGCTCCGCCAGCGGCGCCGGCGACTGTTTACTCACCGATCCCCACAAACGTTGGGCGCGAACGCCCCAGCTACTCACCATGTCGCTACTCGAAATCCTGGACGACGTCGGCAACCCGCCGCAGCTGATCCATGTCCGAGCTGGTCGGGATCAGGTGTAGCTCGTCGGTGCCGATGTCGGAGAACCGCTGCAGGACCGAGTGCAGTTCGTCGTCGGTGCCTGCCCAGCCGGTGGTCGGCGCCATGGCGTCGACGATCTCCGACGGTATCCAGTTCATGTAGCGGCGCAGATGTCGATGCACCTGCGCCCGTGGTTGGTCGCCATCTCCGATCGCGAACCAGAACGACGTCGCCAGGTGCGGGGCCGGTCGGGCCGCCTGCTGCCACGCGTGGCGTGCCACGTCGAACAGCTCGCTCTGGCTGGCAAGATCCAGATCAAGGGTGATTCCGGCGAGCCCGTCGGCCCAGCCGGCCGCATGGCGCGTCGTCTTCGGTCCCATCGTGCCCACCAACAGCTTCGGGCCGCCGACCTGAAGCGGCGACGGGCCTACGGGCAACGTCGAATCGGTCACCTTCTCGCCGGACCACACCCGCTTCATCACCGCCACGCGGTCGGCCATGTCGCGCATGGTCTGGGTGGCCGGGTCAGCGCCGGCGGCACGATAGTCCTCGTGTCGCCCTCCCACCCCGAAGCCGACCGTGAGCCGGCCTCCGCAGAGCATGTCGCCGGTGGCCAGCGCCTTGGCCAGCATCACCGGGTCGTGCAGCTGTGGAATCAGCACTGTCGTCACCAACTGCACCCGCTCCGTCCAGGCGGCCAGCGCACCGAGCAGGGTAAGGCTCTCCGGATTGTCGAAGGCCATTCGCTCGCCCCAACACAGCGACGAGAACGGGCCGCTGTCCACGAGAAGCGCCCAGTCCTTCAACGTCGCGGCGTCGAGTTCGGCCTCCATCACCGGCAGAGTCATCCCAATACGCACGCCCGCGATTCTGGCATGTCCGGCGCATCGGGTGCGCGTGGTACCGCTGTGCGGTGCTCAGCGCGCCGGTTCCGCGGCGGGCGGGTCCTTGTGAGCTCGGATCGGGCCGGAGGCCGGTGTGGCGAACAGGATGCCTTGCCGGCCATCGCGGAATGTGCGCACCGCCACCAGGACCCAGGTACACAACAAAGCGACATAGGCGATCGCGGCGGCGATCCGAAACGCCGGTAGGCCCGTGTGCAGAGCAAGTTGGGTCGTTCCCAGGACGAAGGTGCCGACCGGGAACGTCAGACTCCACCAGGTGAGCGCAAACGGCATACCCCGCCGCAGTGTCCGCGTCGTCAACGCGGTGGCCAGCGCGATCCACAGAACGGCGAAGCCCCACACCGGAACCCCGTAAAGGATGGCGAATGCCCTCATGCCGTCGGCCACCTTCTCGTCGACTGCCAGGGCCGCGTCGGTGGCGAGTAGCCCTACCGCGGTGATCGATTGTCCGAGCGGCCCCAGCACGATCCACAGGGTGGGCACCCGCGCGGTTCCGGAGGTGCCGTAGAGCGCCAGGCGGCTCCACACCATGCTGATGATGATCAGCGAGGCGACCAGCGACATGCCGAACATCGCGTAGCAGGCGTACAGCATCGTTGTGCGGCCGGTTCCGGGCGCCATGTGTGGAATCAGCAGCGCGCCCGCGGAGGCCGACACCATCGGCGGTACCACCGGCATGAGCCAGCCACCGAACGCGGCGTCGGCCTCGACCCGGTGCTGGGTGAACATCAGGAACGGGATGCTCGTCGCGGTGAACAGGCCGCCGACCGTACCCGCGGTCCACAACACCCAAGCGAGATCGACCGCAGCGCGCTCACCGATGAGGTCTCTGCCAACCAGCAGCGCGCCGGCACCGATGGTGAGCAACGCCATCGGGGCGGCCCCGTAGAAGTGCGCCATCTGCGGATTACGGACGTGACTGCGCGCCACTCTGGGATTGCGCACCCAATGGGCGCCCATCGCCAGCGTCAGCAGAACCAGCCACACAGCCGAGGCCACCCACACCACCAACGCGAATGTCCGCAGCCCCGGGACGTGCACAGGTAGCGTCGCGCCTGCCATGGCGACGACGCCCGTACCCATCACCGAAGCGAACCAATTCGGCCCGAGATAGCTCACGAGTGTCGGTTTGTCGGTAGACGTATCGGCCATCATCAAGACAGTATGGCCAAAGCGAGCGTGCGTGAAATGCCGTTATCTACGGTGTGTCGACGCACAGACGCGCGCGCTCGCGGAGAACTGTTCGGGCGCAGCATCAGCGCGCCAGCGTCTCGATGATCGTGGCCGCTGGGGCGGCCTGGGCCCGTCGATATCCCGTGCCCGCCCACAGGCCGGCGGCCTGCGGATCACCCGCACGCACCGATGCGGCACGCAACGGGCTGGTCAGATGGTGAACCTCGGGATACCCCAGCGGCGCATCGGCCCCGTGGTCGTCGACGAAACGATTGCGCAGTCCGCGCGCATAGCGGCCCGAGAATGCCGGTGTGACAACGGTTTCGGAGAACTGCTGATCCCGCAGCGCTGATCGGTGCACCAGGCTGCTTCCGGCTTCGTCGGCGAGCAGGAAGGCGGTTCCCAGCTGGGCGGCCACCGCCCCGGACTGCAGCATCCGTCGCACATCTCGACCGTCCATCAACCCGCCCGCGGCGACCACCGGGATGTCGAGGTCGGCCACGATCGATGCCAGCAGCTCATCCAGTGACTCTTCCGACGGCAGCGCCGTCGCATCGAATGTGCCGCGATGCCCACCCGCCGATGGACCCTGCGCGACGATGGCGTCGACGCCACAGTCCGCCGCGAGCTGGGCCTCGGCAAGCGTGGTCACCGTGCCCACGGTCGTGACGCCGGCCTCGGTGAGTCGTCGCCTCTCGTCGACGCCGGGCAGGCCGAAGGTGAACGATGCCACCGCCGGCCGTAGCTCCAACAGCACCTCGAGCTTGGACTCCCAGCTGTCATCGTCGAAGCGAGGCTCCCCGAGGGTGACGGCGTACCGTTTCGCCTCGCCCGCCAGCGTGTTGGCGTAGGCGGCGATGGCCGCGGGCTTAGCCGCACTGGGCTGCGGTGCGAAGAGATTGGCGCCGATGGGTCCGGTGGTCATCCGCTGCGCCGCTTCCAGACGCTCGGCGAACACCTGGGCCGTCAGATAGCCGGCCGGCACAAACCCCAGTCCACCCGCATTGGTCCCGGCCGCAGCCAACGCCGGGGTGGACGGCCCGCCTGCCATGGGCGCGACAAGGACTGGGATGGCGAGATCACGTAAGTCGAACACCACCCGATCTTGGTATCACGGCAGCCGCATCAAGGCAGTGGCATCACTCCAATGCCGAGTGCCCGCGCTCCTCCTCCTGGGCGCGGTAATCGTCAGCCAGAGCCCGTACATGCTCAGGAAGTTCGCCGGCGGCGACAGCGGCGAGCGTGGTCTGCTCGAGCACCGAACGCATACTGGCGCGCAAGGCTCGCCACACGTCGGTCAGCGACGCAGTGGGACCTGAGTAGGGCAGGTCCCCCAGCCCTATGTCGCGCACGCTGGCCAGCGGCCCGTCGATGCAGCGTAGGACGTCGGCGATACCGATGTCCGCGGCCGGCCTCGCGAGCGCGTATCCGCCCTCGCGGCCGCGGTGACTGCGCACCAGCCGATCATTACGTAGGTCGGACAGGATGTCGACGAGGAATTGTGGTGGGATGCCCTGGGCCTTGGCCAGGTCTTCGGTCTTGACCAGAGCGCCATCATCGACCGTAGCCATCTGAACCATGGCCAGCTGAACCATGGCCCGGACGGCGTACTCCGCCTTGGCCGACATCCGCATAGGGGAAGGTTAGTCTGCCTATACCGAAGACAGCCGCATCGGTAGCCGTAACCCGTGGCGCGTCAAGCCCGTACGGGCGCTCAGGGGTCAGCCCGAAGTCACGGCCAACACGGCGTCGGCGTACTCGGGGCGGCACACGATCAGGTCGGGCAGCTTGGAGTCCCGCTGGTTGTACACCAACGGAGTCCCATCGATGCGCGAGGTGTGCAGCCCAACTGCCCGCGCAACGGCCACCGGAGCTGCGGAGTCCCACTCGTACTGGCCGCCCGCATGCACGTACACATCCGACTGTCCCTGGATCACCGAGGCGACTTTCGCTCCCGCGGAGCCCATCTCCACGAGAACGCCGTTCAACGCTTCTCGCACCTGTAGCGCGACGGCGGGCGGACGGGTACGCGAGACCACGATCCGGGGTACCGCGGGAGCGGCAGGCGGAGCAGCCACCTTCGGGGTGGCCAACGTGACGCCCTGCGCCGGCAACGCGACAGCGCCGGCGACCAGTTCCCCGGAACCGCCGTTGCGCCGCCAAAGAGCCACGTGCACCGCCCAATCGGTGCGACCGAGCTCCGAGAACTCCCGGGTGCCGTCGAGCGGATCGACGATCCACACCCGACCGGCAGTGAGCCGCGCCGGATCGGCTTCTTCCTCCGGTCCCTCCTCTGAGAGGACCGCATCCCCGGGCCGCTCAGCGGCCAACGCCGCCATCAGAAAATCGTGAGACCGCTTGTCCCCCGCGACTTTCCTTTCCTGCGCTGTCGCACCGGCGAGTTCGGTGCGAATGCCCAGCAGGAGTGCGCCGGCCTCGGTGGCCAGTCGTGCTGCGAGCTCGTGGTCGGTCACTCTTGCCCGCAGCTCTTCGCACCAGCGCTCATCGCCTGCCGCTCGAGCAGCTCGATGACCGAGGCTGCCAGCTCATCGGGAGTCAGGTCGGACATCAGGCGCAGGTCCGGGTTCTTCGGCCGCTCATAGGGACTGTCGATACCAGTGAAGTGGGTGATCTCACCGGCACGGGCTTTGGCGTACAACCCCTTTGGATCACGTCGCTCGCAGTCGGCCAGCGGGGTGTCGCAGAACACTTCGAAGAACTCGACGCCGGCATCGCTGGCCACCTTGCGCGCCAACTCTCGATGTTCTGCCAGCGGACTGATCGCAGGCACCAGCACAACCTGACCGGAGTCGGCCAGTATCGCGGCCACATGCGCAAGTCTGCGTAGGTTCTCCGACCGGTCCGCCATCGAGAAGCCGAGGTCGGAGTTGAGTCCGTGACGCAGGTTGTCGCCGTCGAGAACGTAGGCGGGGATACCCTTTTCGAGCAGCTTCTGCTCGACGAGCACGGCCACCGACGACTTGCCGGACCCCGACAGCCCGGTGAACCACACCGCTCGCCCTTTGGTCAGCCGATCCTCGGCCGTACACAGCGACTCGTGCCGCACCGTATTCGGGCTCGCTGCGCGCGCGGTGACGTCTCGCAAGACCATGCCTGCGGCAACGGTTCCGTTGGTGTTGGGGTCGATCAGGATGAAGGAGCCGGTCGCGGCGTTGCGGCTGTACTCGTCGAGCAGAAGCGGCACCTGGGTGCGCAGCGAAATTCGTCCTAGCTCATTGAGTTTGAGCGCGGTCGCCGACTTGTCCCGGTGCAACGTATTGACATCGAGCCGGTAATCCAGACCCATCACTTTGGCCCGCGTCGTGCGGGTGGTCTGCTTGATCAGGTAGTCGCGGCCGGGCTCGAGCGCTGCGTCGTCGGACATCCAGCACACCGTGGCATCGAACTCCTGGGTGACCCGCGGTTGATTGTTGGGGCGGGCGATCAGGTCACCCCGCGAGATGTCTATGTCGTCGGCCAAGCTGACCGACACCGCCATTGGAGGGAAGGCTTCGTCCGCCGGGCCTCCGGGTGCTTCAATCGCCCGGATCCGACTGGTCCTGCCCGCAGGCAGCACGACGACATCGTCACCCACCCGCATCACACCACTGGCGACCGTTCCCGCATAACTCCGATGATCGTGATGGTCGCGGGTTTGGGGCCGAATCACGTACTGCACCGGGAACCGTACGTCAACGAGGTTGCGATCCCCGGCGATGTACACCTCTTCGAGGTGAGCCAGCAGCGACGGCCCGTCATACCAGGGCGTCACATCGGATTTGGTGACGACGTTGTCACCGTTGAGCGCCGACAGCGGAATGGTCGTCACATCGTGGATGTCCAATCGGGCTGCGAAATCATGAAAGTCGTTGCGGATCTTGTCGAAACGCTCCTGGTCCCAGTCAACGAGATCCATCTTGTTGACCGCCAGCACGACATGCTGGATGCCAAGTAGCGAGGCCAGGAACGCGTGGCGACGCGACTGCTCGAGCAGGCCGTGGCGCGCATCCACCAGCACGATCGCAAGTTGCGCTGTCGAGGTCCCGGTGACCATGTTGCGGGTGTACTGGATGTGCCCAGGGGTGTCGGCAATGATGAATTTCCGCTTGGCCGTGGCGAAGTAGCGATAGGCGACATCTATGGTGATGCCCTGCTCGCGCTCGGCCCGCAGGCCGTCCGTTACTAGAGCCAGGTCGGTGTAATCGTTTCCGCGCTCTTTGGAGGTGCGTTCGACGGCCTCTAGCTGATCCTCCATGACGGCCTTGGAGTCGAACAGCAACCGGCCGATGAGAGTGGACTTTCCGTCGTCGACCGAACCCGCGGTCGCGATCCGCAACAGCGTCGCCATGTCTATCTCCCCCGTCGCTTCGCTCGCCCCATATCTATTCCCCCCGTCGCTTCGCTCGCCCCATCAGAAATAGCCCTCGCGCTTGCGATCTTCCATGCCGGCTTCAGATATCCGATCGTCAGCGCGGGTAGCTCCGCGCTCGGTGAGCCGCGACACCGCGGTCTCAGCGATCACCTCGGAGACGGTGCCCGCCAACGATTCAACGCAGCCCGTGCAGGTGACGTCGCCGACGGTACGGAACCGGACGATCTTCTCGACGATCTCCTCGTCGGCGTGCGGCTGCAGGTGCTTGTCGACGGCCAGCAACATGCCGTCGCGCTCGAATACTCGCCGCTGGTGCGCGTAATAGATGGACGGCAGCTTGATCTCTTCGGCGCCGATGTAGGACCAGATGTCGAACTCGGTCCAGTTCGATATCGGGAACGCCCGGATGTGCTCGCCCTTGTGGTGGCGGCCGTTGTACAGGTTCCAGAGCTCGGGGCGCTGCGCCTTGGGGTCCCATTGACCGAATTCGTCGCGGAAGCTGAACACACGCTCCTTGGCGCGGGCCTTCTCCTCATCACGGCGTGCACCGCCGAATGCGGCGTCGAACTTGTTCTCGCGGATCGCACGGAGCAACGTGAAGGTCTGCATCGGATTGCGCGAAGGAATGGTCTCAACAATCCGGCCCGCATCGATATCGTCCTGCACCTTGGCCACCACCAGACGCACGCCGGACTCTGCGACAAGTTCGTCACGGGAGGCCAGCACCTCCTCGAAGTTGTGACCGGTATCGACATGCATCACCGGGAACGGCAGCCTGCCCGGCCGGAAAGCCTTGAGCGCGAGGTGCAGCATGACAATCGAGTCCTTGCCGCCGGAAAACAGCAGAACCGGGCGCTCAAACTCGGCTGCCACCTCCCTGATGATGTGGATGGCTTCGGCCTCCAGCACGCGCAGATGGCTGAGCTCGTACTTGACTGCGGGCTGCTCAAGGCTCGGAGTTGTCGTCATAGCTTTCTTGTAAATCCGGTAGGGTTTACCAAGTTTAAACGCATGGCCCGGAAATTTACTCGTCGGGGCCGTTGGTGTCAATGTCGGTAACGCGCCCATCCCGATCGCGGCCACGGCACCGATCGGGATGGGGCCCCGCCTGGCCCGGTGCGCGATCTACTCCGAATTTCCGGCACCCGGGCTCGGTGTCAATCGGGCCAGAAACGCTTAGTCCCCGCGCGGCAACCGGACGACGAATTCCGTTCTGCCCGGCACACTGTGCACCTCGATCTCACCATCGTGCGCCCGAACGACAGCGTGCACAATCGCCAGGCCCAGCCCCGTACTACCGCCGAGCCGGGAGCGCGAGGAGTCACCGCGTGCGAACCGCTCGAAGATCTCGGGCACCAATCGGGCCGGGATGCCGGGGCCGTTGTCGACCACCGCCAGCACCACGTCGGCGTCCTCGCCGACGTTCAGCGATGTGGTGATAGAGGTGCCCGGCGGCGTGTGGTTGCGCGCATTGGCCAGCAGGTTGCCCAGCACCTGATGCAGTCGGGCCTCGTCACCGGCGACCACGACGGGCTCCTCGGGTAGGTCAAGTTCCCAGGTGTGGTCGAGGCCGGTTATGTGGGCGTCGCTGACCGCATCCACGACGAGCCGGGTCAGGTCGACCTGTCCGCGCTGCAGCGGCCGCCCAGTGTCCAGTCGGGCGAGTAACAGCATGTCCTCGACCAGCTGGGTCATGCGCCCAGTCTCCGATTCCACCCGGTTCATGGCGTGCGCGACGTCCTCGGGTAGCTGCCCGTGTTTCCGTTGCGCCAGTTCGGTGTAGCCGCGGATGGCAGCCAGCGGCGTTCGCAATTCGTGGCTGGCATCGGCGACGAACCTCCGTACCCGGGTCTCACTGGCCTGTCGCGCAGACAGTGCCCCGGCGATACGGTCGAGCATGCGATTCAGCGCCGCACCGAGTCGCCCGACTTCAGTGTCGGCGGCCGCCGGGTCGACCTTGACGATGGGGGTGGGCAGCCGCACCTCGCCCCGGTCGAGTTCGAGGTCGGCGATCTGCTGCGCGGCCGCCGAAACCCTTGCCAGGGGGGCGAGTTGGCGACGAATGATGACGATGCCCGCCGTCGTTGCGGCCATCAAAGCGATGGCTGCAACGACACAGAAGATGACCAGTACCCGCAACAGCGTGGCATCGATGTCGGCGGTGGGCAGGCCGGTGACGATCGATTCGCCAGCGTGCCGGGCGGGAAAGCTCACCAATCGGTAGCGGCCCAATCCATCCAGTTCGACCGTTCTCGGCTGCATGTCAGCAGGAATATCGGCGAGTTGTTCGGCTGCCGAGGAGGCGATCTCGGCACGGGCACCTTCTGTGGTGATGACGCCGGCTTCAATTGTCCTTCCGTCCGCGACCACGGCACCGACCGTGCGGGTGGCCTGGCCCGGCGCGTTCAGAAACTTCGGTCCCGACCCCTCGTCGTCACCGATCACCACCCGTCGGCCGGGCCCGGGGCGAGGCGGCCCCCTCGGGATATCGCGCGGTCTCATCCCGGGCCGGCCCATACCTGGCGGCGGCGGGGGCCCGAAGTCGAAGATCCCCGCCGAACGCCCGCCGGCCTCCACCACCTGACCGTCGAGTTGGTTCATCAATAAGCGATGCAGCGCAAACTCCGTCGCGATGCCGATACCCGCACACACCACCGCCAGCAGAACAACCTGCGTGACCAGTAGCCGCGTCCGCAACGTCCACCCGCGCGGTGAGCGCAGGGCCGACGAACTACCTGGGGAGCAATCCGCCGCCCGGGCGCGCTCAGCGCGCGGGCTTGAGGACATACCCCGCACCACGGAGCGTATGAATCATCGGTTCTCGCCCTGTGTCGATTTTCTTGCGCAGGTAGGAAACATACAGTTCCACAATGTTGGACCGCCCGCCGAAATCGTAGCTCCACACCCGATCGAGGATCTGCGCCTTGCTCAAGACCCGCTTGGCATTGCGCATCATGAAGCGCAGCAGTTCGAACTCAGTCGCGGTCAGTGCGATCATCTCACCGGCACGCGTCACCTCGTGGCTATCTTCGTCGAGCACCAGATCTCCGACGACGATCTTGGCTCCACCGTCGTCGGTGGTGACCCCGGTACGCCGCAACAGCGCCCGTAGTCGCAGCACCACCTCTTCGAGGCTGAACGGCTTCGTCACGTAGTCGTCTCCACCGGCGGTCAGGCCCGCGATGCGGTCCTCGACCGAGTCCTTGGCCGTGAGTAGCAGCAGAGGCAGTCCGGGTATCTGATCGCGCAGCTTGCGCAGCACCTCCAAGCCACTCATGTCCGGCAACATCACGTCGAGTACGACGACGTCCGGTGGGGTGTCGCGGGCCAGGGCGATGGCGGTCGCACCATCACCGGCGGTCGCTATCTCCCAACCCTCATAGCGCAGCGCCATAGACACCAGTTCGGCCAGCACCGGTTCGTCGTCGACGACCAGCACGTGGATCGGGCTGCCGTCGGCCCGGCGCATCACGACTCGCGCGGCGTGATCACCGCCGACGGCTGCCGCGGCGGATGCGGGAATAGGGGCCACCCACCCATTATGTGTCCGGGTCCTAGTCGCTATCTATGCGATTCCTATGCCCACGCTGTGAGAACCACGCCTCTGCGACGCCCCGGCCAGCCGCTCGTCAGCCACGCCGGGAACACATGAACGGGCTGCGTCACCAGATTTCTCATAACCTGTGCGGATGCAGAGCAGCGGCGGAGTCATCACATGACCCGCTTTCTGGCGCGCCGCCTGCTCAACTACATCGTGCTGCTGGGGCTTGCTTCGTTCCTCACCTTCTGCCTTACGTCGCTGACCTTCGAGCCGCTCGACAGCCTGCTGGAACGCAACCCGCGACCTCCTCAGGCCGTCATCGACGCCAAGGCGGCCGAACTTGACCTCGACAAACCGATTCCCCTGCGTTACGCGAACTGGGCCTCAGGCGCCGTCCGAGGGGACTTCGGAACGACAGTCACCGGGCAGCCAGTGAGCGCCGAGCTGTGGCGGCGCATCGGAGTCAGCCTGCGGCTGGTGCTCATCGGATCGGTTGTCGGCACGGTCGTTGGGGTCGTGGTGGGCGCATGGGGCGCAATCCGCCAATACCGGTTGTCGGACCGGGTCATCACCGTGCTGTCCCTGCTGATCCTGAGCACCCCCACCTTCGTAGTGGCCAACCTGCTGATCCTGGGCGCGCTGAAGGTGAATTCAACCCTGGGCGTCCAGCTGTTCGAGTACACCGGGGAGACATCGCCCGACGCGGTGGGCGGCACCTGGCAACAGTTCGTCGACCGCCTCCAGCACCTGGTCCTGCCCACCTTCACCCTCGCTCTGGCGTCCATCGCCGGATTCAGCCGCTACCAGCGAAACGCGATGCTCGACGTGCTCGGCCAGGACTTCATCCGCACCGCGCGGGCCAAGGGGCTGACCCGGCGCCGAGCACTGTTCAAGCACGGGCTGCGCACCGCGCTCATCCCGATGGCCACACTGTTCGCTTACGGTGTCAGCGCACTGGTCACCGGCGCGGTGTTCGTCGAGAAGATCTTCGGCTGGCACGGCATGGGTGAATGGGTGGTGCAGGGCGTCGCGTCCCAGGACACCAACATCATCGCGGCGATCACGGTGTTCTCCGGGGCGATGATCCTGCTGGCGGGCCTGCTCTCCGATGTGATCTACGCGGTACTCGACCCCCGAGTGCGGGTGCGATGAGCGCCTGCGCGAAGAGCCGAGGACCCCGATGAGCGCCTGCGCGAAGAGCCGAGGACCCCGATGAGCGAGATGCCCGACGAGCACCGATTCGTGACCCGCCGCACCCTGGTGGTGCGCCGGTTCCTGCGCAACCGGGCGGCCGTGGTGTCGCTTGTCGTGCTGTGTTTGTTGTTTGTCGGCTGCTACGCACTGCCGCCTTTGTTGCCCCACTCCTACAGCGACCTCGACTACTACGCGCTCCAGCAACCGCCCAACCCGACGCACTGGTTCGGTACGAATGCGCTGGGCCAGGACCTGTTGGCCCAGACTTTGCGTGGCATGCAGAAGTCTCTGCTGATCGGTGTGTGCGTCGCGTTCATCTCCACGGTCATCGCGGCCACCGTGGGCGCGGTCGCCGGCTACTTCGGCGGCTGGCGTGACCGGACCCTGATGTGGATCGTCGACCTGCTCCTGGTCGTCCCGAGCTTCATCCTGATCGCGATCGTCACCCCCCGAACAAAGCAGTCAGGCACCATCTTGTGGTTGATACTGCTGCTCGCGGCGTTCAGCTGGATGATCAGCTCGCGGATCGTGCGAGGGCTGACGATGAGCCTGCGCGACCGCGAATTCGTTGTGGCCGCAAGGTATATGGGCGTCAGCCATTGGCGCATCATCACTCGTCATATCGTCCCCAATGTGGCCTCTATCCTGATCATCGACACCGCGTTGAACGTCGGTATGGCGATCCTGGCGGAGACTGGTCTGAGTTTCTTGGGCTTCGGGGTGCAGCCTCCCGACGTGTCGCTGGGCACCCTGATCGCCGACGGCACCCGTTCAGTGACGACTTTTCCATGGGTGTTCCTGTTCCCAGCGGGCATTCTGGTGCTGATCGTGTTGTGCGCCAACCTCGTTGGCGACGGACTGCGCGACGCCCTGGACCCCGGTGTTCGCCCGATGAGCCGCAGTCGACGACGCGCCGAGGCGGCGAAGGCCCGCCCATGACCCTGCTCGAAGTGCGCGGCCTGACGGTCGACTTCCCCACCGACACCGAACGCGTCGCCGCGGTGCGCGGTCTGGACTACCACGTCGATTCCGGCGAGGTTGTCGCGCTGGTCGGCGAGTCCGGGGCCGGGAAATCAGCGGGTGCGATGGCTGTCATCGGGCTGCTTCCCGGCTACGCCGAAGTATCCGGTTCCGTGCGCTTGCACGGCGAGGAACTGCTCGGGTTGTCTGACCAACAGATGTCCCGCATCCGCGGCAACAAGATCGGCACCGTCTTTCAAGACCCGATGTCTGCGCTGACCCCCGTCTACACCGTCGGCGACCAGATCGCCGAGGCAATCCAGATTCACCGACGCGACGTCAACAAACCGGCTGCCCGCGCCCGCGCAGTCGAACTACTCGAGCTGGTCGGCATCGCTCAGCCCGAGAAACGCTCTCGGGCGTTCCCGCACGAACTCTCGGGTGGGGAACGTCAGCGCGTCGTCATCGCGATCGCGATCGCCAACGACCCGGATTTGCTGATCTGCGACGAGCCGACGACAGCGTTGGACGTCACCGTGCAGGCACAGATCCTCGATGTGCTGCGCACCGCGCGCGACGTCACGGGTGCGGGCGTGCTGATCATCACCCACGATCTCGGCGTCGTCGCCGAGTTCGCCGACCGCGCGCTGGTGATGTACGCCGGCCGCGCCGTTGAGGCGGCTCCGGTCGCCGATCTGTACCGCAAACGCCTCATGCCCTACACCGCCGGGCTGCTGGGATCGGTACCGCGACTGGACGCATCCCAAGGCTCGCGGCTAGTGCCCATCCCCGGCGCTCCTCCGTCACTGGTAGCGCTGCCGCCTGGCTGCCCGTTCGCTCCCCGGTGCCCGCTGGCCGTCGACGCATGCCTTACCGCTGAACCTGACCTGAGGACAGTCGGCGCCGGCCACGAGGTCGCGTGCATCCGGGGTGAAGACGTCGCCGGTCGCAGCGCGGCCGAGATCTACGGCGTTTCGACGGCATCGCCATCGGAGCCGGATGCGGCCCTGGCGGAACCCGTCGTGTTGCGCGTCGATGACCTCGTCAAGACCTACCCGTTGACCAAGGGCGTGGTGTTTCGGCGCCGGGTCGGCGAGGTCCGGGCCGTCGACGGGGTGAGTTTCGAACTCCAGCAGGGTCGTACGTTGGGAATTGTCGGCGAGTCCGGCTCGGGTAAGTCCACGACGCTGCACCAGATCCTGGATCTCGCCGAGCCGCAGGGCGGGACCATCGAAGTGCTGGGTGCCGATGTCTCGACGCTCACCAGACGCGCCCGGAAGGCGCTTCGGGGCGATCTGCAGGTGGTGTTCCAGGATCCCGTGGCGGCACTGGATCCGCGACTGCCGGTATTCGACGTACTGGCCGAGCCGATGCGGTCCAACGGCTTCGACAAAGCCGCCACCGTCGATCGAGTGGCCGAACTGCTCACCGTGGTCGGACTCCGCCGGGAGGATGCCAACCGGTACCCGGCGGACTTCTCCGGCGGGCAGAAGCAGCGTATCGGGATCGCCCGGGCGCTAGCGTTGCAGCCGAAGATCCTGGCCCTCGACGAACCGGTGTCGGCGCTGGACGTGTCGATTCAGGCGGGAATCATCAACTTGCTGCTTGACCTGCAGGAACGCTTCGGGCTGGCCTACCTGTTCGTGTCTCACGATCTTTCTGTGGTCAAGCATCTGGCCCACCGGGTGGCGGTGATGCACCAGGGCACGATCGTCGAGCAGGGCGACGGTGAGCAGGTGTTCGCCCATCCACGCCACGACTACACGCGCCGTCTGCTGTCGGCGGTTCCGCGGCCCCTGACCGATCACGGTTAGAGTCAGTGCACATGACGAACCTCGTGCCGCGAGCAGTCGCAAAGTCGCACAACTGGCCCCTCAAGAGTGCGATTTCGCGTCTGTTCGCCGTCGGAGTGACCACAGCGCTGGTGCTGACCGGTTGTTCCGGCGCAGAGAACGACGTGCCCTCCGCGGGCGGTGAGGCCGAGATCGGGGCGACCGCCGACATCAACCCGCAGGATCCGGCCACCCTGCGCCAGGGCGGCAACCTTCGACTTGCGCTGTCGGGCTTCCCACCCAACTTCAACTACCTGCATGTCGACGGGAACCTCGCGGAACTGGGCGGGATGCTGCGCGCGACGCTGCCGCGCGCCTTCTTCATCAAGCCCGACGGACAGATGACGGTCAACAGCGACTACTTCACCAGCGTCGAACTGACGAGCACCGACCCCCAGGTCGTCACTTACACCGTCAACCCCGACGCGGTGTGGTCGGACGGTACGCCGATCACCTGGGAGGACTTCGCAGCGCAGATCCACGCCACCAGCGGGAAGGACAGCGAATACCTGTTCGCAGCACCCAATGGCAGTGAACGGGTCGAGTCGGTGACCAAGGGCGTCGACGATCGCCAGGCGGTCATCACGTTCGCCAAGCACTATGCCGACTGGCGGGGAATGTTCGCCGGAAACAGCATGCTGGCCCCCAAGGCGATGACCGAGGATCCCGCCGCGTTCAACAAAGGCTTTCTCGACGGCCCCGGGCCGTCGGCGGGACCGTTCATGATCACTTCAGTTGACCGGGGCGCCCAGCGAATCACGTTGACCCGCAACCCGAAATGGTGGGGTACGCCACCTGTTCTTGACTCCTTCACTTACACCGTGCTCGATGACGCGGCCAAGATCCCCGCCCTGCAGAACGACGCCCTCGACGCGGTGGGGCTTGCGACGCTGGATGACCTGACGATCGCGCGCCGCACCGAGGGAGTCTCGATCCGGCGGGCGCCGGCGCCGAGTTGGTACCACTTCACGTTCAACGGGGCGGAGGGTTCGATCCTGTCCGACCCGGCCATGCGAACCGCGATCGCCAAGGGTATCGACCGCCAGGCCATCGCCGCGATCACGCAGCGCGGACTCGCCGACAACCCGGTGCCCTTGAACAATCACATCTACCTGGCCGGCCAGGAGGGTTACCAGGACAACGGCATCGCCTTCGACCCAGAGGAAGCAAAACGCATCCTGGATGCGCTGGGCTGGCGGCTCAGTGACGGCGGAAATGGCCAATTCCGCGAGAAGAACGGACGCGAACTGATCGTTCGCGACGTGTTCTACGATGCACAGAGCACCCGTCAGATCGGCCAGATCGCCCAGAACAATCTGGCCCAGATCGGCGTCAAACTCGAGCTGAATGCCGTCGCGGGCGGTACGTTGTTCAGCGACTATGTCACCCCCGGCAACTTCGACATCGCCCAGTTCGGCTGGGGCGGTGACGCATTCCCGTTGGCAAGCCTCACCCAGATCTACGCCTCGGAGGGCGAGAGCAACTACGGCCAGATCGGCAGTCCGCTGATCGACGCCAAGATCGAAGAGACGCTGTCCGAGCTTGATCCGGCCAAGGCCCGCAGTCTCGCCAACGAACTCGACAAGATGATCTGGGACGAAGGCCACAGCCTGCCGCTGTTTCAGTCTCCCGGCAACGTCGCGGTTCGCAGCACCCTCGCCAACTACGGTCCCGCCGGCATCGGGGACCTGAACTACACGGCGATCGGCTTCACAAAGGATTGACCGACCGGACCGGATTGACCGACCGGACCGGATTGACCGACCGTACCGCGCGCGGTACGGCGTCGGGCACCACCGACTCCACCCTCGCGGCGATACTGATTCCCCGAACCAGCAGTCTCACCGCCAGATTGGCCGGCAAGGCATCCAGTTCGGCTGAGCGGGAGGGCAGTTGGCCAATCCCACCGGTGCACGCCGCCTTGCAGATCTGGAGTGCAGCGTGGTCGCGAGTGTCCAGGATGCTGTGTCCGGCGGTCGGCAGTTCGACGAGAACCGAGTCGGGTATCAGATCGGCGACCCGCCGCGCCACGGTCGGCGGCGTCGTGAGGTCGCGAAGGCCGGAGATCACTGCGGTAGGCCACGTGAATCCTGACATCGCTGAGATCAGATCGTATGGCTCGGCGACGAAGTCGACATCGCCACTGGCGATCTCGCGAAAAGCCACCGCGGGGTCCAGCGGCCCGCCGTCCGGCACGGCGCCATAGTTCAGTTCCCGGTATGCGATGCGCTCGACGAGGTCGGGCTCGTGATGGTACGGGGTCTGGCGTTCCAGCAGAAACCTCGTCCCCAACCCCACCGCCGTCCACAACCAATCATGACCGGCCAGCAGCAGATCCAGCTGCCGTCGGAGCACATCCGGTCCGGCGATGCCGTACAGGTCCGCGGCACGCAGCACGGTCGTTGGGGCGAGCACGCCGTCGGCGACCAGGCGGCGCATCTTGGCCGCGAGCTCGGCCCCGCCGTCCGAACCGTCAGGGCCGTCCGAACCGGCAGGGCCGTCCCACAGCAACCGCCGGATCTGAGCCCGAACGTCGTCGATGTCATCGGCCGAAAGCAGCGGAGAGTCCAACACCATCGTGTGTATCCGCGTCGAGTGGCGCACACCGAGACCGGCTGCCAGATAGCTGCCGTATGACGTGCCGTAGACGACGGCCTGATCGACTCCGGCGTCGTCGAGCACGGCGCCGATGTCGTCGACGGCCATGTCCACGGTGAGCGCGCTCGGGGGCAGGTCACGGCCTGCGTCGTCGTGGCGAGACAGTCCCACCCCACGGTGTTCGACCATGATGACGTCGAGACCCTCGGCCGCGGCCCGCCGCCGGAGCGCCCGGTACAGCGCTATCGATGCCGCACCCGGGCCGCCCGGGATGACAACCAGCGGATGGGCGGACTTGCGACCGGTCCGCACGTAGTAGAGGTCGAACTCTTCGTCACCGCCACGGTGGACGGGCCGGCGAACTGGCCGGACGCCGGCCAGCGCCGCCAGCTTGTCATGCATGAGGCGACGCGAAGTGTTCATCGTCAGTGCCTTCGTTGCGCAAAGCCCGCGGTTAACCGGGGGTGCGGCGGATCAGGTCGGCGGCCTTCTCGCCGATCAGCACCGTCGGTGCGTGGGTGTGGCCACGGATGATCGAAGGCATCACCGAGGCGTCGGCTACCCGCAATGCCCGCACGCCGCGGACCCGCAGTTCAGGATCGACGACGCTGGCGTCGTCGTTACCCATCCGACAGGTGCCAACCGGGTGATACAACGTGTGCGCCAGGGATTCCACCGCTCGTGCCAGCGTTGCGTCATCGAGTTCGGTCGCATCCCGCGGCCGGGCGACTCTACCGATGATGCCCTGCAGCGCCGGCGCGCGGGCGATGTCAGCACACATGCGCAGCCCGGCCATCAGCGCCTCGCGATCGGCCCCGGCGGGGTCGGTCAGGTAGCCGGGATCGATCAGCGGCTTGTCATGCGGGTCGGCGGAGCGCAGCGCGATCGTTCCCTGACTCTGCGGCTTGAGCAGGATGGGTCCCATCACCACGGCGTGCCCGACGTAGGGATCGCCAATTCCCTCATCGAAATATGGTGCGGGGGCAAAGATCAGCTCCAGGTCTGGTAACTCCAGATCAGGCCTGCTCTTGACGAAGCCGTAGGCCTCCCCCACGTTCGAAGTGAGCATGCCCCGGCGGCGCGCGAGGTAGTTGGCCAGTTCCACCGGCTTCTGCGCACCGAACAGGGAATCGTATGGAACGTCGAACCCCAGCGGGATCACGAGGTGGTCGAGCAGATTGGCGCCCACCTCGGGCGAGTGCACGGTGCTGACGATCCCGTGTCCGGTCAGCTGGTCGCGGTCACCGATTCCGGACAGCATCAGCAGCTGCGGAGTGTTTACCGCCCCCGCACACAGCACAACCTCGCGGCGCGCGGTCGCCACGGTCCGGCCGTCCTTGCCCTCGAACTCCACGCCGATCGCGCGATCACCGGCAAAAACCACCCGGGTCGCGGTGGCCTCGGTGAGCACTGTCAGGTTCTTACGGTTGCGGAGTGGCTTGAGGTAGGCGTCGGCCGAACTCCATCTGGCGCCTCGGCGTTGCGTGACCAGCGTTTCGCAGAACCCTTGTGGCTCAGCCTGGTTCGGCGCTTCGACCCGATGCCCACACTCCTGCACCGCGGTCAGCCAGGCGGAAGTTGATGCCCGCGGGCTTCGTTGGCGCGAGATGACGAGTGGTCCTGATTCGATGCCCCGCAGGTACGGCTCGAGGTGTGCGTAGTTCCATGCGTCGCCGGCGTGCTCGCCCCACTCGTCGTAGTCGGCGGCGAACCCGCGCACCCACATCATCGCGTTCATCGACGACGAGCCGCCCAGCATCTTGCCCCGCGGCCAGTACACCCGGCGTTCACCGAGGCCGTGCTGGGGCTCGGTCAGATAATCCCAGTCGAGTGGACCCCGGAACAGCTTGGCAAAGGCCGCGGGGATGTGGACCGACTGGTTCTTGTCCCGCTTACCCGCCTCGAGCACGACAACCCGCACAGAGGGATCGGCGCTGAGACGATGGGCCAGGACGGCGCCGGCAGAGCCTGTTCCCACGATGACGTAATCGGCGTCCACGAGCGAAGTCTAAAGCGTGCCAACCGCAGAGCGGACGCTGCGGTGCTCAACAGGACCGTTCAGCAGGTCCGCTCACCAGCACATTGCAGCGTTCAAAAGGACCGCTCAACAGGACATTGCAGCGTTCAACTCAATGCGGTGGGCGCAGCCGACACCCGAATAGCGTTGCGGACTGCACGTGAGGATGATCACCTGACTGTCGCTGGCGACCGCGTCGAACACCTCGGCCATCTTCGTCAGCCGTTCAGCGTCGGTGAACCCGAGCGCGTCGTCGATCACGACCGGCACGCTGTCCTCCTTGGCGACCATGGCGGCGCCGGCCAACCTGGCAACAATGCCCAGCTGCTCCTTGGCTCCCCCCGACAACGATTCGTAGGGGACGGTGCGCCCCGACAACGTTCGGTGTCCGATGCGCAAATCGCTGTCGACATCCACCTCGAAGCTCTCGCCGAACACGATGCGGCCCAACCGTTCCAGCTCACCGCGGAACGGGTCGACGTAGCGCTGCCGCATGGCGTGACGGTGCCGGCCCACGACAGCCTTCAGCAGCTCTGCGGCCCGCGCCCGGCGCTGCACTCGCCGGAACTCACCCTCGGCATGCTGGCGCGCAGTCTCGGCGGAGTCCAACCTGCCCTTGCGCCCTTCGGTTCCGTACACCTTCAACTGCATGGCGACCTCTCGCAACGCCACTTCGGCCTGGTCGTGACGCTGCTGAACGCCGCCGTACTCGCGCTCTGCGTCCTCGAGCTCGGTGTTGACCATTTCTGGCTGGTGACGGGCCAATTCGTCGTCGAGTCTGACAACGAGTTCCTGAGCCTTGGTCGACGCCTCGGCGTCGGCCTCGGCGTTGACGGCCAACTGATCATCGCCAACTTCCTCCCGCTGGGCGGCGAGGCGCTGGACCGCCAGGGCCAGCTCCGCTTGCGCGGCTTCGAGCTTCTCCTTGGCACGGGCTGCCCGCACGCCACGGTCGGCGAGCAGCCTGGCCGCCTCCTCGGCGACCGTTCGATGCTGGTCGCAATCCTGGACAGCCTGCTGGTGCGCTGTGCCGGCGGCCTCGAGTTCAGCGCGCAGGGCAGCCGAATCGTGGCGTTCCGCCACTGTTGAGCTCCGCAGGCCGTCATCGACGACCGCGATTCGGGATCGCACCTCGGACAGCCGGGAGCGCAGTTCATCGACGTCACCCTCGGCTGTCACCGCATCGAGAATCCCCTGCAGCCGCTCACCGGCGTTGAGCAGGCCGCGACGCTGCTCATCGAGCACACGCGCCGCAGCGACGTCGGCGACACCAGCCTGCCGCAGAGCCGCCGACAGCGCCGCCTGGGCAGTGTCGAGCGCGGCCGCAGTCGTGGTGGCCGGGGCCCCCGGGGTCACCTGCACCGAGACAACACCGGGAACCTCGACCCCGGTCGGACCGCTGAGTGCCGCCGACCACGTACCACCTGCACGCAGCACGACCGGCTCGCCGCCAATCTGCAGCTCGAGATCGCTGGCAGCGACCAGTTCGATGTGGGCTGAGGCTCGTTCGGCGGCGGCGGTGGCACTATTGACGACCTCCGCGGCGTCCTCGATGGTCTGCATCAACTGGCCGGTGAGCGTGATCGCCGCCAGATCGCGCTGGGCTTCGTGGAGGTCACGCTGATGGCCCTCGATAGCGGTGATCCGACTGGTGAGCTGCTCGGCCTGATCCCAGTCGGCCAGCTGCTGCACGGCGCGCCGAGCCGCGTCGATGCGAACCCTACTGGCCTCGAGCGCGGCCCGGGCCGCCACCGCCGCCTGGTCGGCGGCCAGCCGCACCTCATCGGCGGTCGACAATTCCACCGCCGCTTCGGCCGACGCTGCGTGCAGGCCCGCGATCGGCTCCGTGCGCCCGTCGAGATCTGCGCGTACGCGGCGTCGTTCGGTGAGAGCTGCCATCGACGCGGCGTGCGTCGACCTAGCAGCATCGGCGACAACGGTGGCCTGGTCGATCTCGGCTCTCAACGTGGCGACCAACTGGGCGGCGTCACGGGCGCGCACGAGTCGCTCGGCGGCCCGGGTGCTTTCGACCGCCAAAGCCGCCAGCTCACCAGTGTGCGCAATGTGGCTGCGGACCGCTTGGTCAACCTCGGCAATCGCCGCCGCGCAGCTGGCCACGTCCCGGTCTGCGGCCTGCAGGCTGCTGGCCGCCGCAGCCCATTCCCCGGTGGGCCGCCCCGTCGCGGTGAAGTAGCGCCGGTATTCCGCGTCGATGCGGTCGATCAGCAGCGTGTCAACGTCCCCGCCCGGTGAGGTTCGCGGGTCAGCGGCGTTGTCGACCTCGCCGGCCACCACGTCGAGCGCACGGGACAACGCGTTGCATCCCGACAAATCCGCAGCGGAGGTCGGCGCCGACTGCAACACTCGCTGCGCCCGCCACAGATCCAAGTCGACGGTCTCGTTGAGTATGGCCCGCACCTTGTTGTGGGCTTCGTCGCCGGTGAGTTGCTCGCGCCGCGGCGCCAGCAGCGTCAGCTCTGTCTCGGCACGCTTGTGGAAACGCTTGCGGTACACGAACCGGTAGGGGCCGGTTGAGATCTCAGCTGTGACCTCGGCGCCGACATCGGCGTGGGTGGGCTTGACCTGCTTGACTTCCCGCTTGGTGGACCGGTCCTTGGCCTCGAGCAGCAAGTCGAGTGCCTCGAGCATCGAAGTCTTGCCCGTTTCGTTGGCGCCGCTGACGATGACTATGCCGTGATCTGGAAACTCGATGTCGCGGTGGGTGATGCCGCGGTAGTTGGTCAGGGTCAGCCGGTGCAATTTCATGCCGCACCGCCCTCGGCGAGCCGCAGCAGCAGAGCCAGCGCGGCGCTCGCGTCGTCGGCGTCCTCGCCCGCGGAGCGCGCAGTAGCCACCAGCTCGTCGACCGCGGCGGCGGCAAACCCTCCGATGCCAAGATCGTCGAATTCTCCGTCGGCGGGCATCACGGCGATGTCGGTCTGCTTGTCCCACGGCACGAGCGCTGCGAACAGTCGCGCGTGGCGGTCCAGACAGGCATCCAGCGCGGCCCGGTCGGTGATCGTGAGCGAGCCGGTCAGACCCAGCCGAACAACCGTGCATTCTTTGTCCGGCATGAGGTCGAGATTGATGTCGAGGTCGGCGATGTCACGACCGTTGTCCACCGCATGGCGCAGCGAAACGAATCGCCAGCGACCAATACGGCGGGCATCGACCTGTACGGGACGCAGCGGATCGGATTCGTCGATGTCGACCACCAGCACCTGCCCCGGGTCCGGCTCGATATCGTCGTAGTTCGTCACCTCCGGCGAGCCCGAATACCAGATCCGGCCGGTGGAGCCGACCCTCATCCGGGAGTGCTTGTCCCCCAGAGCGACATAGTGCACCGCGCCCCGGGCGATAGCCGACTCGATCGCTGTCAGCCGGATCAGCGACTCCCGGTCCCTGTCTGGGACGAGGATGTCGACCGCACCGTGGCCGACGACGATGCGGGTGAGCCCATCGGGGGGCGCGGCATCGAGGCTGCTGTCCAGCACATCACGGTCGTCACGGTCGTCACGGTCGTCACGGTCATCGAAGCGATCGAGGCTACTGACGACCTCGCCGACCAAATCCGTGGTCGGTGCCTTCGAGGACCACGGCGCGGCGACGAGCTGCAGCCCTGGCCGCACCTCGTGGACGCCGGGGCGGTCCAGGACGATCACGTTGTCGGGTCGTTCGGCGGTGAACAGCGCGCTGGTGTAAACCGACGACGCGTCCAGCGGGTCGTGGTTGCCGGGAAGCAGATACACCGGCACGTTGATGCCCCGCATGGCCTCGAGGGACTGGCTGACGTCGCGGGGATCGAGTTGGTTGTGCTCGAATACGTCACCGGCCACGACGACAAACTCCGCGCCGACCTCACCGGCGAGCGAACCGAGAGCAGCTACCGCGGCGCGCCGCGCGGCAGAGTACCTGGGCTGCGCCTCTCCGTTGAGGAAGTAACGGGTCATGCCCAGTTGCCAGTCGGCAGTATGCAGAAACCGCATCCAGAACACCCCTTCCCGCCTGCTCGGAGCCCATTTCACCGGCATGTTTGCGTTGTCACCGCGAGTGTAGGACGGGCCACCGACAAGTCCGGGGATGCGCACCGGCATGCCCTACCGTTGTGCCCATGAGCACCGCATCTGACACCAGCGACAGGTATCGCACGCTGCTGTTGCTCCGACACGCCAAGTCCGGCTATCCGTCGGGCGTGGCCGATCACGACCGCCCGTTGGCCAGCCGGGGTATCCGGGAGGCCGCATTGGCAGGTGATTGGATCCGGGCCAGGCGGTCCGGCGGCAGCGAGATCGACGCAGTGCTGTGCTCGACGGCCACTCGTACCCGGCAGACGCTGGAACGCACCGGGATCACAGCGCCGGTGCGGTATGTGGATCGCATCTACGACTCAACACCCGGCATCGTCATCGACGAGATCAACGGAGCCCGCTCACGGTTCGCCGGGGATATCGGCGACCATGGGAATCTCTCGACGCTGCTCGTGGTCGGCCACGAGCCGGTGATGTCGTCGCTCGCCCTCAATCTGGCGAACCGCTCAACCTGTAATGGTGCTGTCGCCCAGCAGATCTCGGCGAAGTTTCCTACCTCGTCGATCGCGGTCCTGCGCACCGTCGAGCCGTGGGACCAACTGAAGCCCGGCGGAGCCGAGCTGGTCGACTTCCACGTCGCGCGCTGAGCCTGCGCCCCGCGTCCGCAGGGCCCGAGCAGCTTTAGGCGCGGGTAGCCAGGGTCAGTTCCATCAGCTTGACCACCATCGAGCAGGCATCGATACCGGGCGACTGGGGATTGACCCACCAGCCCACGACCCCGACGGCGTCGCTCGCCACACCGCACGCTCCGTTCGGATCGTCGGGGCGCATCATGAAGGATTCGATACCCGCGATGGACCGGTTCTCGATCTGATACCCGAGTTGCTCGGCGGTCTTACGCTCGTTGTCCAGACTGCCCTGTTCGAACCAGAACCGGGTGATGTCGACAAGTCCTGCGGGATTGGCCGCCTGCCACCGGCACACCGCACCGACGAAGGTGCTCTGAATGTCCAGGGGGTCCGCGCCGACGGTCTCAGCCAGGATGTCCTCGGTGAGCACGTCGCATTCCTTCAACAGGTTCGGGTACTTGCGCTGCGAGTCGTTGTTTCGCGGCACGTCTCCCGAACCCGGTTTGGCCGCGGTTCCGTCGACAGTCTGAGTGCAGCCGGTCAACATGACCAGCCCGGCCAACACCGCGGTCGCACGCACCAGCACGCGGCGGGCGCTCACGTGGCGTTCACAATCGACTGGCGAGTCAATTCCACAGCGACGTCGCAGGCATCTGGGAACGGCTCCTGGGCGAAGCTGATCGACCACTCGATGAAGTCGTCGTCGAACTGGATGCCGACCTCGCAGAGGTTCACGACGCCGGTGGCCAGGTCTTCGTTGATGCCGATGAAGCCGTCATGTCCTTCGATGCTGATGTCCTCCACGCTGGTGCGGGATAGTTCCATGGTCTTGCGTTCTCGCCCGATGGGGCTGCCGCGGAACCAGGTGAAGGAGAAATGCGGGCCCAAGATGCTGCCACCGGACAACCACTGGCATCCCACCGACGTCTGAGCAGTGTTGACCAGCCCGACCACCTGCGTCTGCTCGGTCATCTCCTCATCGCTGACGCCACCGCACTCCGGGAAAAACGGCCCGTGGGTTATGCCCTGCGACGGCACCTCGGTGGTCGGCACCTCGGGCGACGCCGGCCCCGCGTCGGAGCATGCGGCGAGAACCGGAAACATGGCCGCAGCCGCAACGGCCAGCGACCCGCGCGCGGCGAAAGCAGCCTTCGCTGACTTGCTGGGTGTCACGCCATGCACTGTAGCGGCAGCGCGCGGCCGCAACCACCGACATGCCGATTGACCTGGTAATTTATGGAATCCTCAGGTGGCCCGGCCGAACATGCGCCCAGCCGGGTGGGTACGCGCGGGTATGCAAAGGTAGCGAGATGCTCTGGAGGTTGCTCCGACAGCACGTGCGGCCGTACCGACGGTTGCTTGCAGCGGTTGCCGTGTTCCAAGTGATCAGCACCCTCGCGACGCTGTACCTGCCGACGATCAATGCCGCGATCATCGACGACGGCGTAGCGCAGGGGGATCTGCCTCGCATTGTCGAGCTCGGTCTGGTGATGCTCGTGGTGACCGCGCTGCAGGTGGTCTGCGCCGTCGGTGCGGTGTACTTCGGATCACGGGCGAGCATGGGCCTCGGCCGGGACCTGCGATCGGCGATCTTCCACCACGTGACCGGATGGTCGGCCGAAGAGACTGCGCGGTTCGGCGCCCCGTCGTTGCTGACCCGGACGACCAACGATGTCCAACAGATTCAGCTGTTGGTACAACTCACCTGCACGATGCTGATCACCGCACCGATAATGTGCGTCGGCGGCATCTTCATGGCTATCCGCCAGGACGCCGGCTTGTCGTGGCTGCTGGTCGTCAGCGTGCCGTTGCTCGCGGTCACCAACTACTGGATCGTGTCGCATCTGATGCCGATCTTCCGCCGGCTGCAACGCCAGATCGACGGAATCAACCGGGTGATGCGTGAGCAGCTGGCGGGCCTGCGAGTCGTTCGGGCGTTCGCCCGGGAACCTTTCGAGCGCAACCGATTCGCCGAAACCAATCACGCGCTGGCGGATACTGCGCTGGCTGCCGGGCGGTGGCAGGCGTTGATGCTGCCGGCGACCACCCTGGTGATCAATGTGTCGAGCGTGGCGTTGATCTGGTTCGGCGGCATCCGGATAGACTCGGGCCAGATGCAGGTCGGCTCGCTGATCGCCTTCCTGTCCTATTTCATGCAGATCCTGCTCGCGGTGCTGATGGCAACATTCATCCTGGTGATCATTCCGCGTGCGTCGATATGCGCGGAGCGGATCACCGAAGTGCTCTCCACCGCGCCCGCCATCACCGGCGGCCCGGCAGTAGTGTCGCCGACGACGATCACGGGCGAAATCCGTTTGGATCGAGCGACATTCAGCTACGCTGGCGCCGATCGCGCGGTGGTCCAGGATGTCTCGCTCACGGCGCGGCCGGGTACCACGTGTGCGATCGTCGGATCCACCGGGTCGGGCAAGTCGACGCTGCTGTCGCTGATCTGCCGACTGTACGACGTAACCGCCGGCTCGGTCAGCGTGGACGGGATCGACGTGCGCGACTTCGACATCGAACGACTCTGGTCAGCGATCGGGTTGGTGCCCCAGCGTGGCTATTTGTTCTCCGGCACCGTCGCCGACAACCTTCAACTGGGCGCCGCCCCAGGGCATGTGGCCACCGAAGAGGAAATGTGGGACGCGCTAAGGGTAGCCGCGGCAGACGATTTCGTGGGCGCCCACCCCGACGGGCTGGAGATGCGGGTCGCGCAGGCCGGTATGAACTTCTCCGGAGGGCAGCGGCAACGCCTGGCGATCGCGCGGGCCGTTATTCGCCGCCCTGCGATCTACCTGTTCGACGACGCGTTCTCGGCTCTCGACGTGCACACCGATGCGCGAGTTCGCAGCGCATTGCGGGAGGTATCCGCTTCAGCCACGGTGTTGATTGTCTCGCAGCGAATTTCGACCGTCGCGGAGGCGGACCTGATCGTCGTCGTCGACGACGGCCGGGTGGTTGGCGCCGGAACCCATGCGCAGTTGCTCGGCACCTGCAAGACATACCGGGAGTTCGCGGAATCCCAGTCGGCTACTGCCGGGCAATCATGACCGAACCGTTGGCGCGACCCATGCGGACGTCCGAACCGGCGGAGGTTCGATCTCGCGACTTCAAGGGCTCGACCATCCGGCTGCTCAAACGGCTCGTTCCCCAGCGTGGCCTGACCATCGCGGTGATGTTGCTCGGCGTCGGCGGAATCGCTCTGGGCGTCGCCGGACCGCGCATCCTCGGCCATGCCACCGATCTGCTGTTCAACGGTGTCATCGGCCGACAGTTGCCGGCCGGCCTGTCCAAGGAGCAGGCTGTCGAGGCAGCGCGAACCCGCGGCGACGACAATTTCGCCGACCTGCTGTCCGGGATGAACGTGGTACCCGGACAAGGTGTGGACTTCGCCGCTATCGGCCGCACCCTTGCATTGGCCTTGGCGCTGTATCTGGTAGCTGCCCTGATGGTTTGGATGCAGGCCCGGCTGCTCAACGTTGTGGTGCAGCGGACCATGGTGGCGTTGCGCGCCGAGGTCGAGAACAAGGTGCACAGGCTGCCACTTCGGTACTTCGATTCCCGGCAACGCGGCGAGGTGCTCAGCAGATTGACGAACGACGTCGACAACGTGCAGACCTCCCTGTCGATGACGATCACTCAGTTGGTGTCCTCGGTTCTGACGGTGTTCGCCGTACTGGTGATGATGTTGACAATCTCCCCGCTACTGACGTTGCTCACAGTGGTCACGGTGCCGATATCGCTGTGGGTCACCCGGTCGATCGCACGGCGCTCCCAAAAGCTCTTCGTCGCACAGTGGCGCAACACCGGCAGGCTCAACGCGCACATCGAGGAGACCTACAGCGGCTTCACCGTGGTCAAGACCTTCGGGCACCGTGCACGCGCCGAGGATGAGTTCGGTGAGCTCAACGACGAGGTCTACCGCGCCGGCTTCGGAGCGCAGTTGCTGTCAGGACTGGTTTCGCCAGCGACGATCTTCATCGGCAACCTGAGCTATGTGGCGGTCGCGGTGGTCGGGGGACTGCAGGTAGCCACCGGTCAGATCACACTTGGCGGCATCCAGGCGTTCATCCAGTACGTCCGCCAGTTCCACCAACCTCTCACCCAGATTGCCGGGATGTACAACACCATGCAGTCCGGGATCGCCAGCGCCGAAAGGGTCTTCGAGCTGCTCGACGCCGAGGAGGAGCCGCCAGATCCGGCGCTGGCGCTGCCTGCCGTGGACGCCGGGCACATGGGCCGTACCGGGGGTCGGGTCGAGTTCGAGCAGGTCCGGTTCAGCTACGTTCCCGGCACCCCGGTCATCGAGGACCTGTCCCTGGTTGTCGAGCCGGGCACTACGGTCGCCATCGTCGGTCCGACAGGCGCAGGCAAGACAACGCTGGTGAACCTGCTCATGCGGTTCTACGACGTCGACTCGGGCCGGATCCTGCTCGACGGGGTGGACATCTCCTCGATAAGCCGCGGCTCACTGCGCTCGCGCATCGGGATGGTGCTGCAGGACACTTGGCTCTTCGCCGGAACGGTGTACGACAACATCGCCTACGGGCGTCCAGACGCCACCGATGAGGAGGTGATGGAGGCGGCCAGGGCGGCCTACGTGGATCGCTTCGTTCAGACGCTGCCCGACGGGTACCAAACCCGCGTCAACGACGGCGGTACAAACATCAGCGCCGGCGAAAAGCAACTGATCACCATCGCCCGGGCGGTGCTGGCCCGGCCTGAGATCTTGATCCTCGATGAAGCCACCAGCTCGGTGGACACCAGGACCGAGGTTCTGATTCAACAGGCCATGAGTCAAATCCGTCGCGAACGAACGAGTTTCATTATTGCGCACAGGCTTTCGACGATTCACGATGCCGACGTGATCCTGGTGATGGAAGCGGGCAGAATCGTGGAGCGCGGCAGCCACACCGAACTCTTGGCCCGCCGCGGGGAGTACTGGGCGATGACGCAAGCCTAGATTTTCCCAGACGACATTCCGAGACCACGCTTTCGGACAAGGTCAAGCCTGGTCCCCCGTCTACGGGCCCTCTGCCCGCAGATCATCGACGTTGCGCATCGCTTCGCGCAGCTTGCCGAGCCACTCGTCGGCGTGCTCACCGACCAGGCGGACCGACCACGCGAGTGCGTCCGAGCGCGACCGGGCCACACCCGCGTCCACCAGTGTGTCCAGCACCTGGCGCTCAGACTGCCGCAGGCGAGTCATCACCGGTACAGCCATGTGCGTGAACAAGATTCGCTCGGGTCCCGAGGCGTCCGCATCGAATGCTGGAATTTCCACGCCCCAGGCGACCTTACGCCCGTAGCGGGCTTCGGCCTCGTCAGCGATCCGCATCCGTTCCGCGCGCGTCTGTTCACGGAACCGTGCCGCCCGGCCCGACGCACGGGCTTCACTCTCGCGCGCACCGTGCGACTCCGATTCAGACGGACTGCCGGGGGTCGGCAACCGCCCGACAACGGTGATCTCTTCACGGTCGACCACGACCTCGGGATCACCGGCGAACCAGTCATCTGGGAGTCGGCCGGCGAACCAGTCGGCGCAGTCTCCGGCATCGGGTTGGTCGGATTGCTGCCAGCCGCCGGATCGGGCAGAGCGCCGGCGATGGGGATGATGTCTCATGATTACATCATTACATCGTTACTAGGCGTCTGGAGAAACGTTCGCCACCGGCGAATTCGTCGGCGGCTGATATCGCAGCAGTTGCATATCGCAGCAGCGTTGCGGGGCCTGTCAGCGGCGTTTGAGCACCAGCGCCGCACCGCCACCCACAACCCCGACGATCAGCAGCAGTACCGCCCAACCCGCACCGAACAACCACCACACGGCAGCCAGGCCCAGCAGAGCCGGCGACAACGCGAACAACAGCATGCCGGGGTGTTCCTTGATAACCGCGAGGGCACCTTGGGCGCGCTGGCGGTCAATTTCCTTTGCCATCGCCCAAGGATGCCAGCTCCTGAGCCGCTAGGCATAGGGTGTGAAACCGGCGCAACGCTAAGGAGGTAACGGTGACAGGACCCGAACAAGGCAGCTGGCAGCCCGATCCCGAGGGCCGCTACGAATACCGGTGGTTCGACGGAAATCAGTGGACCGATCAAGTCTCCCAGCAGGGCCAGGTGGGCCGGGCGCCGCTCGGCGGCGCACCCGCTCAGCAGGCCTCGCCACCGGGGCAACAGCAGCCGCAGGCGAGCCAGGCGCAGGCGAGCCAGGCGCAGCCTGTTCCCGGCGGAGGCGGCGACGGTTTCACCGGTGTCACCGGGGACTTGGTCGACGGGCGATTCAGCGAAAAAGAGGCCAAGGCGATTGGCAACCAGAACTCGAAGCTACTTCGGGTGCGTCTCGGTGAACCGTTCATGGCCCGACAGGGGTCGATGGTTGCCTACCAGGGCAACGTGGACTTCTCGTTCGAGGGAGGCGGGGCCTCGAAATTCATCAAGAAGGCCCTTACCGGCGAAGGCCTTCCGCTGATGCGCTGCGCCGGCCAGGGCGATGTCTTTCTCGCCGAGCGGTCCTACGACGTACACCTGCTCAACCTGAACAACTCCGGATTGTCGATCAGCGGCAAGAACGTCCTGGCGTTCTCCTCGAACCTGGACTGGAACATCGAGCGGGTGAAGGGCGGCAGCATCGCGACCGGAGGTCTGTTCAACACCATGCTGCGCGGCACCGGATGGGTGGCCCTCACCACTGACGGCCCACCGGTGGTACTCAACGCGGCCGAGGCTCCGACCTTCGCGGATACCAATGCCGTGGTCGCGTGGTCGGCGGGCCTGCAGACGCAGCTCAAGTCGAGCTTCAAGGCCGGTGCCCTGATCGGCCGCGGCTCTGGTGAGGCCGTGCAGGTGTCGTTTCACGGCAACGGATTCGTCATTGTGCAACCCTCCGAAGGCTTCACCGTCGTGACGCAGTAAAGCCCGGCTCACAGCTCGAGCAATACCGTTACCGGGCCGTCGTTGACGAGCTCTACCTGCATGTCCGCGCCGAAGAGGCCGGTCTGCACCGGCGCGCCGAGGGCCACGAGCGCCGCGGCGAACGCGTCCACCAGGGGTTCGGCGACCGGGCCCGGTGCGGCGGCGTTCCACGTCGGCCGTCGCCCCTTGGTGGAGTCTCCGTACAGCGTGAACTGACTGACCACCAGGATCGGCGCGCCGACGTCGCTGGCAGACATTTCATGGTCGAGAATCCGTAACTTCCAGAGCTTTGCTGCCAGTCTCGAGGACTTATCGACGTCATCGGTGTGAGTGACTCCGATCAGCGCGAGCAGCCCTTGCCCATCCGGGCGAATCTCGCCGACAGTGACAGCCTCAGCCCCCGGGTCGCCCGCCACCGTCACGCGCGCGGAGGTGACCCGCTGAACCAGGACTCGCATACCGAGATGGTGCCACGCGCTGACGGAACCCGAGGACCTCGGTCACCGGGTTGTTGGCGCGATATGTGATCGCCGCGGCCCTGCAGCAAGTACCCGCCGGCATGTCTGAGGTGACTACCAAACGGATCCCGGAGCCTGGTGGTCGCAACTCGGGGAAACCAGCCAAGCGTCAACCGGGCCAGACCGACGACACGCAGCACCCCCGGGAAACAGCTATCCGGGATCTCCATAGGCAACTTCCATCGGAAAAGAACTACTCGATCACGGTTGCCGCATTACGGTTAGTTGCACAACTGGAAGGGTTGACGTGCCCACGACTCTGCCGGAACGCGCTTCGCGGCTGGAAGCGGCGCCGACCACTCAGGTTGACGGCGGGTGGGGGCGGGCTGTTCTCTGGCTTCCGGGTGCGCGTTGGCGCGGAGGCCTATTGCTGTTGGCCATCTTCTGCGCCTACGCGGGTGTTGCGTTGCTGTACCCGTTCACCGAGACCGGCGGCGTCTCGTTGCTATGGATGCCCAACGCGGTACTGGTCACCGCGCTGCTTCGGTTCCGGCCACGCGATTGGCCCTATGTATATGCGGCGGGGCTACTTGCCGAGGTTGTGGTCGACTTGCGGTTCGACGTGGCGCCGCATCACGCGCTCTCTTTCGGAGTCGTGAACATCATCGAAGCCACGTCGTTCGTACTTCTCGCTGCACTCATCGCCGGAAGCCGACAACAGATCGGGCTGCTTTCGGTGCGCGGTGCGGTAGCCGTGATCGTCACCTCGATGATGGTCCCGGCGTTGACCGCCACACTCGGAGCCTTGGCCGCGGCATGGACGTTCGACTCCGACTACTTCACCGGTTGGCGGACCTGGTGGTTTGGGGACAGTCTGGGGCTACTGGTCGGGGTACCCCTCGGCTTGCTTCTTCGGGACGCCGTGGCATCAGTTGCGCTACGGCGCTCACGCCGACTTGCGCTTGGAAGCATCGCAGCGGCGACGCTCCTGATTGTGCTGGCCGGCTACCTCGCAGCCAATGAGAACTTCTGGGGGACACAACAAACCGCGCTGGCCGCCGGGGTACTTCTCTCTTTGACCTTCGGAGCTGTCGGGGCGCCGCCAGCAGCGGTGCTGACGGCAACCGTGACCCTGATCGGCTTAGCGCACCTGGCCGACTTCACAACGGCCCCGCAAGAACAGGCCCTACTCTTTGTGGGCTTCGCCGCTCTCTATGCCATCGCCGCAACAACCGAATCATCAGACCGCCAAAAGAAGCAACTGACAGAGGCGCACCGGGAGATGGAGCAATTGGCCCGCGTCGACTCACTGACAGGGCTGGTAAACCGCGGCGAAGCCTTCGCCCGCCTTCAAGCCGCCCTGAAGTGCTCACGAAATCCTGGACCGGAACTCGGCCTCTTGTTCTGCGACATTGACCGCTTCAAGGATGTCAATGACACTTTCGGACACGCTACGGGCGACGTCGTGCTCTCCACCCTGGCAAACCGAATCCGCGAATGCGTCCGCCACGGGGACACCATCGGTCGTACCGGCGGCGACGAGATGCTGGTCCTACTACCCGACGTCCACAACCTCGACGAGGTCGCCGCCATCGCCGAGAAGATCCGTAGCCACGCCGCCGAGCCGATCCAGCTATCCGGGACGACGATCCACACGACAGTCAGCATCGGAGCCACCCTCGCCGCCCCAGGCGAATCCGACTCGGAAACGACGAAACGGGCCGACGAAGCGATGTACCGGGCCAAACGGGCTGGCCGCAACACCGTAAGCCGCATCTGAGAGACCACGGCCGATGGAAGGCTCAGACACCGACCAGCCGGGGTGTGCCGTCCGGGTTGGCGGTATCAGCTCCGCAGCTGATACGTCAGCTAGGTACTCTCACCAACGGATCTGCGCGCGCGATACAGCCTCACATCAGACTGAATGCCCTTGAGGTGTCGCGCGCCGGCGAACGACCAGGCGAACCGTTCGTCATCTCCGACCGCTCCCCGCGTCGCCTCGGACACCAGCACCGAACCCGGCCTCGCGGCCCCCGTCACCCGGGCGGCCAGGTTCACCGGGCTGCCGAACCAGTCCCCCGCCCGGCTCACTGCCATTCCGGTAGCCATTCCAACCCGCAGCTGGGGAAAACCCTGGTCGCCGTCCGTCGCGTCGACAAGCTTCAGAGCCGCCTCGAGTATCGGCACCGGTTCTGGGCTGACCAGCATCACCTCGTCGCCGATAGTCTTGATGAATCGAACAGGAGCGGCCGTGACGTCGCGGGTCAGATCAGCCAACCGCTGGGACAACTGCTCGAGATCCTCGGGAGGCACCGCCTCGCCCAGGCGGGTGAACCCGACGAGATCGGCGAACGTGATCGTCACCAGTCGCGCGCCGGGCAGGTGCTGACCTTCTGCCCGTTCGCGGGCGTTGACGGCCTCACTCTCGATCCAGTGCCGCAGCTGCAGCAGAAGCACGTCTTGGATCATCGGCCCGAGCTGCGGAGCGATCTTCGCGACCAGACCCTCAGATGCCTCGGCAATCTCCAGTTCTGTTGCGCCCGGACGCAACACAGCGGCCAACGCGGCATGACGCATCGACTCTGCTGCCCGCGAAAGACCGTCGCCGAGGAGTCGGGTGATCTGTACCAACTCATCGGGATGGATTCCCGCGTCGAGGAATTCACGAGTGAACTTGGCCGCCTCGGCATCGGCACGCAACAACACCGCGGCCTCGGGGTCCTCTACCCGCGGGAGCCCCATGGCCCGCTGAATCCGTTCGAACAGATCAAGATCGACCCCGGCTTTCCCGGCGGCTTCTCGCGCGCAGACATACTCGCCGTCATCGCCGATGATCTGCCGAGAGGCCAGCAGCATCGGTGCGGAAGTGCCTCGGATCTGGTCGATGCTGACGCCTCGCTCGATCAGCCAGGGAATCAACTCGGCTCGCTCGGCCCGCGCCCTGCCGGTGAGCCCGTCAAGCAACCCGGACGCGTCGAGATCGACATCTTCGGCCACGCTGACCAACGTATACCGAACCGCTGGCCGCCAAGCCTTTGCGGTAAACACGACCCGTGACTTCTCCGACCCTGCGGGGGTTCCCGCCGATAGTCGCCCGGGGCGCACGCATCCTGATCCTCGGCAATATGCCCAGCGTCGCGTCGCTGCATGCGCGGCAGTACTACGCGCACCCGCGAAACGCCTTCTGGCGCCTCGCCGGTGAGCTATTCGAGTTCGATCCCGCGGCCCCCTACGACAATCGCGTTGCGGCGCTCAACTCCGCCGGAGTCGCCGTGTGGGATGTTCTGCAGTCATGCCGCAGGGTGGGCAGCCTGGATTCGGACGTCGAGCGGGAAAGCATGGTGGCCAACGACTTCGGCGCGTTGTTCGCTGCCCACCCGACGATCAGGCACGTGTGCTTCAACGGTGCGGCTGCGGAGAAGAACTACCGAAGACTGGTCCAGGTAGGTCACGACCTGAGGCACTCCAGGCTCCCGTCGACCAGCCCCGCACACACCGTCGGATTCGAGGACAAGCTGGCCGCGTGGCGTCGCGCCGTGAACAGCCCGGACCCATCACCGACTAAGACACAGCGGGCCGACGCTGCCCCCACGGCCTGACCTGCTCGATCTGCGCAGCCAACGACACCAACGTCTCTTCGTCACACGGCCTGGCCACCATTTGAATCGACGTCGGAATGCCGTTGGCTCCCAGCCCCCACGGCACCACGGCGGCGGGTTGGCCAGTCAGATTGAACATCGCCTGGAACGGAACCCGGGCCGAAACCAGCGCGAGGGTGGCGATCGCGCCGCGCCGTTGATAGGCGCCGATTCGCGACGGCCCGGTCGCGGTTCCCGGCGTGATCACCACGTCGACATCGTCGAAGATCGACAAGATTCGTGCGGTGAGCTCGCCCTCGGCCGCCCGTATCGCCCGCATCCTGCGGTCGGGCACCAGTGCGCCGAGGCGCGCGAAAGAGCGAGTCCGGCGGTCCAGACGCTCAGGGCGCGGGAGCGTCGCGACGTCGTCGTGGACGCCGCGGAAGTAGCGGGGCAGGGCCTGGGCGTACACCGCCGTGGGCGGATAGTCCGGGTCGCGCTCCAACACGTGGTGGCCAAGCTCGCGCAGCAGCGCACCGGCTTCGGAAACCGCACGGCGCTGCGCTCGGCCGACCCAGCCCCGCAAAGGCGGAGGGGCATTGCAACTCAACGCTATTCGGAGGCGCCCAGGTGGTCGTCGCGCTGCACCGACGTACCCGTCCTCCGGTCCCGGCAGCGTCGTCGTCGCGTCCAGGAACATTGCCGCGTCTTCGACGGTGCGCGCCATCGGGCCGTTCACGCTGAGCCCACTCCAGGCGTCCTCGTGCGGCGCCAGTGGAACCCGATCACGTTGGGGTTTGATGCCGAACAGTCCGCACCACGTCGAGGGAATCCGGATTGATCCCATTCCGTCGGAGCCCATCGCCATCGCGGCCAGGCCCGCCGCCACCGCGGCACCGCTGCCACCGCTGCTGCCCCCAGGGGTGAAATCGGTGTTGTAGGGATTTCGGGTCGCTCCGAACGTGACGGTTTCAGTGAAGGGCCAGATCATCATTTCCGGCACGGCCGTCTTTCCGAGAATGACCGCACCCGCCGCGCGCAGACGTTGAACAACTTCAGCATCACGGGTTCGAACCGGCCCGTGTGCCGCGCTTCCATACGTGGTCACCTCGCCGGCGACATCGACATCGTCCTTGATCGCGATCGGTACACCCAGTAGCGGCAACCGCTCCCCGGCATCGAGTCGGTTCTGCGCCTCGGCCGCCTCGCGTCGCGCACTGTCGGCCATCACCACGCGATAGCAACGAAGCAGCGGATCGAGCGAAGCTATGCGGTTGAGGTAGAGGTCGACCAGGGCCGGCGCGGTAATCGCACCCTCCGCCAATTGACGTGCCTGCCGCCCTGCACCGGCAAAAGCGAGTTCTTCGGGGTTCACGTTTCTCATTCTGCGCCGGGCCGCTGCCGAACGTGGTCATTCCACTAGCGTGACGACATGCCCTGTGTGTTCTGCGCCATCGTCGCCGACAAGGCGCCTGCCATCCGGATCTACGAGGACGACGACTACCTCGCCTTTCTCGACATCCGCCCGTTTACCCGAGGCCACACCCTGGTCATCCCCAAGCGTCACACCGTCGACCTGACCGACACACCGCCGGACATCGCCGCAGGTATGACGGTCATCGGCCAGCGGATCGCCCGGGCGGCTCGCGCCTCGGGTCTGCACGCCGACGGCAACAACATCGCCATCAACGACGGCAAGGCGGCGTTTCAGTCCGTCTTCCACATTCATCTGCACGTGGTGCCACGCCGCGCCGGCGACAAATTGTCGTTCGCCAAGGGCGTTTTCCTGCGGCGAGACCCCGACCGGGAGGAATCCGGCCGGATCCTGCGCGAAGCGCTGGCGCGAACGGACAGCCCTGAACGAGACTGAGGACATGACTATCGCAGACTGGGTGGAAGAGAAGGCCGGCTTCCGGCTATTGATGCTGCACGACAAGATTTACAAAGGGACCGGTGGGCGCATCGGCCACCGCATACCACTGCCCGGGATGCCACCGAGCCTGCTCTTGCACACTGTCGGCGCCAAGACCGGCATTCAGCGGACCAACACCCTGTCCTATTTTCCCGATGGCGGCCACTACTACGTGGTCGCCTCCAAAGGAGGCGACCCTAGCGCACCCGGTTGGTATCACAACCTCAAGGCAAACCCGAATATCGAGATCAACATCGGACCAAAGAGATTGGCGGCGACGGCGACGCCGGTGCTGGCCGACGATCCCGCCTACCCACCGCTGTGGCAGATGGTGAACAGGGACAACGGCGACCGATACAACGCCTATCAGAGCAAGACCTCACGAAAGATCCCACTGGTCCGGATCACGCCGAAACCGTAGAAGGCGAATTTGGCGACGTTGGTCACCGTCAGCGTGACCAACTACGCCGAAATCGCAACGGCGGCGGCGAAGACATCGTCCATCATGGCCGGGGTGAGCCGGCCGGTGAACGTGTTCTGTTGGCTGGGGTGATAACACCCGAGCAACTGCACCGGGCCGCCCGGCGTGGTCAGCGCCGCACGGGCGCCGTGGCCGAACTTCGGCGCGGGCGTAGCCACTGACCCGCCCGTCCTCCGGATCATCGCCAGCACTACCTGCCAGGCGAACCCGCCCAGCGCGACGACCGCCTTGACATCGGCTCCGGTCAGCCGCCACTCCGCATCCAGCCACGGTGCGCAGTTGCCACGTTCCTCCGGCGTCGGCGCATTCCCCGGGGGCGCACATCGCACGGCGGCGACTACGCGAACATCGTTGAGCGCCAACCCATCCGCACTGTCGGTGCACATTGCCTGGTTCGCCAGACCGCTGCGATGCAGCGACCCGAACAGAAAATCACCCGAGCGATCGCCGGTGAACACCCGGCCGGTACGGTTGGCGCCGTGCGCGGCCGGGGCCAGCCCGACGACCAGTATCGAGGGACGGGTCGATCCGAACCCCGGTGCCGGCCTACCCCAGTACGGCTCGTCGGAATAGGACCTGCGCTTGATCGCAGCCGTCTCCTCGCGCCACTGCACCAGCCGAGGGCAGGCGCAACACACCGACACCTCGGCATCGACCTGATCGACAGTTCTGGCCAGCGCCGCCAACGTCGACACCTCCGCGGGCGTCGCCGCGACCGTGGTGCCCGACGTCGCCGGATCACCGGGCCAACCGGAGCCCGCACGAACCGGAGAATCGAACCGGCCGCCGATGCGCGGGTGGGGCCGCGGCGAGGGTGGCGGGAGGGACGGCTCATGGCGTGGCGAGCGAGGCGGCGGCACACCTCCACTCTGACCCACGGCAGCCCGCGAAGAAAACCAGTCGTGCGCCCACCAGCGACTTGCTAATGTCGCCGCGATATCCCATGACGCAAGACGGTGCGCCGACGGGCAGGCGCGGCCCGATGCTGTTGGTCCTCTTCGCGGCGCTGATGGCCGGAGCCGGCAATGGAATCTCCATCGTCGCCTTCCCCTGGCTGGTACTTCAGAAGACCGGCTCCGCGCTGGACGCGTCGATCGTGGCGATTGCCGGAACCCTGCCGCTGCTGGCCGCGACATTGATCGCCGGCGCTGCGGTCGACTTTCTCGGGCGTCGGCGGGTATCGATGATTTCCGACGGGCTTTCGGCGCTCTCGGTGGCTGCGGTGCCGGTGCTGGCACTGGTGTTCGGGGCGCACATGATCAACGTGACGGTGCTGGCCGTGTTGGCGGCGCTGGGCGCGCTGTTCGACCCGGCCGGTCTGACGGCCCGCGAGACGATGCTGCCGGAAGCGGCCACCAGGGCCGGCTGGACCCTCGACCATGCCAACAGCGTGTACGAGGCGATCTTCAACCTCGCCTACATCGTCGGGCCCGGCATCGGCGGCCTGCTGATCGCGACGCTGGGCGGGGTCAACACGATGTGGGTCACCGCCGGGGCGTTCGTGTTGTCGATCTGCGCGATCGCCGTGCTGCGCCTCGAAGGCGCCGGTACCCCCGATCCGTCGGTGCGGGCCGGCGGGGTGCGGGCCGGGATCGTCGAGGGCCTGCGGTTCGTGTGGCAGAACCGGGTGCTCCGCACGCTTGCGTTCGTCGACCTGGCGGCAACCGGGCTGTACATGCCGATGGAGAGTGTGCTGTTCCCGAAATACTTCACCGACCGGGACCAGCCGGCGCAACTGGGCTGGGTTCTGATGGCGCTCAGCATCGGCGGGCTGATCGGCGCCCTGAGCTACGCCGTGATGTCGAAGTACATGCGCAGGCGAACGGTCATGCTGATCGCGCTGCTGACGCTCGGCGTGGCCATGACCGTGATCGCGTTTCTACCGCCCCTGCCGATCATCCTCGTGTTGTGTGCGCTCGTGGGCTTCGTCTACGGGCCGATTCAACCGATCTACAACTACGTCATGCAAACCCGCGCGCCGGCGCATCTGCGTGGCCGGGTCGTCGGGGTGATGGGATCACTGGCCTACGCCGCGGGACCGCTTGGGTTGATTCTGGCCGGCCCACTTGCGGATGCAACCGGTCTGCACACCACGTTCCTGGCACTGTCGCTGCCGATGCTTCTACTGGGAGTCGTCGCACTGTTCCTTCCTGCACTGCGTGATCTCGACGAGCCCGCGGAGGTACCGGCCTAGGATTGGGGAGTGCAGTACGCCGCAGACACGCTTGAGAGCCTGATCTCCGCGTTGCCCGACGGGACAGTTGTTACCGACCCCGACATCCTCGAGTCCTACCGCCACGACCGGGCGGCGGATCCCGCTGCGGGCACGCCCTCGGCGGTGGTACGGCCGCGGTCTACCGAACAGGTCCAGGCCGTGCTGAAGTGGGCCAGCGCCCATCGGGTTCCGGTCGTCCCCCGTGGCATGGGTACCGGTTTGTCCGGCGGTGCGACGGCGCTGGACGGCGGCATCGTGCTGAGTACGGAGAAGATGCGCGATATCTCCGTCGACCCGGTGACCCGCACCGCTGTCGCGCAACCGGGCCTGCTCAACGCCGAAGTCAAGAAAGCTGTTGCCGAGTACGGAATGTGGTATCCGCCAGACCCCTCGTCGTTCGAGATCTGCAGCATCGGCGGCAACATCGCCACCAATGCGGGCGGCCTGTGTTGTGTGAAGTACGGCGTCACCACCGACTACGTGCTCGGCCTTCAAGTGGTGCTGGCCGACGGCACCGCGGTGCGCCTGGGCGGACCCCGCCTGAAAGACGTTGCAGGACTGAGCCTGACCAAGCTGTTCGTTGGCAGCGAGGGCACGCTGGGCATTGTCACCGAGGTGACGTTGAAGTTGCTGCCCACCCAGCACCGGGGATGCACGGTCGTCGCGACATTCGACTCAGTGGCAGCCGCCTGTGGCGCTGTGGCCACCGTGACCTCCAAGATCCGACCTTCGATGCTGGAATTCATGGATACCGTGGCAATCAATGCGGTCGAGGACAAGCTCAAGATGGGGCTGGACCGCGATGCCGCGGCGATGATGGTCGCCGCCTCTGACGACCGAGGACCGGCTGGCGCCGAAGACGCCGAGTACATGGCCAGGGTGTTCGCCGAGCATGGTGCAACAGAAGTGTTCTCGACGAATGACGCCGACGAGGGGGAAGCGTTCGTCGCGGCCCGCCGATTCGCGATCCCCGCCGTGGAAGCCAAGGGTTCACTGCTCCTCGAGGATGTCGGTGTTCCGCTGCCCGCGCTTGCCGACCTGGTATCGGGGGTGGAGAAGATCGCCGAGTTGCACAACCTGATGATCTCGGTGATCGCGCACGCCGGCGACGGCAACACTCATCCGCTGATCGTGTACGACCCAGGAGATGCCGCGATGACCGAGCGGGCCAATGCGGCGTTCGGCGAGATCATGGATCTGGCGGTGGGCCTGGGCGGCACGATCACCGGGGAGCACGGCGTCGGCAGGCTGAAGCGACCTTGGCTGGCCGGCTACCTGGGCCCTGAGGCGATGGAACTCAACCGTCGTATCAAGGCCGCACTAGACCCGGACAACATCCTCAACCCGGGTGCGGCGATCTGACGTGGGTTCTTGACACAGAGGCCAACGATGTCGTACTCATGAGACATGACTGCGACTCTGTCTCAGGACACACCGGTACGGTTCGAGTTGGCCAACGCTGACACCTGGGCCGACCCGTGGCCGATGTATCGGGCGCTGCGCGATCACGACCCGGTCCACCATGTGGTTCCCAACGGGAAAGCGGGCCCTACCGAACCCGGGGACGCCGAAGCTGAGGACCCCGAACCTGAGGACCCCGAGCCCGGGGACTACTACGTGCTGTCCCGGCATGCCGACATCTGGGCCGCCGCCCGCGACCATAAGACCTTCTCGTCGGCGCAGGGCCTGACCGTGAACTACGGCGAGTTGGACCTTATCGGGCTGGCCGACAATCCGCCGATGGTCATGCAGGACCCGCCCGTTCACACCGAGTTCCGCAAGCTGGTGTCCCGCGGCTTCACGCCCCGTCAGGTCGAGGCCATCGAGCCCAAGGTCCGCGAGTACGTCATCGAGCGCATCGAGCGCATCAAGGCCAACGGCGGGGGTGACATCGTCGCCGAACTGTTCAAGCCACTGCCCTCGATGGTGGTCGCGCACTACCTCGGCGTTCCCGAAGAGGATCGCGGCCAGTTCGACGGCTGGACCGACGCGATTGTGGCGGCCAGCACTGCCGAGGGCGGGATAGGCGGTGCGCTGGAGACGTTGGGCGATGCGCTCGGCGGCATGATGGCCTACTTCACCGCGCTGATCGAGCGGCGCCGTATTGAACCCGGAGACGACACGGTCTCCCACCTGGTGTCCGCCGGCGTCGGCGCCGACGGCGACATCGCCGGGGTGCTCTCGATTCTGGCGTTCACCTTCACGATGGTCACCGGCGGTAACGACACCACCACCGGCATGTTGGGAGGTACGGTGCAGCTGCTGCACCAACGGCCAGATCAACGGCGGCTGTTGGCAACTCAGCCCGACCTGATCCCCGATGCAGTCGACGAACTGCTGCGGCTGACCTCCCCGGTCCAGATGCTGGGCCGCACCGTGACCCGGGACGTCAGGATCGGCGACGTGACCATCCCCGAAGGCCGCCGGGCGATGCTCCTCTACGGCTCGGGTAACCGAGACGAACGCCAGTACGGTCCCGATGCGGCGCAGCTCGACGTCACCCGCAGGCCCCGCAACATCCTCACGTTCAGCCACGGCGCACACCATTGCCTGGGCGCCGCGGCCGCCCGAATGCAGTCGCGGGTGGCGCTCACCGAGTTGCTCGCCCGGATACCGGAGTTCGAGGTCGACGAGTCCGGAATCGTTTGGGCTGGTGGCAGTTACGTTAGACGACCGTTGTCAGTTCCCTTCGCAGTGACGACGTGATGGCAGGCGACTGGTTGGCGGCAGGCCGTAACGAACTGGCTGCCGACCGCATCCTGGACGCGGCAGGCGAGCTGTTCGGCAAGAAGGATGCAGCGACCGCCGGCATGCACGAGATCGCCTCGGCCGCAGGCTGTTCACGCGCCACCCTATATCGCTACTTCGAGAACCGCGATGCCCTGTACACCGCCTACGTGCATCGCGAGAGCCATCGGCTCTTCCGAGAGATGACCGATCAGCTCGTCTCGGTGGTGGATCCGCGGGAGAGACTGATCCAGGGCATGCTCACCTCGCTCCGAAAGGTTCGTGAAAGCCCGGCCCTGGCCTCCTGGTTTGCCACCACGCAACGTCCGATCGGTGGCGAGATCGCCGAACAATCCCAGGTGATCAGGGCGCTCACCGAGGCGTTCGTGATCTCTCTCGGCGCCGATGAGCCGGCCCTGGTCGAGCGTCGGGCGCGCTGGCTGGTCCGGGTGATGACCTCGCTGCTGGTGTTTCCAGGCAACGACGAAGCCGATGAACGCAGCATGCTCGAAGACTTCGTCGCCCCGACCACGTTGTCGCGAAGTCCAGCCAACCGATAGGTGCGCCCTGGACCTGGTCGCCGAACGTGAAGACATCTGCACGATCGGCGCTGAGCGTGATGATGGCTTCACGTTCGGCGGCTGGAGGCTAGGTCCGAACCCGGGTGAATCGGTGTAGCAACCAGGCCAGCGGGATGGTGACCACCAGTGTCCCCGAGAACAGTAGCCAGGCCGAGCCCGTGTAGATGGGATAGCGCAGAATCTCCACCATCACCAACTCCATGATGATCAGGTGAATCAGGAAGATCTCATAGGAGATCTCACCCAGGAAGACCATGGGGCGACTACCCATCATGCGTATATAAAGACCCTGCCGGTTCCCGCCCGCCGGCCCGGGCCGCTTCCCGCCCACCACCGCGGGCCCGCACAGCGCCAACGGCGCAACGAGCAACGTGGCGATGACGGTGTAGAACGCGACCTTGAACAGGGCCTCGCGTAGCTCGGCGGGCGAGGTCGTGGGCTCTCCGGCGATCGGCGTGGCCACGATCAAGTAGCTCACCATGGCCAACGGGATACAGGCCAGCGCGTAGGCGCGCAGCCCCAACGGCTGCAGCGCCGCCAGCACCATCCCGCCGACGAACCATGCCAGATATCCAGGCAACCACAACCGGCTACCGTCGGGCAGGAAGTCGGTCGTGTGCACCAGGATGAGCCAGGCCGGCGACACCATCGTGAGACCAGCCAGACCGGCGAGCAACAGCCGCGGCCGCCACTGCCGTCGGCACAGCAACACCAGCAGCAGGTATGCCAGCAGCGGCAGCACCGCATAGAACGCCACCTCGACCGCAAGGCTCCACATCTGGGTAAGCCCTTGGTGCAGATAGGAAAACAAGTAGTCGTCGGTGTAGATCTGAGTCAGAGTGAGATTGCGGAACAACCCCTCCCAAGTGTGTCCTGGGTTGGGTCCGGCGGTGCGGAAGTGGTACAGCAGGTAGGCCGCAATCACGGTGACGGCGTAGGCGGGCATGATGCGCCGCACCCGGTGCCACGCGTAGCGGCGCACCGACGGCGGAGGCCTCTCCGAGGCAACGGCTTTCACCCAGGGTGCGAACAACAGGAAGCCGGACAGCACGAAGAAGATCGGCACGCCGATCTCCATCCGCGAGTACACCAACCCGACATAGCCTTGCGGATACTTACCTGTGGTGTACGCGGCGTGGGTCAGCACCACCAACAGTGCCGCGACAGCCCGAATCCCAGTGAGCGAGTCGACCCGTCCACTCGCAGTGACCGACTCAAGGCCACCTTGGGCATCGAGTTCTCTGGGCGCTGTCATCAGGGCCGGGCGCCTCAGTATGACTTTCGGCGCGCCTTAGGCCCGCGGTCGGGTTCGAGATGAATCAGCTGACCCTGGATCCTGGTGTGCTCCAGCGCCTTCAGTGTCTTTTTTGATAGCTTGGCCGGCAATTCCACCAGTGAGTGATCCACCTTGATCGTAATGTGGCCGAAATCGCTGCGATGCAGTCCGCCCTCGTTGGCGATGGCACCCACGATCGCACCCGGAGCAACCTTGTGCCGCTTGCCGACCGCAATGCGGTACGTCGCGAGGTCGCTGCGGACATCGCGGCGCTTGCGCGGCGGCCTATCGTCGCGGCCCGGGCGGTCCGGCCGTGCGCGCCGCTTCTCCGGCGGCGGCTCCGTCATCAGGAACTCCCCCCCGTCGCGACTCTGCAGAGCCAGGGCGGCAGCGATATCGGCCGTCGGCACGTCATGGTCGCGCTCGTAACCCTCGATCAGCTTGCGGAACAACTCGATTTTCGGCGACGCCAAAGCCTCGGTGATGGAGTCGCGGAATTTCTCGACGCGTTGCGCATTGACGTCGTCAACGGACGGCAACTGCCCTTCGATGAGCTTCTGGCGGGTAACCCGCTCGATCGAGTTGAGCAGATGCCGCTCCCGCGGCGTGACGAACAGCAGCGCGGTCCCCGACCGGCCGGCGCGCCCGGTACGTCCGATCCGATGTACGTAGGACTCAGGGTCATGGGGAATGTCGTAGTTCAGCACGTGCGAGATGCGCTCGACGTCGAGCCCGCGCGCTGCCACGTCCGTGGCGATGAGGATGTCGAGCTTGCCCTCTTTGAGTGCGGTGATGGTTCGCTCGCGCACGGCCTGAGGGATGTCGCCATTGATGGCGGCCGCGGAAAAACCTCGGGCGCGCAGCTTCTCGGCGACCTCCTCGGTGGCCTGCTTGGTACGAACGAAGACGATCATCGCTTCGAACGGCTCTACCTCGAGCAGCCGGGTGAGCGCGTCCATCTTTCGTGGCCCCGACACCTGTATGTAGCGCTGCGAAATATTGTCAGCCGTCGCGGTCCTGGATTCGACCTTCACCTGTACCGGGTCGTGCAAGTACTTGGAGGTGATCTTGCGGATCGCCGGCGGCATGGTCGCCGAGAACAGCGCGACCTGCTTGTACTCCGGGGTGCCTTCGAGAATGCGTTCAACGTCCTCGGCGAACCCCATTTGCAGCATCTCGTCAGCCTCGTCGAGAACCAGGTAGTCGAGGTGCGTGAGGTCGAGGCTGCCCTTGTCGAGGTGGTCGATGACCCGGCCCGGAGTACCGACGACCACCTGGGCGCCACGCTTGAGCCCGGCCAACTGGGGACCGTAGGGGGAGCCTCCGTAGATCGGCAGCACGTTCACCCGCAGATGCGCACCGTAGCGGCTGAAAGCCTCGGCGACCTGCAATGCCAGCTCGCGCGTCGGCGCCAGCACCAGCGCTTGGGTGATCCGGCTGGAGGTATCGATCTTCGAGAGGATCGGGATCGCGAAAGCCGCGGTCTTTCCGGTTCCGGTCTGGGCGAGTCCGACAACGTCGGAACCGGCCAGCATCGCCGGAATGGTCGCCTCTTGGATCGGTGAGGGCGTCTCGTATCCGACATCGGCGACGGCCTGCAGCACCGAGTGGTGAATCTGCAGGTCAGCGAAGCTCAGGTCGCCAGCCCGCTCAACAGTGCCGGGCTCCACGTTCGAAGACGTCATCGAGGTCGCAGTCTAGTGCCAGCCGACTGGCTTTCCGCCGCGCGCCTTCCGGCAGGCCGGCAGCGGGGCCGGTACGGTGCGCACTTGTGAGCTGGACGGTGGCGATCGGGACCCGGGTGGGTGTAGTCGCGGGAGTCGCGCTACTGACCATCGCGGTACCGACCACTGTGGGCTGCAGCTCGGGCGACTCGACGGCTTCCAAGACGCCGGAGCCGACCGCAGGTTCGACACAACCGCAGTCCGCGGCGACTCCGACACCATCGACTGGCGGTGCGCCCGGCACGTCAGCGGCCAACGATCCATGCCCGACGAACCTGGCCGCACCCGAGATCGCCGATGCCGTAGCCGCGCTGCCCCGCGACCCGCGCAGCAACCAGGGCTGGAACCCCGAGCCCATCGCCGGTAACTACAACGAGTGTGCGCAGCTGTCGGTGGTGATCATCAAGGCCAATACGAACTCAGAGAACCCCAACACCCGCGCGCTGCTGTTCCACCGGGGCAAGTTCATCCCGACCGGCGTGCCCGACACCTACGGCTTCAACGGCTTGGACAGCGCGGCGACAACCGGCGACACGGTCGCGCTCCAATACTCCAGCGGCGTGGCCGGGCTGGAAAGCGTGGTGAAGTTCCGCTGGAACGGCACCGGTGTGGAACTGATCGGCAACATGGACGGCTGAGTTCGCACGGTTCCTTTTTCGCGACGTTGCATTGCCGTGCGCGGATCGCGACGCCTAGTTACCAGACGTGGAATTACCAGATGTCGGGTTACCCGGTTACGCCCGTTCGCGGCAAACAGAGATGTCGGTGAGCTGACCTACAGTGGCAGCGTGTTCGTAGCAACCGACGCGGGCGAAGAGCGCGTGATCTACAGCGCCTCCGACCTTGCCGCCGCCGCGCGCTGCGAGTATGCGCTGCTGCGCTCATTCGATGCCCGGCTCGGCTGGGGTCCTGGTGTATCAGCCGACGACGAACTTCTTTCCCGCACCGCCGAACTCGGCGATGAGCACGAACAGCGCCATCTCGCCGAGCTACGGCGGCGGCCGCAGTCCGGCGACATCATCGTCATCGGCCGCCCGGACTACACCGTGGCGGGCCTGGCCGCGGCCGCCGATCAGACCTTGCGCGCGGTCGGGCGCAACGCAGCGGTGATCTACCAGGCCGCCATGTTCGACGGCCGATTCGTCGGCTTCGCCGACTTCTTGATCCTGGAGGACTCTCCGAGCGGACCTCGCTACCGGCTGCGTGACACCAAGCTGGCCCGCTCGGTGAAGGTGGAGGCACTACTGCAGTTGGCGGCCTACGCCCAGAGCCTCACCGACGCGGGCGTTCCCGTGGCACCCGAAGTGGACCTCGTTCTGGGCGACGGCACCGCCGTGAGCTACCCCATCGACGAACTGCTTCCGGTGTACCGGCCCCGCCGTGTTGCGTTGGAACGGCTGCTCGACGGGCACCTGACCGGCGGTGCGCCCGCGGACTGGGCGGACGAGAACATCCGCGCCTGCTTTCGCTGCGCTGAATGTGAACAGCAGGTCCGCTCGAGCGATGATCTGTTGCTGGTCGCGGGCATGCGGGTCAGCCAGCGCGCCCGGCTGATCGACTCGGGAATCTCCACCGTGCACGAGTTGGCCGGTCACAGCGGCCCGGTTGCTGACCTGTCGGCCCGCTCGGTCACCGCGCTCACCGCGCAAGCTCGACTGCAGGTCGCCGACCGGGTGGACGGCAAGCCGCCGTTTGACATCGTCGATCCGCAGCCGTTGATGGTGCTGCCCGATGCCGATAAAGGCGATCTGTTCTTCGACTTCGAGGGCGATCCGCTGTGGACGTCCGACGGCCGCGAGTGGGGGCTGGAGTACCTATGGGGGGTGCTGAGCGCCAACGGCGATTTTCACCGGTTCTGGGCTCACGACCGCGCCGAGGAGAGGCAGGCGCTGATCGACTTCCTCACCATGGTGCGCAAGCGGCGCCGGCGGTTTCCCGGCATGCACATCTACCACTACGCCGCCTACGAGAAGAGCACTCTGCTGCGCCTTGCAGCTCGCTACGGCGTCGGTGAGAACGAGGTCGACACTCTGCTGCGTGAGGGCGTGCTTGTGGACCTCTATCCTCTGGTGCGCAAGAGTATTCGAGTCGGCGCCGAGAGCTACAGCATCAAGTCGCTGGAGCCCCTTTACATGGGTCAGGAGCTGCGCAGCGGCGATGTCACCACCGCGACGGCATCGATCACCGAGTACGCCCGATACTGCGGGCTGCGAGCGGCCGGGCATGTCGAGGACGCCGCACGGGTGCTGAAGGAGATCGAGGAATACAACCGCTACGACTGCCGGTCGACGCGTCGGCTGCGCGATTGGATGGTCGCACGCGCCATCGAATCCGGTGTGCCCCCAATGGGCCCCGTTCCGGTGACCGACGACGCTCAGCCAATTGCGGTCGAGGTCGACGCAGTCGAGCGCAAGCTGTGGAAGTTCGCCGGTAACGGAATCGAAGCACGCACCCCGACCCAGACTGCCGTGGCAATGTTCGCGGCGGCCAAGGGTTTTCACAAGCGGGAGGACAAGCCGTTCTGGTGGGGACATTTCGACCGCGTGAACAATCCCGTCGACGAGTGGGCCGACAGTAGCGGCGTCTTCATCTCGGAGGACCACGAGGTCGTCGCGGACTGGCATCAGCCGCCGCGGGCGCGAAAACCGCAGCGGCACGTCCGGTTGTTCGGCGAACTGGCCACTGGGGAACTGACCCGGGAGATGTACGCGCTCTATGCCCCGCCCTCGCCCGAGGGGCTGAGCGACGACCCCAACCGACGAGCATTCGCTTCGGTGACGGTAACCGAATGCGACGACCTCGATGCACCGACGCAAGCGCTGATCATCGAAAAGCAGCCCAAGGGCGGCGACACCTATGCACAGGTGCCGTTCGCCCTCACCCCCTGTCAGCCGTTCAGCACCAAGACCTTGCAGGAGTCCGTCGCCCGGGCCGCCGCCCACGTCGCCGCCGAACTGCCGAGGCTGCCCGCCGATGCTGTGACCGGAATCCTGATGCGCGAAGCGCCGCGCACGAAGAGCGGCCGCCCATTGCCCCGCAGCGAGGCCGCCGACCACGCCGCTGATGACATCACCGCAGCGCTAATGGATCTCGACTCGTCTTACCTAGCGGTGCACGGACCGCCCGGCACCGGCAAGACCTTTACCTCCGCGCAGGTTATCGCCACCCTCGTCAACGCCCACGGCTGGCGTATCGGCGTGGTCGCACAGTCCCACGCCGTCGTGGAAAACCTGTTCGGCGACATCCTCGGCGCCGGTGTCGACAGCGCCCGGGTGGCAAAGAAACTCAATACCGTCACCGCCGGCTGGACCGAGATCGCCAACTCGGACTTCGCCGACTTCATTGCCCGCAATGACGGCTGCGTGATCGGAGGCACAGCATGGGATTTCGCCAATGACAACAAGATTCCCACTGAGAGCCTCGATCTGCTGGTGATCGAGGAGGCCGGCCAATTCAGCCTGGCCAACACCATCGCAGTGTCCCGCGCGGCAAGGAATCTGCTGCTGTTGGGCGATCCACAGCAGTTGCCACAGGTCACCCAGGGCACCCACCCGGAGCCCGTCGACGTTTCCGCTCTAGGTTGGCTGGTCGAAGGGCACAAAACGTTGCCGTCCGAACGCGGGTATTTCCTGGACCGCTCCTACCGCATGCATCCCGACGTGTGCCGGGCGGTGTCGCGGTTGTCCTACGACGGCCGGCTGCGCTCCCATGAATCACTCACCGCCGCACGCCGACTCGACGGTGTCGCGGCAGGCGTCCGAATGCTGGCCGTCGAACATGATGGAAATGCGACAGCGAGCCCCGAAGAGGCCGAGGCGATCGTCGCGGAGATCGCCGCCCTGATGGGCACGATGTGGATCGACGAGCAGGGCCACCGGGCCCTCCAGCAGCACGACGTACTCGTCGTCACCCCATACAACGCTCAGGTTGTTCTCATCCGCCGAAAACTCGACGCGGCGGGGCTCACCGGCGTGCGCGCAGGCACCGTCGACAAGTTCCAGGGTCAGCAGGCGCCGGTGGTGTTCGTGTCGATGACGGCGTCGTCGATCGATGATGTCCCTCACGGAATCGCTTTCCTGCTCAACAGAAACCGGCTCAACGTCGCGGTGAGCCGGGCCCAATACCTGGCGGTGATCGTGCGTTCCAGCCAGCTGACCGACTATCTGCCCGGCACTCCGGATCGACTGGTGGAGTTGGGGGCTTTTCTGGCGCTTGGCGAGCCTGCCGCAACCCATCGAACCCGAGTTCAATCGACTCCGGTTACGACGACTCCGGATCGGCGGACATCCGGTTGAGGTTACTTCGCCACTCCTCTCGCGCTGTCTGGGATTCCACGGCCGCCTCCCGGACGAATCCCGGCATGAACAGTGCGGCGATGACACCGAACAATGCGACGAACGCCGGCAACAGCATGGCTTGCGACATGGCTGCGGCGAACGGGGTGTGCAGGAAGGCGGGCAACTCTGCGACCACTCCCTCGCCACTCGGGGCCGCGGCTACCGCAGCTGGCATCTCTGCGGACAGTCGGGTCACCATGAATGCGGCAATTCCTGCGCTGCCGAGCACCGACCCAACCTGCCGGGTGGTGTTGTAAACCCCGGAGCCCGCGCCTGCCAGCTGCGGGCGAAGGTTTCTGGTTGCGGTGGCTGCCAACGGCGACCAGATGAACGCCATGCCCACCCCGGTAGCCGTCAGCGGCAGCACCAGGCGCCAGATCGGCGTCATCGGCGTCATCTCGATCGACAACCAGGTGAGCCCTATCGCCATCACCGAAAAGCCGAATCCGACGACGGGAGTCGGCTGCGATCGGTCGACAATCCTGCCGACCCATGGCGCCAGCACGCCCGTTGCCACGGCCATCGGCGCAGTCAGCAGGGCCGCCCCGGTCGGCGAGAGGCCGCAGACCGCCTGGGCATAGAACATCAGCGGCAGAAACATCGCGGTGGCGACGAACCCGATGGTCGCGACTCCCAGGTTGGACATGGAGAAGTCACGGTCACCGAAGATGGTCAGCGGTATCAGCGGCTCGCCGGCGGTGACCGATTGCCAGTACAGAAATGCGGCCATGAGCACGGCGCCGATGAGAATGGCCGCCCAAACCCACGGTGCCCAGTCGTTGGCCTGGCCCTCCTGCAGCGCGAAGACGATCAAGAACATGCCGACGCCCGACAGCAACACACCGGGCATGTCGAACCCTTGTTTGTGCGTGGGCAGCGCCGGCACCAGCCAGACCGCAACCGCCAGACCGACGACGCCGACCGGAACATTGACGATGAAGATCCATTGCCAGCCAAGATGCGACACCAGCACCCCGCCTAGAAGCGGGCCCACCAGGGTGGCCACCCCGGCCGTGGCACCCCACGCGCTCATCGCCACACCGCGGCCATGCGCGGGGAAGGTTCTGGTGATCACCGACAGCGTCTGCGGCGTGAGAAGTGCCGCACCAACCCCCTGGACCACCCTGGCTGCGATCAGCATGCCGATGGTTTCAGACAGTCCGCACCACAGAGAGGCCGCCGTGAACACCGCGAGGCCGAGCAGATAGATGTTCTTCGGGCCGTATCTGTCCCCCAGTCGACCGGAGACGAGCAGAGGCACTGCATAGGCCAGGAGGTAGGCGCTGGTCACCCAGATCACCGCGGCGTAGTCGGCGCCCAGGCTGGCCATGATCGCCGGGTTGGCGACCGCGACGATCGTCGCGTCGACGAGGATCATGAAGAAGCCGATGAGCATCGCCCACAACGCATGCCACGGGTTGGCACCGGGAGCACGCCGTGTCACGGTCTCGATCATCGCCACGCTCTCGAACATCGCAGTGACTGCAATCCCAGTCTCGGCAATCCCAGTGTCGGCAATCTCATGTGCGAAGCAACCCGGGGCGATCCGGCCGGGTATAGCTATCGGGACGGCGGTACACCCCGCTCAGCAGCAGGGCCAGCAGCGCGATGATCACACCGGCCGCCATCACCACCGCCATCGCGAATTCGTCGTTCCCGAGCACACCGACGACAGGAGCGACAGCCGCGCCCAGCCCGAACTGGGCGGCGCCCAACAGCGCCGCCGCCGTACCCGCGGCATCGGGATGACGGGTCAGGGCCACCGCCGGAGCGTTCGGAATCACCAGACCCATCGCACCGAGCATCGCCCAGACCGGCAGGATGAAGCCGACCACACCGCCGACGTGTCCGGCCGCCAACCCCACGAACACCACGCCCGACACCGACGCGGCGGCCAGCGCCCACACCATGATCTGCTGGGGAGAGTGCCGCCGCAGCAGCAGCACGTTGGACTGGGTGGAGGCGATCAACGCGACCGCTCCCGCGCCGAACACCAGCGCGAACGCGGTCTGGTCAAGCCCGTAGCGCCCCTGCAGCACAAACGAGGCACCCGCGATGTAGGCGAACAAACCTGACATGGCCAGCGCGGCCGTGAGCACCAGGACGACGAACCGCAGGTCCCGCAACAGTTCCAGGTAGGTCGCGGTGATACCCCGCATCCTCAGCGGACGGCGGTGACTTTCGGGCAATGTCTCGGGAAGCGCGAAGACGGCCATCACCAGCAGCGCCCCAGCCAGCACGACCAGTGCCGCGAAGATCCAACGCCACGACGCCTCGAGCAGTATCGCCGCCCCGAGGGAGGGGGCGAGCACCGGTGCTACGCCGAGTACCAGCATCAGTCTCGACATCACCGTGGCGGCCACCGACTCCGCGAACAGGTCACCGACGACCGCGATGGCCACCACCATCGCCGCCGCTGCGCCGAAGCCCTGCAGGCCGCGAGCAACGCCCAGCACCGCAATGCTCGGAGCGAATGCGCACAGCAGAGAGGCAAGCATGTGCAGCACGATCCCGGCCATCAACGGCGCGCGCCGACCCAGGGAATCCGACAGCGGACCGACGACGAGCTGCCCCAGGGCCAGCCCGGCGAGGGTGCCCGTCAGAGTCAACTGGACCAGCGACGACGACACCGACAGATCCTCGGCGATCTTCGGCAGCGCGGGCAGGTACATGTCGATGGTCAGCGGGCCCAGCGCCACGAGCAGTCCGAGCACCACGATCATCCGGGTTCGACTCGGCTGCCTGACATCCACGACCACGGATACTGCCACGCAGATGGTTAGCGTCGCTTCCCAATTATTTCTTCCCCAGATCGCCGCCAGTGTCCGCGATCACGTTCGGGCACCCGATGTAGGCCTCCGTTCGTTTGACACGCGTTAACCTGAGGACGGCAGTCGCCGGCGGCGCAAGCACAGGCGGCTCAAACTGAAGGAGGGGCCACCCCATGAGTGCCCGGTCGCGTACCAAGAGCCAGTTGCCGGCGGTTAACGACGGCGACGCAAGCATCGCGGCGAAGGTGCTTTCCCAGATCATCGAACGCGGCGCACGCGTCCAAGGTCCGGCGGTCCGTGCCTACGTCGACCGCTTGCGCGAGCACTATCCGGACGCGACGCCTGCCGACATCATCGCCAAATTGGACAAGCACTACATGGCCGCCGTGATGGCCAGCGGCGCGGCTGTCGGTTCGGCGGCGGCGTTCCCCGGCGTCGGCACCCTGGTCGCGATGTCCGCGGTTGCCGGCGAGACCGTGGTGTTCCTCGAGGCGACGGCGGTGTACGTGCTTGCGGTGGCCGAGGTGCACGGCATCCCCGCCGACCATCGCGAGCGGCGTCGCGCGCTGGTGTTGGCGGTGCTCGTCGGCGACGACGGCAAGCACGCCGTGGCCGACCTCCTGGGCCCCGGCCGTACCAGCGGAGCGTGGCTGTCCGAGGGCGCCGCAACCCTGCCACTGCCCGCGGTGTCCCAATTGAACACACGCCTGGTGCGCTACTTCGCCAAGCGCTACACGCTCAAACGCGGCGCCATCGCGTTCGGAAAGCTCCTGCCGGCCGGCATCGGGGCGGTCGTCGGAGGCGTGGGCAACCGGATGATGGGCAAGAAGATCGTCGGCCATGCTCACACCGCCTTCGGCAACCCGCCAACACGGTGGCCGTCGCCGCTGGTGCTGCTGCCCGCGCCGCGACCCCAATTGCCATAAACACGTTGCATGGTCCGGCAAGCCGCAGAAGCGCTAGCCTCTAGAAGGCGGAAATGCGGAACACACCGCACGCCGCGGTTGGATTGGGTGGCCGGCTGCTAAGCGGCAGCACTGGCTCGAAGCGAAGAATTGAGGCGAATAGCAGCCGTGAATTCACCTTCACCATTCGGTCAGAACGAGTGGTTGGTCGAAGAGATGTATCGCAAGTTCCGCGACGATCCCTCCTCGGTCGACTCGAGTTGGCACGAGTTCCTGGTCGACTACTCGCCCGAACCCACCAACGACGCCGCTCCCAGTGATAACGGGAAGCCCGCCGCGAGCCAGACCACAGCCCCCGAACCGGCGGCCGCGCCGCCACCGAAATCGGCCGGCGGCAAAGGCGCCGCCAAGGCGAAGGACGCCGACTCCGGCACCGGAACGGCCAAGGCCGGCAAGCCCACTGCGACGCCCGGCAAGACCCCGCAGAAGTCCGCCCCCGAGAAGGGAGCGACCAAGACGCCTGAGGCACCCGCGAAGGGCAAACCGGCCACCCCGGTCGCTCAGGACGACGAGACCCAGGTGCTGCGCGGCGCCGCGGCGGCGGTGGTGAAGAACATGTCCGCGTCGCTGGACGTACCGACGGCGACCAGCGTGCGCGCCATTCCGGCCAAAGCGATGATCGACAACCGGATCGTCATCAACAACCACCTCAAACGCACCCGGGGCGGCAAGGTTTCGTTCACCCATCTGCTCGGCTACGCGATCGTGCAGGCGGTCAAGAAGTTCCCGAACATGAACCGCCACTTCGCCGAGGTGGAGGGCAAGCCCAACACCGTCACCCCCCCGAGCACCAACCTGGGTTTGGCGATCGACTTGCAGGGCAAGGGGGGTAAGCGGCAGCTCGTCGTCGCGGCGATCAAACACTGCGAGGCCATGCGATTCGACCAGTTCATCGCGGCATACGAGGACATCGTGCGCCGGGCTCGGGAAGGTAAACTGACCGCCGAAGACTTTGCCGGCGTGACGATCTCGTTGACCAACCCCGGCACCATCGGCACCGTGCACTCGGTACCGCGGCTGATGCAGGGACAGGGCGCGATCATCGGCGCCGGCGCCATGGAGTATCCGGCGGAATTCCAGGGCGCGAGCGACGAACGCATCGCCGAACTCGGTGTCGGCAAGCTCATCACACTGACCTCGACCTACGACCACCGCATCATCCAGGGCGCGGAGTCGGGCGACTTCCTGCGCACGATCCACCAGTTGCTGCTCGACGACGAGTTCTGGGACGAGATCTTCCGCGAACTGGGAATCCCCTACGAGCCGGTGCGCTGGCGCATCGACAACCCCGATTCCATCGAGGACAAGAACGCCCGCGTCATCGAGCTCATCGCGGCCTACCGCAGCCGCGGTCACCTGATGGCCGACATCGACCCGCTGCGACTGGACAAGACCCGGTTCCGCAGCCATCCCGATCTCGACGTGAACACCCACGGGCTGACGCTGTGGGACCTGGACCGTGAGTTCAAGGTGAACGGCTTCGGCGGCGCGACCACCAAGAAACTGCGCGACGTGCTCGGCCTGCTGCGGGACGCATACTGCCGCCACGTCGGGGTGGAGTACGCACACATCCTCGAGCCCGAGCAGCAGAAGTGGCTGCAGGATCGCGTAGAGATCAAGCACGAGAAGCCGACTGTTGCCGAGCAGAAGTACATTCTGAGCAAGCTCAACGCGGCCGAGGCCTTCGAGACCTTCCTGGCAACCAAGTACGTTGGACAGAAGCGGTTCTCGCTCGAGGGAGCCGAGACCGTCATTCCGATGATGGACGCCGGGATAGACCAGGCCGCCGAACACGGCCTCGACGAGGTCGTCGTCGGTATGCCGCACCGGGGTCGACTCAACGTGCTGGCCAACATCGTGGGCAAGCCGTATTCGCAGATCTTCACCGAGTTCGAAGGCAACCTGAACCCGTCGGAGGCGCACGGCTCGGGTGACGTCAAGTACCACCTCGGCGCCACCGGCAATTACATCCAGATGTTCGGTGAGAACGACATCACCGTGTCGCTGGTCGCCAATCCGAGCCACCTCGAGGCGGTGGACCCGGTACTCGAGGGTCTGGTTCGCGCCAAGCAGGACATGCTGGCCGGCGAAAAGGACGCCGACGGATCCGCGGTTTTTTCCGTCATGCCGATGATGCTGCACGGCGATGCAGCTTTCGCCGGGCAGGGTGTGGTCGCCGAGACACTGAACCTGGCGCTACTGCGCGGGTACCGCACCGGCGGAACCATCCACATCGTCGTCAACAACCAGATCGGTTTCACCACCTCGCCCAATGACTCCCGATCCTCGGAGTACTGCACCGACGTCGCCAAGATGATCGGAGCGCCGATCTTCCATGTCAACGGTGACGACCCCGAGGCCGCGGTATGGGTGACCCAGCTGGCCGTCGACTTCCGGCAGCAGTTCAAGAAAGACGTCGTCATCGACATGCTGTGCTACCGGCGGCGCGGCCACAACGAGGGCGACGACCCGTCGATGACACAGCCCATCATGTACGACGCCATCGACGTCAAACGTGGCGTACGAAAGACCTACACCGAGTCACTGATCGGCCGCGGCGACATCTCGATGAAAGAAGCCGAGGACGCGCTGCGCGACTATCAGGGCCAGCTTGAGCAGGTCTTCAACGAGGTTCGCGAACTCGAGAAACACGCTGCCGCGCCGAGCGAGTCGGTGGAGGCCGACCAGATGGTTCCGGCCGGAATGAGCACTGCGGTGGAAAAAACACTGCTGGGCCGTATCGGTGACGCTCACCTGGCCTATGACGAGGAATTCAACGTCCATACCCGGGTGAAACCGGTGCTGGAGCGGCGCCGGGAAATGGCCTATGAAGGCAAGGTTGACTGGGCCTTCGCCGAGTTGCTGGCGCTGGGGTCCTTCCTGGCCGAAGGCAAGACCATCCGGTTCACCGGGCAGGACGTCCGGCGCGGCACGTTCACCCAACGCCACGCGGTGATCATCGACCGCAAGACCGGTAGGGAGTTCACCCCGCTGGAACTGTTGACGGTCGACACCGATGGCAACCCGACCGGCGGGAAGTTCATGGTCTACGACTCCGCACTGTCGGAGTTCGCCGCGGTGGGATTCGAATACGGCTACTCGGTAGGGAATTCCGGCGCTCTGGTGTTGTGGGAGGCTCAGTTCGGCGATTTCGTCAACGGAGCGCAGTCCATCATCGACGAGTTCATCAGCTCGGGGGAGGCCAAGTGGGGCCAGCTCTCCGATGTGGTGCTGCTGCTGCCGCACGGCCACGAGGGGCAGGGACCCGACCACACCTCCGGTCGAATCGAGCGGTTCCTGCTGTTGTGGGCCGAGGGCTCGATGACCATCGCGGTGCCATCGACACCGGCGAACTACTTCCATCTGCTGCGCCGGCACGGACTCGACGGAATCCGGCGACCGTTGATCGTCTTCACTCCGAAGTCGATGCTGCGCAACAAGGCGGCCGTCAGCGATCTCAAGGAGTTCACCGAAGCGAAGTTCCGGTCGGTGCTCGAGGAGCCCACCTACACCGAAGGCACCGGTGACCGCGGCAAGGCCAAGCGTGTCCTGCTGACCTGCGGCAAGCTGTACTACGAGCTGGCGGGCCGGAAGAAGAAGGACGAGCGCGAGGACGTGGCAATCGTCCGCATCGAGCAGCTGGCTCCGCTGCCGCGGCGCCGGCTGGCCGAGACGCTGGCACAGTACCCCAACGCCGACGAGTACTTCTGGGTCCAGGAAGAGCCGGCGAACCAGGGGGCGTGGCCGACGCTGGGATTGACGCTGCCCGCGGTGTTGCCCGAGAAGCTCGCCCGCATCAAGCGCATCTCCCGGCGGGCGATGTCGGCGCCCTCCTCGGGGTCATCGAAGGTGCACGCCGTCGAGCAGCAGGAGATCATCGATACCGCGTTCGGGTGAGCCCCTTTTCCCCGCGAGCGCGCGTGTCGGGTGAGCCCCTTTTCCCCGCGAGCGCGCGTGTCGGTACGCCGACGCGCCGCTGAGCGCGGCATTTTGCGCGCGCTCACGGGGATCGAGGGAGCTCACGGGGATCGAGGGAGCTCCTACAGCCAATCGAAGAACGAGAACGGCCGACCGTCGGTCAGTGCGTTGACCGCCGGCGGGCATAAGATCTGAATCGCCAGATCCGTGAACATCGTCGCAGCTCCGATAGGTCGCCCGAGCTCTTCGGCGACCCGGGCGGCGACGTCGGCGGTGTTCTGCCCGGGCTCGGCCAGCATCGGGCAGACGGACTCTCCGATGCGAATAGCGGTTGCCGGATCGATGTCGCCGAGACGGTAGTGGTTCAACGCCCCCAAGAAGATGTCGGTGGTGCTGTCTGCCTGGGCCGGAGCCGCGGATATCGTCGCCGCCACCACAGCGGCCGATGCGACGAGCGCGGTGACGGCCGGGTACTTGAAACTCATGACTTGATTATCGTCGAGGATGCCCCGGCTATTACTTCCTCGGGCAACGGTTAGCCTCAACTCCAGTACACCGAGAAGAGGGAGTGGATATGCAAGGCTTCGCCGGAAAGGTGGCCGTAGTAACCGGCGCCGGCTCAGGCATCGGTCAGGCGCTGGCGATCGAGCTGGGACGCTCCGGCGCCCATCTGGCGATCAGCGACATCGACACCGAGGGCTTGGCTACCACCGAAGACCGCCTCAAGGCCATCGGAGTGCAGGTGAAGGCCGACCGCCTCGATGTCACCGAGCGCGAAACTGTCCAGCTCTATGCCGACGGTGTTGCCGAACATTTCGGCAAGATCAACCAGATCTACAACAACGCCGGCATCGCGTTCACCGGCGATATCGAGGTCGCCCAGTACAAGGACATCGAACGGGTGATGGACGTCGATTTCTGGGGCGTCGTGAACGGCACCAAATCTTTCCTCCCACACCTGATCGACTCCGGAGATGGACACGTCGTCAATGTCTCCAGTGTGTTCGGCTTGTTCGCGGTACCCGGGCAGGGCGCTTACAACGCAGCGAAATTCGCGGTCCGCGGCTTCACCGAGGCACTGCGCCAGGAGATGGCGCTGGCGGAACACCCGGTGAAGGTCACCTGTGTGCACCCCGGCGGCATAAAGACCGCGATTGCCCGCAATGCCACCGCCGCCGAGGGCGTGGACGTCGAGGATTTGGCACAGACCTTCGACAGGAAGCTGGCGCGCACCACGCCTGAGCAGGCCGCCAGGGTCATCCTCGATGGAGTGCGCAAGAACAAGGCCAGAGTGTTGGTAGGCACTGACGCAAAGATTTTCGAGATCGTCGTACGCGCCGTCGGAGCGGGCTACCAGTCTTTTCTTCCCGGATTGATGTCAAGGCTGGCTCCCCGGGCGCACTGAGGACCTTCGTCGGGGCGCGAGGGCACGCGAACACCGGCGCTAGCTACCGACGCCGATCGGGTTCGCATCCAGCCACTGCCCAGCCACCACACCGGGATCGGCACCCTCGGCGACCTGGCGGAGCATATCGGCCAGCGCTGCGGTGTCGAGCACGCCGGCAATTTCGTTGAGAGCGAGCACCTGAGACTCGGTCAGCTCGTTTCGCCGGTACAGCGCCACCGGGTTCTCAGCACGGATCAGCGCCGTCTTGTCCGACAACACAACCAACTCCGACGGGACGTCCGGCGCTGCGGTCGTCGTCCACGCCGCGTCGATCTGCGCTGACCGCAGGGAGGCGAACAACGCTGCACTGTCGGCGAATTCGCGCACCGCAGGCAGCGTGCAGGTACCGACCGACGCGGGGTGCGCGGCGCCTTTCACCGCGCCGACCGAGATTTCCTCACACCGCCGGATCATCGCCGTCACGTCGCGAGCACCCCAGTCCTGCACGGTCTCATCGGTGACTGCGATCGCGGGTTTGTCCTCCGCCGAGGTCGTGTAATCGCCTGCGGCGATGCCCTCGGGTAAAGCCGCAGCCAACGTGCGGTACACCTGCGCCGCCGACCGCGCCGGCGAATCTGGCTCGAACCGCTGCAGCAGCCGTCCAGTGAAACCGGGCGCGACGCGAACCTCCCCCGAGTCCAGTTGACCCAACGGATCCCGTTCCGTCCGAACGTGGGCCGGGTTTCCGTAGAACCGCAGGGCGGCCGCGTAAAGGTTGGCCACCAGTTCGGACTCCGGGTCAGACGTCGAACCGACCGGAATCGACGGTGCCGGCTCTTGCCCGCCACAACCCGCGGCGAGCAGCAAGGCGACCAGCAGGAACGCCCAACGCCTCCAGATCCGCGCGGGGCTCAGTCGCATTCATCCTGGGCCACCGCGGCCACCGCGGCCGCCACGGCTGGACTCACCCGCTGGTCCAGCGCGCTCGGCACGATGTGGTCGACCGCCAGGTCCTCACCCACGACAGAGAAAATAGCCTCGGCCGCGGCTACCTTCATCTTCTCGGTGATGCGCCGCGCACCGGCATCCAGCGCTCCCCGGAAAACACCGGGGAACGCCAGCACGTTGTTGATCTGGTTCGGAAAATCGCTGCGTCCGGTGGCCACCACGGCCGCGTATTTGCGCGCCACGTCGGGGTGGATTTCGGGGTCAGGGTTCGACATCGCGAACACGATGCACGCCGGCGCCATCGTCGCGATCAACTCCTCTGGCACCAGCCCAGCAGAAACCCCCATGAACACGTCGGCGCCGGCGAGCGCCTCGGCAATGCCACCGCGAAGTCCGCGCGGGTTGGTCCTGGTGGCCAGTTCGGCCTTGAACGGGTTCAGATCGTCGCGATCCGAGTGAACGATGCCCTTGCTGTCGAGCACCGTGATGTCGCCGATCCCCTTGGCCAACAGAATGTTTGCGCACGCGATCCCAGCGGCACCGGCGCCGGCGATGACGATCTTCAACACGCCCATGTCACGACCGAGCACCTCGCTGGCGCCCAGCAACGCAGCGAGCACAACGATGGCGGTGCCGTGCTGATCGTCGTGCATGACCGGGCAGTCCAGGGCCTCCACGACGCGGCGCTCGATCTCGAAGCAGCGCGGCGCCGAGATGTCTTCGAGGTTGACCGCGCCGAAAGTCGGACGCAACCGGACGATCGTCTCGACGATCTCGTCGGGGTCCTTGGTATCGAGCACGATCGGGATGGAGTCCAGTCCGCCGAACGTCTTGAAGAGCGCGCTCTTGCCCTCCATGACCGGCAGCGATGCCGCAGGCCCGATGTCACCGAGTCCCAGCACGGCGCTGCCGTCGCTGATCACTGCCACCATGCGGTTGGCCCAGGTATACCGTTTCGCCAGCGTGGCGTCGGCCGCGATCGCGCGGCTGACCTGCGCCACCCCGGGGGTGTAGGCGATCGACAGAGCTCGCTGAGTATCCAGAGGCGATTTCAGTTCCACCGAGAGCTTGCCGCCCTCATGGGCCTCGAAGATATCGCTGTCCTCAATGACAACCTGGGGCGTGCGCGCCACTGACGAGGGCTCGCGCGAGGAACCGACAACACTTTCCGACACGGCCGTCAGGGTATCGGACCGGTGCCGCCCATCGGAATGGGCTGTCCCTTGGCCAACAGATCTGGTCGACACACTCGCTCCACGTACTATCCGCATAGACCTGATCGGGTCGCCCCGTCCCAGAGGGAGGTGCGCGCGTGCCGTCATTTCGCGCGTTGCCACCGTCGCGGCTGCGCCCCGGGGTCCGCGCCCACACCGACGGCCCGGACGCCATGAACATCCACATTCCCGTGGCCCGCGCGATGGTCGACTGCGGCGTCTATTGCGATGGAACCCGACTGCCCGGCAAGTACACCCATGCCGCGGCGTTGGACAAGGTGCGCGAGATCGAGTCCCAAGGCAGCGAAGCGTTCGTCTGGGTCGGGTTGCACGAGCCCGACGAGCACCAGATGAAAGCCGTTGCCGACGTGTTCGGCCTGCACGAGCTCGCCGTCGAAGACGCCGTGCACGCTCACCAGCGCCCCAAACTCGAGCGGTATGACCAGACGCTGTTCTTGGTACTCAAGACCGTGATGTACGTCGAGCACGAATCGATGGCCAAGGCACGCCAGATCGTGGACACCGGCGAGATCATGATCTTCGTCGGACCCGACTTCGTCGTCACCGTGCGCCACGGCGAACACGGCGGATTGGCCGGCGTCCGCAAACGGCTGGAGGCCGCCCCCGCGACCCTCAAACTCGGCCCCTACTCAGTCATGCACGCGATCGCCGACAGCGTGGCGGACACCTACCTCGATGTCACCGATCTCATCGAGACCGACATCGACTCCATGGAAGAAGACATCTTCTCGCCGCTGTCGCAGACCAACATGGAGTGCATCTACCTGCTCAAACGCGAGGTCGTTGAGTTGCGCCGCGCAGTCAGCCCGCTGGCGACCGACCTCGAGCGCATCGGCACCGACCATGACGACCTCGTCAACGTCGAGATCCGCCGATACCTGGGCGATGTTCTCGACCACACGATCAAGGCCTCTGAACGGATCGCCAGCTATGACGAACTGCTCAGCTCTTTGGTGCAGGCCGCACTCGGCAAGGTCGCGATGCAGCAGAACGTCGACATGCGCAAGATCTCGGCGTGGGTGGCCATCGCGGCGGTGCCCACCGCGCTGGCCGGTATCTATGGCATGAACTTTCAGGAAATGCCCGAGTTGGATTGGGCCTGGGGCTATCACGCGGTACTGGCGCTGATGGCGCTCGTCTGCACGCTGCTGTACCGAACGTTCCGGCGCAACAACTGGCTCTGAGGTCGGCTCCGCGGCCCGCCGCTCACGCCGGACTAGCGGCCCGCCGCCGTGGATCCGTGGGATCGACCCCATCCTGCGCCCATGCCTCCCGCATGGCGCCCGCGCCCTTCAGCCGCACCCAGGCCGCCTCCGTCGCAGTGATCGGAACCGCTGACAACACCGTGACCGGCGATAAGGGCGCCGGTAACACGACGTCATCGACATCACTGCGCCCCAACAGGTATGCGGAAAAGGGTGCTCCCTGCCACAGCGGAGTTTCCAGATCGACGAGGGCGTCGGGTTCCAGGATCAATCCCTCGACGGCAGGCGCGGCGGCGACAACCGCCACCGAGCGGGCCAAACCTTTCGGCGAAGGCCCACGCAGGGCAACCGCCACTTCGGCACGGGGCCCGCGCACAGGATCGGCAAGAAGCTCGGCTGGGTCGACCATCGGGTGACGGGAACACCCAAGCGAAATATATTGTGCTGCAGGAATATCAGGGTCGTCGGGCACGCCGAACCGGATGACGTCAATAGGGTCGGCGCCCAGGAACGTCACGCTGGCCTCAACGGGTTCCGCAGCGACCCCCATCCGCGTGAAATGGTCGCGCAGGTGCGCACGGACCCGACCAAGAACGTCGCTCACCGGTCAGATCGTCAAGCGTGCCAGCAGATCCCGACCGCGCTCGGCGCTCTGCGGATCGCAGAGCACGTCATAGCGCCCGGCGACCAGTTGCATGGTCGAGCTGAAATCTCTTGTGCCCCGAGCCATCGCGTACGGGATCGCCGTCGTGATCAGCCCGAAGAAGACGCCCGCAATCAAGCCGGTGACCAGCGCACTCCAGGGGTTGGGACTGAAAAAGCCGAGGATCAGGCCGATGAAAAGGCCGAGCCAGGCGCCGGTGAGAACACCGCCGCCGAGCACCTTGGGCCAGGACAATCTCCCGGTGACCCGCTCGACCTGCATCAGATCAACGCCGACGATGGTCACCTGCTCGACGGGGAATTGCTGGTCGGACAGGTAATCCACGGCGCGCTGAGCCTCCGCGTAGGTCGGATACGAACCGATCGGCCACCCCTTGGGAGGAGTGGGCAGTCCGGCCGGACGCCGACGTCCCGGTGCGGGGACGCCGGATGCCACACCGGGGTTCTGTCCGGGCTGGAACGGACTGGTCATGGTCTGAGAACTCCTTCGGTTGCGCGACGGGCACCCCTAGTCTGCCCGTCAACGCTGCGAAACCGCCAAACGTGCCCAAGGCTCTCCCGCTCAATCTTGCGGGGGGTTGCCGCTCCTTGCACTAGTGTTGATCAGCATGACAAATCCGGACGACGAAGCAGGCCGAATCGAATCTTCTGATTCCGCCGCGGCCGGGTCTGAGCCCCCGCAGGCGGGGTACGAAGCGCCCCCGATCGAGCGGTCCTCGAGTTGGCCGGCACCGCCCGAATCCGGGGATGACACGCCGCCCACCGGCTACACGCCGCCCACCGGCTACGCGCCGCCCGCTGGCTACACCCCACCGGCCACCCCACCGGCGTCCGGTTACGACGCCCCGGCCTATACCCCGAATGCCGGCTACCCACCGCCCGGCGATTTTGCGCCGCCCGGCTATCCGCCGCCGCCGCCAGCCGGCTACCCGCCCCCATATCCTGATCCCGGTTCGCCGCCGTACCCCGACCCGGGGTACGGCGCACAGTCCTACCCGCCCCCCTATGGCGCCTATCCGGCCCCCTCCAGCGGTTACCCGGGCGCCGAGTACGGGTACGGCGCGCCTGTCCCACAGGGCACCAACACCATGGCGATCGCTTCTCTGGTCGCATCGATCGTCGGTGTGTGCTGCGGTATCGGCTCGATCATCGGCATCGTGCTCGGCATCTTGGCGCTCAACCAGATCAAGCAGACGCGTCAGGCCGGCCACGGCCTGGCTGTGGCCGGCATCGTCGTGGGCGTCGTGACGATGTTGATCAGTCTCGCGTGGACCATTTCCGCATTCGCCTCCTGACTCCGGCAGCACCAGCATGACCGCGAGCGGGCCGGAACCACACGACGGCGTCGAACCACAGCCGCTGGACTACCCGGCTGATGCCGGACTGCCGCCGCCGGTGTATCCGCCTCCGTACCCCGGTTACTACCCGCACCATCACCAGCCTCGTCAGCCATACCCGCCGGTCAAGTCCGCAGGCACCAACGGCAAGGCCATTGCCGCTCTGGTGACGTCGCTGGCCGGTCTGGCCTGCTGCGGCCTACCGTCGATCGTTGGGCTGGTCTTGGGACTCATCGCGATGGGCGAAACCAAACGCACAGGCCAGGACGGCTACGGGCTTGCCGTCGCCGCCGTCGTCATCAGCAGCCTCATCATGATCGGCTACGCCCTCTATCTGCTCCTGACAACCGTGTTCTGAACCGCCAACCGGCGGGGCCCCTCCAGAGGCCGACCGGACGGCCCATTCATGCCACCCGGGCAGGAACAGGGAAGTCCCGCGGCGTCGGTACCGGTTTTCGGCAACAAGACTCTCTACCCTTGACGACCATGGCGTCGGTCAACAGGGTCTACGCGGCCCGGCTCGCGGGGATGGTGGCGCTTGGCCCCGATGGCGAATCCATCGGGCGGGTCCGCGATGTGGTCGTCAGCATCAGCATCGTGCGGCAACAACCCCGCGTTCTTGGACTCGTCATCGAATTGCTCAGTCGCAGAAGAATCTTCGTCCCCATTCTGCGCGTCACGGCGATCGAGCCCGGCGCGGTCACCTTGTCTACCGGCAACGTATCCCTGCGACGCTTCTCCCAACGGCCCGGCGAGGTCCTCGTCCTGGGGCAGGTTCTCGAGACCCGCGTGCGTGTCGATGACCCTGACCTGTCGCAACTCGCGGGCATCGACGTGGTCGTCGTGGATCTTGCTATCGAGCAGACCCGCACCCGCGACTGGATGGTCACCAAAGTCGCGGTGCGTCCGCAGCGCCGACTGGGCCGACGCAGCAACGTGTTCGCCGTCGACTGGCAGCACGTCCACGGTCTCACCCCCTCTGGTCTGGCCATGCCCGATCAGGGTGTCGCCCAACTCCTCGAGCAGTTCCAGGGGCAGCGTCCGGTCGAGGTTGCCGACGCCATCCGCGAGTTGCCGGCCAAGCGCCGCAACGAGGTCGTCAACGCACTCGACGACGAACGACTCGCCGATGTGCTGCAGGAGTTGCCGGAAGAAGAGCAGGTGGAGCTAGTGCGGCAGTTGAAGACCGATCGCGCTGCCGATGTGCTGGAGGAGATGGACCCCGACGACGCCGCCGACCTGCTCGGGACGATGCCGCCGGCCGATGCCGAACAGTTCCTGCGACGAATGGACCCGGAGGACTCCGAGGACGTGCGGCGCCTGCTCAGCCACTCCCCCAACACCGCAGGCGGCCTGATGACCTCGGAACCGGTGGTGCTGGCTCCGGATACCACCGTTGCCGAAGCACTCGCCCAGGTGCGCGACCCGGACCTGACACCAGCGCTGGCGTCGGTGGTCTTCGTGGTGCGCCCGCCCACCGCCACCCCCACCGGCCACTATCTGGGGTGCGTTCATCTACAACGGCTGCTGCGCGAGCCGCCCGCGACGCTGGTCAGCGGCATCGTCGACACCCACCTGCCCTACCTGCGGCCCGAGGACTCGCTCGGCAAACTCACCCGCTACTTCGCCGCATACAACCTGATGTGCGGGCCGGTGGTCGACGACGAGAGCCACCTGCTGGGTGCCGTCTCGGTAGACGACGTCCTGGACCACCTGCTGCCCGAGGGCTGGCGGGAACATGAAGCCGAACCCGTGATCGTGACCGCCGAGGGGATGACGTGAGCGAATCGTCGGCCCGCCAGCGCCTCGACACTCCCCGCGTCTCCCGTTCGCTGGCCCCCCGCCTCGATGTGGAGGCGGTCGGCCGGGTCAGCGAACGAATCGCACGGTTCCTCGGTACCGGCCGCTACCTGGCGATTCAGACGGTCGCGGTGGTGGTGTGGGTCCTGCTCAACATCGGCGCCTTCGCATGGCAGTGGGATCCCTACCCATTCATCCTGCTGAACCTCGCGTTCTCCACTCAGGCCGCATATGCGGCCCCACTGATCCTCCTCGCCCAGAACAGGCAGGAGAACCGGGATCGGGTCTCGCTGGAAGAAGACCGCAGGCGTGCCGAGCAGACCAAGGCCGATACCGAATACCTGGCCCGCGAGCTGGCCGCGCTGCGTCTTGCCGTCGGCGAAGTCGCCACCCGTGATTACCTGCGCCGCGAGCTGGAGGAGATCGGCGAAATGATCGCCGACCTGCGCAGACCGGTCGGCGCGGGGTCTGGTGAGACCAGCAGCAGCGACACCGACCGGCGATCCAAGAAAAACGAGTGACATAGCTGTGGCGATTGCTGTTACGACTTCGTTGCCGAGTAGGTATGGTGGCGTGGTTCACAGGCGATCAAATAGCTAGGACGGTTTGCGTGCACATACGCGGAGGATCGACTCTCCGGGCAGCTGGCCGCCGAGCGGGCCGAGTCGCCCGTATGCCGGTTTTTGGTGTGGCCGCTGTTCTGACACCCCTGGTACTGGCAGGCGCCGTCGGAGCGGCTGCTCCGTCCACCCACGCGCCCACCCGCGATTCCGCGGTCATGCCGCTGGCCGCCGTTGAGCCCTCTCCCGGTGACGGTTCGGGTGCGTCCGTCGTGGCCATCAACAAGGCGCCCACGCCCCTTCGCATGGTCGGTGGAAGCGCGTCATCACCGCCCCCAGCGGCAGTGGTGAATTCTCCCGGGACACTGCGCATTCCGTCGATGGCATTGGCAGCCTACCGAAATGCCGAAGCCATGATGGCCACCGCGTTCCCCGGATGCGGGGTCAGCTGGAACCTGCTGGCCGGGATCGGCCGCATCGAGTCGATGCACGCCTACGGCGGCGCGACGGATGCACGCGGCACCGCCGTGCGGCCGATCTACGGACCCGCCCTGGACGGCACACTGCCCGGTAACGAGGTCATCGTGCAGAGCCGCAGCGCCGACCGGGTGACCTATGCCCGGGCATTGGGTCCGATGCAGTTCCTGCCCGGCACCTGGTCTCGCTACGCGTCTGACGGCGACAATGACGGCAAGGCCGACGTCCAGAACGTCTTCGACGCGTCACTGGCTGCGGCCCGCTACCTGTGCAGCGGCGGAATGAACTTGCGCAATCAGGCAGATGTGATGGCCGCTATCCTGCGCTACAACAACTCGATGGCCTACGCACGCAACGTGCTGAGCTGGGCCGCGTCCTATGCGACGGGGGTCGTGCCAGTCGACCTACCGCCTATCAACGGTTCCGTTCCTGCGCTCGGCAGCGCCGGCGGCAGCGGCAATGGCAATGGCAGCAGCAGCGTCAACAGTCACCTTGACCGCACCCAGGGCATCGGACCCGGGTTGCCACTGAACGCCACCGGCCTGCCCCCCAACGATCCGCTGTCGCTGATACCGCTCATGGAGCGCACCGACGCGGCCAGGCAGATCTCGACCAACGTTCCGGGATTCGTTCCTGGCCAGTCGCTGGGCCCACTCCCCGGACCCGCGCAGGCGTTGCGGGCGCCCGCGCAGCCGGCGCCTCAGCCGCCGCCGGAATGGCTGCCTCCCTGGATGCAACCGGCTGCACAACCTCAGTGCGCGGTGTTCTGTATTGAAAGCGCCGTCCCGCCTCCAGCGCCGCTGGGACTGCCCGGATTCCCGCCACCTGCAGCGCCACTGGGACCGCCCGGGTTCCCACCCCCTGCAGCGCCGCCGGGACCGCCCGGGTTCCCACCGCCTGCAGCGCCGCCGGGACTGCCGGGGTTCCCGCCACCTGCAGCGCCACTGGCCCAGCCAGTTCTCCCGCCCGGGCCGCCAATGGCCGTGCCGCCACCGCCGCCACCGCCGGGAGCGCCGCTGCCCAGCCCACTGCCGCCCGCGCTGGGTCCCGCGCCGGGCCCGGCAGCCTGAGCACAGCCGTCGCCCTCGTTCGGGCCGCCGTGAGTCCGCGGCCTAGACTTTCAAGCGATGTCCCCAACTCCGACTGACCTCGAATCCTCGGTCCGTACCGCGCTGGCCAAGGTGATCGACCCCGAGCTAAGGCGTCCGATCACCGAAGTGGGCATGGTCAAGAACGTCACCGTTGGCCCGGAAAGCCATGACGGCCAGGAAGGCTCGGTGCACGTCGAGCTCTACCTCACCATTGCCGGGTGCCCGAAGAAGACCGAGATCACCGACAGCGTCACCCAGGCGGTCAGCGACGTACCCGGCACCGGTGCGGTGAAGGTAACTCTCGACGTCATGAATGACGAGCAGCGTGCCGAACTGCGCAAGCAGCTGCGCGGCGATTCACGTGAACCGGTGATCCCATTCGCCCAGCCCGGCTCGCTGACCCGTGTCTACGCCGTCGCATCCGGGAAGGGTGGCGTCGGCAAGTCCAGCGTGACGGTGAATCTGGCCGCGGCAATGGCCGCGCGGGGACTGTCGGTCGGCCTCCTCGACGCCGACATCTACGGCCACTCCGTGCCCAGGATGATGGGCACGACCGACCGCCCCACCCAAGTCGACTCGATGATCCTCCCGCCGGTCGCCCACGACGTCCGGGTGATCTCCATCGCGATGTTCACCCAAGGCAACACGCCGGTCGTGTGGCGCGGGCCGATGCTCCACCGGGCGCTTCAGCAGTTCCTCGCCGATGTGTACTGGGGTGATCTGGACGTGCTGCTGCTGGACTTGCCGCCGGGCACCGGCGATATCGCGATCTCGGTATCTCAGCTGATCCCGGGCGCGGAAATTCTGGTCGTCACGACGCCGCAATTGGCCGCTGCCGAGGTCGCCGAGCGCGCAGGCGCCATCGCGCTGCAGACCCGGCAGCGCATCGTCGGCGTGGTGGAGAACATGTCCGGGCTGGTGCTGCCCGACGGCACGACCATGCAGATCTTCGGGGAAGGCGGTGGCCACCAGGTCGCCGAGAGCCTGTCTCGGGCCGTGGGCGCCGAGGTTCCGCTCCTGGGCCAGGTGCCGCTCGATCCCGCGCTGGTATCGGCAGGCGATTCCGGCATTCCGCTGGTGTTGTCGGCACCCGAGACCGCGGCAGGCGTGGCGCTGCGTAGCATCGCCGACGCGCTGTCGAGCCGCAGCCGTGGTCTGGCCGGCATGTCCCTGGGACTGGACCCAGCCGGTCGCTGACGCCGAAATCACCTTTCGGCAGCACCTACTGGCACCTAGCCTGGATCGGATCTCGGCTTGCTGGGTCAGGTGGCGTCGGTGTCGAAGGGGGTGGATGCTGCGGGCTGCTTGGTGTCGGGCGCGCCGGAGGCGACATCGGCGGGACCACCTGCCGACTGTGCCTTCTCCGATGGGGGTTGCGCCCCCTCCGCTGTATCGAACTTCCCGGTGAAGATCGAGTCGTCGCCGTCGAGAAGGTGCTTGGTCAGCGCCGCGCGCGGCGTCATCCCTTTGAGCCTTTGCAGCTCAGACAACGGTTCTCGCAGATCGTCGAACTCGGGGCCGAGGTCCTCTCGCAGCTGACTGGTGGCGCCGCTGACATAGTCTCGGGCCTGGCGCAGCGCTCCGGATGTCCACCTGATCGCGCCGGGCAGCCTTTCTGGCCCCAGGATCACCAATCCGGCGATCACCAGGACCATCATCTCGCCCCAACCGACGTTGGCGAACATCGGCTACGTGCTGTTGTCCGGGCGTGGAGTTACCGTGAGCGTGACGGGACGGCCGTCGCGGACGACCTCGATCGATGCCGGCTCGTCGACCTTGAGTTGCCGAACGGCGACGACGAACTCATCAGCATCGGCGACTTCGCGATCGCCCACTTTGACGACAACGTCGTTCTCCAGGATTCCGCCCCGCTCAGCGGGTCCGCCCTGTGTCACGTTGGCGATCTGTGCGCCCTTGGCGATGTCGTTGCTCACCGAACGCGCCGTCAGGCCCAGGGTCGGGTGGGCAATCTTGCCGCTCTCGATCAGCTTCTCGACGACTAGCTTGACCTCGTTGACCGGAATCGCGAACCCCAGGCCGCTGGCGCTTTCCGAAAGAGACTTGCCAGCGGTGTTGATGCCGATCACCTCGGCGTTCATGTTGATCAACGGCCCGCCCGAGTTGCCGTGGTTGATCGACGCGTCGGTCTGCACACCGTCGATGACTGTGTCGGTGTCGGAGCCATCACCTGACAGCGGTATTGGACGGTTCAACGCGCTGATTATGCCGGTGGTGACCGTGCTGCGCAGTCCCAGCGGTGCGCCCGCGGCGATCACTTCTTCGCCGACCTGGAGTTTCTCGGAATCCCCCAACCGCGCGACAATCAGGTTGTCGACGTTATCGACCTTGAGCACCGCCAAGTCGGTTTTGGGATCGCGGCCGACCAGATTGGCCGGAACCTCTGTGCCGTCGTTGAAGACCACCGCCAACTTAAATTTGGCGGGGTTGGTGGCGGCCTCGGAGATCACGTGGTTGTTGGTGACGATGTAGCCGCGTCCGTCGATGACGACTCCGGATCCCTGAGCGCCTTCGTTGTCGCTGGACGCCTCGATGGTGACCACCGAATCCGCGACCGCAGCAGCTACCTCGGTGAACCGACCCGGAGGAAGGTCCGGTCTGTCGCTGGTCTCTAGAGTCACCTTCGAGGTCGTGAATGCGTCGACGACCTCAGCGGTCTTGCGCCCCACCAAGCCACCGGTGACGCCAAGGACCAGCGCGACGATGCCGAGCACCGCCAGCGCGACGAACGACACCCTGCCGCCGAACAGCACATCGCGAACGCCCAGCTTGCCGGGATGGACTGTGGTCGGCGCCGGCGCGGTCGGCACGAACGCCGGGGTACCCAGTGTCACGGGCGAACCCGGGCTGCGCCAAGGATCGTCGACTTGGTCGGCATCCTCACCGCGGTCCGCGGCGAGCGCACCGGCGTCGGCCGGATGACGCTGCAGCGATTCGCCACCGGGATGGGTACGCCCGAACGCCTCGGCCAGCACGGGATCGGGAGGCTGATTCTTCGGGGTGAACTCCCCCTGATCGCGGCCATGATCGGTACCGGTGAAAGACCCGTCCACACCGGCGGGCCTGCCGAACGCACGCTTGGCTGCCGGATCGACAGGCGGACGCGAAAGGGGACGCGGCTCAAGACGCTCCCGGCCGGACTGGTCCAGATTGGTCACCCGTTCAACGCCCTTCTCGATATCCTCTGCCATGCCCTCAGCCGAGGCGCAGGCAATAGACAACAGAACCGCGCTGATCGGCGCCGGTTCGCTTCAGCTTCCACCCTACCGACGTTTGCGACGGGCGCGTGGCGCCCCGTCGGCCAACCGTGGCGCCTCGGCCGGCTCCGGGGCTTCGTCCGGGGCGCGGTCCGGGATCTGGGACAACAGGCCCAGCAGGGAAGTCGGCATCGCCACGGGGCAGGAATCGCGCAGCGCGGACCGCGCCTGACGCTGCGCGTCGACCTCCAGGGCACACTCGGGACACAGCGAGAGGTGGTGAGCAGCGCGCAGGTGCGCGGTCATGCGCAGCTCACCGTCGGCGAACGCAGCAACCGCCTCCGTCGACAAGTGTTCGGTGGAACCGAATTGACGTGGGCCGACCGGTGCATCGCTTTGCGAGGCAAACTGCGAGGGAAGCCAGGAGAATGCACGACGAAAAGCATGTCCGGGATCAGCCATCACCCAGTTCCTCTCGACTCGAGTCATGTCGGACTACCTCGAATGTAGCGCGACATGTCGCGGGGCAACGCGGCAACGTCAGGCAGACTTGGCCCCGTCACGAATAACTTCCGCCGTGCCTGCATCCGAATGACGCGCCAGGTGATCTCGCAGCGCTTGGCGGCCGCGGTGGATGCGGCTGCGCACAGTGCCCAACTTGACGCCGAGAGTCGCCCCGATCTCCTCGTAGGACAGACCTTCGATGTCGCACAGCACCACGGCGGCGCGGAACTCCGGCGCGAGTGAATCGAGCGCGGCCTGAAGGTCGGGGCCCAGTCGCGAGTCGTGGTAGATCTGCTCGGGGTTCGGTTCGTCCGCGGGCACCCGGTCGTAGTCCTCGGGCAGGGCTTCCATCCGGATCCGGCCGCGACGGCGAACCATATCGAGGAACAGGTTGGTCGTGATGCGGTGCAACCAGCCTTCGAAGGTGCCGGGCTGATAATTCTTCACCGATCGGAATACGCGGATGAACGTTTCCTGCGTCAGATCCTCGGCGTCATGCTGGCTACCGGACAGTCGGTAGGCCAGGCGGTACACCCGGTCGGCGTGCTGGCGGACAAGATCATCCCAACTGGGCATCGCCGCTTTGTCGCCCGTGGCGTCGAACACCGCGGTGCCGGTCATCTCGTCGGTCGGCTCAACCCACTCAGCATCGGTGTACTGCTCAAGGTGTGCCATAGAAACCGGTGACACCGGCGTGTTAGCCGGGTTGGCAGGGCCAGGCGCATGAGTGGTGTTCGTCGGATCCTCCAGGTCGTGGCGGCTACCGCCATCGGCTGACGGCGGCTCGTTATCCACAACACAGCGCAGCGTGGCTTTCTTCCCAGGGCGGTCCCCAGGGTGCCAGGCATCGCTGCGCACGCTGATCGCGCCGTCTGTCATGGGATCACCGTCCCCTGTGCTGGTGTGCCTGACATATGAGCAAACTGAGCATTTCCTGAGAAAGATCGCCAACCATTTTTCAACCAGCGAAAACAGTGGTCCCGACGCCCTGATTCACGGAACGCGGAGCGGGCGTGTCGCAGCACCCCAACCCGTGCTTCGCTCTACGCTTCGGGGCATGGCCAGCACCGACGAGCCCGAAGGTGGCTCTGGCGATTCCAGTACCAGGGTGAGTCAGGCCGAGGCGATCGTCACTCATGCCGAACACTCGATCTCCGAGGACTCCATCGTCGCCGCGGCCCGCGAGCGCGCGGTGGACATCGGCGCGGGCGCGGTCACCCCGGCAGTCGGAGCGTTGCTCTGCGTCCTGGCCAAATTGACTGGCGCGAAAGCCGTGGTCGAGGTCGGCACCGGCGCCGGCGTCAGCGGACTGTGGTTGTTGTCGGGAATGCGCGACGACGGAGTCTTGACGACGATCGACGTCGAACCGGAACATCAGCAGATCGCCAAGCAGGCGTATTCGGAGGCGGGCGCCGGACCGGGGCGCACCAGGCTGATCAGCGGTCGCGCCCAGGAAGTGCTCACCCGACTTGCCGATGAGTCCTACGACCTCGTGTTCATCGACGCCGACCCAGCCGACCAACCGCAGTTCGTCAACGAAGGCATACGGTTGCTCCGCCAGGGTGGCGCGATCATTGTGCATCGGGCTGCGCTCGGCGGGCGGGCCGGAGATGCGTCCGCCAAGGACAACGAGGTGAGCGCGGTGCGCGAGGCTGCGCGGATCATCGCCGAGGACGAGCGGCTGACACCGGTGCTCATTCCGCTCGGCGACGGCCTGCTGGCCGCCGCGCGCGACTGAACTGTTTTCCCCGCGAGGATCACCGCGGGCTCAGACCCAGACGCCCTTGCCGACAGCGACCACACCGCCGGCGCTGATAGAGAACCGTTCGCGGTCCCGGTCCAGATCGACCCCTACCGTCTCGCCGGGGGCCACCACCACGTTCTTGTCCAGGATTGCGTGGCGAACCACGGCACCGCGCCCGATGCGGACCCCGGGCATGATCACGCTGCCCTCGACGATCGCGTCGTCCTCGACGGCGACGTTGGACGACAGCACGGAATTGCGCACCGACGCAGCCGAAATGATGCTGCCGGCACCGACCACTGACTCCTGGGCTGATCCGCCGTTGACGAACTTCGCCGGTGCCAGGTTTTCCGAGCTGCCACGGATGGGCCAACGCTTGTTGTAGAGGTTGAACACCGGGTGCACCGACACCAGGTCCATGTGCGCGTCGTAGAAGGCGTCCAGCGTTCCTACGTCACGCCAGTAGCCGTGGTCGCGTTCGGTGGCACCGGGCACCTCGTTGGCCTTGAAGTCGTAGACCGATGCGATCCCCTCGGACACCAGTCGCGGAATGATGTCACCGCCCATGTCATGGTCGGAATCGTCGTCGTCGGCATCGGCGCGGATGGCGTCGATCAGCACCTTGGTGGTGAAAATGTAGTTACCCATCGAGACGAATGTCTGCTCGGGATCGTCCGGGGTGCCCGGGGGGTCGGCAGGCTTTTCGATGAACGACCGGATACAGCCGGACTCGTCGGCATCGATGCAGCCGAATGCGCTCGCCTCCGCGCGCGGCGCCCGGATCCCGGCGACTGTCGCGCCGGCACCACTGTCGATGTGGTGCGCAAGCATCTGCTCGGGATCCATCCGGTAGACGTGGTCCGCACCGAAGATCACGATGAAGTCGGGATCCTCGTCGTGGATCAAGTTCATCGACTGGTAGATCGCGTCGGCCGAACCGGTGTACCACCGCGGGCCCAGCCGCTGTTGAGCCGGAACCGGGGTGATGTACTCCCCGGCAAGCCCCGACAGCCGCCAGTTCTGCGAAATGTGACGGTCCAGCGAGTGCGACTTATATTGGGTAAGAACACAAATTCGCAGAAACCGGGCGTTGACAAGGTTTGAGAGCACGAAATCGATGAGCCGGTAAGCGCCCCCGAAGGGAACCGCGGGTTTGGCCCGGTCAGCCGTCAACGGATACAGCCGCTTGCCCTCTCCCCCGGCCAGGACGATGCCCAACACGTGCGGCGCTTCCCACATACTGCAAACCTATCGGCACGTCAGGACCGCGGCTAGCCATTCGCGCTATTGGCGGCCGTTCTCGGACTGTCCGTCAAGACAATTGGTGATGCAGCGCAACGAGTCGCGAATTTGGATACGGTCACTCCATGCGGGTGGCGATGATGACTCGGGAATACCCACCCGAGATCTACGGCGGGGCAGGCGTTCACGTCACCGAGCTCGTCGCGCAACTGCGGCATCTCTGCGACGTCGACGTGCATTGCATGGGTTCGCCGCGGCCAGGTGTCACAGTCGCCCAACCCGACCCAGCCCTGCAGGGCGCCAACCCGGCGCTGTCGACGCTGTCCGCCGACCTCAACATGGTCAATGCGGCCGCCAAAGCCACGGTCGTGCACTCGCATACCTGGTACACCGGAATGGCCGGGCACCTGGCTGCCCTGCTGTACGACGTGCCACACGTACTCACCGCACATTCACTGGAACCCCTGCGGCCATGGAAGGCCGAGCAACTCGGCGGCGGCTACCGCATTTCTTCGTGGGTGGAGCGGAGTGCGATCGAGGCCGCCGATGCCGTAATCGCCGTCAGCGCCGGAATGCGGAGCGACGTGCTGGGCGCCTACCCGAGATTGGATCCCGACCGTGTGCACGTCGTCAAGAACGGCATCGACACCGATGTGTGGCATCCGGTCCAACCGGTGGCAGGTGATTCCATCCTCGAGGAACTCGGTGTGGACCCCACACGCCCGATTGTCGCCTTCGTCGGCAGGATCACCCGACAGAAGGGCGTCTCCCATCTGGTCGCGGCGGCCCACCATTTCGCTCCCGGCGTCCAACTGGTGCTGTGTGCGGGGGCTCCGGATACCCCTGAGATCGCGGCGGAGGTCACCTCAGCAGTCCAGGAACTGTCCCGGGCGCGCACCGGGGTGTTCTGGGTACGCGAGATGCTTCCAACCCAGAAGATCAGCGAAATTCTCTCTTCGGCAACCACTTTCATCTGCCCATCGGTGTACGAGCCGCTGGGGATCGTGAACCTTGAGGCAATGGCATGCGGGACGGCGGTGGTGGCCTCCGACGTCGGCGGAATCCCCGAAGTGGTCACCGACCAGCAGACAGGCCTACTCGTTCACTACAACCCGAACGACACGGCGTCCTTCGAGCGGGAACTCGCTTACGGGGTCAACGCTCTTGTCGCCGACCCGGGAAGGGCTCGACAGTTCGGAGTGGCGGGACGACAGCGGTGTGTCGAGGAGTTCTCCTGGTCCTCCATCGCTGAACAAACGGCGGAGATCTACCGCAGCGTCTCGGCCTGAGGAGAGTGCAGCCAGCGGTCGCGGTGGCTGCAACCGTGTGTGTCGAAATCGCTAGCTTGTGACGGCCTTGAGTTCGTCGCCCAACGCGGCGGCTTCGTCGGGGGTGAGTTCGACAACGAGTCGGCCACCACCTTCCAGTGGTACCCGCATTACGATGCCTCGCCCCTCCTTCGTTGCTTCCAGTGGACCGTCTCCGGTCCGGGGCTTCATCGCCGCCATCGAGTGCTCCCTCCGCATGGGCGTGCCCGTCTGGGCCCGGTCTGTCGGTACCAGCCGGGTCTGCCCAACTCTGCGAGGAACACAGACAGCACCCGGCCTTGAACTGCTACAGGACTCCATTGTTCCCTATGCGGACCACCGCGTGTGCAAAGACCCGGCTAAGGCTCGGCTAAGGCCCACTCAGGGGGCCGCTCAGGGGCCAGTCAGCAGGCCCCTCGGGGGCCAGTCAGAAGGCCCCTCAGATAGGCCGTGCGGATCGCCGGTCTCGGCGCCACCGCCGGGGCCCGCCGACCCGCGCGGACAGAGTCTCTCTTCCACCGGCCATCTGCTCCTCGCACCTGCTCTGCTCCCCACACCGCTACTCGCAGATGCGCGGAACCCAGCAGTCGGCGACGTGGTCGTCGACCATGCCCGTGGCCTGCATCAACGCATAGGCCGTGGTAGGTCCGACGAATCGAAATCCGCGCGCCTTGAGCTCCTTGGCCATCGCCTTGGATTCCGGACTCATCGCCGCGACCTGAGAGAGGCTGGCAGGCCTGGCCCGGGTGACCCGATCCTGCGGCGCGAACGACCACAGCAGTTCCCCCAGGTCGACGCCACCGTCGGCCAAGTCGGCGACAGTTCGGGCGTTGGCGATCGTGGCGTCGATCTTGGCACGATTGCGCACGATTCCGGCGTCGGCCATCAGTCGCTCGACATCCCCCTCGGAATAGCGTGCGACGCGCTCGACATCGAACCCGTCGAAAGCGCTGCGGAAGTTGTCCCGCTTGCGCAGGACGATCAGCCACGACAGGCCGCTCTGGAAGGCTTCCAGGCTGACCCGCTCGAACAGCGCGGTCGAACCCCGCACCGGGCGACCCCACTCATTGTCGTGGTAGCCGCAGTACAGCTCGAAATCGTCCGGCGACAAACGCGATTGGTCGATCCACCCACATCGAGTCCGCCGATCAGCCGAAGCAGCCGTCACAAGTCGTCCCGCGGGCTGTCGGGCGGCAGCGCATGCTCGCCCTCCGATCCCTCGTGGACGGCGGGTTCCAGCAGTCCGTAGGCGCCGCGTAACACCGCAAGCTCACCACGGAGCAGGTCGAGTTCCTGGCCCAGCCGGTCGAGGACCCAGTCGACCTCACTGGTCTTGTAGCCGCGCAAGGTCTGGGTGAACTTCACCGAATCGACGTCGGCACCGGTCACCCCCGATGCCGGTAACGCGGTCGCCGTGGTGGCCCGCGGCAGCGCGGGCAGCACCTCGCCGCGGCCGAACAGGGCGCTGCCGACGCCGAACAACACCACACCGACCAACACGAGAACCACGAGGTACAGCAGGACTAGAGACACCCTTCGATATTGCCCGACGCGAGCGACAAACCGAAGCCGCGGCACCAGGCGACCCGTGTGGTCAGGTGTCAGCCATCAGGGGCCAGACCTCAGGACGGGCGCAGGGTGATCATCGGCGGGCGGTCCTGGAGCGAAACCGTCGAGATGCGCGGGGTGTAGTCCTCGCCGTCGGCGAAGAACTGCGTGAGTCCGACACCGGAGTCCGCGACACCGCAACGGGACAGCAGGGTGGCGATGACCTGCCTGCTCATCGAGGCGAGCTCGGTCAATGGCCGGTTGCGGTGGGTGCGCACCCCGAGGTTCACCTGGGCAAGGGCGTCGAGACCCAATCGGTCATAGGCGTCGATCAGCAGACCGATCTCGACGCCGTAGCCCGGGGCGAAGGGGACCGCAGTCAGTAGCTCCCGCGTTCCCGCGTACTCTCCGCCGAGAGGCTGGTAGATGCACATCAACTCAGGCCGCAGGGCCCCCAGCAACGGGCGGGCCACCAACTCGGTGACACGGCCGCCTCCGCTGGCGTCCTCGCTGCCGCTGATCTTGAGCGGCCGGCGGTAGAAACCCTTGACCAGGTGAACACCCGCGGTGGTCAGCAGCGGGCCCAACAGCTTCGGCACGAACATCGGATCGGGATCGATCAGGTCAGAGTCGACGAAGACGACGAAGTCGCCCGTTGTGGCGGCCAGCGACCTCCACAACACCTCGCCCTTACCGTTCTGCGGTGCGACTTCGGGCAGCGCGACTTCGCGGCTGACTACGCGGGCCCCGGCAGCGAGCGCGCGGATCTCGGTGTCGTCGGTGGAACCCGAATCGAGCACCACCAGTTCGTCGACCAGACCGCCGAGAAGTGGGGTGATCGTCTCGACGACGCCGGCGACCGTCTCCTCCTCGTTCAGCGCGGGCAGCACCACCGACACCGTGCGACCTGCCTTGGCGGCCTCGAGCTCGGCGACCGTCCAATGCGGACGGCTCCAGCTGTGGTCGGTGAGCCAGCGATGTTCGGCCACACCTTCGGGGGCCAGATCTGTCACCCGATCAGACAACACAGTCATGCCAGTCCCCTTACCGTGCGCGTTGGCGGCCGCGCGCCCTGGATCGACGCGACCATTTCGAGCACGCGTCGGGTGGATCCCACCTCATGCACCCGGAACATCGCAGCTCCGTTCGCGGCGGCCAGCGCGGTAGCCGCCAGGGTGCCTTCCAAACGTTCTTTCAGATCCACACCCAGAGTCTCCCCGACGAAATCCTTGTTGCTGAGTGCCATCAGGACCGGCCATCCAGTTTTTACAAGGTCTTCTACGTGGCGCAATAAACTAAGGCCGTGGTAAGTGTTCTTGCCGAAATCATGCGTTGGATCGACCAAGATGCCGTCCCGTCGCACGCCTAGAGCTACTGCGCGCTCCGCGGCAGCGGTCACCTCGGCGATGACGTCGTCGACCACTCCCCGCTCGGAGACCCCGTAGTTGACCCGAAACGGTCGCGTCCGCGGCACCGCGCCGCCGGTGTGCGAACACACCAACCCGGCACCGAACTCGGCAGCGACGCCCGCAAGGTCTGGATCCGCTCCGCTCCAGGTGTCATTGATCAGGTCCGCCCCGGCGGTGCAGGCCTGTTTCGCCACCTCGGCGCGCCAGGTGTCGACGCTGATCAGCTGGTCGGGAAAGGTGTCCCGGAGCCATTCGACGAAGGGCACGACGCGGGTGACCTCCTCGGCCACATCCACGGTGCTGCCAGGTCCGGCCTTCACGCCGCCCACGTCGATGATGTCTGCGCCCTCGCCGATGACCCGGTGCGCCGCCTTCTTGGCCGAATCGTCGGTGAACGTCGCGCCGCGGTCATAAAAGGAGTCCGGCGTTCGGTTCACGATCGCCATGATCAGCGCACGGTCCCCCGCCACCGGGCGCCCCAGAAACGTCGACTGCACGCCCTCAAGGCTACGGGCCTGCGATTTCGGTGTCATTTGTCACGCTGAGCGTGACCGACGACACCGAAATCCGCGGGCTACTTGGGTTTCTTGCCGGCCGCGACGTCGGCCGGGTACTCGTCGTAGAACGGCACGTAGCCTTCGCTCCTACCCGACAGCACGTAGATCGGGTCCTCGATCTTGGCGTCGTCGTCGTCGCCGCCGCTGCTGGCGCCATAACCCTGTTTGCGCAGGTCGCCCTTCTGGCTCTTGAAGGTCGAGGTGTGTGCCAGCTCTTTGACCAACCGGATGAACAGGGGTATCGCGTAACCCGGCAGCTTGTCGTATACCGACTTGGCCAGCGCCTTACCGTCGAACTCCGCGCCGTCTTTGAGCTGGATGGCCACCATGCCCGCCTTGCCGCCGGTGTGGGGCACCTCAACGCCGAACACAGTGCACTCCTCGACCTGTGGGTCTGTGGAGACGGCTGCCTCGACCTCGGTGGTCGCCACGTTCTCGCCCTTCCAGCGGAAGGTGTCGCCGAGCCGGTCGGTGAAGGCCGCATGCCCATAGCCCTGCGAGCGCATAAGGTCGCCGGTGTTGAACCAGGCGTCGCCCTCCTTGAAGGCGTCACGAACCAACTTCTTCTCCGACTCCTTCTTGTCGGTATAACCGTCGAACGGCTGGAAGTTGCTGATCTTGGACAACAGCAGACCCGGCTCGCCGTTCTTGACCTTGCGGACCCGACCGTCCTTGTCCCGCACCGGCTCGCCGGACTCGTTGTATTCGACGAACGCGACCGGGGTCGGGCAGATGCCGGTGGTCTTGTCTACGTTCAGCACGTTGACGAATGCGGTGTTGCCCTCGCTGGCAGCATAAAATTCGCAGACCCTGTCGATGCCAAATCGATTCGTGAAGTCATCCCAGATGGCTGGGCGCAGACCGTTGCCCACGATGACACGCACGCGGTGCTTGCGGTCGGTGTCCTTGGCCGGCTGGCCGAGCAGGTAGGTACAGACCTCGCCAATGTAGACGAAGGCGGTGGCGTCGTAGCGGATGATGTCGTCCCAGAATCTCGACGCCGAGAACGACTTACCCAGCGCCAGCGTGGCGCCAGAACTCAACACCGACGAGAGCGCCACCGTCAACGCGTTGTTGTGGTAGAGCGGCAGGCAGCAATACAGCGTGTCACGGCTGTTCAGTCGTAGGCCCAGACCGCCGAAGCCGGCGAGCGCCCGCAACCACCGGTAGTGGGTCATGACGCTGGCCTTGGGCATCCCGGTGGTGCCTGAGGTGAAGATGTAGAACGCCTTGTCCTTGGCCAGCACTGCCGAGGTGGTCGACGGGTTCTTCGCGGGCGCGGTCGCCGCCAGCCGGGTGAGCTCGTCGAGGGTCATCAGGCCCTCGGTGTCGGCACCGGACTCGCTGATGGCCTCCACGAACTCGGTGTCGGTGACGACCACCGTGGCCGACAACAGTCCGAGGCTGTGCTTGAGCACTGCGTCACGCTGGTTGTAGTTGAGCATTCCCGAGATCGCGCCGCACTTGACTGCTGCCAGCATGACCAGGATGGCTTCGGGTGAGTTGCGCAGCATGATGCCGACGACATCACCGTGGCCGACGCCGCGGGTGGCCAGCACTGCGGCGTAGCGGTTGACGGTTTCGTTGGCTTCGCCGTAGGTGATCTCGCGGTCCTCGAACTTCAGGAACACCTTGTCGGCATAGCGGGCGGCGCGGTCCTGGAAGACCTTGCCGATGGACGTCTTGGCCGACGGACGGGCGAGGAACCCGGTGGCCACCCCGCGCAGGATCGTCGGCGCATCCATCAGCAAACCCGGCACCTGACCCGCGATGTCGAACCACCCGACGCTGCTGCGAGTTCCGGATTTCTCCGTCATTTCGGCTCTCCCCCCACCTTTCGGGTGTGTGCAATCCCCACCCGCAAGCGATCGTCGGTCATATGACGTCGTTCCTCCGCTGTATCGGCTTGTCGGTCACCCTAGTTGCTGGTGACATCGGTCAATGCGGCGGTGCGCAAGCGGACAGAGCGGCCTCGACGTCGCCGACGACGACGAGCCTCCCCAACGCGTCTTCGGCGACGTAGCCACTGTCGACCAGTTCGCCCAGCCAATCCAGCAAGCCCCGGTAGTGCCCGAACGGGTCGAGCATCACGACCGGCTTGGAGTGCATACCCAGATAACCGGCGGTCCAGGCTTCGAAGAACTCCTCGAGCGTGCCGATCCCACCGGGCAGCGCAATGAATGCGTCGGCGCGGTCTTCCATCACCTGCTTGCGTTCCCGCATCGTGTCGGTGACGACGAGCTCGTCAGCCTCAGTGTCGGCGACCTCTCGATGGACAAGCGCCTTGGGAATAACACCAACGGTGTATCCACCGCCGGCGCGGGCCGCACCGGCCAGGGCACCCATCGCCGAGACATTGCCGCCACCGGAGACCAGCGTCCAGCCCCTGAGGGCAATCGCCTGCCCAATCTGGCGTGCGAGGTCCAATAATTCCGGGTGCCTGGGCCCAGCGGCGCAGTAGACGCAGACAGCCCATTGACGTTCGGGTTCTTGGGACACGCGCTCAAAGGTAGCCATAGTCCCTATTAGGCTTGGCCCGTGCCTGTGCCCCCGCCCGTGCCAGCGCCTGTGCCGGCGCCTGTCAACTGGGTGACCGCAGCCCACGACCCCGCGTTCAACCAGCTCGAACTGGGTGTACGCACACTTTCGGGCGCGGTGCTGATCGGTCCGGCGGGAGTGGGCAAGACAACGCTGGCGCGGGAAGCGGCCGAGCGGCTGGGCCCGGCCTTCCCGAGCGTCGACTGGGTGCGCGCAACGGCGTCAGGAGCGGCGATCCCGTTCGCGGCCTTCGAGCCGCTGCTGGAAGTGCCCGACACCGGCAAGACCGCCGCAGTGCTCCGGTTCGCACGCGAAGCGCTCGGCGACGGTCGGCTGCTGGTCGTCGACGACGCTCACCTACTGGATTCGCTGTCGGCCGCGCTGGTCTATCAACTGGCGGTCAGCGGCAGGGTCCGAATGCTGGTCACCGCCACGGTCGGCAGAGCGGGGGTACCCCCCGAAATTTCAGCGTTGTGGCAGGACGCCCTGGTGACTCGGATCGACCTCGAACCACCGGGCCACGACGACAGCCGGCTGATGACGCAGGTCGACGAGTTCGTCGAGGCACTGCCCGCGGCAGCGCACCGGGTGCTGGAGTTCCTGGCTGTCACCGACCCGTTGCCCAGTGTCGACGCATCGGCGCTGGCCGGCCCCGACGCCGTCGACGAGGCCGCGCGCTGCGGGGCGGTCGTCGCGACCGAGGACGGACTGCGCCCGGCGCATCCGCTGTTCGTCGACGCGGTTCGCTGCGCTCTCGGTGGACCGGACCTGCGGCGGCTCCGTACGGCGCTGGTCGGACGCCTCCAAGCATCCGGCGATGATGGTGTGGTGGGGCGGCTGCGCCTGGCTGTCTTGGCAAGTGGCAGTGACGTTCCCCAGCCGGTGCCCGATGTCTGCGCTGCCGCCCAAGAAGCGCTGCGGCTGGGTGATTTGGAGCTCAGCGAACGGCTCGGGCAGGCCGCGCTCGCGCGGGAACCGGATCTGGACGCCCGCCTCATCGTCGGCTACGCATTGGCCTGGCAAGGTCGCGGACGGGAGGCCGACGCGGTACTGGCGGAGATCGATCCGACAACGCTGACCGAAGACCAACTGATGGCCTGGGCACTGCTCACGGCAGCCAATCAGTTCTGGATGTTGTCACAGCCGGAGCGGGCCACGGCGTTCCTGCGGTCCACGCGCGGCAAGGTGTCCTCCCCCGCGGCGCTGACCACGCTGGACGCGCTGTCAGCAACCTTCGCGATGAACGCCGGGAACCTCAGCCGGGCGAAGGAGATCGCAGACGAGGTCCTGGGATCGTCGAGCGCCGACGACACCGCAATCGGCTGGGCCGCATCGGCTGCCGCGCTGAGTTCGGCGCGGATGGGTCACTTCAATGACGTGGACGCCCTGGCCGAACACGCACTGTCCGCCGGACACCCGGGTTTGCTGCGTTTCACCAGTGGGTTCGGTCAGACGACAGCCTTGGTGATGACGGGCCAACCTGAGCAGGCACTCGCGCTGGCACGGCGGCTCACCGATTTCGCGCAGCGACAGCAACCAGGTCGCTCGATCGGCGAGGTGCTGGTGGCGGACGTGTTGATCTCCCAGGGTGATTTGCACGGTGCCGTCACACTGCTGCGACGCGTTGCGACGACGCTGTCGCCCACCGGCTATTCGTGGGGTCCGTTGGCGTGGATGCTGCTTGCGCAGGCACTGGGCCGACTCGGCGAGCCGGTCGAGGCGGGAAGAGCGCTGGGCCGCGCGGAATCCCGGCACGGGTTGAAATCGATGCTGTTCGCCCCGGAATTGGCGCTTGCCCGAGCGTGGACGATGGCGTCGCGATCCGACACGCACGGCGCCATCGCCGCGGCCCGAGACGCGATCAGGGCCGCCGAACGTGGCGCCCAGAGCGCCATCGCGCTGCGGGCCGCGGCCGACGCAGTTCAACTGGGAGATCCGCGGGGAACCGAGACCTTGGCCCGGCTATCGGGTGAAGTCGACTGTGCATTCGGCCGGTCGGCACTGTCGGCTGCGCGTGGCGGAGCCTGAACTGGCCAGCGAAGCCTGAACTGGCCGACAGAGCGGCGAATACGGTACGAGATGTTGCCGCGCAAGCCCACTGAACTGCGGCGTTAAAATCGATCGAAACACATTGTGGAGGCACTGGATGGCCGAACCGCTCGCAGTCAACACCGATGGCGTGCGCACCCTCGGCGACATCCACACACGGGTGGCCGCCGGGCTGGGACACCTCACTTCCGGCGCACCCGCGTCCGCCGAGGTCGCCATGTCGCACGGGACCATCGCCTCGGGTGTCAATGCCGCGTTGACCGCCGCGCTCGGCTCCCGCTCCGGGTCCATCAATGTCACCCAGCGCAGGGCTGAGACCCTCGCAGAACTCCTCCACCAGGCGGCCCTGGCCTACGAACGCGGTGACCGGCGCGGCACGGAATCCATCGAGACCGCCGCCGAAGCATTAGGGGACAGACTCCGTCGCTCGGCGGGCCCGCTCGGAGGCGAATAACCCCGACGCGTGTGCGCCGGCCCAGTAGCGGGATTTTTCCCGAACAGACGGGTTTTTACCGCTGAGGCGGGATAGTGAGCTGTTGCGGTGTGAGGTGAACACCGACTGCAGCGGATGTGCGCTGCTGCTGCCGAGATGAGGGAGCGCAAACTGACATCTCCATCGCTGGCCATTCGTAGCGTGAATGTGTTCGACAGCGTGGCAGCCCTGATCGCCGGACCGATGGACGTCGCCGTCCGGGACGGGTTGATCACGTCGCTGACCCCAGCGGGCTCAACCGAACTCGCAGCCGAGATCGAGATCAACGGGACCGGCAAGACACTGATGCCGGGGCTGATCGACGCACACTGGCATACGGCGTTCACCGCCATCCCAGCCGACATTGCGCAGCTCAGAGAGCTCGGCTACCTATTTGCCGGTGCCGTAGCCGGCGCCCGGAAAACGCTACTACGCGGATTCACCACGGTCCGCGATCTCGGCGGTCCGGTCTTGGGTATCAAACAGGCCATCGACGAAGGCGCGATTTTGGGACCGCGCATCTACCCCTGCGGCGGCTTCATCTCCCAGACCGGCGGCCACGGCGACTTCCGGCTACTCAACGAGACACCTCGCGGGGTGGCCGGGCAGCTGAGCTACACAGAAACCATCGGTGCCGCAGTCATCGCCGACGGCGAAGCCGAGGTGCTCCGAGGCGCCCGCGAGATGTTGCGCCGTGGTGCATCTCAGATCAAGCTCATGGCTGGTGGCGGCTGTGGCTCAGCTTTTGATCCGATCGACGTCACCCAGTACACCGAAGCAGAAATGCGGGCCGCGGTGCAGGCCGCCGAGAACTGGGGCACCTACGTCACGGTGCACGCCTACACCCCCCGCGCGATCCGGACCGCAGTCGCTGCCGGAGTCCGCTGCATCGAACACGGCCACCTTATCGACGAGGACACGGTGGCACTGCTCGCCGAGAAAGACATCTGGTGGTGCCTACAGCCGTTTCTTGACGACCAGGACACCGCACCGCTGCCCCCGGCGAACCGATCTAAGTTCCTACAGGTGGCTGCCGGCACAGACCTCGCCTACCGCCTCGCAAGAAAACACCAAGTCAAGGTCGCCTTCGGAACCGACAACCTGTTCGACACTGAGCTTGGCAGCCGACACGGTGCCCAACTGGCGAAGCTCACCCGCTGGTACACACCCGCAGAAGCGCTGCAACAGGCCACGGTCCGCAACGCGGAACTTTTGGCGATGTCCGGACCACGCAACCCCTACCCCGGCCGCCTCGGTGTCGTCGCCGAGGGTGCCATCGCCGACCTGATCCTCGTCGACGGCGACCCGCTCGCCGACATTTCGTTGATCACCCGCCCCGGGGAAACCTTCACCGCCATCATCAAAGACGGCCGCCTGGTCAAGACGCAGGAAGCGCGCGAGGGAAGCTGAGCGGGGAGAGACCAGCAGGGCCCTGACACCCACGGCCGACACCCACGACCGAAAAGAGCGTCTCGGAAGCGCCCGTGCTGCTTTGATTGGAACCCGTGCTGCTTTGATTGGAAGTTGATGACGTGCGCGCGAAGCATCGCCGGACGTTGGGGGGATCGATGGAAGGGCTTCGCGTGCACACCACGACGGCGGAACACGCGCCCGCGCGACTGGATACGGCGCTGGTGTGGTGGGGGCGTATCGCGGTAGTCGTGGTGCTCTGCGCAGCAGCGCTGAACTTGGCGGGGTGGGCGGCGGGTGTCGAGCCGTTGACCCGGGGCTTTGCCTCTTGGCCACAGACGACTCCGTGGACTTCGGTGCTGATGGCCGGGTTGGGGATAGCAATCCTGGTGCAGTCAGGGCAGCCCTCACACGCCCGGGTCCGGTTCGGGCGCGCCGTGGCGGTTGTGGCCGGTGTCCTGGCTGTCGTGTTCCTCGCGGAGTACGCCACCGGTAGTTCGTTCGGCCTGGACCAGCTGTGGTTTTCCGATGCGGTGCGCACGTCGCAGGCAACCTGGCCCGGCCGGCCCAGCCCACAGACAGCGTCGTCCGTTCTGCTGCTGGCGGTGCCCGTCGGGTTGATGCGCCTGGAGCGTCGCTGGAGCCGTACGGCCTGGGCGATGGGCCTGGTGGCTGCGGTGGCCCTGCCGTTCGTCGTCACTGCGGGCTACCTGTTCGAGATTCTGTCGCTGGTCGGCGTGACGGGGTCCACCGGGATGGGAATCTCGACGGCCGCAGCCGTGGCGCTACTGATCTTTGCCGCTCTGGCGACCCGACCCGACCGCAATCCGGCCGCCTGGCTGCTGGCCCGACCCGACCGCATGACCCTGGTTCGGCTTGGCGTCATCCTCGCCGGTCTGCCACTCCTGGTGAGCCTGTCCCGACTGGCACTGTTGGCCCTCGGCGTCCACGACGATGCGGCGTGGGTCCTGTCGATATCGGTGAGCACCGTCGTTCTGGGCGTAGCCACGTTCTACTTCAGTCAGCGCGAACAGCGACTGCTGATCGAGAAGGAACAGCTGCGTGCTGAGGCTGAGAAGCGCTATCGCATCCTCGCTGACAACGCCGTCGATATCGTCGTTCACCTGAACCGCGACGCCATCGTTCAGTTGCAGGGCACCGAGGTCATCTGGATCTCGCCGTCAGTGCAGACCGCGTTCGGCGACCCGCCCCAACAGTGGATCGGCTCGGACTTCGGCCGCCGCGTTCACCCCGAGGATCTCGGCACCCTGACAACCACGTTGAACCAGATCGCCCCCGACAAACCCGCGCTGGCACGGTTCCGGGTGCGCAACGCCGGCGGCAATTACCACTGGGTGGACTGCCACGCAAAGGACTACCTGGACGCCGAGGGCAACACCGACGGGGCGATCGCCGCGCTACGCATCGTCGACGATCAGGTCGCGGCACAGCGCCAACTCGAACGGCTGGCCCGCTACGACACCCTCACCGGACTGGTCAACCGCGCCGAGACGATCACCCGACTGCAGGCGGCGCTGACGAACCCCCGGTCCCCCGGACCGCACCTGGGTGTCTTGTTTTGCGACATCGACCATTTCAAGACCGTCAACGACACGTGGGGGCACACCGTCGGCGATGTCGTGCTCGCCACCGTGGCCAGGCGCACCCGCGAGTGTCTACGGGAAGGCGACACCGTGGGGCGGGTAGGCGGTGATGAGATGGTGGTCCTGCTGCCCGGACTGCACAACCTCGACGAAGCCGCCCAGATCGCGGAGAAGATCCGCGCCCACGCGGCCGAACCCATTTACGACGAGGGGAACACCGTCCACGCCACCCTGAGCGTCGGCGCCACCCTCGCCTGCACCGGCGAGTCGGTCACGGCGATCACCGCGCGAGCAGACGAAGCGATGTACCAAGCCAAGCAGGCCGGCCGCAACACTGTGACCCAGATCTGAACAAGTGACAATCGGCCGCGCTGCCCCGCAGTGGAATCGCACTTCGACCCCGACGGGACCGGTGGCTTCGGTCAGCGGCCGGCCTCGAACATCTTCAGAATCTGGCCGCCGCTCGGTGTTTCGTCGGCGAAGGTGAACGTGCCGATCTGATGCAGGGCGAAGAATGCCCGGGCCTTCTCTGGCTGCGATTTCACGTCGGCTCCTTCGACGGCTTGCTCAACCGCTGAGATACCGTCTCAGCACGTCGGAGACGGCGGTGATCTGCTCGACCACGACGTGTTCGTCAGCGCGGTGCGCCAGGTTGGGGTCACCGGGTCCGTAGTTGACGGCAGGAACGCCCAACGCTGCGAACCGAGAGACGTCGGTCCAGCCGTACTTCGCGCGCACCTGCCCGTCTGCAGCGTCGACGAGAGCCAACGCGGCGGGTCGGGTGAGGCCCGGCAACGCACCGGCCGCCGCATCTGTGAGTTCGAAGCCGACATCAAGACCGTCGAAGACCTCGCGCGCGTGCAGGTACGCCTGCTCGATGCTGCGGTCCGGCGCGAATCGAAAATTCACCGTCACCGTCGCCGCATCGGGGATGACGTTGCCGGCAATTCCGCCATCGATGCGTACTGCCGAGAGTCCTTCCCGGTAGACGCAACCGTCGATGTTCACACTGCGGGGACGATACTGCGTGAGCCTGGTCAGCACTTGGCTCAGCTTGTGTATCGCGTTGTCCCCCAACCATGACCGCGCAGAGTGCGCACGGGTTCCGGGCGCGCTGATCACCACGCGCAGGGTGCCCTGACAACCCGCCTCGATGTATCCGCCGGACGGTTCGCCGAGGATCGCCACATCGGCGTCGAGCCACTCCGGCAGTTCACGCTCGATGCGGCTCAGCCCGTTGGCTGAGGCCTCGATCTCCTCGCAGTCGTACATGACCAGGGTGATGTCGTGGGCGGGGTCGGCGATGGTGGCGGCCAGGTGCAGGAACACAGCGTCCCCTGACTTCATGTCCGAGGTTCCGCACCCGTGTAGCACCCCGCCGGTGAGCCGACTGGGCATGTTGTCGGCCGCGGGGACGGTGTCGGTGTGTCCAGCGAGCAGCACCCGCGACGACTTGCCGAGGTTCGTGCGAGCGAGCACAGCGTCACCGTTTCGGACGACCTCGAAGCCAGGGGCTTGCTCTCGCAGTGCCCTCTCGATCTGGTCGGCAATACGCCTCTCGTGCCGCGATTCACTGGGGATGTCCACCAGCGCCGCGGTCAGCGCGACGGGGTCACCATGCAGATCGAGGCCCACGCCAATGACGTTAGTCTTAGCGGCGTGACTTCTGCATCAGGCCTGGGCCTAGCGACGATTGCGGCCGACGGAACGGTACTCGACACCTGGTTCCCGGCTCCGGAACTGGGCGGTGACGGGCCTCCCGGCGGGCAGGAGCGAAGCGACCGGGGACTGGTCTCCGGCGGGCAGGAGCGAAGCGACCGGGGACTGGTACCGAGCACCGTCCGGATGTCGGAGGCTGAGATCCCCGACCACCTCGCAGTGTTGGCCGACCTCATCGGCCGCGACGAGGACCGCGATGTGGAGACCGTCGTGGTGCGCACCGTCATCACCTCCCTTCAGGACAAGGCGGCCGATGCCTATGACGCCTACCTGCGGCTGCACTTGCTGTCCCACCGCCTGGTCGCGCCGCACGGACTCAACACCGAGGGCCTGTTCGGTGTGCTCACCAACGTCGTCTGGACAAACTACGGGCCGTGCGCGATAGACGGCTTCGAGACTGTCCGGGCGCGGCTGCGCCGGCGGGGCCAGGTCACGGTCTACGGAGTGGACAAGTTCCCGCGAATGGTTGACTACGTGGTCCCCTCCGGCGTGCGCATCGCCGACGCGGACCGGGTCCGGTTGGGCGCGCACCTCGCATCGGGCACCACGGTGATGCACGAGGGGTTCGTCAACTTCAATGCCGGCACCCTGGGCGGCTCGATGGTCGAGGGACGAATCTCGGCCGGAGTCGTTGTCGATGACGGCTCCGACATCGGCGGCGGCGCGTCGATCATGGGCACCTTGTCCGGTGGCGGCACCCAGGTCATCTCGATAGGCAAGCGGTGCCTGCTCGGCGCCAACGCCGGACTGGGCATTTCACTTGGCGACGACTGCGTCATCGAGGCGGGGCTCTATGTGACGGCGGGGACAAAGGTGCAGACTGGCGACGGGCAGACCGTCAAGGCCCGGGACCTATCGGGATCCGACAACTTGCTGTTCCGTCGCAACTCGGTGACCGGAGCCGTCGAGGTGGTCAAGCGTGACGGCACCGGCATCACGTTGAACGAGGCGCTGCACGCCAACTGACTCCACCTCGCCCAGCTCACCCCGCCCGCTCTCGCCCCGCCCGCTTTCGCCCCGCGAGCGCGCGTGTCTGCACGGAGACGCGCCGCTGCAGCCGGCATTTCGTGCGCGCTCGTCGAGATCGAACGTCACCCCGCCGCATTGGGCCGCAAGGGTGGGCAGTTCCCCTGTGCGTCGGCCACCAGCTCGAAATGCCAAATCT
>NZ_JBMYXC010000008.1:0-106171 GCF_049608025.1 Mycobacterium sp. | reverse complement strand
GAGTTCCGCTCGGCGACTACTGCGATGTCCGGCTCATCGGCGATGCGCATGTCGCCGGAATCCAGCGTTTCGGTCAGCACAACCGGATCGGCGTCGGAGCGCGACGCGGCCTCGCCACCGTCGGCCCCCAGTGACACGTCCGGGACCTCAGCGTCGGAAGCAGCGACCTGGGCTGGTGCACCTGAGTCGTCCGTCTCCTCGGTGGTTTCGAGGTCCGACGCTGAATCACCCGCAGATGCCGGTGGGTCCGATGCATCGGCTTCTTCCGGCAACTCAGTCTCAGCGAGCAACTCGGTTTCATCGACTAACTCGGGGCTGTGCACGGGGTCGGTGTCATCCAGACCGGTATCCAGGTCGGTGTCATCCAGGTCGGTGTCATCCAGGTCGGCATCCAAACCGGCATCCAAACCGGCATCGAGGTCGGCGTCATCCAGGTCGGCGTCATCCAGGTCGGCGTCATCTGTCTGAGTTGTCCCGTGCGGGGATTCATCGGTCCGGGAATCATCGGTCGACTCCGTCTCAGAGCTGCCCGTGCCGGCGGCCTCGCTGCGGGTACTCGCGGCATCGGAGCTCGCTCCACCCCCGCTCGTCTCGTCGGCAGAATCAGCCGTCGCTACTGCGGGGGCAGCCAGGCCAATCCCCAGCGCCACAGCCAACGCACCAACACGGCCCACAAATCGCCCGTAACCCATGGCAACCCACCCCTGTCCACTCTATTGAGACCAACTCTGCGGAGACTCGGTCCGATCACGTTCAGATCACGAACTGATATCAACTCAACACGAAAAGCTATCGAACACCAGCTTTCGCCGAGCGTCAAGAGCATCCTCAATTTCAGACGGGCAAGTTAGTTTGCGGCCGTTAATGGACATATTCTGCAAACTGTGTACTGCGCTAATTTCGGCCCTTTGGTGCAGCAGGATGCCGCCTTCAGGCCTCACAGCAACTTCACAGCCAACGCCAAGGAAAGGGCCGCGCGGCCGAATATGACACTTCCGCGACGCCCTTGCATGCCGCCAAATTTGTGGAAACTCTGAATAAACTAATGAGCGATCTCAAGGTAATTTATCTGGAGCTCAGTTTGTGATTACGGGCGAATATCGGGGGGACCAGCGGTGCAGCCTCAGACCTGGTTCGCGTTTTTCGCGACTCTAGGCGCGGGGGTCGACACCGGCGCCGATGCCGACGATGAATCCGGCCCGGATCGGACAGCCCTGACGGTTGTGTAGCGGGGCGCCCCGCGTGTCAACGACGGCTTGTCGGTGCTGGTGTTAGGGTGAGATTCCGTGGGTCGGCAGGCCCCGAACCGGGTTCAAACTTCCGAGCCGAGCCCACAAGAACTAAGCCCTGCCCGTCGTCACGGAGGTTGCTCTTGCCTGGCCGATTGAAGCCGTTTCGCAAGCACCTGCGGCCCGCCACCAAGCACATCTTCGTGACCGGCGGCGTGGTGTCATCGCTGGGCAAAGGCCTGACTGCTTCCAGCCTCGGGCAGCTGCTCACCGCGCGGGGCCTGCAGGTGACGATGCAGAAGCTCGACCCCTATCTCAATGTCGACCCCGGCACGATGAATCCGTTCCAGCACGGCGAGGTGTTTGTCACCGAGGATGGTGCGGAGACTGATCTGGACGTCGGCCACTACGAGCGATTCCTCGACCGCAACCTGTCTGGCTTTGCCAATGTCACAACGGGTCAGGTGTATTCGTCGGTGATCGCCAAGGAACGCCGCGGCGAGTACCTGGGTGACACCGTCCAGGTGATTCCGCACATCACCGACGAGATCAAGCGGCGCATCTTGGCGATGGCGGACGGCGACGGTGACGGTGACCAGCCCGACGTGGTGATCACCGAGATCGGCGGAACGGTGGGCGATATCGAGTCGCTGCCGTTCCTAGAGGCTGCCCGCCAGGTTCGGCACGAGGTGGGCCGGGATAACTGCTTCTTCCTGCACTGCTCGCTGGTGCCCTTCATGGCGCCCTCCGGTGAGCTCAAGACCAAGCCGACCCAGCACTCCGTGGCCGCTCTGCGCAGTATCGGTATCACCCCCGACGCGTTGATCCTGCGCTGCGATCGGGATGTGCCTGACCCGCTGAAGATCAAGATCGCACTCATGTGTGACGTGGACATCGACGGTGTCATCTCCACTCCGGACGCGCCGTCGATCTACGACATCCCCAAGGTTCTGCATCGCGAGGAACTCGACGCCTATGTGGTCAGGCGGCTGAGCCTGTCGTTCCGCGACGTGGACTGGACGCAGTGGAACGACTTGTTGAAACGCGTGCACGAGCCCCGCGATACGGTACGAATCGCGCTGGTGGGCAAGTACATCGACCTCTCCGATGCCTACCTGTCGGTTGCTGAGGCGCTACGGGCCGGCGGCTTCGCTCACCACGTCAAGGTCGAGATGCACTGGGTGGCCTCCGACGACTGCGAAACCAGCAGCGGTGCCGCCGCGGCGTTGGCCGATGTCGATGGTCTTCTGATCCCGGGCGGCTTCGGGATCCGCGGCATCGAAGGCAAGATCGGGGCTATTCGGTACGCGCGCAAGCGTGGGCTCCCGGTATTCGGCTTGTGCCTGGGTCTGCAGTGCATCGTGATCGAGGCCGCCCGATCTGTGGGCCTGGAAGGGGCCAACTCGTCGGAGTTCGATCCAGAGACCCCTGATCCGGTGATCTCTACGATGGCCGACCAGCGTGAGGTGGTCGCCGGCGAAGCCGACCTCGGTGGCAGCATGCGACTGGGGGCTTACCCGGCGATACTCGAATCGGAATCCCTTGTGGCGCAGGCATACGAAGCCCAGACCGTATCTGAGCGTCACCGGCACCGCTACGAGGTCAACAACTCCTACCGGGATCGCATCGCCGCAAGCGGGCTGCGGTTCTCGGGCACATCACCGGACGGAAACCTCGTCGAGTTCGTCGAATATCCCGCCGACGTGCACCCGTTCCTGGTCGGCACCCAGGCCCATCCGGAGCTCAAGAGCCGTCCCACCAGGCCGCATCCGCTGTTCGCGGCGTTCATCGGCGCATCGCTGGATTACAAGAACGAGGAGCGGCTGCCGGTAGAAATCCCCGAACCCGCCGAACACAAGGCAGCAGAGCAGCGGGCCAACGGCGCCGAATACGTCCGCGAGGACACCCCAGCCCGTGGCTGACGGTGAAACCGACTGGAACGACGCGGGCAGCCATGAGTTTTCCGTCGCCGCGTCAGAAACTCCCTACGTCGGAAAGATATTCGCGGTTCGCGCCGATGAGGTGCGCATGCCCGGCGGGGGAACCGCGCGCCGGGAAGTCGTCGAGCATTTCGGGGCGGTGGCCGTTGTCGCGATTGACGAAGAGGGCCGCATCGTCCTGGTCCTGCAATACCGACACGCGTTCGGCAGGAGGCTGTGGGAGCTTCCTGCTGGGCTTCTGGACCTGGACGGGGAGGCTCCCCAGGCGTCGGCGGCCCGTGAGCTCGCCGAAGAGGCGGGCTTGGCCGCCCGAACCTGGCACACGCTGCTCGACCTGGACACTGCGCCCGGGTTCAGCGACGAGAGCGTGCGGGTTTTCCTTGCCACCGGCCTGAGCGACGTCCCCCGTCCGGTGGCACACGATGAAGAAGCCGATCTGACGGTGCGTCGCTTCGCGCTCGGCGACGCCGTCGCCAAGGTCTATTCCGGCGAGATCGTCAACTCCATATCGGTCGCCGGCATCCTGGCGGCGCACGCGATGTCCGACGTCGGCTCGCTGCGCTCGGTCGACGCGCCGTGGATTGACCGTCCCGCGGCCTTCGCGCGTCGGGGGGTGCGCCGGTGAATCACACCTCAGTCTCACGCGGGTCCGCTCTTGATGACCAGTTCCAGGGGTACCTCGACCATCTGGCGATAGAGCGTGGCGTGGCGGCCAACACGCTGAGCTCCTACCGCCGCGACCTGAGGCGCTACGCCGAACACCTGAGTTCCCGGGGGCTCGACGATCTGGGGAGCGTGGCCGAGGTCGACGTCAGCGAGTTCCTGGTTGCGTTGCGCCGGGGCGACCCCGACAACGGGGTGGTGCCGTTGTCGGCGGTCTCCGCCGCCCGGGCGCTGATCGCGGTGCGCGGGCTGCACCGATTCGCGGCCTCAGAAGGAATTGCCGCCATCGACGTCGCGGCCGCGGTGAAGCCGCCGACGCCCAGCCGCCGACTGCCCAAGAGCCTGACCATCGACGATGTGTTGGCGCTACTGGACGGAGCGGGCGGAGACAGTGAGGCCGACGGGCCGTTGACGCTGCGCAACCGCGCATTGCTGGAGCTGCTGTACTCCACAGGCGCGAGAATCTCAGAGGCAGTCGGACTGGACCTCGATGACGTCGACACCCATGCCCGCTCGGTGTTGCTGCGCGGTAAGGGCGGCAAGCAGCGGCTCATTCCGATCGGTCGTCCGGCGGTCAACGCACTGGACACCTACTTGGTGCGCGGGCGCCCAGAACTGGCCAGACGCGGCAGAGGCACACCCGCGATGTTCCTCAATGCGCGGGCCGGCCGATTGTCGCGGCAGAGCGCCTGGCAGGTGTTGCAGGACGCTGCTGAGCGTGCGGGCATCACCGCGACGGTGTCCCCACACGTGCTGCGGCACTCCTTCGCAACCCACCTTCTCGACGGCGGCGCTGATGTCCGTGTCGTGCAGGAACTGCTTGGCCACGCGTCGGTGACCACGACCCAGATCTACACCTTGGTCACCGTGAATGCGCTGCGCGAAGTGTGGTCGGGCGCCCATCCCCGGGCGCGGTAGTCGGACGACGATTGAGCGGCGAGGTACGAGTCGCGGTGAGGAGTTCGACCGGGGGGACTGCTCAGCCCAGGTACTCGGACTCGAGCAACAGGTCCGGCAGCAGGGACTGGTACTCGACGTGGGTCTTGTGTTCGATGGTGTTCCACCGGCCGCCCTGGTGCGAACGCATGTACGCGCGGTACTTCGGTGCGCCGGGAACCCGGACATTATCGGCGACCACGATCGATCCGCGATGCAGCCATCCGCGGTCGAGAACACTTTGCAGATCCGAAAGATACGCGCGCTTGTCGTGGTCGATGAACAGCAGATCCAGGCCTCCGGGCCGAAAGTCGTGTTCGTCGGCCAGGGTATCGAGTGTTCGCCCGCCGTCGCCGAGGGTGCCGACCACGCAACTGATCCGGTCGGCGACCCCGGCGTGCGCCCAGATTCGCCGAGCCACTTCGGCGTTTGCGGCGGAGAATTCGATCGAGCAGACGCGCGCCGAGGGCGCCGCACGGGCGATCCGTAGCGCGCTGTAGCCGCAGTAGGTACCAAGTTCCAGCGCCAGCTTCGGCGCGGCGCGGCGGACGGCCGCGTCGAGCAGCAATCCCTTCTCGTCGCCGACGTTGACCAGCAGCTGCTTCTCGTAGGCGAACCTGTCGATGGCGGCGAGAACATCGTCGATGTCACCGCGGCGGGCGGTGGTCTCCACGTAGGACGCGCACGCGGCCTCCCGTCCGTCTCCGATTTGACCGGTGCGCAGGAACGACGGCATACCCACAGCGAGGCGCCACGTCGACAGCCGCAGGAAGGGAAACCGCTGTTTGAGGCTCATCAGGCCAGCCTAGATTCCACGCCGCGATTTCACGCCGCCTCGCCGAGTGTGCGTCGAGAGCCAATTTTTCCGCGATTTCTGGCCCTGGACGCACACTCGGCACTGACTGCCCGCACTATTGCCTGCGGGTCTGTCTCACCGGCCGGATGCTCCCCGTTAAGCTTGCCCCGATGTCCGCTAAGCCTGTGGGTTGCCTGACCAGCCAGGGTCTGGCATGAACGACGGTACGGACAGCGCGGAGCCCACACCCGGCTTGACGGGTCGGCTGCCGCGGCCGATCCCCGAGCCTCGGCCCCGAAGCACTCACGGTCCGGCCAAGGTCGTGGCCATGTGCAATCAGAAGGGCGGCGTCGGGAAGACGACCTCGACAATCAACCTGGGTGCCAGCCTCGCCGAATATGGGCGACGCGTGCTGCTGGTGGACCTCGACCCGCAGGGTGCGTTGTCGGCAGGGCTGGGGGTGCCGCACTACGAACTCGACAACACGGTGCACAACCTGCTGGTCGAGCCACGGGTGTCCATCGACCAGGTGTTGCTCAGCACCCGGGTCCCGGGGATGGACCTGGTGCCCAGCAACATCGACCTGTCGGCAGCCGAGATCCAGCTGGTCAACGAAGTCGGCCGGGAACAAGCGCTGGGCCGGGCGCTGTACCCGGTGCTGGATCGCTATGACTACGTGCTGGTCGATTGTCAGCCGTCCCTGGGCCTACTGACGGTAAACGGGCTCGCCTGTGCCGACGGCGTGATCATCCCCACCGAGTGCGAGTACTTCTCGCTGCGCGGTCTGGCGCTGTTGACCGACACCGTCGAGAAGGTGCACGACCGACTGAACCCGAAGCTGGCCATCAGCGGGATTCTGGTCACCCGTTTCGACTCCCGCACCGTGAACTCGCGCGAGGTGATGGCCCGCGTCGTGGAGCGGTTCGGCGATTTGGTGTTCGATACCGTCATCACCCGCACCGTGCGGTTCCCCGAGACCAGCGTGGCCGGCGAGCCCATCACCACCTGGGCGCCGAAATCAGCTGGTGCCGAGGGATATCGGGCGCTGGCTCGTGAGGTGATCGACCGGTTCGGCGCGTGAGCGCGACGCCGAACAGCCAAGAGGCCGAAGAAACCGGTCCCACGCAGGCTGGCTTCCAGGTCAAGCTGAGCAATTTCGAGGGTCCATTCGACCTGTTGCTGCAGCTGATATTCGGTCACCGGCTTGACGTCACCGAGGTGGCGCTGCACCAGGTCACCGACGAGTTCGTCGCCTACACCAAGGCGATAGGGCCCCATCTCGGGCTCGATGAGACCACGTCCTTCCTGGTGGTCGCGGCAACGCTGTTGGATCTCAAGGCGGCCCGTCTGCTACCTGCAGGTGAGGTCCACGATGAAGATGACCTAGCGCTCCTTGAGGTGCGCGATCTGTTGTTCGCCCGGTTGCTGCAGTACCGGGCGTTCAAGCACGTCGCCGGGATGTTCGCCGAACTGGAGGCCGCGGCGCTGCGCAGCTACCCCAGGGCGGTGGCGCTGGAGGAACGCTACGAGAATCTGCTGCCCGAGGTGATGCTCGGGGTGGACGCCGACCGCTTCGCGCAGATCGCCGCGGCTGTCTTCACCCCGCGGCCGGTGCCGACTGTGAGCACCGATCATCTGCACCAGGTGTCGGTGTCGGTACCCGAACAGGCAGCCAAGCTGATGACCATTCTCGAGAGCCGTGGAGTCGGCCAGTGGGCCTCGTTCTCCGACCTCGTCATCGACTGTCGGCTGCCGATGGAGATCGTGGGACGGTTCTTGGCGCTGCTCGAACTGTACCAAGCCAGGGCAGTGGCTTTCGATCAGTCCGAACCGCTTGGTGTGCTTCAGATTTCGTGGACCGGCGAGCAAACTGGCAGCCAACCATTGGTGACCGCCGATGCGGGATAGATAAGACTGATGGCCAACGAGATCTCAGACGGCTCGACCGGCGCCGGACCCTCGGGCCCCGAGCCGGACTCGGGCAACGTGGATCCTGCCGCAATCGACGCTGCCGCAATGGACCCTGCCGCAATGGACCCTGCCGCAACGGACCCTGCCGCAATGGACCCTGCCGTAGACGATGCCGCAATTGATGATGCCGAACTGAACTCGGTGCTCGAGGCGCTGCTGCTGGTCGTCGACACCCCGGTCAGCACCGATGCGCTGGCCGCCACCACAGAGCAACCGACGGCCCGGGTGGCCGCGGCACTGCAGTCGCTGGCCGGCGAGTTCGCCGCCCGCGACAGCGGCATCGATCTGCGCGAAGCCGGCGGCGGTTGGCGAATGTACACCCGCGCGAAATTCGCCCCCTACGTCGAGAAGCTGCTGCTGGACGGCGCGCGCTCGAAGCTCACCCGGGCGGCTTTGGAGACGTTGGCCGTCATCGCGTATCGGCAACCCGTTACCCGGGCGCGAATCAGCGCGGTGCGCGGTGTCAACGTCGACGGGGTGATACGCACGCTGCTGGCTCGCGGCCTGATCACCGAAGCCGGAACTGACGCCGACTCCGGCGCGGTCGCCTTCGCGACCACGGAGTTGTTCCTGGAACGGCTCGGCCTGACATCGCTGACCGACCTCCCCGACATCGCGCCGCTGCTGCCTGAGATAGACGTGATAGACGATCTCAGCGAAAATCTCGGTGAAGAGCCACGTTTCATGAAACTGAACGGCGCTCCCACTCCCGAGTCGGCGGTATCCTTCGACGTAGACCGGGAGTGAGAATGGCCGATGACGATGGTGTCCGCCTTCAGAAGGTGTTGTCGCAGGCCGGAATTGCCTCCCGCCGCGTCGCCGAGAAGATGATTCGCGATGGTCGCGTCGAGGTGGACGGCGCCGTGGTCACCGAGATGGGCACGCGGGTCGACCCCGGCGTGTCGGTAATTCGGGTGGACGGGGTCAGGATCACCCTCGACGACACGCTCGTGCACCTGGCGATCAACAAGCCGCTGGGTATGCACTCCACGATGTCTGACGACCGCGGCCGCCCTTGTGTCGGTGACCTGGTCGAGCACCGGGTTCGCGGCAACAAGAAGCTGTTCCACGTCGGACGCCTGGACGCCGATACAGAAGGTCTGCTGCTACTGACCAACGAAGGTGAGCTTGCGCACCGATTGATGCACCCGTCGTTCGAAGTGCGCAAGACCTACCTCGCGACCGTAGTCGGAACGCCGCCTCGCGGCGTGGGTCGCAAGCTGCGCGAGGGGATCGAATTAGACGACGGGCCGGTACGTGTCGACGATTTCGCGGTAGTGGACGCGGTGCCTGGTAAGTCGCTGGTGCGGGTGACGCTGCACGAAGGCCGCAAGCGCATCGTGCGCCGACTGCTGGCCGAAGTGGGTTACCCCGTGCAGGAACTGGTCCGCACGGACATCGGTCCGGTCGCGCTCGGCGATCAACGGCCGGGCAGTATTCGGGTGCTGACTCAGAAGGAGATCGGCGGACTCTACAAGGCGGTGGGCCTGTGAGCCGTGCACTGGTGATTACGATCGACGGTCCGGCGGGTACCGGAAAGTCCTCGGTGGCAAGGGGTTTGGCCAAGACTCTGGCTGCGAAGTATCTGGACACCGGCGCGATGTACCGCATCGTCACGCTGAGCGCGCTGCGCAGCGGCATCGACCTCGGCGACGCAGCGGCGATCGCCGGGATGGCTGATGGCATCGAGTTGGCCGTCGGCCAGGATCCGGGCGAGGACCGTTGCTATCTGGCCGGCGAGGACGTGTCGGCCGAGATCCGCGGCGATGCCGTGACCAAGGCGGTGTCGGCGGTCTCGGCGGTGCCGGGGGTACGGTCCCGAATGGTCGTGCTGCAACGGGCCTTGGCTCAGGGGCCGGGATACGTGGTGGTCGAGGGACGTGACATCGGCACCGTCGTGCTGCCCGACGCCGCTGTGAAGATCTTCCTGACCGCCTCAGCCGAGGAGCGGGCGCGGCGGCGTAACGGCCAGAACATCGAGGCGGGCTCGGCCGATGACTACCAACGGGTGCTCGCCGACGTCAAGCGCCGGGACCATCTGGACTCCACCCGTGCGGTGTCCCCGCTTCGGGCGGCCGAGGACGCGATCGTCGTCGATACCAGCCACATGAACCAGTCCGAGGTGATCGCTCACCTCAGGGAACTGGTCGAGCAGAAGGCCAAGGTCTCCCGATGAGCGAGGATTCGGACGGCACCTGGGTTGACGAAGGCGACTGGGAACTGGGGGTCGACGAGGTCGCCGGGGCCATCCAAGAAGCTGCGGCGGAGGTCGCGGCACCGCCCGTCGTGGCTGTCGTGGGTCGGCCCAACGTCGGCAAATCCACCCTGGTCAACCGGATTCTGGGCCGACGTGAAGCGGTGGTTCAGGACGTCCCGGGGGTGACCCGCGACCGGGTGTCCTACGACGCGCTGTGGTCGGGGCAACGGTTCGTCGTGCAAGACACCGGCGGCTGGGAGCCCGACGCGAAGGGGCTGCAGCAGCTCGTCGCCGATCAGGCGTCTGTGGCGATTCGCACCGCCGACGCGATCATCTTCGTGGTGGACTCCGTCGTCGGGGCCACGACCGCCGACGAAGCCGCAGCGAAATTGCTGCAACGTTCCGGAAAGCCGGTGTTCCTGGCGGCCAACAAGGTCGACACCGAACGGGGCGAAGCCGACGCCGCCGCGCTGTGGTCGCTGGGGTTGGGGGAGCCGCACTCAGTCAGCGCGATACACGGTCGCGGGGTGGCCGACCTCCTCGACGTCGTCGTCGAGGAGTTGCCGACGGTTTCGGAGGTCGGCGCCGGCGGCGGCGGACCCCGGCGGGTGGCGCTGGTGGGCAAGCCCAACGTCGGCAAATCCTCGCTGATCAATCGGCTGGCCGGAGATGAGCGATCGGTCGTGCATGACGTCGCGGGAACCACCGTGGATCCGGTCGACTCGCTGATCGAAATGGACGGCAAGCTGTGGCGATTCGTCGACACTGCAGGGCTGCGGCGCAAGGTCGGGCAGGCCAGCGGCCATGAGTTCTATGCCTCGGTACGCACCCACGGCGCGATCGATTCGGCCGAGGTGGTGATCGTGCTCATCGATGCGTCGCAGCCGTTGACCGAGCAGGACCAGCGGGTGCTGTCGATGGTCACCGAGGCCGGGCGGGCGTTGGTGCTGGCGTTCAACAAATGGGATCTGGTCGACGAGGACCGCCGCTACCTGCTGGACCGCGAAATCGACCTGCAGCTGGCGCAGCTGCAGTGGGCGCCGAGAGTGAACATCTCGGCCAAGACGGGTCGGGCGGTGCAGAGGCTGGTGCCCGCCCTGGAAACCGCGCTGGCGTCCTGGGACACCAGGGTGTCGACGGGACGACTGAACACCTTCTTCAAGGAGATTGTGGCCGCGACCCCGCCGCCGGTGCGCGGCGGCAAGCAGCCGAGAATTCTGTTCGCCACCCAGGCCACCGCGCGTCCACCCACCTTCGTGCTGTTCACCAGCGGTTTTCTTGAGGCCGGCTATCGGCGCTTCCTGGAACGCAAGCTGCGGGAGACGTTCGGCTTCGAGGGCAGCCCGATCAGGATCAACGTCAGGGTTCGGGAAAAGAGGGGTGCACGCTCCCGAACCCGGTGACTTCGGCGTGGTTGTCGTCGCCAGGCGTCGATCAGCACGCCGAAATCGCTGATCTAGGGTGGCCGAGTGCCTGTCGTCGACATGATCGTGATTGCGCTGGCAGGTGTCGGCGCCGGGGCCATCAACGCCGTCGTCGGGTCCGGCACGCTGGTCACGTTCCCCACGCTGGTCGCGCTGGGATATCCGCCGGTGACGGCCACCATGTCCAACGCAGTCGGGCTGGTGGCCGGCGGCGTGTCGGGGACCTGGGGCTATCGTCGCGAGTTGCGTGGTCAGTGGGACCGGTTGTCGTGGCAGATTCCGGCGTCGTTCATCGGAGCGGGTGTGGGTGCCTGGCTGCTGCTGCACCTGCCGGAGAAGGTGTTCGCCCAGGTGGTGCCGGTACTGCTGGTCATGGCGCTGGCGCTGGTAGTGGTCGGCCCGCGGATCCAGGGCTGGGCGCGCGCTCGAGCCGAGGCCTCAGGGCGCGCAGTCGATCACGTGTCGGCTCGCCGGATGACGGCGTTGGTGGCCGCGACATTCGCCATCAGCGTCTACGGCGGATACTTCACCGCGGCACAGGGCATCATGCTGATCGCCGCGATGGGCGCGCTGCTGCCCGAGGACATGCAGGCCATGAACGCCGCCAAGAACCTGCTGTCGCTGGTGGTGAACGTGGTGGCGGCCGCCGCGTATACCGTCTTTGCATTTGACCGGATCAGCTGGGCAGCAGCCGGACTGATCGCGGTGGGGTCGCTGGTCGGTGGCTTCCTCGGCGCGCACTACGGGCGGCGCCTCTCGCCGACCGCGCTGCGGGTGGTGATCATCGTGGTGGGATCAATTGGGCTGTACCGCCTGTTGACCGTGTAGTCTTTCGAAAGTTGATAGAGCTCAGTAGTGAGGAACGTCGATGGCTGAACGCGTGCTGGTCGCGCCGGCGCCGTCCGACGTGTGCGCGCTTGAGCCGTTCTGGCCGTCTCGCCGGCTGATGGCTTTCGACGAGTGGTGTTGTCCGCGTCCCTGACGCGCACCCACCCGTCCCTCGCGGTCACCATGCGGTGACCACGCTTCTCGAAAGCAGCCATGCGTTCGCTTCTCATCTTCACGCTTGTCGGCGCGGGTGCGCAGCTTGTCGACGGTGCTCTGGGCATGGCGTTCGGCGTCACCGCCACCACCTTGTTGGTGCTTTCCAGCGTCGGCGCCGCCCAGGCCAGCGCAGCAGTGCACCTGGCCGAGGTCGGAACCACCTTCGCGTCGGGCCTGTCGCACTGGAAGTTCAAGAACATCGACTGGGCGATCGTGGCCAAGCTGGGCGCGCCGGGAGCAGTTGGCGCGTTCGTGGGCGCGACCGTGCTGTCGTCGCTGGCCACCGAGCACGCCGCACCGTTGATGGCCGCCATCCTGGTGGCTATCGGTAGCTATGTGCTGCTGCGGTTCTCGCTGCGGACGCCGCTGACATTCGGCGCGCGGGGGACCAGCCACAGCACAAAGTTCCTGGCTCCGCTGGGGCTGTTCGGCGGGTTCATCGATGCCTCGGGGGGCGGCGGCTGGGGGCCGGTAACGACGAGTACGTTGCTCTCGCAAGGCAAGACGGCGCCACGGATGGTCATCGGTTCGGTGAGCGCGTCGGAGTTCCTGGTGTCGGTGTCGGCCTCGCTGGGCTTCCTGATCGGGTTGCGTGAGGAGTTCCTGCAGAACTGGCCGGTGGTGGTGGGCCTGATGGTCGGTGGCGTGATCGCGGCGCCGTTCGCCGCGTGGCTGGTGAGCCGAGTGAGCCCGGCGCTGCTGGGCACCGCGGTGGGCGGTGTCATCGTGCTGACCAACAGCCAGAGGCTGGTGCACTTCTTCGATATTCAGTGGCCGTGGTCGACAGCGATCTACTCGCTGATCGTGGTGGCGTGGGTGTCCCTGGTGGTCTACGCATGGAAGGCGTCGCGCGCGCCACGGTTCGCGCCCGAGACCGAAGAAGTTTCACCGCCGGTGTTCGAGTCGGAGTCCAAGTCAGAAACAGTCGCGCGCTGATTCCTGTTCGACGACTGCGGCTATGTCGGTCAGGCGGTCCATCGACGCCACCGCTCGGCGGGTCCGGTGGTTGCCCGCGAGCAGGTCGCGGTGGCGGTGGGTGAACGCCCAGTACCCGGCGGTGAAGGGGCAGGCGTCCTCGCCCAGACGTTTCTTCGGATTGAAGCGGCAGTCGCCGCAGTGGTCGCTCATCTTGTTGATGTAGGCCCCGCCGGAGGTGTAAGGCTTGCTGGCCAGCAGGCCACCGTCGGCGTGCTGGCTCATGCCGACGACGTTGGTGGGCATCACCCAGCGGAATCCGTCGACGTAGGCGGTGGCGAACCATTCGGTGAGTTCGTCGGGGCGGTATCCGCGCTGCAGGGCGTGGCTGCCCAGCACCATGAGTCGCTGGATGTGATGGTTCCAGCCGCGGTCCCGGACACCGGCCAGGGCGTGGCGCAGGCACTGGGCGTTCACCGCGTCGGCGTCGAGGCCGGTCCACCAGTCCGGCAGCGGGGTGTGGGCCGAGAGGTGGTTGTTGTCGAGATAGTCCGGGCCGAGGTGCCAATACAGGTGCCACATGTACTCCCGCCAGCCCAGAATTTGCCGGACGAAGCCTTCGACGGCGGCCAGCGGTGCCTTCTCGTCCCGGTAGGCGCGCTCGGCCGCTTCGACGGCGTCGAGTGGATGCAGCACGCCGAGGTTGAGCGGTACGGACAGCAGGGAGTGCGACATCGCCCAGTCGTCGCGCATGACCGCGTCCTCGTAGCGGCCGAAGGCGGGCAGGCGGTGCTCCACGAAGCGGGCGAGCGCACGCTTTGCCTCGGCGGGGGTGACGGCAAATAAGCGCGGGCCATCGACGCCGACCGCGTCGAGATCCATTCGGTCGAGGTCGACACGGACTGCATCGTCGATGTCGTCCTCACGGGGCCGATACGGCGCGGGCAATTGCAGCGTCGACTGTTTCTTCGGTGGGGGTTCGCGGTTGTCCTCGTCGTAGTTCCACCGGTTGCCGACGGGATCGTCGCCGTTCATCAGGACGTCGAACCGGCGACGCTGACTGCGATAGAAATCTTCCATGCGGAAGCGGGCGCGGTCACCGGCCCAGTCGTGAAAGTCTTTGCGGGACAGCGCGAATGTCGGGGTGGGCAGGATGTCGGCGATGAGACCCTGTTGATGCAGCCGGTGGACGAATTTCTCGGCGGCGTGCGAGGTCGGTTCATGGACGAGGACCGGACGGTTGAAGCGGTGCAGCGCGTCGGTGTAGTTGTCTGCTTTGACAAGTGTCGCGCGATCGCCGAGGTCTCGGTCGGCGTGACGCAGCGCCGACAGCACGAGGTGCAGTTTCTGGCGGTGGTAGCGGCGCTTCCGAAGGGCAGACTGAGCTTCGACCAGCAGAACCTCGCGGTGGGAGTGCTCACCGCCGTGGACGGCTGGACCGAGCTGATCGGCGAACAGCCACAGGGGAGTGTCCTCGCGCACTTTCGTCACCCCTCGACGGTACGGTGCGCTGCCGGTGGCCGTTGGGATTGCGGGGTGGGGCTGCGGTAGCATTTCGCCTGCCGCCGGCGATCCCGGCAGCACCGCGGGCTGTGGCGCAGCTTGGTAGCGCACTTGACTGGGGGTCAAGTGGTCGCAGGTTCAAATCCTGTCAGCCCGACACAGAGAAGTAGGCTTTGACGTGCGGTATTGATCCAAGAGTACCTTTTTCTTGGTTTAGCTTTGAGCCGGTTGGGACCACAGATCTCGACCTTCGGGCTCGTCGTAGCGCACTTGTCCGATCGTCAAAGTGCCGCGAGCTGCGGCACGCCCCATGAACGACCGAAAACACCGCCGGGATGCCGCTTGATCTACCCAGGTCTGTCCGGGGCGTTGGGTGGCTCATCTCGGAGGGTGAAGTGGTGCGCGTCATCGAAGCGGCGCGGGACGCCTACTCCGCAGTCGGACTGATGTTGCGCGTGCCTATTCGGGGCCGCGGGCAAAGACGGGATCGAGGCAGGAGGCGATCAGGGTGATCTGTTCGTCGAGGTATTCCTCGCACGCCGATTCGAGGTGCTCCTTGCGACGCCATGCGGCCCATTTCGCTTGTCCGACTGCGCCATAGCCATCCAGGTACGGTCCGACGGGCTCGAGGGTGACGCTGCGATGGCGCGCGACGGCCCGCGCCGAGCGGAGCAGTTCATCGGGGTCGATGCCTTGGCGGGCGAGCTGGACGATGTCGACGTAGTCACGCCAACGGGTGCTCGTGATGCCGCGTTCGAGGATGGTGACCCCTTTCTCGGCGATGATGGTCTCGGGCGCATAACCGCGGAGCGTGATCGGCTCGCCGAGGATCCGGTCGATCGCCACCTGCCGCGGCGCCGGCACGATCGGGTCTCCGGTGGATACGTCCCAGGCTGCGGTGCCCCTCCACGGTCCGACCGATGCGGTGATCCGTACGCGAAGGCCCGGGTAGTCGGCCTGCTCGCGAATCTCCTGCACGCTGATCGTGTCGATGTCGAACAGCACACCGTCATTGACGTCGATCGCGGCGAGGTCGCGGACCACCTGGACGAGATGCTCGGCGGTGACGTCGGCGTGGACGGCATTGGCATCGACGTCCTTTGTGGGGCGCCGTACCCCGTAGGCGGCCAGCAGAACTCCGCCCTTGAGCACAAATTCTTCGGCATGAGACGTGCGTGTGAGCCGGTCTAGGAACGATTCGAGGGTGTGGCGGATCAGGTACTCCTGTGTCGGTGCGCCGGTCCCGCTCTTCGCTGTGGAACGGGCGATGGCCTGGATGCGTTGGAACACGGTGTCACCGGAGCTCATCCCAGGATCTCCAACGCTTGCAGGACTGGGGATTTCGCTCGCGGGAGGTGCGACGCGATCTCGATCAGTCGGGCTGGTTTGCCGCCTCGACGCAGCCACTCGCGCAGCGCGTCCCGTGCCAGTTCGTATCCGACCTCACCGCGCAGCCGGAACGCGTCGGCGATTGACCGCTCGGGTGAGTAGACCCCGATTGTCTGACTCGAGCCGGGGATCGTGATCTGTTCGCGTCCGATCTCGAATGTAGCCCGATCGAATTGATGCCACGTGATCGCACCTGTGCTCGCGGGCGTCCTCGCACCCCGGGGGATCGCGATGTGCAGCGCGGCGGGGATCGTGTCGGTCAAGTCGTGATAGGCGAGCGCGGAGATCAGGCAGATTGTGGCATCGGGTCGCCGTGTCGCAGCCTCGATCTGATCCCAGTCGGCAGCCGACGCCTCCGCGGGCAAGTAGATGCCGCGCGCGATGCGGTGCAACTGCCCCGCGCGCGTGCCGCGGTAGAGCGCGCTGCGCGACAGGCCGGCCTGCCCCGCGGTGCTCGGCGTCAGAGCATCCACCGACGTGACCCTCCTCCGTTCGACTCTGGCACGAAACGTATACAGATAATGTTACCTGTATACGTTTCGTGTCAAGGTAAGACCAGACAGGTGATGAGCGGCGGAGGACACACGGGTGCCCCCCGACGGGACCACTCTGGGACCACACGTTATGCGCGATGCTGAACGACCTGCGCGTCCATGAACGTCACGCATCTCGCCGCTGGGGTGAGAACCATCAGCGAACTGGGGAAATGCGCTACCGCTGCTTACTGGGGGTCAAGTGGTCGCAGGTTCAAATCCTGTCAGCCCGACAGTGCGAAACCCGCTCTGACCAGTGTCGGAGCGGGTTTGATTTGTCTCAGGTTCGTCGGTGATTAACGTCAGTGGGCCAGGGAATCACCGGTCAGGTGGCCGCTCCTTTGCAGTGTCAGATCACTGGCCGGCTGATGCCACGGCTCGTTTGGCCGCCTCGACCAGATGGGAAGCGGCGCGGTTCATCTTCTTGCGCTCGGCGCTGGACAGTGTCTGGTGGGTGTAGGCCGCCTTGTTCTTCAAACCGAGCAGGGTGTTCAAGTGTGTTTTGGATCCCTTGTCTGCGGTTTCCAGCAGTGTGACGGCTTCGCTGTGGGTTCCGCTGGACGAATGCACGCCGAGCCGGACGCAGCAGATGACGTCGGAAGCGGCGATCCCGGCGTCCACGAACAGATCACCCGCGGCGTTGGGCATGTCGTCTTCCAGATGCTCAGCGGCGTCGAAGAACTCGATCGCCTTAGACAAGCGCCCCGCGATGACCACGGAATCGCACTCACGTGTCCCCGCCATCAGATCCTCCTCGCTGTAGCAGCCTCGCTGATCGGGCGCAGCTGCCTGTTGAGCCATGCTCGTGTCCCGGCGACGGTCAGGCCCTGCCTGGCCACCTCACGCAGCAGCGGCTCACCGGCGGCGGCCGCCGTGCGAAGCTCATCTTCGGTGTACTCGATGACGCGGCCGTCGTTACCGGTCCACGCGGTGATCGACCGTGCGAGTTCGGTCACCTGGTGCTCCCATACCGCCGAATCCTCCTGACGGCCATCGTGTCCAGGGTCACAGGCGCGCACCAGGAACAGGTCGATATCGCTGTCGAGAGTCATCCGCCCTGTTGCCGCTGATCCGAACACCGCCGCGTACTTGAGCGCCTCGCCCCACCTTTCCAGGTGCGTTTGGAGGCGATCGAGGAACGTGGCGGTCAGTCGCGATAACGCCAGGATCGGCTCTGCTGCAAGATGTTCGGTGTTGAGTCGGTAGGTGTTGGTTCTGCCGACCTGATCATGGAGCACCACACCCTGGGCAGTGAGGCGGGTGAGGACTTTGCGGATCCCCTCCCCTGACGCGGTGGTCAGCATGCGCTGAATCTGGGTGATGGTGAACGTCACCTCGCTGGCTGCCAAAACCGCAAGCACGTCGCCATCCAACGTCGGCGTCACCGTGGCGAACGGCCGGTTCAGCTGCATCGCGCGCATACCTTCCTTTATCCAACTAAAGTTAGAGTAGCGCAACTATAGTTTGAATTGGAACGGCGTACAACGCCACGGTGGCGATCACCGCCGCACTTCGGTGCACCGACGGCTGCGGCGATGATCGTCGCTGCGAAGCCCCCCGGGTCCTGGTTGCGCCAGAGGGCCACCTCAAGCGACTGTCAGGCCAGTGAGTGCCTTGGACTCGGTGCGCGGATCCGGCGGCGGCACCGCATCGGCGAGATCTTGCCGCCCTGCGCTACAGGGCAAGTAACGAAGACGCGCACGAGAGGATCCTGGTTCCGTCCCGCTAGCCAAGGCGAGACGCTTGGCGTTCAGAGTGCCCGACTGGATGAGGCATGTCAGGTGGCCCATAGCCTCGTTGGGTCCCACTTCGATCAACCGGTCCCAGCTATCAAGCACCTCAAGGGCCGCGATATCGAGCGGGCCGAGATCGTGTACGGCGCGGCCCCGTCGCGAGGAACGAGCCACGAAGCGCACCACGTCACCGTTCGCCGGCGGGCGATCCACCACGGCGTAGTCCGCGCGGCGGGGAATCTGAGTCGACAGGCGCAGCGCATTGGCGGCAGACAGCCCAGACGGGCCGATGCCCCGTCCGCCTGAGTGTGGTCACCTGACTTGGCCCCACTTTGGCCGGGTTTCTTCACGAATTTTGGCCCCACCGGGGTGGCAACGCCCAACTGAAGGAGCCCACCGGGTTTAGGTGATCTTGTCGTCCAACCCGGCGGTGGAGTCAGCGAAAGCCAACCAGGGTGTTCAGGGAGTGCTCTGTCGGTCGAGGTTGAGCCACGCGTCGTCGAGCCAGGTCTTGAACGCCTCCTGGGTGTCGGGGATGTCAGCGCGGCGGACACGGTGGAGCGTGACGCGAATCGGTGATCGGAACGGGATCTGTGCGGGCGCGCGGCGGATCTTGTTGATCACTTCCAGGCCGGTGTGGTCGACGAACACGACGTCGGCGTCGGGTGATCCACTGAGGATGGCCCAAAGTCCCGCGTACCGGGGTGGCATGAGCCGGCCAAGCGTCTTGAGCTGGTGTGCCCGGTCGGGGTCGCGCGCTGCGAGCCTTGCTAGCTCGGCGGCGCGGCGGGGGTCGTTCGCGATGCCGCCTTCGGGATAGATCACGGCGCCGTCGCGTGGACCCATGCCCGCCGCCATCGCGCGGAGCGAATCCAGCTCGGCAGCGTCTCCTTTTTGGACGACGAAATGGTTGGGTACCCGGTTGCCGACGATGTCGAGGCAGGGATCGATGAGCAGTTCGCGCTTGAGGACATAGCGAGGTCGCATGTCGTGCTGCGCCAGCAGCCACACCGGCAGCAGCACGTCGGCGATGCTGGCATGGCGGGCCGCGAGCACGACGGGGCCGGGTGCGATCGCGTCGAGGTTGCTCACGTCCAGCTGTACGTTCGCGAACATGCGCATCGTGTCGATGAGCCGTAGGGCCCACCACCGTTGCAGGGCGTAATGCGCGTCGACGTCGCCCGCGCGCCCCGCAGCCCATAGGGCGGTCGACATGCCGACCCCGAGCGTCTCGAGCCCGGCCCACGCCGCGGCCATCGACACGGTCCGCAGCCGGGGGAGTCGACCAGGGTCGTTCAAGAGGTCGAGCGTGGCGGTCACTGGTACCCATGCCCACGCGCCCGCGGCGAGGGTGCCTGCGGTGCACGCGACGGCGGGGACGGTCAATCCCCGACGCACGTTCGGCGAGCTGTCGATGAGTTTCCGTAACGACAGCCCAAGCATCTGGTTCACCCCTGGGGCGGGAAATCGGTTCCGGCTGCGGCTGTGACCCATTCCCAGAGGCGGGTTCGTTCGGCGGGGGTGTCCGCGACGCGGGTCGCCCTGCTCTTGTGCAGTGAACGCACGCGCCGGTCGAGCCAGAATTTGCCCGTGGCGGCCAGCGGTTGGCCATCGTCGGCGGCTAGCCACACCAACGTGTCCGCGCCCTGCTCGGCGGTGCGCAGCAACGGGCCCATCAACCGACGGAACGTCGGGAGCGAACGTTCGACCCCGGGGGTGAGGGCCCAGCCCGGATGCATCGCTTGAACCACCAACTCGGAGCTATCGACCCGTTCGGCCATCATCTCGGTGAGCGTTACCTGCGCCCGCTTGGCGCGCGCGTAGGCGACGCTGCCGCGGTAGCCCGCAGGCCCGATGGTGAGTCCGTCCACCGAAAGCGGCTCGGTGTACATGCCGCCCGACGACACCCACACGATCCGGCCCGGCGCCGCGGCGATGAGCGGCTCGTAGAGCAGGGCGCTCAACAGGAACGGACCCACCACTTGACTGGCGATTGTCTGCTCGATCCCCGTCGCCGCGTAGCTGTGGGTCAGGTCGAGCGCGCCCGCGTTGTGCACGAGCGCATCTATTCGATCGTGACGTTCCCGCAGGGTCGCCGCCACTGTTCGCAGACTGTCGAGATCCGCAGTCTCCCCGATGGTCGCCGTCACCGACGCACCTTCGATCTCGTCCTGAAGGCGAGCCACCGTCGCCGCGGCCTTCTGCGGGTTGCGGGCGACGATCTCGACCGTCGCACCCGCGGTCAGCCAGGCCCGCGCCGCGACGAGACCCAATCCTGATGTTGCACCCGTGATCACGATCACCCGTCCGTCCAGCCGGTACGCGTCGGTGCTCGTCCAATGGTCGAGCCGTGAACGTAGCTCCGGCCCGATGCGACTGAAACTCGGCAAAACGGTGGCTTCGAGCACGGAATCTGCAACGTTGGCGGCCTTCACGATCCCCATTGTCCACACCTCGCGCGTTTCGCGCTCTATCCCCGTCAGCATGACCAGATGGTTCCCGCGCAGCGGGCGGTTGCGTCGCCGGTGTCCGGCCCTAATCGTGCATCGGTGTGGCCCTCAGCCAGTAGGGTTTCGCGCAGCAGGAACCGAACCATGCCCGCGGGCATTCTGGGAAGGACGCGATGACCGCACTGACCATCTACACCGCCAAACGCATCGAGACGATGTATCCGTATCGCCCGAGCGTCGAGGCCGTGGCTGTCCGCGACGGACGGGTTGTAGGGGTCGGTACCGTCGACGAGCTCGCCGGATGGGGTGAGCACACCGTGGACGGCACCTTTGAGACCAAGGTCCTGATGCCGGGGATGGTGGAGGCCCACGCGCATGTCCATGCCGGCGCGATGTGGCGCTGGCCGTTTCTCGGCTGGTTCGACCGCAAGGCTCCCGACGGAACGCTCTGCCCGGGGTTGCGTTCCAAGGGCGAGGTCATCGCCCGTCTCAGGGCAGCCGACGCTGCGATGGAGGACCCCAAGGCGCCGTTGATCGGCTGGGGATTCGACCCGATCTACTTTCCAGCCGGATTTGAGTTCACCGCTCGCGACCTCGACCAGGTGTCCACCGAACGGCCGGTCTTCGTCCAGCACGCCAGCGGGCATGTCGCAGTTGTGAACACGGCGATGATGGCGGTGGAGGGCATCGGGCCCGAAACCGACGTCGAGGGCGTGCTGAAGGGAGACGACGGCAAGCCGACCGGGGTGCTGCAGGAACTCGCGGCGATGGCGTGCGCGCCGGCAGGTATGGGCGCTTTCATCTCTGCGGCGAACGACGAACTGGCGATGAAGGCCTGGGCTGAGGAGGCGCGCAACGCCGGCGTCACCGCGCTCGGAGAGCTCGCATCGGCGGGCGTCTACGATCCCGCCAAGCGGGCGCTGTGGTCGACGGTGGTCAACGATCCGAGTTACCCGGCGCGAGTGTCGATTCTGGCGTGTACGGCCCTGGGCGGACCAACGGATCCGGCGGACGCGGCACGGATTTCGGCGCAATTCGCGGCGGAAAACACCGACAAGCTCCGGTACCCGGGGATCAAGCTGGTGCTCGACGGATCACCGCAGGGTTTCACGGCCTGCTTTCGATTCCCCGGCTACTTCAACGGGGCGCCCCAGGGCATCTGGAACATCGATCCGCACGAACTGCCCGCCGTCGTGGAGGCGTACCACCGCGAAGGCCACATCATCCATTGCCACTGCAACGGGACGCTCGCCGTCGACGCTTTCCTCGATGCGGTCGAGCATGCGCTGACGGTGGCGCCACGATTCGACCACCGCCACACCGTGCAGCACTCCCAGTTCACCCAACCCGACCAGTACCGACGAATGAAGGCGCTCGGAATGTGCGCGAACGTCTTCTCCAACCACATCTACTTCTGGGGCGATCAGCACGCCTCGATGGTGGTCGGACCGGATCGAGCTGACGGGATGGAAGCTGCCGCGACGGCGCTGCGAGAAGGCATTCCGCTGTCCTTCCACAGCGACGCACCGATAACCCCGCTCGGCGGCTTGCACTCGGCGTGGTGCGCGGTCAATCGGCTCAGCGCGTCGGGAAAGGTGCTGGGGGCACCCGAGCGGGTAAGTGTCGAGGACGCCTTGCGGGCGGTGACCCTCGGGGGTGCCTACCAACACAAGTGGGACTCTGAAATCGGTTCGATCGAACCGGGGAAGTTCGCTGATTTCGCGGTACTCGACGAGGATCCACTGGCAGTGGCACCTAATGAGCTTCGGGACATCGGAATCTGGGGCACGGTGGTCGGCGGGGTTCCGCGGCCCGCGCCGGGAAACGGCTAGGCCGATGGGCGCCAGCTTGGCGCCGAGGACACTCTGTTTGAAGGCGGTGCCAGGTTGAGCCTCCCCATCCCCATCACGGTGATCGGGGGAGCCCTCGGTGCCGGTAAGACCACGCTGGTCAATCACGTGCTGCGGGCGAATCGAGGACGCCGGCTGGCGGTGCTCGTCAACGACTTCGGTGACCTCGACATCGATGCAGAGTTGATCGAATCCGCGGGGAGCCAGACGATCAGTCTGCGCAACGGGTGTATCTGCTGCAGCCTGGGCGGCGGGCTTACCGAAGCGTTGCAGGTGCTTCGCAGACTCCCGACCCCGCCGGACCAGATTCTCGTGGAGGCCAGCGGGGTGTCACTTCCGCGGCGCATCGTCGGCGCCGCCGGCGGGCCTGGGTTGCGACTCGACGGGACGCTGGTGGTGGTCGATGCTGCCGCGGTGCGCAAGCAAGTGGCGGATCGCTACGTGGGCGACACCGTCGGCGAGCAGCTCGAAAGCGCCGACCTGCTCGTCATCAACAAGGTCGACGAGGTTGACCCTGCCCAGCAGGAGGCCATTCGGAATTTCATCTCCGAGCGGGCGCCGGGGGTTCCCGCTGTCGAAGCCGTGCGCGGTGCGGTGCCGCTGGAGGTGATTCTGGGACCGCTACAAACACCGGCTTCACCTGCCGGGCATGTCGATGGCGCGGGTCCTGCGCATACCGAACTCGACACCCAGAGTTTCGAATCTACCGAGCCCCTCGACCGGGGAGTCCTCAATGACTGGCTGAACGCGCTCCCGCCGGGAGTGCTGCGGGTCAAGGGTGTCGCCGAACTCACCGGCGATGGGCCCGCGGCCTGCACCGTCCAGGTCGTCGGCACCCGGATTCGGGTGACTCCCCGTGTCACGGGGCCGACTCGGTCGGGTGCCCGACTGGTGGCGATCGGTGCGCCCGGATCGCTCGGCGACGACGTCTTCGCGCGGCTCCGGGGCGGTGATCCATCCGTATTGGTAAGACCACTTGACGTTTAGCCGGGAAATGGGCCATGCTGAGTTATGGCACTACAGCCGGTGAACCGCAGATCAGTACCCGAAGACGTATTCGAGCAGATCGTGGCCGAGGTGCTCAGCGGGGAAATGCAACCCGGCCAGACGCTGCCCAGTGAGCGCCGGCTCGCCGAGGTGCTCGGGGTGTCGCGCCCTGCTGTGCGCGAAGCAATCAAGCGAGTCTCGGCCGCCGGTCTTGTCGAAGTCCGTCAGGGTGACGCCACCACCGTGCGCGACTTCCGCCGGCACGCCGGACTGGATCTGTTGCCCCGCCTGCTGTTGCGGGGCGGGCAACTCGACATCAGCGTGGCGCGGAGCATCGTTGAAGCACGTCTGCACAACGGGCCCAAGGTTGCCGAACTCGCCGCACAGCGGCGCCGGCCGGAGTTGCCCGCGTTGCTGGACGAGGCGGTAGGTGCGCTGGAGGCCGAGACGGATGAGATCGAGCGGCAGCGTCACGCGCTGACGTTCTGGGACCGCGTCGTCGACGGCGCGGACTCGATCACCTTCCGGCTGATGTACAACACCCTTCGCGCCGCTTACGAGCCCGCGCTTCCCGCCCTCGCGGCGGTGATGGCTGCCGAAGTCGGCCGTCCGCAGGCCTACCGCGCGCTCGCTTCGGCGATCTCGCTCGGCGACGCCCCCGCTGCGAAAGCAGCCGCGCTGAACCTGCTCGAACCCGCAACCACGGCGCTGAGTGCCGTGTTCACATCCATGGAGGAACCTCGATGAGCACTGCGACTGCGCGAAAGGCCTTTACCCTCAGTGACGCCCGGCGTGAGTTCTGGACCTATCCATCGCCCTGGATGATCCTCGCCACGCTCGTCGGCGCGGTTACCGCGCGAATCGCCGTCGGCGACTGGCAGTACACCGACGCGCTGGTCCCGTTGGTGATGGTGGCTTTGTTCCCGTTCTTCGAATGGATCATCCACGTCTTCATCCTGCACTGGCGGCCACGCCGCGTCGGGCGGCTGACCATCGACTCCCTGCTGGCCCGCAAGCATCGTGAACACCACCTGGCTCCGCGCAGTGTGCCCGAGATATTCATTCCCTGGCCGGCGCTGCTGTGGGTGCTACCGGTGGCCATTGCGATTGCGCTGCTGGCGTTTCCGCGCCCGGGCCTGGGTCTGACCTTCCTCGGGTTCCTGACCGTGCTCGGTTTGGTCTACGAGTGGAGCCACTACCTCATCCACAGTGACTACAAGCCGAAAACCCGTATGTACCGAGCGATCTACCGCGATCACCGGCTGCACCACTTCAAGAACGAGCACTATTGGTTCACGGTCACCAGCTCGGGCACTGCCGATCGGGTACTTCGCACCTATCCCGACCCGGCGACGGTGCCCACCTCGCCCACGGCGAAGAACTTGCACGCTGAACCTGTAGCCGGGTGATCGACCGAGATCACCCGGCTCCTGCAGCGGCTACCCAGCGGTCTCCGCACTGTCGGGGTTGTTGGCCCATAGATCAGGGCCGAAGACCTCGTAGCGGATCCGCTCGGCGCGGACGCCCTTGCCGAGCAGGGCTTTGCGGGTAGCCTGCATGAACGGCAATGGACCGCACATGAATACCGTTGCATCTTCAGGGATTTCAATGTCCGACAGGTCCATGAACCCGGGCAGGGCCGGATGCAGAGTGGGTGCGGACTCGGCGTCCTCCTCGTACCAGTTCTGCGCCTTCGCGTCGCCCATGGAAAGCACCTGGCGGCGAAGGTGGTCATAGAGCGCATGGCTGGTGTGCGACAGGTCGGCGTGGAAGATCCGTACCTGCCGGTCAGGCTGGCGACGTGACAGATCCTCGACGATCGCCGCGATCGGGGTGATCCCGATGCCCGCCGACACGAGCACCAGCGGACCATCGGACTCGTCGAGCACCAGGTCACCGCAGGGCTGCGAGACGTCCAGCAGCATGCCCGGTGCCGCGTTGTCGCCCAGCCAGTTCGAGACCTGGCCATCCGGGGCGCCGTGCAGGCCGCGGACGCGCTTGATGGTCACCCGCAGCGTGTCGCCGCGCGGCCCCGAGGAGATGGTGTACTGCCGCGGTTGCCGCTCACCGTTCGGTAGGTCCACCGCGATCGCCACGTACTGGCCGGTCGAGTGCTCGGGCGCCTCGCCGTCAACCGGGGCGAGGAGGAGGGAGAACACTTCCGGGTTCTCGTCGATCCGCTCGACGATCCGGTACTTGTGCCACGGATGCTCCGGATCGGTTCCCCCCAGCGCGTACAGGCGCCCTTCCTCGGCAATGAGCTGACATCCGAAGAGCCAGTAGACCTCGTCCCAGGCAGCCGCGATTTCGGGGGTCACCGCGTCGCCGAGCACGTCACCGATGGCCCACATCAGGTGGTGTCCGACTATCGGGTACTCGTAGGACTTGATCCCTAACGACACGTGCTTGTGGGCGATTCGGCGCATGATCGGACCGAAGTCAGGCGCGTCCGGGTCGATCAGGTGCACGGCATAGGCCACAACACTGGCGGCCAGGGCCCGCGGCTGCTCACCGATCGCCTGATTCGCCTTGTTGAACACCCGCATCAACTCGGGGTGTGCGGCAAACATATGCGGGTAGAACCGCTCGGTGATTGCGACGGAGTTCTCGGCGACGACACCGGCGGTGGCTTTGACGATTTCGGTGGACTCGGGCGATAACACGTGACTCCTCTGACGATGGACGGTTGGGAAGCGCGGCCGCCTATCAGTCAGGCGGGGCGTTGCTTCCACGTGGTCAACCTCCGCGCGGGCCTCCCGCCCAACGGCGACAGCCTTGCGCGAAGGCCGCGGGTTATTTGCACAGTGGCAACAAGCCCGACTCGCCAGCGTAATCCACGTGGGAACTACCAATGTTGCGTGCACCGAGCGCCACCCGTAAATGGCCCCCACTTTGGGGAAGTGGGATCGGCGAATCCTGCCCGGAACCCGTTGGGACGAGGGAAAAGCCCGTCGCCGCCGGCGGGACCGCGGCCCGCTTCCTTGGCAACTGTCGCGCGTGCTTTCCGCCAACTGTCGCGCGGTATCGGCGCCACGGTGACAGGATGATCCGACCGCGTTCACCCAAATAGACATCGGGAGTGGTCATGGAAGAGCTGATCGAATCTGTCGGCGATGTGCTCTACAGCTACATCCTGGTGTATCTGCTGGTCGCGGTCGGCATCTACTTCACCATCCGCACCCGCTTCATCCAGATCCGCTACGTCAAGAAGATGCTGGGCCAGCTCACCCACTCGCGCACGCACGGCGAAGGGATCTCGTCGTTCCAAGCGTTCTGCGTCGGATTGGCTTCGCGTGTCGGCACTGGCAACATCGCCGGTGTCGCCATCGCGCTGACTGTGGGCGGACCTGGATCGATCTTCTGGATGTGGGTGGTCGCCGCGATCGGGATGGCTACCGCCCTCATCGAGGCGACCCTCGGACAGATCTTCAAGGTCCGGGCCGGCGACGGGTCGTTCCGTGGCGGTCCGGCGTTCTACATTCAGCGCGGGCTGGGATCGCGCACCGGCGGCATCATCTTCGCCGTCCTGTTGATCTTCACGTTCGGCATCGCATTCAACATGGTGCAGGCCAATGCCATCGCCGCGGTGCTCAACGTGTCGTACACGGTCGAAGTCGGCTGGACGACGGTGGGCCTGCTCGTCTTGGCCGCCCCGGTGCTCTTCGGTGGTGTCAAGCGGGTAGCGCGGATCGCTGAGATCGTCCTGCCACTCATGGCCGTCGCCTACGCGGTGCTGGCGATGGTCATCGTGGCGATCAACATCGACTACCTCCCGGAGGTGCTGACCCAGATCATCGGAGGCGCGTTCGGGTTCACCGAAATGGCTGGCGGCTTCGCCGGTGGTATCGCCGCAGCGATGCTCAACGGCGTCAAGCGCGGACTGTTCTCCAACGAGGCCGGCATGGGCAGCGCGCCCAACGTGGCCGCCACGGCCACGGTCTCCCACCCGGTCAAACAGGGTCTGATCCAGTCGCTGGGCGTCTTCGTCGACACCATGATCATCTGCACGGCGACCGCGTTCATCATCCTCGTGTCGGGACCCGATATCTACGATCCGTCGACACCCACACGGGTAGAGGGGGCGACGCTCACCCAGGCCGCAGTAGCCCAAGGCCTGGGCTCCTGGACCGTGTCGCTCATGGTGGTGCTGGTCTTCGTCTTCGCCTTCTCGTCGGTGCTCGGCAACTACGTCTACGCCGAGATCAACTTGTTCTTCCTCGGCGCTCGGGGAATGACGATCAATGTCTTTCGGGTCTTTGTGCTGATGGCGATCGCCATGGGCGCGCTGTCCGAGTTGACGTTGGTGTGGGCGCTCGCCGACGTGGCGATGGGATGTATGGCGCTGGTCAACCTGGTCGCGATCTGTCTATTGGGCAAGTGGGCGTTCGCCGCGATCAAGGACTACCACCGACAGACCGAAGCAGGACAGAATCCCGTGTTCGTCGCTGATGAAGCAGGGCTACCGGGAACCCTCGAGGGTGACATCTGGGTGCGCCGGGTTGCCGACCCTGCTGGCGTTGGCGGCGACTGAGCCGTCCTAGGAGTTGACCCGCGATGGGGTCATCGCGAACGCGGGGCCTACAGACCCTGCAACTGGGACAGCGTCAGATGCGCGATCCAGAAGTAGATCATCAACCCGGTGCCGTCGACGATGGTTGCGATCATTGGAGACGAGACCAACGCGGGATCGATACCGACCTTCTTGAGCACCGGCGGCAGGATCGACGCGACGAACGCGGCCCACAGCACGATCGCGCCGACGGTCAGGGAGACCGTCAGGGTTACCTCCGGCCCCACCCCGAGCATCCACGCCCGGATGAGTGCTGCCAGCGCCATCGTCACAGCGATCAGCACACCGGTCGACAGTTCCTTGGCGAGCACCGCCGGCACATCCCGCAGTCGCACGTCGCCGAGGGCCATCGCCCGCACCAGCGTGGTGGTGATCTGCGTTCCGGTGTTGCCGCCGGTGCCGATCAGCAAAGGGATGAAGAAGGCCAGGGCCACCACGGCTTCCATCTCGTCTTCGAACGCCCGTAACACCGTGCCCGTGTAGGCCTCGGCGGCGAACAACAGGAGCAGCCAGCCGATTCGCTTGCGCCACAACAGCCACGGAGACGCCCGCAAGTAGGGCAGTTCCAGTGGCGCCGAACCGCCCTGTCGCTCAGCATCTTCGGTGGCTTCTTGCTCGGCGATGTCGGCCGCGGTTGATTCGGTCAGGATGCCCAGTAGGCGCTGGTCTCCATCGACGACGGGCACCGCCACCAGATTGAAATCATCGAGCGCCTGGGCGGCCTCCTCGGCATCGGTCAAGGCTGAGACCCACCGCACGTCCTCGCTCATCAACGCCGACACTTGCTGGTCGGCCTCGGCCAGAACCAGGTCGCGAAACGCCACCACACCAAGCAGTTGACGGTCGGCGTCGGTCACGTAGATGTAGGCGCCGGTCCGGGAATCGGCGCGCAGCGCGGCCGCGTCCTGACGCACCTCGGCGATGGCCTGCGCGGCAGGGGTGCCGGGTGCGACCAGCAGTGCCTCGGGCACCATGTGCGCGGCCGCGGAATCCTTGGGCCACTCCTGCAGCGCCCGCAGTGCTGCGGCGCGCTCGGGCGGCAGTGCCGACAGGACCGCTTCGCGCGCCGGGTCTTTCATCTCACGCAGCACCTCGGTGGCGTGGTCGGTGTCGAGGCCGTCGACCAGGGGAGCGGCGACAGCGGGATCCAACGCCGAGACTGTGCGCGCCGCCAGGTCGTCGTCGACTGAGTCCAACAAGTCCTCGGCGGTGTCGACATCGAGAATCACCCCGAGCTGTCGGAGCTCGGACCCGGTGAGCTTGGCCAGCTGCCGACTGCGCTCGGCGGGCAGCGGCACCGCCTTGAGCCAGTTCGCAATCTGCCCGCCTGCCAGCACATCCCGCAGCTCCTGGGGGACGTTGGTGGTCGAGGACATGACTCTCCTTTGATGGGTGGCTCCGCGGCGCTGGCCCCGCGGCGGATATCCACACCCCGCACTCTCGCCAAAGCGCATGGAGAAAAGGTAAATCGGTGGTGAACAGGCGGTGGACCGTCGAGTCTGCCGAGACCGAGGGCAAGGTCGAGTTCCGATTGAGGGGAAGCCCACCGCCGGGCGCTCCGAGGTCGGCACGGATGATCTGGTCGTGTGCCCCGCCCCGGCGACCGGCCGGCGCCGCGGCCTGAAAGTATCGGGAACGTGGGCAACAAAGAACGCTCGAAGATCGTGATGTCCGACGAAGAGATCGCCGAGTTCATCGAACGCAGTCGCACCGCCACCATGGCCACAGTGCTGCCCGGCGGCCGACCGCACCTGGTCGCGATGTGGTACGCGGTGCTGGACGGAGAGATCTGGTTCGAAACCAAGGCCAAGTCGCAGAAGGCGGTCAACCTGCGCCGTGACCCGACCATCACCGTGATGATCGAAGATGGCCAGACCTACGACACGCTGCGTGGTGTGTCGATCGACGGGCAGGCCGAGATCGTCGACGACCCTGACACCAACCTGCGCGTAGGCATCAGCGTCTGGGAGCGCTACACAGGCCCTTACACCGACGAGATGCGGCCCTTCGTCGATCAGATGATGAACAACCGCATCTGTGTGCGGGTCCTGCCGTCCCGTATGCGCAGCTGGGACCATCGCAAGCTGGGCATGCCGGGCATGCCGTTGTCCGGCAGCACCGCGCAGTACCTCGCCTGAGGTGTGTGCGCGGCGGCCGCTCAGCTTCGGTCGAGCGGGTCGGCGAAATCATTAGTCGGCCCGCGGTCAGGCACTCTCGGCATAATGGGCGCGGCGTTGGCGGACCGGGTAACCGTTGCGTTCGGCCAATGACTTGAGTTGCCGCAGAGCGAACGTCCGTCCGCGGCCACCCTCGGGTACGTAGATGCCGGCCCACAGCCCTTCGGCGCGGGGCAGTTCGCACGCTTCTCGGGCGCACAGCCACCGGCGGGGGCAGGACCGGCAGATGACCTTGGCTTCGTCATCGGCAGTGGTGGTCCACCGCTCGGGTTCGTTGGTGCAGGGGCCGACCGGCATTTCGTCCCACGGCATTTCGTCCCACGGCATTGCGGTCATCGGTGTCGCTCCTCTGTGTGCTTGCGCGGCCAGGTGGCCGCAGCGCTACAGAAAGTAATCCATAAACCGTAGCGTTGCAACAGTTAGTGCGATGGAACAAGGGTTGCGATCTTCCGGAAAGAGAACTGTGCCGCCGCGCCGCCGCCGACCGCAACTGTTTGACCAGTCACTTTCTAGTACCGATACCCGCACGGAAGCGAATGGCGATCCGGCGGAGTTTCCGTTGCGTCGATGCAGTTCCGCCATCGAGAACGGTGTAGTTTGGGCATGGAACCATCGCATTCTGCCGAACCGAGCCGTAGCGGTGGCCCGGCCGCTCGGATGGCGAGTGCGCGCAGGATCCGACCACACGGCACGAGGAATCCCGGAAGATGACCAACGCGGAGTCGATCCACGTATCGACCGACGTGCCGGATCCCGGAATGGTCAGAGCGGGCGCTGCCGCGGCGGCGCGGCGGCGTGAGCTCGACATCAGCCAACGCAGCCTTGCCGCCGACGGAGTTATCAACGCGGGTGCGTTGATCGCCTTCGAGAAGGGCCGCAGTTGGCCGAGGGCGCGGACCAGGTCAAAGCTTGAGGAAGTCCTGAGATGGCCACCCGGCACGATCGTCAGGTTGCGGCAAGGTCAACCGGTTCGGATCGGTGAGTCCGCACTGACAACGTCGGCGGGCGGCGACGAGGTATCCCTGATCGCCCAGGCGGTCATCACCGCTGTCAGTACGTTCAGCTCCACCGTCACCGCGCTGCCGCCCGCCCACGACCCCGCGTTCACCCCTCGTGTCACCGGGATCCTGTCGGATCTGCGCCAGCTCGAAGCGGTCGCAGCGCGGGCGGCACGGATCGGTCGGGTGACGCCGGCACTGATCAAAGCGCTGGGCACTGTCCGCGGCCTCTATGACGACCTCATGGTGCGTGCCGCGGGGGCGCCACAGGCGACGCTCGGCCAGCGGCTGTACGCCGCACGCCGCGCTGCGAACCTGACGGTGTTCGAAACCGCACAGGCTGCAGGCGTTTCCGAGCGTGTCATTCAGCAGGTCGAAGCCGAGGAGCCGGTGTCTGGCGCCGACGTCGAGGCCATTGAGGCGCTGGTCACGCAGCTCGCCTGAGTACCAGGATCGCCCCGGGCGTGCTCTCCGACTCCGGTGCGGGTAATCACCGCCAAGGGGTTGATCAGTTCACCCGGCACGGTTGCCGGGACAGCCCCATAATCGGCTTGACGCCCCCGGGCGGCACCGATGACGGCCCCGTCGATCAACTTGCCCCAGCAGATGCTGCGCCGACGACCTGTGCTCGGCGCACCCGTGGCCGACGGTGCCTCCGAACAACTGAAACGAACCATTGGCACGTTCCAGCTCACGATGTTCGGTGTGGGGTCGACCGTCGGCACCGGTATCTTCTTCGTGCTGTCTGTGGCGGTACCCGAAGCCGGTCCCGGCGTCGTCGTCTCGTTCGTGATCGCCGGGGTCGCGGCCGGTCTGGCGGTCATCTGCTACGCAGAGCTTGCTTCGGCTGTTCCGGTGTCCGGCTCGACGTACTCCTACGCGTACACGACCCTCGGCGAATTGGTTGCGATGGGCGTGGCCGCGTGCCTGCTGTTGGAATACGGGGTTGCGACGGCGTCCGTCGCCGTCGGCTGGAGTCAATACGTCGACAAGTTGCTGTACAACTTCTTCGGACACGGCTTGCCACAGGCGCTTTCGGCTGCCCCGTGGGACTCCAACCCGGGGCTGGTCAACCTGCCCGCCATCGTTCTGGTCGGGTTGTGCGCGCTGCTGCTGATCCGGGGAGCAAGCGAGTCCGCCACCGTCAATACCGTCATGGTGCTGATCAAACTCGGCGTGCTGCTGATGTTTGTGGTCATTGCGTTCACCGCTTTCGACGCCGACCGGTTCGCCGAGTTCGCCCCGTACGGCGGGGCCGGGATCAGCGTCGCCGCCGGTACCATCTTCTTCTCCTACATCGGCATGGACGCGGTGTCCACGGCAGGTGATGAAGTGAAGAATCCGCAGAAGACGATGCCGCGCGCCCTGATCGCCGCGTTGCTGACCGTCACCGCGGTCTACATCCTGGTCGCGGTGGCAGCGCTGGGGGCCCAGTCGTGGACCGACTTCCAGAACCAAGAGGCCGGCCTCGCCGCCATCCTGGACCATGTCACCGGCGCCAACTACTGGGGAACCGTCCTGGCAGCGGGCGCGGTGGTGTCGATCTTTTCGGTGACACTGGTGACGCTGTACGGACAGACGCGGATCCTCTTCGCTATGGGGCGAGATGGCCTGCTTCCGTCGATGTTCGCGAAAGTTGATGCCCGCAGCATGACCCCGGTCAACAACACGATCGTCGCTGCGGTGGTGATCAGCTTCATGGCAGGCTTCATCCCGCTGACCTACCTGGCTGACATGGTGTCCATCGGCACCTTGGTCGCGTTCATCGTCGTTTCGCTCGGCGTCATCATCCTCCGGGTGCGCGAACCTGAACTGCCCCGAGGGTTCAAGGTCCCGGGCTACCCGGTCACACCTGTTCTGGCCATTCTGGCTTGCACGTACATCCTCTTCAGCCTGCACTGGTACACCTGGCTGGCCTTTTCGGGTTGGGTCGCGGTTGTGCTGGTCTTCTACTTCGCATGGGGCCGCCACCACAGCGCGCTCAACGACCGCGGCGGCAGAGCGGGCCCGGCCGTGCCGGGTGTCGAGGACGTCGAGATCATCGGTCCGCCAGCGGAGGACGCGTCATGACGGTCGTGGTCGGCTACCTTTGCGGTAAGGGCGGGGCCGCTCCGCTGCGACTCGGGGTCGCTGCCGCGCGGTCCGCGCGCACGTCGCTGACAGTGGCGACTATCGTCTCGAAGCCCTGGCTCACACCGCCATCGGTGCGCACGGATACCCGATACGGCACCTGGGCAGACCAACTCGCCGCAGAGTCAGCCGAAGAGGCGCAGGGTCACATCGCCGCCCTGCCAAACGGTTTGAGTGTCGACTATCGCCGCTATGCCGACCGGTCAGCGTCCGGTGGGCTCGTCCAGGTTGTCGAGGATCTCAGTGCAGATCTGCTGGTTCTGGGATCGTCGGCCGACGGAAAGCCTGGTCAGATTGAGGTCGGGTCGACCGCCGACCGACTCCTGCACTCCTCGCCGGTGCCCGTGGCGATCGCCCCGTGCGGCTACCGCGGTGCGGGCGCCGGGCGGTTCACCCGGATCACCTGCGCCTACCCCGGCACTCCCGAAGCGGTGCCCGTCGTGCAGCGGTCAGCCGAAATGGCCGAACAGCTGGGGTTGCCGCTGCGGGTTGTCACGTTCGCTGTGCGTGGCCGGACGATGTATCCCCCTGAAGTGGGGCTGCATGCCGAGGATTCGATCCTGGTCGCATGGGAGGAGCACGCCCGAGAACTGTTGGCGCAGTTGCGGGCTGACGGCGTCGTGGGTCAAGACGCAGTACTGCAGGTGGTTGCCGGTAACGGCTGGGGTCAGGTCTTGGGTGTGGCTGACTGGCAGGACGGAGAGATCCTAGCTCTCGGGACGTCCCCGCGGGGCGGCGCCAAGCGCGTATTTCTGGGCTCACGGGCCACGAAAATCATGCGGCATAGCCCGGTCCCGGTGTTGGTGCTGCCGGGCTGACCCCGGTCTTCGCCGCCACGTTCCTTCAGCCGCCGACCAAGCCCTGCCGGACTCGTCCGGCGAGGAATCAACTCAGTCGATGCTGCCGCGTTCGACGACTCACCGGAACCGGATCGGGAGCACTTCGCCCGCGATCTCAACATCAGCGCCGTAATGAACCAGATCCAGACGATGTTCAGCCGCGAGCACACAATTCAACAGATCCGCCATGCCCACTGCACGGTGTCGTCCGGTGCGGGCAAGCGCGCTGGGCATTGAGGGCGGCCCGCCAGTGCTCATCGTTAGTCGGGAGATACTCATACGCACGGCCGCCGTCGGACCGCCGTTGTTCGTAATTCGCCGAATTGCGCGCGCTGTACAGCCTTGCGGCTTGTTGGAGCGCGAGACGCACAGTGTCGGAAACGCCAGATGTGTTGAGTTCCTTTTGCGCAGCGGCCAGCAACGACATCGAACCGACCAGCTCCACTCGGCCGCCGGCAAAGCCAGCCAAACCCTTTCCCGTGGATGTCGGCTACCCAATCCGGGTGCCGCTGTCGCCCTAACTACTCACCGGTCGCGGTGATCGTCCGGTCCAGTGTCAGTGTGAACCAACCTCCTGCGATGTGCTTGTGGGTCCACACGCCGAGGAGAACGACCGTACCGTCCTCATCCGATAACAAACGAAAATAGTCACGCCAGGGTTGGTGATCGTAGTTCATCGTTGCGGTGCACTCGCCTCGCCAGGAAATATCCATCATCGCGACGTTGCCCCAGAACGGAACCGGGATGTAGAGGGTGTTGCGCCACCTGAGAAACAACGGATCGCCTTGAGTGGCTGTGCAATAGCGCTTCCCCCACTGAAAGCCGAGCAGCTTTAGCGGCAAGTGGATCGCGTAGTGTGCGAAGTCCAACGCCGATCGATTGGTACGCAGGATCTGACCTTCCCAGACCCGTCCGATGAGGTCGCCTTCCGCGGTCACCGTGGGCAAGGAGTCGAACAGTCGAACGATGTCTGCCTCGGTGTAGATGTGGTCGGGCTCGGTCAGGACGATGCGCTTGAGCGCCTCCAGATCAATTCCGGAGCCCCGCAAGTCCTCGTTCTCGAAACCTGGATCGTTCCAGATCGAGCGCTGCGGCTGGACGTAGCAGAGCAGCCCGAGAAGGCAGTTGATCGGAAACGCCAGCCATTGAAGAACGTCGTAGACGAAGATCGGAAACGAGATCACGGTGCGACCGTTTTCCCTCCGGAATGGCGCCCGCATACCGAGGCCAGACCGGAGCGGACGCGGTGTTGCGGGTCGTAGTTGTGCTGCGTGCGGTTTCATCGTGCGATTCCTTCCATGCCTGTCGACGGAGCGAGGTCGTCGACCCTTCGTCGAAGTGCGCCGTCCCCCAGGTACCCTTCGTGAGCGAACCACGCGATGGCGTCGACAATCGCGTTCTGAAGCGGAGACTGGGGCAGCCCGAGTTCGCGGACCGCGCGCGTGCAGTCCGCCGCCAGCCCCAGCTTGGCGATCGCCGCGACCGAAGGCGTGATCAGTGGTTGACGGCGACTCACATGTTTTGTGTACGCAAGGGCGGCGACCCCGACCGCCTTGGCGGCGGAGAACGGTAGATCGACGATGGGCCGCCTGACACCGAGAATCTCGAACACCATGTTCGTGATCTCTCGACCGGTGTAGTTTTGCGCGCCGAGCAGGTACGAGCGACCTCGAACTCCTTTCTCGTCGGCCAGGAGGTGCCCCGTCGCAATGTCCCGCACGTCGGCGAAATTGGAGACGGTGGGTGGAACGACGACGACCGGGGCTTTCGCGCATTCGAGAATCAAGCGCCCGGTAGGCGTTGGGGCGAGGTCGCCCGGTCCAATCGGGCCTGTCGGCGCGACGATGACGACATCCTGTCCCGATTGGGCAGCTTCGGCGGCAAGCTCGTGTGCTTCGGCTTTGGTGATCGCGTAGAGGTTCCGCGTCGGTGCCAGTGCGAAGTCAGATGCCTCGGTCGCGACCTGGTGCAGGCCTTGACCTCCAAAACGTGCAATCGAGCTCGTGAAGACGACGCGCTCGACATCGCTTCGGCGGGCCGCTTCGAGAACGTTTCGAGTCCCACCCACGTTCACCGCCCGCAGGCGTGACATGTCGGGGAGCCAAAGCGCGTAGACCGCGGCGAGGTGAAAGACGCGCTGGCAGCCATCGACCGCCTTGGCCATCGATTCGGGATCGGTCACGTCGCCGGCGAAAAGCTCGACGTCCAGACCCGCAAGGTTGCGGAGGTCTTCTCCTGGCAAGTGCAGTGCCCGTACTCGATCACCGCGGCGAAGCAGCGCCCGAACGACGTGCGACCCGATGAATCCCGCGGCACCCGTCACCAGAGCTTGCATTCTTCCCCATTTCACATACGGTGGCGTATGCGAAATGTATTTCACATACGGGTCCGTATGTCAAGACGGGCAGCATCCGCTAGCGCGCGGTGCGCGATCTTTGCCCCTGAGTCACCGGAGGTCGCATGGGGAAGACGAGAAGAAGCGCCACCTCAGCCTCTCGCGCAGCGGCCAAGGCCGCCAGCCGAGAAGCGCTCATCGAGGCGGCGACCGAGCTGTACCCGAAGCATGGATTGGACGTAAGCCTCGATGAGATCTGCGCCCATGCCGGCTACACGAGAGGTGCGTTCTACGTGCACTTCCAAACGCGCGACGAGCTGACGTTGGAGGTGATGACGCGCCTCGGCAAGCGGTTCATGAACGCGTTGTTTGGGGACGCGGAGTCGAAGCGGGTTGCTGGCATGTCCGAGTTGTTCGAGCACTTTTTCGGCCAACTCTTCAGCGGCGAGTACCCCATGACGCGGCATGGGGGGCTTCGGCCGTACCAACTCCTCGACGCGTGCGTTCGTTCACCGGACGTGCATCGTGGCTACCTCGCACTGGTCGACGAATGCATCGGTCGGCTGGCGATCTACGTTCGCGAAGATCAGGAACGGGGCCGCGTCCGGAACGATCTGGACGCAGAAGTGATCGCGAAGATCACCATCGCTCTGGTGATCGGCGTGCATACCCTGTACGACCTGGATTTCTCTATCGACTTCGCAGAAGCGGTTCCTGCTCTGCTCGGCGTCCGCTCCTAGTCTCTTGATCACTGCGTTTACGCCGGGTACCAAATGGGGGATCTCCAGGGTCGTCCTTTGATGACCCGCTGCTCTTCGACGACTGGGGAGCAGCAACCGGCGAGCTCTTCCGGGCTTCGTCTGGGCGGCGCAGTCGAAGCCGAGCTCGTCGCAAAGCGTTGTGCACCAAACCCGTTCTGCCCGAGGTCCTCCGGGACTCAGGCGGCGCTCCCGCCGCACCAGCTCCCAATGCGACGGCGCGGCAAAGAGTTACCAGCGCACAGGCCGCCGACTACATGACTGATGTGGCTGACCCGAACGGTGCGCCTGAACCAGAGCAAGCAGGCTCGTCTCAGCTGGACGGTGCTCAGGACGGAATTCAACAGACTGCGTTCACTCAGCCAGACAAGGCGGTTGAACCGGGCGAGTCGTTGTCCAGCGCAGGTCAGTCGTTTCCGTTTTCGACGTCACCGCCCGCGCCGTCGTCTCCGAGTAGCTCAGCGTGGTTTCCGAGACTGTGCGTCCGCGGTCGGGAAGTACGCGGCCAACGCCGCGCAGATTTCGAGGAATCGGCGGCGTGTCGACGGCGACATCGAACCGGAGCCGTCGATGACTCCGCCCGGTCGTAGCCGGCCGTCGAAGGGAACCTCGATGACCAGCTGGCCGTTCCTGGAAAACTGTTGCACAAGAATGGCTCTCGTGCGCTTGTCGGTGTGCCCATCGGAGTCGTTGAGGACGACGATTGTGGACTGCAACAATCTGGTCAGACCCCGGTCGGCGAGCCAATCCAACGTCTGCCCGGCGGCGGCCGCGCCGTCCACCCACGGAGTGGATACCACCACCAGCGCGTCCAAGTCCCGCAGCGCTTCCTGGGTTACGGGGGTGTCAACCGTTGAACTGCAGTCGATGATGGAGATCGTGAAATGGCGATCCAGGCGGGAGATCGCCTCGCGGTAGATCGCCGGGTCCAAAACTCGGCGACGGGCTGGAGTACCTTCACCGGCCAGCACGAACAGCCCGGCAGCGTTGTTGCCGAACCGGCCGCGCACGTCAGCGAATGTCCCCAGGTGTTCATCGCTTACGAGTTCCCAGAACGAGTCCGGCGCCTTCGGGTCAATTCGGCTGCCGAGCTTGCCGAAAGCGGTATCGGCATCTACGGCGACGACCCGGTCCTCCTGACGCAGCTCGGCAAGCATCGATCCGATACACGCCGCCACGGTCGTCTTTCCGGCGCCGCCCTTGCCCATCACGCCGATCTTGAAGTGCCCCCGCAGCGGGCCGCGGACCGTGGCTTCGAGGTCGGCGAGGCGACGTTCCTCGGGTGAGGGTCCGAGGTTGACAAGTCCAAAGGAGCCCTTGTAGACGGCGCGCCGCCAACCACGCCCGGGTACCGGCTTGCGGGCGGGTACCAGCTCCTCGGCGCGGATGCGGTCGGCCAAGGACTGCGGCTCCGGGTGTGCGGGCTGTGTGTGCGAGGGCGGCGCCGGCCAGGGCGCGCCGTGGTGCGGCGGCGGGACCGGCCGTGGGGGCTCGTTCCTTGCCGGTGGGGGAGGCGGGCCCGGCCAGCCCGGTTCTCCGCGCAACCCGTCGTCGCGGTCTGTCACAAAAGCGCCTCCTCCGGATGGAACCCAGCTCCTTGCTGCCACTCAACATTTGACAGGCTAGCTGGCCGATACCCCGAGCAAACTTTCCGCCGTCCCGCCCAGGGGCCTGGGCGGCTTCGCCGAGCCAGCGGCCAGACACGGCTTGTGGGCGCCGCTCTACGGCGCGCAGGCGGATGTCGGACACCGGTTCCGAGGCGCGGCGTGGGACGGAGGCTTTCAGGATATTCACAGGTCAGCGCGCGAGAACCGATTTCTGGAGGTCAGCAGGGGCGGCTTGAGTGCGCGGGTTCGGTGCAACAGAATTCGTGCGGGAAGCGGGATTTTCCGCTGGTACGCTTCCCCCGAAGGAGGTGTGCTCACATGGTTGAATTCGACGGTAATGGGAGTTTTGGCAAAGTCGATCCTGCCACAGTCGTAGCCGATCTCCTCCACGGTCAAAAGCGGCCCGCCACCGCTCCCCAGGGAGTGACAGCGCAGACTCCCCCGGCGACCTCGGGAACCTCGGGCAGGCTGAGAAATGCCCTCAGAGCTGCGCTTGGTTCCCCGATACTCGACGCGGGGCAGGTGCTGATTGCCGGGATGCGCATGACGACTGGCTGGGACGACCCTGAACGAGGCGATCCTCTTGGGTACGGCGCGACACTGTTCACTCGCGCCGGCGAGACCGTGGGCTCGGCATACCCGAACCAGGACTGGACAGGGGCGGGGGCTCAGGCCTACGAGACGGCCAATCGCCGTCAGGCCGACCGCATCGGTTCGATGGCGATGCTGGATCGCAGTGTGCAGACCGTGATCGCACGTGAGGCATACCAAATCGCTTACCACCGCGACAAGCTGGACGACCAGTCGAACTACCTCGGTGACCTGAGTTACCTCACCTGGCCGCTCGGTCTCGCCTCCGGCGCCGGGAAGGCGATGAAGGCCGCTGTGGAGCTCAGCGCGGTGAGCGCCGCTCTGAGTATCTGCAGTACGGAGCTCTATCAGCTTTGGCAGGAGACCAACGAGAACGCCACACAATTGCGTGAGCTTGCCGGGGAGTATTCGGCATTGACCGGGGAGCGCTCTCCGCCAGACCTCGACGATGTGCCCCCGCGGCCGCCGTTCGATGAACCACTCGTGCCTGGTCCGACGGGTCAACCTGCACCGGGACAAACCGCGCCGAACCCGGCTCCGGCTCGGGGCCCTGCGCCCACAACCTCAGCTGCTGCTCTGCCAGACGCGCCGACGGTCGTTGAGCCCGTGCCGGTCTCGTGTGCGAGTCGATGTGATGAGCCAGTCGCCGGGGCTGCAGCCCAGCCTGCGGAGTCGGCCCCGGCGTCCCCAGCGCCATCCGAGATGACTTCGGGGATGACATCGGCGTTCAGCGCCGTAGGCGGAATGATCGGGGCGGTGGTCGCCCCGATGGCAGCCGCGCTGACGGGAGCCGCCGGCGCAGCGGGCCAGTCGTTGTCGACGATGAACTCGGCAGATGTTGTCGGCGCGGAGAATGCGGGAAAGAAGCCGGAAGTCGATGTCGCCCAACCGGAGGTGACGTCTGACGAGGATCCTGACCCGACCGGCGCTGGGGCAGGCGGGACTGCGGGCAGCGGTCCGGCCACCCCTGATGTCGTTGTGGAAGCTGAAGCGTCGCAGCCCCACTCGAAGAACCCCGGGGAGCCACCGACTTCGCCGGTGCCGCCGGCTGCCACAAGACCACCGCAATGACACACCAGAAGAAGACGACGCACCAGGAGGCGACACGTTAATGTCCCCCGAAGCACTTCAGGTGACGACCGCCCGATTACGCGAACTGGCGGCCAAGCAAGGCCAGGCGGCCGCTGAGATAGTCCTGGCCGCCGACGCTGCATCCGGCGTGGCAAGTTCCGTGCGCGCATCCCATGGCGTGATCTCGTCGTCCACTGCCGACGCCATCGAGGCGATCCAGCAGGCACGGCGCGAGGCCAGAGACAGCATGGCCGGCGAATCGCGAGCATTGAGTGGGAATCTGACCGCCGCTGCCGACCGATATGAGGCGACCGATCTTGCATCAGTTGCGCGCCTCGACGAACAGCTGCAGTCCGGTCCGACTGCGCCACGGCGCCCACGCTGATGGCCAGCCCGGGCATGGGAGACGCCGGACCCACCCACTACGACGACGTGGTGGGTGTCGAAGTCACCATCGACGGCATGCTGGTCCTCGCCGATCGACTCCACCTCGTGGACTTCCCTCTGGCCCTTGGCATCCGGCCGAACATACCCTACGAAGATCAACGCGCGGTCGTATGGGATCAGGTGACCCGCGACCTGACCGCGCAAGGAATCTTGACACCGTCGGGCGACCCACATCCCGAAGTCGCGGCGATCGCCGACACCCTCAGCAGGCCCGACCGTACTCTGGAATGTCGCTGGTGGCGAGGCGATGCCGGAGGCAAACTTGTTCGCTTCGTCGTCTGTCGCAGAGGCAAACGCCATGTCGTCGCAGCGCGAGATGAGGACATGCTTGTGCTGCAGCGAGTCGCTCCGCAGATCGGCCTGGCGGGCATGGTGAACCTCGTCATCGGAAACGCAACGCCGGCCAACGTCGAGCCGTTGACCGGACTCGCGGAGGAGTTGTCCGGGACCTGTACCGTCGAACAACTCGGCAGGTACGGTTTGTCCCATTCGTCGGCACGCATCTATGCGGAGGCGACGGACAACCCCGATAGCTGGGTGGAGATCACCGCCAATGAAAGGCACCCCGGGGGGACTTACGCGCATGCGGGGGTGGGGGCGGGTGTCCTCGATTCGGCCCTCGGCAGAATCGTGTCGATTCCGCGACGGGTCAACGGCGAACTGTACGGCAGCTTCCTACCGGGCAACCAGGAGAATCTCCAGCGCGCGCTGAACGGGTTGGTGGAGTTCCTGCCGTCCCGAGCGTGGGACGACCACAATGTCGCCGTTGATCATGACGCCGCGATCGTCGGCTCTGGTGCTGTGCACCCAGACCAGGGACGGTGGTAGACGGTGGATTTGGCCCTGCCCGGTGCCCCTGACGATGGGGACCAGAGCGATCTGGCGGCGCTGGATTTCAGCGCCGCCGTCGAAGACCGCGGCGAGGCAGACCTCGCCGCTGTCCTCGGCGGATACATGCCCCCATGCGCATCTGGCGAATCCGAGGGCGGCACGCCGGACTTCCTCGGCCACGGAGACTCTCGCGACTATCACGACCCTGCCGACGTTAGTGACGACCTCGCAACGCCCATGTTCGAGGTCACGAACCCGCCGGGAACGGTGACAGTGACGACCTTGGTGGACGGCCGCGTGCACCAGATCGACCTGTCACCCAACGTGACCACCCTGACCGAGGCGCTCCTGGCCGAGGAGATCGTGGTCATTGCCGGGCTGGCCACCCAGGACGCCAGGTCGGCGCAATACGCTTTCATGCTGGAAGGTATGCGTGAACACGGCCATGACAACGTTGCCACCCGCGACTTCCTGAACCGCGAGCTGGATCTTCCCACTCCAGAACAAGCCCACGCTGTACGCGCCGAGCTGTTCAGGGCGCGCTACGCAGGTGAGGAATGACGGAGCAGCTGGAACGCATGTTCGCCGCTGCGGTCGGCATGCTATCCACTTCGCCTGCGAGCTCTCTAGAGATGTTCACCGAGATCACCGAACTTGACGAAACTGCCTGTGACGCTTGGGTAGGACGTATCCGATGCGGAGACACGGATCGGGTCACGATGTTCAGGGCGTGGTACTCGCGGACGAACTTCGGGCAGCTCGCGGGGGCCGCGGAGATATCGATGAACAGCCTGGCCGCCCGGGTGCCGATCGGGGGCCAATACGGCGACTTCACATATCCGGTGCACTCCCCGCTGGCCATCACGATGGGGTTCGCGGTCAGCGAGGCCGCCGAGGGGAACTACACCGACGCGATGGAGGCCCTCGACGCGGCGCCCGCCGCGGGTGCTGAGCACTTGGTCTCCTGGGTCAGGGCCGTCATCTACGGCGCGGCGCAACGGTGGACAGAAGTGATGGAAGAGGTCCGGTGCGCGATATCGTGGCCGGACAAGTTCCTGGCGTCGGCGGCCGGGGTGACCCACGGCGTCGCCGCAGCTAACCTCGGCCTGTTCACTGAGGCCGAACGCCGTCTTGTGGAGTCGAATTCGTCACCCGCTGGCGAGGCGTGCGCTCCGGTGATCGCCTGGTTCCTGGCGATGACCCGCCGAGCCCAGGGCAACGAGGAAGCGGCTACCGCCTTGCTCGAATGGCTGCAGGCTACTCACCATTCTCCGAAAGTCGCGGCGGCACTGAGGGATCCTGGGTACCGGCTTGAGACGACGACGGCGGAGATGATCGCGGCCAGGCGTGACCCGTGGGATCCGTCCACTGTCGAGACGGACAACTCGGGCAGGGAGCGGTTGCTGGCTGAGGCTGAAGCCGAGCTGGATCGACAGATCGGGCTAGCCCGGGTCAAGGAGCAGATTGAGCGCTATCGCGCCGCCACGCAGATGGCCAAGGTTCGGTCCGCCCGCGGAATGAAGGTGGCGCAAGCGTCGAAGCACATGGTCTTCACCGGCCCGCCAGGTACGGGCAAGACGACCATCGCGCGCGTCGTCGCAAACATTCTCGCCGGTCTTGGAGTGATCGGCGAGCCGAAACTCGTTGAGGCTGCACGCAAGGACTTCGTCGCCGAGTACGAAGGACAGTCAGCAGTCAAGACCGCAAGAACCATTGACCGGGCGATGGGTGGCGTGCTGTTCATCGACGAGGCCTACACGCTGGTGCAGGAGCGCGATGGACGCGCCGACCCATTCGGCACCGAAGCACTGGACACGCTGTTAGCCCGGATGGAGAACGACCGCGATCGACTCGTGGTGATCATCGCGGGATACGGCAACGACATCGATCGACTGCTGGAAACCAACGAGGGACTGCGGTCGCGTTTCTCCACCCGGCTGGAGTTCAATTCCTACTCCGCCGATGAAATCGTGGATATCGCCAAAGGCATTGCTGACAATAATGATTCGTGCTTCACAGACGAAGCCGCCGAGCAGGTGCTGGAGGCTGCAGCGCTGCTGATCCAGAGCACCACGAACGGAAAACCCGCCCTCGATGTTGCCGGCAACGGCCGCTACGCGCGCCGGCTCGTGGAAGCCGGCGAACAGATCCGCGATATGCGACTCGCCCAGTCGGCGGACGTCGATTCACTTGCCATCGAGGAACTCAGTGAGATCTGCGGGGAAGACATGGCCGTGGCGATCACGTCGGTTCACAATCAACTCAACCTCAGCGAGTAGACCATGCCAGGATTTCGACTCACCACCAAGGTGCAGGTCAGCGGCTGGCGCTTCCTGCTGCGCCGCGTGGAGCATGCAATCGTGCGCCGCGACACCCGAATGTTCGACGATCCGCTCCAGTTCTACAGCCGCGCGGTGGCAGCGGGCATCGTGCTCGCGGTGCTGATCTGCCTTGGCGCCGCACTTCTCGCCTACTTCAAGCCCCTCGGAAAGCGTGGCGGGGACAGCCTTTTGGTCGACCGCGATACCAACCAACTCTTCGTGGTTCTCCCGGGCGCTGGTCAGCTGAGGCCCGTTTACAACCTGACATCGGCACGGCTGATCCTCGGCAGCAGCGGGAGGCCTGTCGCCGTCAAGTCCGACGAACTCGACAGCATGCCGAAGGGCCCGCCGCTCGGCATACCAGGGGCACCGTACGCCACCCCGGTGTCAGGGTCGGTTGAGTCGCGATGGGCTGTGTGCGACACGGTTGTCAAGCCCGAGAGTGTCGTGCCGGCCGTCGACTCGGCGGTGCTGATCTCCCCGTTGTCGCTGGACTCGTCGGTCGGGCCGATGCGTCCCCAGCAAGGCATGTTGATCTCTTACAGGAACCAAGACTGGCTCGTCACACCCGCGGGCCGCCATGCCATCGACCTTGCCGACCGTGCCGTCACTTCTGCAGTGGGAGTGCCGGTTACAGCGAGGTCCACTCCGATCTCGGAGGGATTGTTCAACGCGCTGCCCAATGCAGGGCCGTGGCGGCTGCCCGACATTCCCGGCGGCGGAGCGCCGAACTCGTTGGGCTTGCCGCCCGAACTGGTGGTCGGCTCGGTGTTCAAGACCGAAACCGGATCGCGTGAGCAGGCCGGCGAACGATATTTCGTGGTGCTGCCCAACGGTGTGGCAAAAGTCAATGACACCACTGCCGCAGCGCTGCGCGCTACGAACTCGTATGGTCTGATCTCGCCTCCCTCCGTAGAACCGAGCGCCGTCGCGCGGGCGGTCGAGCAGGTCTACAGTTCGCCGCTGCCGGACTCTCCGATGAAGATTCTCTTGCGCCACGAGATCCCCACGCTGTGCTGGGCCTGGCACCGCGAGCCCGGGGCCCACGCCCCGAAAACAACGGTGATCGCGGGCCGCCGCCTGCCACTGCCTGCCCCGTCGCTCGAGACGGGGATCAGACAGATCAGCAAGGACGCCACGGTGCACATCACCGGCGGCCGGTACATCCAGGTGCAGTCACCAGACCCCCGCTACGGCGAGAGCCTGTACTACGTCGACCCGCAGGGTGTGCGCTACGGCATACCGAACACCGAGACGGCGGCGAAGCTGGCGCTGAACTCGCCCAGGACAGCGCCCTGGCAGGTAGTCAGCCTGCTGATCGACGGTCCCGTGCTGTCCAAGGAGGCGGCGTTGGTCGAACACGACACGCTGCCGGCGGATCCCAATCCGCGCAAAGTCGCGGCCGACATCAATGCCTACCAGCAGGTTCCAGCCGGAGCCAGCAACGGAGGCGGCCGATGACGACACGGAAGTTCACTCCGACCATCAAACGAGGGCCACGCCTGACTCCCGGTGAGGTCAACGTCACCCCGCCGGACGACCTCGGGATTGACATCCCGCCCTCGGGCATGCAGAAGGCGATGCCGTGGGTACTGGGCGGGTGCATGCTCGGCATGATCGCGATCATGATCTTCAGTGGAGTTCGACAGCTGTCGCCGTACATGCTGATGATGCCGCTGATGATGGTGATGGCGGCCGTGGGGCTGGTGGCCAGCGGCGGCAGCGGGGGCAAGAAGGTGCCCGAGATCAACGCCGACCGTAAGGAATACCTCCGCTATCTCGCAGGGCTACGAACCCGGGTCACCTCCTCGGCCGCCGCTCAGGTGACATTCTTCAACTACCACGCGCCGCATCCGGACGATCTGTTGTCGATCATCGGTACTCACCGCCAATGGTCGCGGGCCGCAAGCGCCGACTTCTACGCGGCGACCCGGATCGGCACCGGGTCCGAGCCCGCTGTAGATCGCCTGCTCAAACCCGCGGTAGGCGGTGAGTTGGGAGGCCCCGCGGGTGCCCCGCAGCCGCACCTCGAACCGGTCAGCCACATGTGGGTCACGAAATTCCTGCGCACCCACGGTCTGATCCATGACTGCCCGAAGCTGGTGCAGCTGAGAACGTTTCCGATGATCGCAGTGGGCGGCAACCTGGAGGTCGCCGCAGGGCTCATGCGGGCGATGATCTGCCATCTAGCGGTATTTCACCCACCTGACGTCCTTCAGATCCGGGTATTGATCGAACGCCCCGACGACCCGGACTGGGCATGGCTGAAGTGGCTGCCACACGTCCAGCACCCGTCCGACACCGATGCGGCCGGTCCGATACGCATGGTGTTCAGCCGGCCTGATGGGCTGAGCGACCTGATGGGGCGTGGGCCACACACCGCGGACGCCAACCCCAGCGGGCCGTACGTGGTGGTCATCGACTTGACTGGTGGCACAGCGGGTTTCCCAGTGGACGGCCGATCGGGGGTCAGCGTCATCACGTGGGGCAACCATCGCGGCCCGGGCTACCGGATTCGGGTTGACGAGAACGGCATGGCCGATGACCGGTTGCCGGCCCAGACCTTCCGGCAGGTGGCAAGCCGGGTGGACGGGATGACGGCGGGTCAGGCCGACCGGGTTGCGCGCAAGCTGGCGGGCTGGTCGATCACCGGGACGGTGATCGACAAGAACACCCGAGTGCAGAAGCGGGTCGCCACCGAATGGCACGAGATCGTCGGCGCGCAGTCCATCGAGGAGGTGATACCAGCGCGCTGGCGGACGCTCACCGACAACGACCGCGACCGGCTTCGGATCCCGTTTGGTCACGAGCTCAAGACTGGTGAAGTGATGCATCTCGACATCAAGGAAGGCGCTGAGTTCGGCGCCGGACCGCACGGCATGCTCATCGGCACCACCGGTTCAGGCAAATCAGAATTCCTTCGTACACTCATTCTTTCACTGGCTGCGACGCATCATCCAGACCAGGTGAACTTCCTACTCACAGATTTCAAGGGCGGCTCGACCTTTCTGGGAATGGAGAAGCTGCCACACACTGCGGCGGTGGTCACCAACATGGAGGAAGAAGCAGAGCTCGTCAGCCGGATGGGGGAGGTGCTCAGCGGCGAACTGGACCGCCGGCAGTCCATCCTGCGGCAGGCGGGAATCCAGGTTGGCGCCGCCGGTGCACTGTCGGGGGTAGCCGAGTACGAGAAGCACCGCGAGCGCGGAGCCGAGCTTCCCCCACTGCCAACACTGTTCGTTGTGGTGGACGAATTCGCGGAGCTTCTGCAGAACCACCCGGACTTCATCGGACTATTCGACCGGATCTGCCGTGTCGGGCGGTCGCTGCGGGTGCACTTGCTGCTGGCGACCCAGTCGCTGAACACCGGCGGAACTCGCATCGACAAACTCGAACCCAACCTGACCTATCGGATTGCTCTGCGTACCACAAGTTCCGCAGAGTCCAAAGCTGTCATCGGAACGCCAGAGGCGCAGTACATCTCGAACAAGGAGAGCGGCGTGGGATTCGTGCGGGTTGGGATGGAGGACCCAGTGAAGTTCCAGAGCGTCTACACCGGTAACCCCTATGTGCCCACGGCGCTGGCGACCATCGACGCTGGAGTCGCGCCGGGTACGGTCGCGAGCAGCACCCGCGTCCATCGCTTCACCGCCGCCCCCGTGCTCGACGGGTCGATGACACCGTGACCTCACGCGAGCCGGATCAGAAGGTGCTGCGCGAGGTCGTCCTCGACCAACTCGGCACAGGCGAAAACCATGCCTACAGAATGTGGTTGCCGCCGTTGGCCGATCCCACGCCGGTAAACGAGCTGATCTCCCGCGACTATGACCGCCGCCCCCTTCGGATCGGTCTGGGAGTCATGGATGAACCGCGCAGGCACCGCCAGGAAGTGTGGGGCATCGATTTCGCTACTGCGGCCGGTAACATCGCCGTCGGCGGCGCCCCGCAGACGGGCAAGTCGACTTTCCTGCAGACGCTCATCCTGTCGGGCGCGGGGTCACACACACCGCGCCAGTTGCAGTTCTACTGCGTTGACATGGGCGGTGGCGGTCTCATGTACCTGGAGGATCTTCCACATGTAGGTGGGGTCGCCACTCGGGCCGAACCCGACCGAATTATGCGGTTGGTTGCCGAGGTGAAAGCCGTTTTGCGGCAACGCGAACAGAAGTTCAAGCAGTACCGGGTCGGTTCCATGGTCGACTACCGGAAGATGCGCGATGATCCCGATCATCCGGCATCGGCGGACCCTTTCGGCGACGTGTTCCTTGTCATCGACGGTTGGCCGGCATTCGCCGCCGAGTTCACCGATCTCGAAGCCGTGGTGCAGGACATCGCCGGCCAAGGACTGGCGTACGGCGTGCACACCGTTATCTCGACGCTCCGCTGGACGGAGCTCAAGGCCCGGGTCCGTGACTATCTAGGCACCAAGGTGGAGTTTCGGCTCGGCGACGTCAACGAGACTCAGGTGGACCGAGTCACGCGCGAGATCCCGCTGAACCGCCCGGGACGCGCTGTTTCGACAGACAAACACCACTTGATGATCGGCGTGCCGCGACTGGACGGGGTGCACAGCGCCGAGGCCCTGGTGCCCGCGATCTCGGCTGCGGTGCAGGCGATTACCGCTCGTCATCTGGACGAGGCTCCACGGGTGCGCGTATTGCCCGAACGGATCTACCTGCACCAACTGGATCCCAACCCTCCGGGCCCAGAATCGGATTACCGGACCCGCTGGAGTATTCCGGTCGGCATACGCGAGTCGGATCTGACCGTTACACACAACTCCATGCACGCGAGCCCGCACCAGCTGATCTTCGGCGCATCCAAGTCTGGCAAGACGACGATCGCCCATGCCATAGCTCGGGCAATCTGTGCGCGGAACAGCCCAGAACAGGTGCGCTTTATGGTCGCCGACTACCGGTCAGGTCTGTTGGAGGCCGTCCCCGCCACGCACTTGCTGTCGGCAGGCGCAATCAACCGAAACCACACGACGCTGGAAGCGGCGGTTAAGGCGTTGGCGCTCAACCTGACCAAACGTTTGCCGTCGGCCGAGCTGACGCCTTCCCAACTGCGAGCGCGTTCGTGGTGGACGGGTCCGGACATCGTGTTGCTGGTCGATGACTGGCACATGATCGTGGCGGCCGGTGGGATGGTGTCGCCGATGGCGCCACTCGCGCCGTTGATTCCGGCGTCCGCAGATATCGGATTACACCTCATCGTGACCTGCCAGATGAGCCAGGCGCATCGGGCAACGATGGACAAATTCGTGGGCGCCGCGTACGGCGCGGGCACCCCGACGATGTTCTTGTCAGGAGAGAAACAGGATTTTCCTTCGCGGGAGATCTTGGTCAAGAATCGGCCGCCTGGCCAGGCATTCTTCCTGACGCCGGATGGGAAAGAAGTGATTCAAGCGGCGTATGTGAATCCGCCGGAAGAATAAGTGTCGGCAGCACTCTCGTATGGCCGTTAGTATCGATCGATAGAGCAACCAGCAAACTCTGAGTGACCTGTGAATGGGACGAAATAGGAATTTCGCAGCACCTTCACAGGGTTATCACAGCCGGTGAGGCGGCGGCTAAGACTATGAATGCTTTTTTATGAGTGAGGAGTGCAGCAAATGCAATCACTAAGCCACAATGCGGGCGTTATAGGCATCGGCGGTCAGATCACGGCCAATGGTTCCCGCGGTTTGGCCACCGGAACTGCGGCGGCTGTCGGGGTCAGCGTGCTCGCTCCAGCCGGCTCGGATGAAGTGTCGGTTCTGGCGAGCGCGGCCTTCATGGCCGAAGGCGTGCAGACTCTGGGAATCAACGCACTGGCTCAGGAAGAGATCGCCCGCGCCGGCGCCGCAGTCATCCAGATCGCTGGCGTGTATCAGGCGGTCGATGGCGAGAACGGCGGGACGCTGATCTGAGACGGATACCCGATACGAGTCGAGTTCGCTATGGCTGCGCTGGCATTGCCCGTCCCACCGATCTGGGGTGCACTCCCTCCGGAGGTGAACACTTCGCGCCTGATGGCCGGAGCCGGCCCTGCGCCGATGATGCAGGCTGCCGCAGGCTGGGAGACGCTGGGGATCTCGCTGGAGACGCAGGCTGACGAACTGGTGGCCAGCCTGGCGTCGCTGGCCCAGTTGTGGCAGGGCATCGGTAGTGAGCGGGCCGTCCAGGCTTCGATGCCGATGGTTACCTGGCTGAGGGTGCTGTCGCTGCAGGCACAGAAGCGTGCCCTGCAGGCGGCAGCCCAGGCCACCGCCTACTCGAGCGCGTTGGCGACCACGCCGCAGCTGCCGGAGATCGAGCTCAACCACGTCACCAACGCAGTGCTCAATGCAACCAATTTCCTTGGTGTCAACACTGTGCCGATCGGGCTCAACGAAGCTGACTACGCGCGGATGTGGGAGCAGGCGGCGACCGTAATGGGTGCCTACCAAGCCGAGACCATGTTGAACTCGACGTTCGAACCGATCGCTCCGCCCGCACCCGTCGTTGCGCCCGGCGGGGTGGAATCGGCGCTGGCGGTGGGTATGGCCGGCGCTGCTCCGATGACGGGTAGCGCCGCGGTTCGCACCGGGGTGTTCACGCGCGTCAGCGGCCAGGGTAAGGCTGACGAGGCCGCACTCAAGGGTGGCCGGGTTGGCCAGCTCGTCGCCGCGGCGGCCGACCCGGGCCGTTCGCAGGCTAGCCGGCCGCAAGGACTGCAACAGGATCCGTCGCAAGTCATGCACTTGGCTTCCCAGCTCGGCTCCACGCTCGGACAGCTACCGCAGCAGACCTTGCAAGGGGTGACGCAGCCGTTCCAGCAGCTCACTCAGCCGCTGCAGCAGGTGTCATCGATGTTCGGGCAGATGGGTGGAGCGGGTGGTGGCGACAACAATGCGCAAGTCGGGATGCTCGGCGCTGCTCCATTCTCCAATCATCCCGCGCTCGGAGGAACCGGAGCCGCGGCCGGGTCCGGAATGGTCCGCGCGGCGTCGCTGCCGGGAGCGGGGGGTACTGCCGCTCGCACTCCACTGATGTCGAACCTGATCGGAAATGACCTGCAGCCCAGGTCATCCCCCATAGCTATTGGAGCGGGTGCGTCGGCGGGCGGTGGGGCGGCCGGGCTGGCACCCGTTGGAGGTGGCGGAATGGGCGGCGGCGGTCTGATGGGGATGCCGGGACAGCGCGGGAAGAGCGGCGGCAACAAGACGGGCCTGAATGCACCGGCGCCACTGGAACACGACCTCAACGAGGACGACGAGGACGACTGGTGACCGTCCCCCACAGCTTGCCGACCGCCTGAGTCGGGAGGGCCCGCCACGTCGGCGGGAGCACATTACACAGAGAGAAGGTCAGCGATGGCATTGGTGAATGCGGATACTCCGCAGCTCATGGCGGAGGCGGCGAATTTCGACCGGATTTCGGGCGAACTTCAGTCCGTCCTCGCCCAAGTCGAGTCCACCGCCGCGGGTCTTGCGCAGAGCCTGCACAGTGAAGGCGCGGGGCAGGCCGCGCAGGCTGCGCTATTGCGATTCCAGGAGGCGTCGAGCCAGCAGATCCGTCTGCTCACCGACATCTCGCAAAATATCCACACCAGCGGTACCTCCTACCTCAACGCCGACGCGAACAACGCAGACGATTTCGCTTCGCGGATGCAGATCTAGGTCAACTCACGCGCACACTGCAACAACACGGAAACGGAGAAAACACGTGGGGCTTATCAACTACAACTTCGGTGCGATCGAGGCCGCCTCGGCCGAGGTCCACGCGGCGGTGGGTCGGACGGCAGGCCTGCTCGACGAGGGCCAGGGATCGCTCGCCCGGCTCCAAGGCGCCTGGGACGGTACCGGCTCGATGGCGTATCAGGCCGTCCAGCAGCGCTGGGACATGAATTCCCAGGAACTGAACCTTGCCCTGCAAAATCTCGGGCAGGCAGTCAGCAACGCCGGTACCACCATGGGAACCGCTGAGAGAGGTGTCGAGGGAAGTTTCAGCCTGTAAGCGCGGTGGGGTACGGCGGTGGGCGATCGCCCGACATCATCATGCGATCGCCCACCGCGTGTCCCATGCCAAACACTTGAGAGGTACACATGTCGGCCGACTATGACCGGCTCTTCCATTCCCCGGACGCCGTGAAAACGGCCGACGAGGATGTAGACCGCGAGACCCCACCAGCGGGCCCGGGAATTGCGACAGCCCCAAAAGATGCGTCACGAAACGATGCAGCTCCTCCCGCCATGCCCGGCACGGCCCCGCCCACGCAGCGCACTGAGGTGCCTGCGCCCCGGCAGACTGAGGTCACCTGCCAAATTCCGCAGACGAACAGGACGGACCCACAGCGTATTCCGAGCAACGGGATGATGCGGGCAACGCAGGTCTCGGCCCCCACGGGCGCGCGCTATGAGCAGCACGGTCCCGCCCCAATGGCGGCATCTTGTCCGGCGCCCACCCCTGCGCAGTCTGCGCACGTCGCGCACGGCGAGGCTCCTCGGCGGTCCGCTGCGCAGCCAGCACCCACGTCGGCGGCGACGATAGGTAATCACCGCGCGATAGACGCCCTGTCGCACGTCGGCGTACGCAGCGCGGTGAAGCTGCCGCCGCAGCGTGGCTGGCGGCATTGGGTCCACCTGGCGACTCGCTTCAACCTCGGGCTCTCGCCGGACGAGCTGTACGAGATGGACCTACACGCCCGCATCCGGCGAAATGCCCGGGACTCGTACCAGATTGGTGTGTTCGGCCTGAAGGGTGGAGTGGGCAAGACCGCAGTGACGGTGGCTCTCGGCTCGGCGCTGGCCAGGATCCGGGGCGATCGAATCCTTGCAGTCGATGCGGATTCTGACGGTGGCAACCTCGCCGATCGGACTGGCCGGCAGTCGGCCGCTACGATCGCCGATCTGCTGACCGACAAGGAACTGCACCGCTACAACGATATTCGGGCGTACACGAGCATGAACAGCTCGAACCTGGAAGTACTCTCGTCTGAGGAGTACAGCGCGGCGAGGCGTGAATTCAGCGACGTGGACTGGCAGGGTGCGACCGAGATCGCTTCGCGCTACTACAATCTGGTCCTGGCCGACGGCAGCGCGGGCCTCTTCCAGCCGGCTGCGCGCGGCGTGCTGTCGACGGTGTCAGGATTGGTCATCGTAGCCAGCGCCTCGATCGACGGCGCTCGGCAAGCGGCGATCACTATGGACTGGTTGCGGCAGAATGGATATCAGCACTTGCTGGGTCGGTCGTGCGTGGTGGTTAATCACGTTGTGCCGGGCAAGCCCAACCTCGACGTCCAGGATCTGGTCGAGCAGTTCGAGAGGCACGTGCCTGCGGGCCGAGTAATCGTGCTCCCGTGGGATAGGCACATTGCGGCTGGCACCGTCATCCAATTCCAGCTTTTAGGAAAGGAATTCAGACGGAGAGTCGTCGAGTTGGCAGCGGCCCTCTCCGATGACTTCGACAGACTCGAACGGCGTTGACGGCGACGACCGCGCCCCAGCCATCGTCGGGCATCGCGTCACCCGGTCCGTCGACCACGCGAGTCACGATCCTGACAGGTCGGCGCACGACCGATCTTGTGCTGCCCTCGGCCGCGCCGATCGAGGCCTATGTCGACGAGATGGTCGCTGTGCTGGCCGAAATCCTCGGAGGCACTCCTGAAGCTGCGTTGGCGGGCTTTGACTTCAACGCCCAGGGCGTCTGGAGTCTCGCGCGTCCCGGTGCGCCGCCGATCAAGATCAGCGCGTCATTGGCCGATGCAGGGGTGGTCGACGGATCCCTTCTGACCGTGGTACCGGTCACGCGCACCGAACGTTACCGGCCATTAGTCGAGGACGTGATCGACGCGATCGCGGTGCTGGACGAGACGCCGGAGTTCAATCGCCAAGCGCTGTATCGGTTCGTCGGATTGGCGCTGCCCCTGGCGGCGCTGATCGTCGCCGCGGTTGCGGTCCAGTCGTGGTCTACCACGGGTCGCTCCTGGTGGTGGGCCCTCGCACTGGGTGTCCTGGGCCTGGGTCTTATGAGCGGCGGCATGTTCGCACAGAATCGCTACCGCAACCTCGATATCGCCGAGTGTCTGTTGGTCTCCTCGTTTGTGACGCTGGGGGCTGCGGTCACGCTGGCTGTGCCGTTGCCGCGCGGTGTGGAGACACTTGGGGCACCACAGATCGCAGGCGTGGGCTCGCTGGTCCTGTTGTTGGTCTTGGGGACGCGCGGTGGCCCGAAACAGCGCGCCGAAGTGGCCGCGTTCCTGGCGGTGATAGCGACGGCCGTGACTCTTGCCGCGGTGGCATTCGGCTACGGATGGGGCGGCTGGGTGCCGACAGGTGCGATTGCCTTCGGGTTGATCATCGTGACCAACTCGGCGAAACTCACCGTAGCTGTTGCACGGATCGCGCTGCCTCCCATCCCAGCGCCGGGCGAGTCAGTCTCCAATAGCGATCTGCTGGAACCTGTTTCGTCAACAGATTCGTCGGAGGAGTCGGAGACCTGGCAGGCGATCATTGCATCGGCGCCGGGGTCGGCGGCCCGCCTGACTGAGCGGAGCCGACTGGCAAAACGCTTACTGATCGGGTTCCTCGCCGCAGGTGCGCTGGTTCTTGCGGCGGGGGCAATAGCTGTTGTGGTCCAGGGGCACTTCTTTGTGCACAGCCTGATCGTGGCCGGTCTGGTTACGGTCATATGCGGCTTCCGGTCGCGGCTATACGCCGACCGCTGGTGTGCCTGGGCGTTGTTGGCAGCGGCAGCGTCGATTCCGACCGGGTTGATGGTGCGGCTCTGCCTTTGGTACCCGGAGCGGGCCTGGCTGGTGATGGCTTTGTACGCCGCGTTGGTTCTGGTCGCGGTGATCTTGATTGGTGCAACGGATGGCATCCGACGGGTATCGCCAGTCACCAAGCGGGCTCTCGAGCTGCTCGACGGCGCAGGGATCGCCGCGATGATCCCAATGCTGCTGTGGATTGCCGGGGTGTACGACCTGCTGCGAAACCTGAGGTTCTAGGCCGTCGGCAACCCTATCCGAGCCGTAGCGCCGCAATCGGATTCAACGGTTATCACTTTCCCGAATACTCCTACGGCGTCAACGATGGACTCTGCGTAACGCAGTGGTGGGGATGTGGGCCTGGAATCTGCTTGGCGTTACGCAGATCAGTCGTGGGGTGGCCTGGCCGGGTGTGTGGTGGGCGGGGATGCGTGACACGGGTGATGTGGGTGACACGAGCGACGTGGGTTTCCCCAGCGATGACGCAGGTCAGTCGTGGAGGGCAGCCCTCAGGCGGGTGAGATCCTCATCGGTGATGCCGGCGGCCGCCAGATAGCTTCCCAGCGAACCGAATTCGTCATCCAGCGTGCGGCGAGCGGTGTCGAGGTACTCCTCGCGTACGCCCAGGACCGACTCGGTGAGCCTGGCCTGAGCGAGTTCCAGAACTTCGGGCGCCTCGGTAGTCCGCTCGCGCAACTTGGCCAGGATGGTCTCCCGTAATTGCGGCACGGCGCTATTGCTGCGCAAGTAGTCAGCCATGACCTCGTCACGCCCAACTCCGGCGGCCTCCAGTACGACCGCAATGGTGAACCCGGTGCGGTCCTTGCCTGCGAAGCAATGGGCCAGCACCCGGCGCTCTGATCCCAGCAGGGTCACCACCCGGTGCACGGCACGCTGCGCCAGTGGGGCTGCCGCGATGCGCACATACTCCTCGGTCATGTATCGCGCCGCGGCGTCGGAGACCGATTCGTCGGAGGGCTTGTCGAGCATCATCTGCCGGAATGCGTGTTCGTGCGGGGACTCGCCGTCGGAGGCTTTGGCCTCGACGAACGGCAGGTGGTGGATGTCCACCGCAGCAGGCACAAGCCCGGCGCCGTGCCTCTCAAGCTCGCTCAGGGTGCGAAGATCCGCGACGTCGGTGACTCCGTATCCCATCAGTGCGGCGCGGCCGGCGTCGTTCAGCTTGGACAGTTCGCTGGCCCGGAAAAAACGGCCGGGAGCGATGCCCGCCTGCTCGGAGACATCTCGGAAATTCCATGCCCCCGAAAGTTCTCCGAACTCGTGCCCGCCGGCCGGCACCACTAGCCCGTCACCGCCGCGGCGAAGGCGCCTTTCTCCCGGCCCAGTTCGGCGCGGGCGATGCTGCGCATATGCACCTCATCGGGCCCGTCGAACAACCGCATCGCGCGGTGCCAGCCGTAGAGCCGCGCCAGTGGGGTGTCATCGCTGACCCCGGCGGCACCATGAACCTGGATAGCGCGGTCGATCACGTTGCACGCCATCTGAGGTGCGACTGCCTTGATCATCGCGACCTCGTTGCGGGCGGCCTTGTTGCCGTGCTGGTCGATCGTCCATGCCGCTTTGTGACATAGCAGCCTGGCCTGGTCGATCTCGTTGCGTGACAGGGCAACCTGCTGCTGGACCACGCCCTGCTCGGCCAGGGGCTTGCCGAAGGCGATGCGCTTGTTCACCCGGTCGACCATTAGTGCCAACGCCCGCTCGGCCACCCCGATCGCACGCATGCAGTGGTGAATGCGGCCGGGCCCGAGGCGGGCCTGGGCGATGGCGAATCCGCTGCCCTCCTCGTCGAGCAGATTTGACGCCGGCACCCGGACGTTGTCGAAGCTGATCTCGCAGTGCCCGTGCTGATCCTGCCAACCGAAGACCGGCAGAGACCGCTCGACTGAAACCCCCGGCGTATCAATGGGCACCAGGATCATCGACTGCTGTTGATGGCTCGCGGCTTCGGGGTTGGTGCGCCCCATCACGATCAGGATCTTGCAACGCGGGTCGGCTGCGCCGGAGATCCACCACTTGCGACCATTGATGACGTAGTCGCCACCGTCGCGCGAGATAGTCGTCTCGATGTTGCGTGCGTCGCTGGAGGCCACTGCGGGCTCGGTCATCGCGAATGCGCTGCGGATCTCACCGTTGAGCAGCGGCTGCAACCACTGCGTGCGCTGTTGCTCGGTGGCAAACAGATGCAGCGTCTCCATGTTGCCGGTGTCAGGTGCCGCGCAGTTCAAGGCCTCGGGCGCCAGCTCCATGCTCCACCCGGACAGTTCGGCCAGTGGCGCGTACTCCAGGTTGGTCAGCCCCGACTCCGAGGGCAGGAACAGGTTCCACAACCCGCGCTCCTTGGCCAGCGACTTGAGCTCCTCGACGACGGGCGGGACGGTGTGGTCGTCGGGACCTGCCTCGTGGCGGTAGCGCTCGTAGGCCTCCTCGCCCGGGAACACGAATTCGGTCATGAAGTCCACGAGTCGGCCGTGGTAGTCCTGGCCCTTGGCCGACATCTCGAAGTCCATACCAGTCACGATATGACACCCGCAGAGAAACCAAGAATGACCTGCCCACCGTGGCGGTCGTCACAGTCTGATGCTGCTGTCGGACAACTGCGCGATGATGCGATTCGGCGCCACTGCCTTTGATGATGCCGGTCCGGCCGGGTGCCGCAGGAGTCGAAGCCCCGGCTTTCGGCCGCTGAACTGTGCAGATGCTCAAGGTGCGGAATCGGCTCTGCATGGGCTCAACGGTTATGGTGTCTGATCGATCACCTATCCCACGGCGCACCCGCGTCGGAGCACCGTGGGGCGAAACACGTAAAACGACAGAAGAGATCTAAGTCGCCATGACAGAAGTCGAATCCGCCGCTCCGGACCAGGAGACGAAGACGGTGACGGTAGGCGTTGTCGCCGAGTCCGGCGCCGACGAACGGCGCGTTGCCTTGGTCCCCAAGGCGGTGGCCACGCTGCTGAAGAGCGGGGTGGCCGTCATCGTGGAATCCGGCGCCGGGGAACGCGCCCTGCTGCCCGATGACCTCTATACCGCCGCGGGCGCGACCGTCGGTGATGCGTGGTCGGCCGATGTGGTGGTCAAGGTGGCTCCGCCCACCAGCGAGGAGATCGCCAAACTGCGCAGCGGCCAGACCCTGGTCGGCTTCCTGGCGCCGCGCAGCTCGGACAACCAGATCGCCGCGCTGAAATCGGCAGGGGTACGGGCCTTTGCGGTGGAAGCGATCCCACGGATCTCACGGGCCCAGGCGATGGACGCGCTCTCCTCGCAGGCCAACGTGGCCGGCTACAAGGCCGTGGTGTTGGCGGCTTCGGAGTCGACGCGGTTCTTCCCGATGCTGACCACCGCTGCGGGCACCGTGAAGCCGGCGACGGTGCTGGTCCTCGGTGTAGGGGTGGCGGGGCTGCAGGCGCTGGCCACCGCCAAGCGCCTGGGTGCGCGCACCAGCGGGTATGACGTGCGTCCCGAGGTCGCCGATCAGGTCCGGTCGGTGGGCGCGCAATGGTTGAGTTTGGGTGAAGAAGACGTGGTCGCGGCAGGTGAGGGCGGATACGCCCGAGAGCTGTCCGAGGACGAACGGGCACAGCAGCAGAAGCAGTTGGAAAAGGCGATCACCGGATTCGATGTGGTGATCACCACGGCGCTGGTGCCTGGCCGCCCGGCGCCGCGGCTGGTGACTGCTGAAGCGGTGCAGGGGATGAGAGCGGGCAGCGTGGTGGTCGATCTGGCCGGCGAGACCGGCGGCAACTGTGAGCTGACCGAGCCGGGCCGGACCGTCGTCAAGCACGGCGTCACCATCGCCTCGCCACTGAACTTGCCGGCCACGATGCCCGAGCACGCCAGCGAGTTGTACTCGAAAAACCTCACCGCTCTGCTGGAGTTGCTGATCACCGATGGCGCTCTCCTCCCGGATTTCGAGGACGAGGTGCTGGTTGCCTCGTGCGTCACACATGCCGCGAGCGGCACAGAGAACTAGATCGGGGGTTCATAGACCATGTATGACCAATTGCTGGCCAACCTTGCGATCCTGGTGCTGGCCGGGTTCGTCGGGTTCGCGGTCATCTCCAAGGTGCCCAACACGTTGCACACACCGCTGATGTCGGGCACGAACGCCATCCACGGCATCGTCGTGCTCGGCGCGTTGATCGTGCTCGGAGGCCTGCCGGCCGACGCAGGCTGGGGCGTTCGCGCGATCGCCTTCGTGGCGCTGATCTTCGGCACGCTCAACGTCATCGGCGGCTTCCTGGTCACCGACCGGATGCTGGGCATGTTCAAGGGCAAGAAGAGCGCACCTACCCACACTGAGGCGGTCGACAAATGACCGCGACAACAGTCAACTACGGCGTCACGGTGCTCTACATCGTTGCGTTCGGCATGTTCATTCTGGGTCTGTCGGGGCTGACCGGGCCCAAGACCGCGGTGCGGGGCAACTGGATCGCCGCCACAGGTATGGGCATCGCCGTGGTGGCGACGTTGATCTACGTGCGCGACACCGCCGCGATCAACTGGGTCCTGATCGTGGCCGGGCTGGCCATCGGCGTGATCCTCGGTGTGCCGCCGGCCAAGAAGACCAAGATGACCGCGATGCCGCAGTTGGTGGCGCTGTTCAACGGTGTCGGCGGCGGCACGGTGGCCCTGATCGCGTGGGCCGAGTTCATCGAGACCGACGGTTTCGCCCACTTCACGCCGGAGCAGACGCCGACGGTTGCGCTCGTGGTCGGGTCGCTGTTCGCCGCGATCGTCGGTTCGGTGTCATTCTGGGGCTCGCTGGTGGCGTTCCTCAAGCTGCAGGAGTCGATCCCCAAGAACGTCGAGAAAACGCTCGTCAAGTCCGCGAAGCTCTTTCAGGTTGCCAATGTGGCGCTGTTACTGGGCGCGGTGGCGACCGCGGTCTACATCGGGCTGGGCGCCGGACAGGGCAGGCCGGGCTGGACGATCGTGCTGGTGCTGGTGCTCGCTGGGATCATGGGGCTGTTCGTGGTGTTCCCGATCGGTGGCGCCGACATGCCCGTGGTCATCTCGCTGCTCAACGCCATGACCGGACTGTCCGCCGCTGCGGCTGGTCTGGCGCTGAACAACACCGCAATGATCGTCGCCGGCATGATCGTGGGTGCGTCGGGTTCGATCCTGACCAACCTGATGGCTGTGGCGATGAACCGGTCCATCCCGGCGATCGTGTTCGGGTCGTTCGGGGGTGACCAGGGAGGTGCCGGTGCAGTAGCCGGCGGCGAGCAGGGCACCGTCAAGGCAACCAGCGCTGCGGACGCCGCGATCCAAATGGCCTATGCCAACCAGGTGATCGTGGTGCCCGGCTACGGTTTGGCCGTCGCCCAGGCTCAGCACGCGGTCGCCGAGATGGCCTCGCTGCTGGAGTCCAAGGGTGTGGAAGTCAAATTCGCCATCCACCCCGTGGCCGGCCGCATGCCCGGGCACATGAATGTCCTGCTGGCCGAGGCCGATGTCGAATATGACGCGATGAAGGAGATGGACGACATCAACGGTGAGTTCAACCGCACCGATGTCTCGATCGTGATCGGCGCCAACGACGTCACCAACCCGGCGGCGCGCAACGATACGAGTTCGCCCATCTACGGGATGCCGATCCTCAACGTCGACGAGGCGCGTTCGGTCATCGTGCTGAAGCGCTCGATGTCCTCGGGCTACGCCGGTATCGATAACCCGCTGTTCTTCGGTGAGGGCACGTCGATGTTGTTCGGCGACGCCAAGAAGTCCGTCAGCCAGGTCATCGAGGAACTCAAGGCCCTGTAATGGCAGGGCTTTCGAGCGGGCCCGCTTGATCTCAGAACCGCACCGATCCGGCATCGACATCCCCGTCTGGGTATGCGGCATGCCGTGAGAGTCGCACGATGTTCGGTGTGAACATGGTGGTCGAGAGCGGGCTGGCGCGTTGCCCGCGATGCGTGGCAGTGGCCGACTACGTCTTCATCGAGACGCGGTCCGGCAGGGAGTACGGCGGTCTTCGCTACGAGGTGCGCTGTCGAAAATGCGGCGAGTGCTACGGCGAAGACAGTTACCCGGCGCCGTCTCGGGCACTGGCTGTCGCCGAACCGCCGATCGCGTGGCCGCCCGACCGGGAACCCGCCGACGTGAGGGACTGGCGCGCCGAGTGTCGCGCAAGATTCTCGATGGCCGCGCGGCGTGGCAGAAGCGAAATCGACGTCCTGGTGCGTCGCACCCGTGCGCTGGTTGTGGACCGCCGATTCGGGCAGAAGACCGGTCAGACCGGCGGATAAGCGGGCGGTGGGTATACCCCGCGCAGAATCCACGCCCACCAGTTGATGCCGTACTCCAGCTCGTCACTTGCGTCGTAGTCCGGATTCGGGTCCACCGCTATACCTCCCGGTCAGCTGTCGTCTGCATGCTGGCTCTGGGTGGAGTGTAGACCGGCGGGACCCGCGGCAACACAACAACGGCCCGCCTAGACTGAACCAACCAGTTAGTTGACCCGCGGATCGCTCCGATTGCGCTCCGCGCTCTGCCTATAGTGAGTCGCCATGCCTGAAACCGTCACGACCAACGGGATGTCCCGACGCGAAGAGTTGTTGGCGGTCGCCACCAAACTGTTCGCCGCGCGTGGCTACCACGGCACTCGGATGGATGACGTCGCAGATGCGGTCCGTCTGAACAAGGCGACGGTGTACCACTATTACGCCAGCAAGTCGCTGATCCTGTACGACATCTACCAGGGTGCCGCCGACTTCACGGTGCATGCACTCCACGACGATCCGTCCACGTCGGCCCGCGAGACCATCTACCACTTCACCCGGCGCCTGCTCGTCGGCATCGCGAGCAACACCGAGCGCGCAGCCGTCTACTTCCAGGAGGGCCCCTACATCACCGAGTGGTTCACCGACGAACAGGTCGCCTATATCCGGGAGAAGGAGACCCAGGTCTACGAGCACGTCCGTGACGTGATCGACCGCGGCATCGCCAGTGGGGAGTTCTACGACTGCGACTCCCACGTGCTGGCTCTGGGCTACATCGGCATGACGCTGGGCTCCTACCGGTGGCTGCGGCCGCATGGTCGACGGACCGCGCAGGAGATCGCCGTAGAGTTCAGCACCGCGCTGTTGCGTGGCTTGATTCGCGACGAGTCGGTGCGGCAGACATCGCCGCTAGGTGTCGACATTGCGGCAACCTGAGCCCTGGTCGATATGCTCAACCAATGCCGCTGGTAAGTAAAACTGTCGAGGTGGCGGCCGCCGCCGACTCGATCATGGCGATCGTCGCCGACTTTGAGAACTATCCGCAATGGAACGACGAGATCAAAGGCTGCTGGGTGTTGGCCCGCTACGACGACGGGCGGCCCAGCCAGCTGCGACTTGACGTGGTGGTGCAAGGGCTGCCGGGCACGTTTATCTCCGCGGTCTACTACCCCGGGGACAATGAGATCTTCACGGTTCTGCAGCAGGGCGAGCACTTCGACAAGCAGGAGCAGAAGTTCTCGGTGGTCGCGGTGGGCCCGACATCCCTGCTGACCGTGGACCTCGAGGTGGAGACCAAACTGCCGATCCCCCAGCCGATGGTGAAGAAGGCCGTCGGTGACACGCTCGACTACCTGGCTGCCAACCTCAAATCCCGCGCCGAGCAGCTGGGCGCGACCTAGCGGGTTGTCGGCAAAGTAGACGGAGCACGAGACGTTGACCATTCCATCTGGCCAGCCCGGCCCGACTACTGACCAGCCCTACCTGGCGCGTCGCCGGAATTGGACCAACCAGGTCGCCAGGCACGCGTTGATGAAGCCCGACGAAACCGCGCTGAGATTCCTCGGCCACACCACTACCTGGCGCGAACTCGACCGCCGGGTGACGGCGATGGCGGCCGCGCTGCACCAGCGGGGCGTCGCCTTCGGCGACCGGGTCCTCGTGCTGATGCTCAACCGCGCCGAGTTCGTCGAGTCGTTCCTGGCGATCAACAAGCTGGGCGCCATCGCTGTGCCGGTCAACTTCCGGATGACGCCGCCGGAGATCGCGTACCTGGTCTCTGATTGTCAGGCGCGCGTCATGATCACCGAGTCGGTGCTGGCTGAGGTGGCATCCGGGGTGCGCCGGCTGGACGCGACCTTGGCCACGTTGATAGTCGCGGGCCCGGGTTTCCAGGCCGACGACCCCGATTCCCCGGCCGCCCTGGACTACGAAAAGGTGCTGGCCGAGGGGGAAGGGTCAGCGACCGGCCGGGCCTTTCCCGACATCCCCGACGATTCGCCCGCCTTGATCATGTACACCTCGGGTACGACGGGCCGGCCGAAGGGTGCAGTGCTCACCCATAGCAACCTGGCCGGTCAGGCGATGACGCAGATGTTCACCAACGGCGCCGACATCAACAACGACATCGGTTTCATCGGGGTACCGCTGTTCCACATCGCCGGCATCGGCAACACCATCATCGGGTTGCTGTTGGGCCGGCCGACGGTGATATACCCGCTGGGGGCCTTCGACCCCGGGGAATTACTCGATGTCCTCGAGTCGGAGCAGGTGACCGGAATCTTTCTGGTGCCTGCGCAATGGCAGGCGGTCTGCGCGGCCCAGCGCGCCAACCCGCGCACGCTCAAGCTGCGAACCCTGTCCTGGGGTGCCGCGCCGGCATCGGACACGCTGCTGCGGGAGATGTCGCAGATCTTTCCCGGTGCGCAGATCCTCGCTGCTTTCGGCCAGACCGAGATGTCGCCGGTCACCTGCATGTTGTTGGGCGGAGATGCCATCCGCAAGCTCGGATCGGTAGGGAAAGTGATCCCGACGGTGTCGGCACGGATCGTTGACGAGGACATGAAGGACGTTCCCATCGGTCAGGTCGGGGAGATCGTGTACCGGGCGCCGACGCTGATGGCGGGCTACTGGAATAACCCGGAGGCCACCGCCGACGCGTTCGCCGGGGGCTGGTTTCACTCAGGCGATCTGGTGCGTCAGGACGATGAGGGTTACATCTGGGTGGTCGACCGGAAAAAGGACATGATCATCTCCGGGGGAGAGAATGTCTACTGCGCCGAGGTGGAGAACGCGCTGTCCGCCCACCCTGACATCGTCGAGGTCGCCGTGATCGGTCGGGCCCACCCGAAGTGGGGGCAGGTTCCGGTGGCTGTCGTCGTCCTGCGTAGTCCGCCGGGAGCCGCCGAGCGGCCATCCCTCGAAGCGGCAGATCTGAACGATTTTCTGACCGCCAGACTCGCACGGTACAAACATCCCAAGGCGGTGGAAGTTGTCGATGCGCTCCCGCGAAACCCCGCCGGCAAGGTCCTCAAGACCGAACTCAGAGTCAGGTTCGGGGTGGGGATTGATCAGGCTGCCCCGTGACGGCAGTTCTCGGCCCGGCTTCGCAAGCTCCTGCCGATTCCGCGACGCCGGAGGTTCCGTTGGCGTCCTGGCGCACGCGGGCGGGGGCGTTCGCGGTGGACATGGCGCCAGGGGGAGCGGTTGTTGCGACGATGGCGCTGCTGGCGCTGGCCGCGCCCCCGACAGGCTGGCCGCGGTGGGTCTGCACCGCTGTCGGCGCGACAACACTGTTGGCGATGGCCCTGAACCGGCTGGTGCTCCCCAGGGCGACCGGATGGACGCTGGGCCGCGCGCTGTTCGGGATCGCAGTGCGGCGCAGCCAGTCGACCGGTTCGGGCGCCGATGTCGGCGGCGCACGGTTGACGCTGCGGGAATCGGCCCACCTGCTGGACACCTCGGCCTTGTTCGTCGGCTGGCTGTGGCCGCTGTGGGACCGACGCCGCCGCACCTTCGCCGATCTGCTCGCCGGCACCGAGGTGCACCGGGTGGAACGGCCGCAGCGCGACATACGCCGACTCGTAGCGGGAGTCCTCATCGGGGCAGCGGTGGTGTGCGGCGCGGCGGCGGTCCTGGGCTACGTGCAGGTCTACCGGCCCGAGCGGGTGCTTGACGAGACACGTGCGCAGATCGCCGAGCGCGGGCCCCGGATCGTCGAGCGGATGCTGAGCTACGACGCGAACACCATTTCCCGGGACTTCGCACGAGCGCAGACCCTGGCCACCGACGGTTACCGTCCGCGATTGATCGCCCAGCAGCGAGGCGTCCTGCAGCAGGGCGAGGCCACCACTGAAGAATATTCGGCGGTCAGCAGCGCGGTTCTGACCAATCCCGCGGTGACACCGGGGAGGGCATCGATGCTGGTGGCGATGCAGGGCCGACGTGGCACGAATCAGGAGGATCTCAAGTTCGTCACCGCGACGGTGCGGGTGGACTTCGCCAGGTCGCCGGATGGGCAGTGGCGGGTCGCCGACCTGACGGCTCTGAAGAAGCCCCGGGCCGGCCAGGGTGCCCGGTGAGCCCGCGACGCCGGGTAGGCCGCGACGGCGATCACGGTGCGGATTCGGTCAGCCCGGCCTATTTCCAGGTTTCCCCTGAACCTGCTGCGCGATGGGGGCTTCGGCTGGTGGCGGTCATAGCCGCGGTGGTGATGTCGGCTGCGATCGCCGCCAGCGCCCTGATGCTGCTCCGGCATGAGGTCGACCGTCGGGCGGCGCTCAACAACGCCGCGGCCCTGGGTTCCGCGCGCGACTTCATCACCACGTACACGACCCTCGATCCGCTCGATGCCAATGCTTACGCCGACCGAGTCCTCGCCCTGGGCACCGGTGAGTTCGTGACGCTGTTCGAGGCCAAGCGGGAGGAGATTCTGGCTCGGGTGGCTGCCGCCGAGCCCACAGTAGGGACGGTGCTGGAAGCCGGGGTGCAGCGATGGAACGACGACGGCAGCGCCGATGTGCTGCTCGCGACGAAGATCGCGACGGCAACGTCGGACGGAGAGTCGACGGACGAAATCGGAAGCCGCTGGGTTGCAACGGCGGTCAAGGAAGGACAGCACTGGAAGATCAGCAACCTCGTTCAGGTGATCTGAACAGCGGCTGCGCTTCAGTTGAAGCCCAGCCAGGCAGGCTGGGCGCGCTCACGTGAATCGCACAGCACCGCCATGGTGTCGCAGGAACCTCGCGGAGCGCCCGCGCCGGCCCACATGCCGCCGGTGTCGCGGCGCAACACGATCGCCGACGACCCGCCGCCGTCGAGCAGCACGGCGGTATCGCTACCCAGACCGCGGAACAGGTCCTGGATCTGGTCGGGGGTATAACTGCCGCCCTGGAAGACGTACATCTCGTCCCGATCCCTGGCATAGGCGATGGCGGTGCGTGCCGCGCTGGGCCCCGGGTCGTTGAGTTGCCCGGTGTCTCCGGGGGCCAGGAGGCCGATACCGGCGACGGCGACGAACCGGGTGCCCTTGTCGAGCAGACCTTTGATGACCGGCGATGCCGCGTCGTAGTCCTCAAGGTGCTTGGGCGGCACCACGAAAGGCGCTCCGGCTACCGGCATGATCATCGTCGACAGCACCTGCCAGTTCTCGTTCCCACCGGACAGGCCCTGCTTGCCGGCATAGACGGGCGTGCCGGTGACCTTGGTGTTGGTGCGCCCCAGCCCGCGGGTGTTGTCGACATAGGCGCCCAGTGGCGAACTGCACCCCGTCGTTTTCCACGAACCCCCCTGCTGGCCGCGCACGTCGAAGAAGTTGGCGTTGATCGCGATCGTCGGTTGGCCGAGCGCATGCCACGCTTGCAGCGGCGAGTAGATCTCCGATGCCTGCCAGAGGCCCTCGCCGGTGCGGGCGCGGGGATCGCGTTCACAGCGAGCCTGGTAGCCGCTGTGCGAGTCGACGAGCAGTCGCGGAGTGATGCGCTGCGAGGCGGCCTTGATGATCATCAGCCGACCACCGTTGTTCCTCTCGTACCAGTCGCCCGCCGCGTTGAGCATCGGGGCCGGGAATCCGTTGCCGAAGTTGTAGACGAGGTAAGAGCCCCTGGTGTTCGCGATAGCGCCGGCGAGCAACTCGCGCGCGCCGGCCGCCGAAGCGACCGGGGCGCCCGTCGAAGTGCCGACTGCGGCCCACACCATTGCCACGGCGATGGCCTTGGCGCCCATGGTGATGCGTCTGAAGTTTGCGGCTGGAGTCGGCACCGGCGGCTCCTAACGGCAGATGGGTGGCAGAGGAACGCGACAAGATAACAGTAATCCCAGTAGACACACTGTCAACTTTCGTCACAGCGGCATCACGGTCCGGTCGCAGTCCGACCCCGTCGGCGTTTGCTGATGTCGCGGATTCGTCACAAAATGGCCGGGGTGAGTTCGCCGAAATCGGGTAGAAAAAACGCATGGCATCCGTAACACGCACATTGACCGTCAAGCCCTCGCCGCGAGTCGTCGTCGATTACCTGAAGGATTTCGGGAACGCCGTGCAGTGGGACCCGGGCACCCAGAGCTGTGAGCGCGTCGATAGCGGTGCTGTCAGCGAGGGTGCGTGCTGGAACAACGTTTCGAAGATTTTCGGTTTCACCGCCGAACTCACCTACAAGCTCGAAGAACTTTCCGACCGCAAGATGGTGTTCGTCGGAAAGAACAAGTCAGCGACGTCAACAGACACGATTACCGTCGAAGCCGCCGAGACCGGATCGGTGATCACCTACGTTGCCGACCTCGAAATGCACGGTGTCGCCATGCTGTTGAACCCGTTGATGCAGCTGGCTTTCGAGAAGATCGCCGACGATACCCAGAAGCAGCTGACCACCGTCCTCAATCAGTTGATGACCAGGAGTGGCTAACCGGGCGGCGCCAGCCGGTAGATGGCGTCGGCGGCGTCATCGGTGATGTAGACCGCCCCGTCGGGCCCGGCTACCGCGGCGACCGGCCGGCCCCACCGCGACCCGTCGTCCGCCTGGAATCCGCCGACGAGTGTCTGCTGGTTGTCCAGATCGCCGCCGCGCCATGGGTAGAACGACACTTCCGGTGCGCGCGGCGGCTGCCGGTTCCACGACCCGTGGACGCCGACCAGTGCTCCGTGCGCGTAGGGCTCGGGCAAGCCGCCGTCGACGAAGCTGAGCCCGAGCGGAGCCGAGTGCGCGCCGAAGCTCTGCTCGACGTTGGGCAGCGACGCGCAGTCCATCAGCGTGCCGTCGGCGTTGGTCTGCACGTCCCGGATGAACGGCAGGTCCGCCGGGCCGGAATCGGCGCTGTCGGAATTGCAGTACGGCCAACCTAATTCGCGGCCGGGCGTCAACCGGGCCAGCTGTTCGGGCGGATGTTCGGCCACATAGTCGGCGATGACCCGCCCGTAGTCGGGACCCGGGCCGGGGAACGCGACGTTGTCCCGCCCATTGACCGCCGTCCACAGCGCGCCGTCGGGCGCCACCGCAAGTCCGGTGCCGTTGCGGACGCCGGTGGCAAACGGTGCGGCCGGACCGCCGTCCGGCGGCACCCGCATGATGGTCGCTCGGGGCGGGTCGGCGGTGCGATCGAATGCCGAGATGTTGCCCGTCGAGCCAATGGAGAAGTACACCGCGCCGTCAGGCCCGACGGCCACGCTCTTCAGCGCGTGCGAATAGGCGCCGCGCAATTCGGGGCTTCGGGCGTCGGGCAGGCCGCCGGCCACGATCCGCGGATTCGTGGCCGACCCGGCGGCGTAGTCATAGGCATCGATCTGATCGCTCTCTGCCACATAGAGGGTCGCGCCCGAGAAGGCCAGGCCGTGCGGCTGATCAAGGCCGTCGAGTAGTACCGATTCCTCCGCGGGTCCGTCAGCGGAGGGAGTGAAACGAAGCACCCTGCCGGCGCTCGGGACCGACACCAGCAGGTCCCCGTCGGGGCTCCAGACTGCCAGCCGCGGCTTGGACGTCCGGGCCCAGACCGACAGCGTCCACCCGTTCGGCACCACGGCCCGGCGCGGCTCATCGAACGGTGCAGTGGCGCGTTCCGGATCGACTCGAACCGTCACCTCGGCGGAGTCGGTTGCCGGCGGCTGAGCCGACGGAGTGTTGGTCGACGTCGGCGACGTGGCCTGCGGCGCCGGGGAATCGGCGCACCCCGCGAGCAGCGCCATACCCAGCAGAAGCCCAGCGGTTCGCCTATGCCGCAGTGAGTTCTGCATGCATCTCCCAGACCAGAACTTCGGCGGATCGGTCGGCGGTGACGCGCTGACCACCCGCCGCGGTGAACCGCACCGCGTCCCCCTCGAACAGCGGCCCGGCGCCCTCGAGGGAGACCTGACCACAGGGCAGGAACAGGTGCAGGTAGGGCGCCGCGGGTAGTTCGATGCTCTGGCCTGGTTGCAGGCGCGCACCGTGCAGCGCGGCGTGGCGATTGCCGATCCGGATCGCGGCTGTCTCGCTGTGCTGGGGCATACCGGAGGCGATCGTCACCAGATTGCCTCCCAGCAACTCGTCCTCGATTTCGACCTGCTGGTACCCCGGCGCGGTTCCCGACTCGTCGGGCACTACCCACATCTGCACGAAATGTACTGGTTCACTGTGGGATTGCTCGCCGGTCAACGTCCAGGAGTCGTTTTTCTCCGAGTGCAGGATTCCGCGACCCGCGGACATTCGCTGAGCCAGTCCCGGGTAGATGACGCCGGAGTGGCCGGCAGAGTCCTGGTGTACCAGAGAACCACGCAGCACCCAGGTCACGATCTCCATGTCGCGATGCGGATGGGTGTCAAATCCGGTGCCCGGCTTGACGACATCGGCGTTGTTGACCAGCAGCAGACCGTGATGGGTGTTGTCGGGTTCGTAGTGGCTACCGAATGAGAACGAATGCCGGGAGTCCAGCCAGGCGACCTTGGTATTCGCGCGATCGTCGGCGCGCCGGATATCGAGGTTGCTCGGGGCGCTGGTCCTCGGGGGGCTGGTCACTGCGATCACTCCTCGGGAGTCTTTGACAGCCTAGGTGGCCGACACGACAGCGACCAAATGAATGACGTCGATACCGCCGGATAGTCTCCGGGGATGCCCGTGACCCACAGTGAACGCATTTTCGACGGCACCGACGGCGTCCAGATCGTCTACGACGTGTGGACGCCCGACTCCCCCCCTCGTGGTGTGGTGATCCTTGCGCACGGCTACGGCGAGCACGCCCGCCGCTACGATCACGTCGCGGCGCGGTTCGGCGCCGCGGGTTTGATCACCTATGCGCTGGATCACCGTGGTCACGGTCGCTCCAGTGGCAAGCGGGTGTATCTGCGCGACATCTCCGAGTACACCGAGGACTTCGGCACGCTGGTAGGTATCGCCGCCGCCGATCACCCTGACCTCGCCCGCATCGTGCTGGGCCACAGCATGGGCGGCGCCGTCGTCTTCGCCTACGGCGTCGATCACCCGGAGGACTACACCGCGATGGTGCTGTCCGGCCCCGCGGTGGCTGCCCAGGAATCAGTGTCGTCGGCGACAGTGCTGGCGGCCAAGTTGATGGGACGACTCACGCCCGGAATGCCGGTGCAGGACATACCCGCCGCCGCTGTCTCCCGGGACCCGGAGGTGGTGGCCGCATACGAAGCCGATCCGCTGGTGCACCGCGGCAAAGTGCCCGCCGGAATCGGGCGAGCGCTCATCGAGATCGGCGAGACGATGCCGCAGCGGGCCGGTGCCATCACTGCGCCGCTGCTGGTGGTGCACGGGGAAGAGGACAGCCTGATTCCGGTGGAGGGAAGCAGGCGCCTGGTCGAGTGCGTGGGCTCCGGCGATGTGCACCTCAAGGTATATCCGGAGCTCTATCACGAGGTGTTCAACGAGCCCGAACAGGAGCTCGTGCTCGACGACGTCACCGCCTGGATAGAGTCCAAATTGTGAAAGCGCTCCGGGTAACGCAGGCACGCCCTAGATGTCTGAATACCTTTGTGGTTCTCGCTATTTCCGTGCTCCTGGCGGTCCCGCCGGCCGCCCTGATCGCGGGTTGTTCGACCGATACCCAGGAGCAGCCCACCTGGGTGGACGAGGAAGTGACGTTCGACTCAGACGGGCTCACCCTGCACGGCACCTACCGGCACCGCTCCGGGGGTCAACCCGGTCCCGCGGCCCTGCTGATCGCGGAGAGCGGCAACACCGACCGCAATGGCGACAACCAAGTCGCCGGGCCCATCGGCAACATGCGCCAACTAGCCGAGTTGCTGTCGGACAAGGGGGTGGCCAGCCTGCGCTACGACAAGGTGGGGACGGGGCGCACCGGGCTGGGACCCTTCGCGCAGAATCCCCAGGACGTCGTCAGCGCCACCTACACCGCCGGCGCCAGGGCCGCGTTGAGCTTCCTGGCAGCACGCCCGGCCAGCGACCAGTCGCAGCTCTCGGTCTACGCACTGGGCGAGGGCACCATCCACGCCATGGCGTTGGCGGGAGACCAGAATCCCGGTGTGCCGGTAGTGCACTCGCTGGGCCTGTTTCAGCCGCTGCCGGGCCGGTATCTCGACGTCATCACCAATCGAGTGCGGGCCGGCGGCTCCCCCGAGGCGGTTGCATCTTGGCAGGCTGCCGTCGAGGAGATTCGCACCACGGGCACGGTTCCCACCACGCTGCCCGACGGTCTCGGATCGATCGTGAACCCGGCCAACGTGAAGGCGGTCGTAGAGGCCGACAATATCGACCCGCTGGCGCTGGCCGCGGCGATACCTGCTGATACCGCGGTGCTGCTCACCTGTTCGGACGCCGACAGCCAGGCCCGCTGCGACACCGTCGCGCCGCTGGTCGATGCGTTGCAGCACACTGCGCTGACGGTCGTCGAGTTCGACGGCGTCAGCCACGTGTTGCGCGACGATCCAACCGACAGCATTGCCAACTACGCCAGTGCGGATCCGCTCTCGCCCCAGTTGGTCGCCGCATTGGACGACTTCGTCGGCACGTAGCCGAGTGGCCGCCGCCTCCTGTGGATGAAAACCGCTGTGGGGATGGGGATGCTGCTGCTGATGAAACGTCACACCGCTCGGCTAGCCTCGCAACCATGAGCACCGACGACAAGATGCTGGCCCGGATCGCGGCGCTGCTGCGCCAGGCCGAGGGCACCGACAATCAACACGAAGCCGACGCTTTCATGGTGGCCGCGCAGCGGCTGGCCACCGCGGCGTCGATCGACCTTGCCGTGGCACGGTCGCACACCGATAAGCGCACGAGGGCGCAGACGCCAGTGCAACGCACCATCACCATCGGCGACGCAGGCGCCCGGGGGTTGCGCACCTATGTCCAACTGTTCGTCGTGATCGCATCGGCCAACGACGTGAAATGCGACATCGCGTCGAACTCGACCTTCGTCTACGCCTACGGCTTCGCCGAGGACATCGACGCCGGCCATGCGCTCTACACCAGCCTCGTCACGCAGATGGTTCGCGCCTCCAAGGAATACATCTCGTCGGGTGCGCACCGTCCCACTCCCACGATCACCGCGCGAATCAACTTCCAGCTTGCGTTCGGGGCCAGGGTCGGCCAGCGGCTGGTGGAGGCACGCGAACAGGCACAGCGCGACGCCACTCAGGGGCCTGCCGAAATCCCGGGTTCTGCGATTGCGTTGCGCAACAAGGATCTCGAACTCAAGAACTACTATCGTCAGGCCTCCCGGGCACGGGGAACGTGGCGTGCGACGAGCGCGACTGCGGGCTACTCGTCGGCGGCCCGCCAGGCAGGTGACCGCGCGGGCCGGCGCGCCAAGCTGGGCGGCAACTCCGAGCTGGCCGGCTCGCGATCCGCGCTGGAGAGGTGACCCGGGACTCGCAACGTGCGAAAGTATATGCCGCAGAGGAATTCGTTCGCACCCTGTTCGATCGGGCCGCCGAACACGGCGATCCTGTGGTGGATTTTTTCGGTACTCGACTGACGCTGCCGCCGGAGGCGCGTTTCGCGTCGGTGCCAGCGGTCCAACGCTACGTCGGCCAGGTCTTGTCCCAGCCGCCGGTGCGTAGGAGCTGGCCAGATGCCGGGCCGCTGCGGGTTCGACCCCGAAGTGGCGCGACCGCAGCGCATTACGAGCGGGTGGACAACGAAGCGACGATCGCGGTTCCCGAGGGACGCACGGTCTGGGCGCTGCGAGAGCTGGTCGTGTTGCATGAGATTGCACACCATCTGACGAATTCCGATCCGCCGCATGGACACGCGTTCGTCGCCACGTTCTGCGAGCTCGTGGCGACGGTGATGGGCCCCGAGGTCGCATACGTGTTGCGGGTCGTCTACGCGAAGGAAGGTGTGCGTTGATCGCGCGGGGAGCGGATGGCTGGGTGCGCGGTAACGTCGGAGCCGTGACTGCGCCCGATTGGGTCTCGCTCGATGAACTTTTCGACCGTGTCCTGCACACCGAGGACGGCCCGCTGCAGGCGGCGCGAGAGACGGGCTTGGCCGCCGGCATGCCTGCGATCGAGGTGTCCGCACAGCATGCCAAGCTGTTGTCGTTGCTGGTGAGGATCGCCGGTGCCCGCAGGGTGCTCGAGATCGGCACACTGGCGGGTTACAGCACCATTGCGCTGGCCCGCGCGGTCGGACCGGACGGGGTAGTCGTCTCGCTGGAGTGCGAATCCGCCCACGCGGAGTTGGCGCGGCGCAACCTCGAGTACGCCGGGGTCAATGCTCGGGTTGAGGTGATCGTCGGTGCCGCGCTGGACACGTTGCCGCAGCTGCAGCAGCGCGGCGACCTGTTCGACCTGGTCTTCATCGATGCCGACAAGGAAAACAACATCGCCTATGTGGAGTGGGCGATCAGCTTGGGCAAACCGGGCACAACCATCGTGGTCGACAACATCGCCCGCAACGGCCGGGTACTCGATCCAGATCCCGGCGATCAGCAGGCCCAGGCGGTACACGACATGCTCGTCATGGTGGGCGCCCACCCGAGGCTGGAAACCGCCGCCATCCAGACGGTTGGCGCCAAAGGCTGGGACGGCTTCGCGGTGTCCCTCGTCAAATAGGTGTCCCTCGTCTAGTAGCGGGACCGTGCCCCGAAACCAGGTGTCCCTCGTCTAGTAGCGGGACCGTGCCCCGAAACCAGACGTGCCCGAAACCAGCGTGGTTCGGATTGCTCTGTTTGGGTACTCGCCGGTGGTGTGGACAGTGGATAGGCAGATCGATGCATCGTCGGAAGTGGTGTGGCGCATTCTCGTCGGACTCGAGATGTGGCCCGAATGGGGCCCGTCGGTAACGAGGGCGGAACTCGATGGCGGGGACTTCGAATTGGGCGCGACAGGGCGGGTTTGGACGCCGGTCGGCGTCTCGCTGCCCTTCGTCATCTCCGAGTTCAACCCCGGCCGGAGCTGGGGATGGCGCGTCGCCGGCGTGCCCGCTACCGGGCATGGCGTGGAAGCTGATGGGGCAGGTTGTCGCGCCTGGATGAGCGCCCCCCGGTGGGCGCCTGCTTACCTGCCGGTGCTTCAGATCGCACTGCGGCGCATCGAACGCATCGCCGTCGGCGCGGCTTGACCGCCCGCCTGTTGCAGTCCGGCCGCGAGGTGCAGTCCCGCCGGTAGACGTCGGCCGCCCACTCTCAGGTGCAGACCGCGCCCGTGGCCGCCGAGCCGACCAACTTCGTGTACTTGGCCAGTACCCCGGTCGTGTATCGCGGAGGTAGCGGTTGAAAATCCGACCTGCGGGAATCGAACTCTTCGGCGTCGACGAGCACATCCAATGTGCCCTTGCCGACGTCGAGTCGGATTCGGTCACCGTCGCGCAATAACGCGATCGGACCGCCGTCGACCGCCTCCGGTGCGACGTGTCCGACGCACAACCCCGTCGTGCCGCCGGAGAACCGGCCGTCGGTCATCAGCAACACGTCCTTGCCGAGGTCCGCACCCTTGATCGCACCGGTGATTGCCAGCATCTCTCGCATTCCCGGGCCACCCTTGGGCCCTTCGTATCGGATCACGACGACGTCGCCCTGGGTGATCGTCCCGTCCTCCAACGCGTCGAGAGCAGCTCGCTCTCGCTCGAAAACCCTTGCGGTTCCTTCGAATATGTCCGAGTCAAAGCCCGCCGACTTGACCACGGCGCCCTCGGGGGCCAGCGTGCCGTGCAGGATGGAGATGCCACCGGTGGGGTGCAGCGGGTTGTCCAGCGCCCGCAGGACCTTGCCGTCGGGGTCTGGTGGCGCGATGTGCGCGAGGTTCTCGGCCATGGTCGAGCCGGTCACCGTCAGCACGTCGCCGTGCAGGAGGCCCGCATCCAGCAGCGCCTTCATGATCACCGGCACGCCGCCGATACGGTCGACATCGAACATGACGTGCTTGCCGAAGGGCTTCACATCAGCCAGGTGCGGAACCTTGGCGCCGATGCGCGTGAAGTCCTCGAGAGTCAGCTTGACATTGGCTTCGTAGGCGATGGCCAGCAGGTGCAGCACCGCGTTGGTGGAGCCGCCGAACGCCATTACCACCGCGATCGCGTTCTCGAACGCTTCCTTGGTCATGATGTCGCGGGCGGTGATGCCGCGCCGCAGCAGTTCGATGACGGCCATACCGCTCTTGCGCGCATAGCCGTCGCGGCGACGGTCGGTGGCGGGCGGGGCGGCCGACCCGGGCAGCGACATACCGAGCGCCTCGGCGGCCGACGCCATCGTGTTGGCCGTGTACATGCCGCCGCAGGCGCCTTCGCCCGGACAGATAGCCCGCTCGATGGCGTCGACGTCCTCGCGGGGCATCAGCCCGCGGGCGCAGGCGCCGACAGCCTCGAACGCGTCGATGATCGTCACGTCCTTCTCGGTTCCGTCAGCCAGCTTGGCGCGGCCGGGCAGAATCGATCCCGCGTAGAGAAAGACACTCGCGAGGTCCAACCGCGCGGCGGCCATCAGCATGCCGGGCAGCGATTTGTCGCAGCCTGCGAGTAGCACCGAGCCGTCGAGGCGTTCAGCCTGCATCACGGTTTCGACGCTGTCGGCGATGACCTCGCGCGACACCAGCGAGAAGTGCATGCCCTCGTGGCCCATCGAGATACCGTCGGACACCGATATGGTGCCGAACTCCATCGGGAAGCCGCCGGCTTCGAACACGCCCTCCTTGACTGCCTTGGCGAGACGGTCCAGCGACAGGTTGCAGGGGGTGATCTCATTCCACGACGACGCGACACCGATTTGCGATTTGGCGAAATCCTCGTCACCCATACCCACCGCGCGCAGCATTCCGCGGGCGGCGGCCTTCTCGAGGCCGTCGGTGACGTCACGGCTGCGGGGCTTGATGTCAGGACCTGAGGGCATGAGCCCAAGTATGCCTCCGGGTGATTCCCCGGCCAAACCTCTGCTCAATACCCCCGCAGGGTACAAGTACGCTGAGCGCATGAGTTCAATCCCTGCACGCCTGGCTGCCGCCTTCGTCACGGTGGGCGCGGCCGCTTGGTTGGCGGCCTGCACCGGCAGCCCGCCGGCTCCAGACCAAGGCGGTCCCGTGGATCCCAGGATTCCCGAACATGCGGTGATCACCGGAGAGCCCGCGGGTTACAACAGCGTTGACGTCTCCTTCGCCAACAACATGATTGCCGACCACCGCCAGTCCACCGAGCTGGTGAAGCTGGTCAGGGAACGCTCGACGAACCCCGCGCTGGCCGCGCTGGCAAGCGAGATCTCAGCGGTGCAACAGCCCGAGGTCAAGATACTCAATGTCCTGCTGGTGCAGTGGAACGAGAACCCGGACCTCGGCGACGCGCCGAACGGTGGGCAAGGTGCGGCCGGGCGGATACCGGCAATGCCGGTGACGGTTGACGACGCGACCATTGCCGAATTGGAGTCGCTGCGCGGCCCCGAATTCGACGCGCTGTGGCTGGAGTCGATGATCAGACACCATCAGGGTTCGCTCGAGATCGCCAAGGCCGAGATTGCCGACGGCGCCAATGTCGACGCCCGCGCTTTGGCCGAGACCATGGCCGCCCAGCAGGAGGCCGACATCGAGCGGATGCAGAAGATGCTGGAGGAGGGCGGGCCGTGAGTGAGAATCCAGACGCGGACGGAGCGAAGGTCGTTGCGGGTGCGGGCGGCGCGGGCGTTCACGGCTATTCGGCACAGAAAGACAACTACGCCAAACGGCTGCGTCGCATCGAGGGGCAGGTTCGCGGCATTGCCAAGATGATCGATGACGACAAGTACTGCATCGATATCCTCACCCAGATCAGCGCGGTGAACAGCGCGCTTCAGTCCGTAGCGCTCGGACTGCTGGACGAGCACCTCGGCCACTGCGTCACTGACGCGGTTAGTGCGGGCGGTGCAGAGGGGGATGTCAAGCTCGCGGAGGCTTCGGCGGCGATCGCCCGACTCGTCCGATCCTAGGTGCCGGTCCGGTCCGGTCCATTCCGGTCCGGTCCGTTCCGATCCGATCCTGGGTTCCGGTTCGACCCTGGTTGCCGGTCCGTTTGGGGGTGCCGGTCCGTTGCTAGGTGCCGGTCCTTTGGTTCGGGGGTGGGTCGGGGTCGCCGCGTAGGAGTTCGTCGGGGTGGTGGGCGTGGTTGATCTGCGGTTCTTCTGGGGTTGGGTGGTTATTCGTCCAGGCGAGGCGTCCGGTGTTGGTGACCGTGGCGCTGTGGTGGCCGTCGGTGAGGAGTTTGTGGTCGGGTCCGCAGGCGAAGAACAAGGTGTCGGCATCGGTGCGGCCGTGCGGGGTGGCCCAGTCGGGGCTGTGGTGGACTTCGCAGTGGTAGCCCGGGGTCAGGCAGTTCGGTCGTGTGCAGCCGCGGTCGCGGGCGTGGCAGATGATCCGTTGGTCGGTGGTGGCGAGTCGGGTTTGGCGGCCTAGGTAGAGCGGGCGTTGGGTGTGTTCGTCGAAGACTGCGAGGTAGTGGATGGCGTCGGTGGCCATCCGGATCAGATCGCGCATCGGCAGGGCGCTGCCGCCGCCGGTTCGTGCCGGTGGCGGCATCGCGGTGTTTGTGTCGTTGACGGCGTGGGCGGCCTGGTTGAGCTCGGCCAGGGTGGTGGACACGATCACGGTGACCGGGTGGCCACGGTGCGACCCCATTTGTCTGGACGCGATCGCGGTCTTTAATCCCAGCTTGATTCCGTCGTGACAGCGCTGGGCCATCGAGCGGTCGTCGCGGGTCTGCTCGAGGGTGCCCTCGGGCAGGTGGCGGCCTGGCCGGACCGCGGCGGTGACCGCTTCGAGATATGACCGGGTTTCGGGGTCGATCCAGCCGGTCAGCCGTGACATCCCGTCGATGCCCTGCGGGGACAGTCGCAGGCCGCGGCGGCGGGCTCGGTCGTTCTCGTCGTAGTGCCCGTCGGGGTTGAACACGTCATCGATGGCCCGCCCCAGGGCGGTGACGAAGTCCGCGTCGTGCTTGCCGGCTTCGCGGACCAGGGTGGTCTCCACCTCGACCCGGTCGCGCTCCGAGGTCGCTGAGGGCAGTATGTCGAGCACCCGGGTGATCGCCCGCAGATGATCCTCGCCCAAGAATCCCGAGGCCACCGCCTGGGCCAGGACACTGAACTGTGCGCCCAGTGCTGGACCGACGAGTTGGCGCCGGGGGGTGATCCGGGCGGCGACGGCGAAGCGGCGTTTGATCTCGCGAGTCGGGATCCGTAGCTGGGCGCCCAGCCGGGTCAGGGTGTCGGGCATCATCGCGGTTTCGTCGGGCGGGTCGGCGATCTGAGCGAAGGTGCGGTACATCAGCCCCCGGTTGAGTCGTTGCTGGTGTTCCAGCCGCTCGGCCATCTGCTCTCGGAATGCGGTGCCGACCTCGTCAGCCGACAGGTCGCTCAGTTCCTGGTAGGCGGCCTCGACCTGATCGAGCAACGTCCCCACCCGCTGGCGCGCTGTCTGGCCGGTGAGGAACTGACTCATGAACCCAAAATATCGAACAAACGTGCGATAGAGGTCCAAAGATCGCCAACACAGCCCACCCTGTGGACAAAAACCGAATTGGGGATAACCGCGATCCGGCAGATTAATTCGATCCGGCAGAATGGGGACCATCCGGCATCGGAGAACACTGGAGCGGCTGTTCCCAGCGCCAGGGCCATAGACCTGGGTCTTCGCAGCCCTGCCGGAGTTGTCTGAGCTTGCTGGTGCTTTGCTGAATGTCTCCGGCGACGTGTGATTCATCTCAGTCCGGCCCAACTGTTGGGCACGTAACGCTGTGGTCCAGCCAGCCGATATCAGTGCAGCTCAGTGCACTTGTAGGGGCAGCGCGAGAATGCTCGGGAGCGGGACTGACTCTGGCGCTGTGCCACACTGGGTGTAATCGCTGAACTGGAGGTATACGCATGCTGCGGCGAAACAAGAGTCGGCTGATCGCCGCTTTCCTGGCGCTCACCGTAATCACCGGGATGACCGTGGGCGCGCCGTCAGCGCTCGCGCAGCCGGCCCCGGCGCCGGTCGATCCGTTCGTCTTCCCCCCACCACCGCCCGCGGACCCCCTCGCGCAGCCGGAGGCCGATCCGCTGGGCGTGATACCGGGGCAACCGCTGCCCATCCCCCCGGGCACCCCGGGCGGGCAGAACCCGAACCCGTTCCGCGGAAAGCCGCCGTTCGTGCCGCCGTCGTTCAATCCGGTCAACGGGTCGATCGCGGGCGCTGCAAAGCCGATCTACATCAACTTCCAGCGGCCTATCGCCAACCGGCAGATGGCCCAGGACGCGATTCACATCACGTCGAATCCACCAGTACCCGGCCGGTTCTACTGGGTCACCGACAGCCAGGTGCGTTGGCGGCCCCAGGACTTCTGGCCGGCCGGCACCGTGGTCAACATCGATGCCGCCGGTACCAAGTCGAGTTTCACCGTCCCCGAACAACTGGTCGCGACGGTAGACAACGCCACCCATGAGATGTACATCGTCCGCAACGGTGTGCTGGAGAAGACGTTCCCGGTCTCGATGGGCAAGAAGGGCTACGAAACCAAGAACGGCACCTATTACGTGCTGGAGAAGTTCGCCGACCTGGTGATGGATTCGTCGACGTACGGGGTGCCGGTCACAGACCCCGAGGGCTACAAGATCAAGGTTCAGGACGCGGTACGCATCGACAACGGCGGCATCTTCGTGCACAGCGCGCCGTGGTCGGTGGGTGCGCAGGGCAACAGCAACGTCAGCCACGGGTGCATCAACCTCAGCCCGGCTGACGCGCAGTGGTTCTTCGACAACTTCGGCAGCGGCGATCCGGTGGTGATCAAGAATTCGACCGGCATGTACACCCAGCCCGATGGTGCGTCGGACTGGCAGATGTTCTGACCGGGTGGCACCAACGCTTTTCCCGGCGCATGGCGCGAGCAGCGTGCCACGATGAGCACAGGCCGACGGCCGTCCCGGCCCTAGGCACTGCGTTGAAGATGGGCTTGCGCCCATGATGCTGAGGATGGGCCGATGCCCGGTGGCAACAAGGCGGTGGCACGCACGGTCGCAGTGATCGTGTTGCTACTGCTGGCTGTCGTGGCGCTGCGGGGCTATCTGCCCGGAGCCGAACCCGCTCCCGATTCTCCCGAACCGGCGCCCGATGGCCCCAGCGGCGTCTACGCCATCGTCACCATGCTCGCCGTATCGATCTTCATCATCGCGGCCTCGATACTGGCGCAGCGGCGTCGCCGGGCAGCCCCGAGCCCGGGCGAGCTACTGCGCAACCGCCGCGGTGCGGGCATCAACGTGCCGTGGCGGCTGCTCGCGATTCTCGCGGCCATTTTGATCGGCTGGCTGCTGGTGATGCTGCTGCTGATGCGGTGGAGATCCGGATTGCTCCTCGACGAGGTGCCGATGACGGACCCCGAATCCGGGGCTGCGCTGGAGGGGGGCGGGGCCGAAACCCCGCCGCCGGCGCCGGCTGAAGACGGCGGCGTGTTCGGCGCACTCGTGGTCGCCGCGATTACCCTGTTCGTTCTGTCGGCCGCCGCGACGTGGATCGGGCGCAGACGCGCAGGCACCGCGGTGCCACCGGCCCCCTGGGCCGATCCACCGGCTGGGGCTGCGTCCGCCGAACCAGATCTGGCCAGGGCCGCAGAGCTCGGCCTGGTCGAGATCGGCGACCTGAGTCGTGACCCTCGCGAAGCGATCATCGCCTGCTACCTGGCGATGGAGCGAGAGCTGGAGAAGTCGCCGGGCACCACGCCCCAGGATTCCGACACGCCCTCGGAGGTCCTTGCCCGGGCCGTTGAGCGCCAGGCTCTGGATGCCCACAGCGCGGCTGAACTGGTCGACTTGTTCCAAGAGGCGCGGTTCAGCCCGCACGTGATGAACGAGAGCCACCGCGCGGGCGCGGTTCGGGCGCTGCGTCTGGTGCAGCGTGACTTGCAGGGTGCCCCATGAGGAACCTGATCATCGCAGGAGTGTGTCTGGTGGCGGCAGTGCAGCTGGTGGCCGTAACCCAGCTCGACCGGCAGCTGGTCGTCGGGGTGACGGGTGCCGCAGTTGCGGTTGTGCTGCTCATCGCGCGGTGGCACCTCACTTCTCGCGCAGCCGATGCCGCTGATGATGCGGTAGCCGAGGATGGGGTCGATGACGCCGTGACCGACGATGCCGGCGCAGCACTTCGCCGTTGGTTGACGCGTACCGAAACTTTGATTGGTTGGTCGGAGGCGTCACGTTCGGACTGGGACCGCCGCCTGCGCCCGATATTGGCGAAGCAGTTCGAGCTCGCCGCCGGCCAGCGGAAGGCCAAGGACCCGAAAGCGTTCCAAGCCACCGGCCACATGCTGTTCGGCGAACATTTGTGGCAGTGGGTCGACCCGGAGAACATCTCCCGGACCGGGGGTCAGGAGCCCGGGCCCGGCCGAGAAACGCTCAACGACATACTGCAACGCTTGGAGCGGCTATGACGCAGGACCTTCAGCCGGCAACGACCACCGCACTCTGTGAATCGGTGTTGGACGAGATAGGCCGGGTGGTGGTCGGCAAACGTCCGGCGCTCAACCTGATCCTGATCACGGTGCTCGCTCGTGGGCACGCGCTCATCGAGGATCTGCCGGGGCTCGGAAAGACTCTGATAGCGAAGTCTTTCGCCACCGCACTGGGGCTGGAGTTCACCCGCGTGCAGTTCACCCCGGACCTACTTCCGGCAGACCTGCTCGGTTCGACGATCTACGACATGCAGGGGGGCCGGTTCGAATTCCGCCGTGGCCCTATCTTCACCAACCTGCTGCTGGGCGACGAGATCAACCGGACGCCGCCCAAGACACAGGCAGCGCTGCTGGAGGCGATGGCCGAGCAGCAGGTGAGCATCGATGGGGTGACCTATCGGCTGCCCGAACCGTTCCTGGTGCTGGCGACCGACAACCCGATCGAGTACGAGGGCACCTATCCACTGCCCGAGGCGCAACTCGATCGATTCGCGATCAGGCTGGAACTGAAGTACTTGTCCGAGCAGGAAGAGGCGACGATGCTGCGTCGCCGACTCGACCGCGGATCCCAGATCCCGGTGGTGCAGCAGGTGGTCGACGCCAGCGATCTGCTGGCCATGCAGGAGTCGGTCGAACAGGTGACCGTCCACGATGACGTGCTGCAGTACGTCGTTTCGCTCGCCGGCGCGAGTAGGAAGCATCCGCAGGTCGCCGTCGGTGCCAGCCCGCGTGCCGAACTCGATCTCGTGCAGCTGGCGCGGGCCCGCGCGATGCTGCTCGGCCGCGACTATGTGATCCCCGAGGATGTGAAGGCGCTCGCGGTTCCGACGATGGCGCACCGGATCAGCCTGCGACCCGAGATGTGGGTCCGCCGGGTGCAGGGGGCTGACGTCGTCGACGAGCTGCTGCGGCGCCTGCCCGTGCCCCGGGCGCGGTGAGCGAAGTGAGTTCTCCCGGCGAGCCTTCCAGTGTGATCGCCGAATTGCGCTGGCGCGCATCACCGCTGACCAGAGCAATCGCCACCTGCACCGGCGCGGCGATAGCCTGCGCTCTGTTGACTGCCAGGTGGGAGCTCATCGCGTTTGCGGCACCGATGCTCGGCGTGCTGTGCTCCATCGGCTGGCAGCGGCCGGCACCGAGTGTCCGGGTGCAGGGGCAGCCCGGAATGCCGCGGTGTTTCGAAACAGAGCAGGTGCGAGTCAACATTTGGGCGGAGGCCGACGACGGCGGCGTGGTCGAGTTGGACTGCTCGGTGTTGCCGGGAATGGAACTCGAGCGCGTCTCGGGCGACGGCCCCGCAACAAGAGTCGCGATGGAGGGGTCGGCGCAGGCCGCAGCGGGCCAGACCTTCGACGTGCAGGCGGCCCGCTGGGGCCGGTATCCGATCCAGGCCTCGGTGCGGGTGCTGGGCCGCGGTGGGCTCCTTGAAGGCACCGGCATCGCCGATGTCGCCGAGGTATCCGTATTCCCGGTGGCTTCGCCACAGTCGACACCGATCCCGCGCACTGACCTGCTCGACCGGATCGGTACCCACCTCACTCGCCACGTCGGTCCCGGCGTGGAATACGCAAGCATTCGGCCCTATGTGCCCGGAGACCAGCTACGGACGGTCAATTGGCCGGTCAGTGCGCGACGCAGCGCGCTGCACGTCAACGAACGGCTGACCGACCGAGCGGCCGACGTGGTCGTGCTGATCGATACCTATGCGCAACCGCCCGGTCCGGCCACGGCGGCGAGCGAGCGGACCGCGCGGGGCGCCGCGCAAGTGGTGCAGAGCGCGTTGCGGTACGGCGACCGCGCCGGTCTGGTGGCGCTCGGCAGCAGAAACATCCGCTGGCTGGGGCCCGACACCGGGCAGCGCCAGTTCTACCGGATTCTGGACACCGTGCTCGGCGCCGCCGACAGCTTTGAGCGGGCATCGGGCACCCTGGCACCCCGGCCCGCGGTGCCGCCGAGCGCACTGATCGTCGCGTTCTCCACCATGCTCGAAACCGAATTCGCCTTGGCGCTGATCGATCTGCGCAAGCGAGGACATGCCGTGGTCGCAGTGGACGTTCTTGACGGCAATCCGGTGGAAGGCGAGCACGATCCGCTGGTCAACCGGATGTGGACGTTGGAGCGCTCGTTCATGTACCGAGACATGGCCGCGGTCGGGGTTGACATCGTGGGCTGGACAGGCGATGCCACACTGGACGAGGCGATGGCACTGGTGCCCGAACACAGGACGGACAGGCGACGGTGACGCCAGTGTCTGAGGCGCGAGTGCCGGGGAAGTCAGCGCTGTCGAAGCTGGTGTCGTGGCAGCTGTTGCTGCCCAGTGCTTTCGGAGTGCTGATGGTCGGTGCGGCGGCTCACCGTGCCGACCCGACAGGACAGATCGTCGCCGCCGCCGCGCTGCTTGCCGTTCTGGTTGCGGTGTGGTCGCGGGCTGCAGCCACTGTCGCGGTGCTCCTGACGGTGAGCATCGTCGTGCTAGTCGATCCCGCGCCGATGTATGCGGCGCTCGCCGGGCTCGCCGCCACGGCATATCTGGTGTTGCGGCACGGTGGGGGCCGGACCAGCACGCCGACCGCGTTCGCGGCCGTGGGTTTCGCTGCGCTCGTCACTGTGGCCGTGGTGGCGCCGGTGCAGACGCCGTGGCTGCCACTGGCCGCTCCGCTCGTTCTGCTGGTCGGGTACCTGTTGGCGCTCATGCCGTTTCTGGCCCGCCTGCGCCGCTAACTCCAGATGCGCACGCGCTGTTGTGGTTCGAGATAGAGCGAGTCGGCCGCACAGACGTCGAACGCCTCGTAGAACGAGTCGATGTTGCGGATCACCCCGTTGCAGCGGAACTCAGGCGGGGAGTGCGGATCCACCGCGAGGCGACGGATGGCTTCGGCATCGCGGGACTTCGTGCGCCACACCTGAGCCCAGCCATAGAAGACGCGTTGCTCACCGGTCAGCCCGTCGATCACCGGTGCCGGCTCGCCGTTCAGTGACAGCTGATATGCCAGCAGGGCGATGGACAGGCCGCCGAGGTCGCCGATGTTCTCGCCGACCGTGAACGCGCCGTTCACATGGTGGTCATCGGCGCCGGAGCTGAACTCACGCGGAACGTACTCGTTGTACTGCTCGATCAAAGCCTTGGTACGCGAACTGAATTCGGCGCGATCTTGGTCTGTCCACCAGTCCACGAGATTGCCGTCGCCGTCGTACTTGGCGCCTTGGTCGTCGAACCCGTGCCCGATCTCGTGTCCGATGACCGCGCCGATGCCACCGTAGTTGGCGGCGTCGTCGGCGTCGGCGTCGAAGAACGGGGACTGCAATATCGCCGCCGGGAAAACGATTTCGTTCATGCCCGGGTTGTAGTAGGCGTTGACAGTTTGCGGCGTCATGAACCACTCGTCGCGATCCACCGGGCCGCCGAGCTTGGCCAGCTCGCGCTCGTGTTCGACGGCGTAGCCGCGCCGGTAGTTGCCGTACAAATCGCCACGGTCGATCACCAACGCCGAATAGTCTCGCCACCTGAGCGGGTAGCCGATCTTGGGGGTGAACTTGTCGAGCTTGACCAGTGCCTTCTCCCGGGTCTGTGGCGTCATCCAGGCCAATGTGCTGATGCTGGCCCGGTAAGCCTCACGCAGGTTGGCGACCAGTTCGTCCATCCGCGCCTTGGCCCGCGGCGGGAAGTGGCGTTCGACGTAGAGTCGCCCCAGCGCGTCTCCCATCAAGCTCTCCACCACCGAAACGCCTCGCTTCCAGCGGTCGCGGATTTCTTCAGTGCCCGACAGCGTGCGCCCGTAGAACGCGAAGTTCTCGGCGATCAAATCCTCGGTGAGCAGTGAGGACCTGGAGTGGATGACTCGCCACCGCGCCCAGTTCTTCCAGTCTTCGAGGCTCTCGTTCGCCCACAGTGCGGCGAACCCGGTGAGAAAGTCCGGCTGACGCACCACCAACTCGGTAGGCCGGCTCTGGGCATCGTCGAGATGGGCGCCCATACCGGTGAACCAGCGCATCCAGTCGAACCCGGGTGCTTCGTCGATCACTTCGGCGAAGGTGCGCAGGTTGTACGTCAGGTCGGCGTCGCGACGCCTGACCACATCCCAGTGTGCCGCGGCGATCTTGGTCTCCAGCGCGACAATCGCCGTGGCCCTCTGGGCGTGTTCGTCGGCAGGAGCTTGTCCGGAGCCGGCTTGTCCACTGGCACCGTAGACGAGCGCGAACATCGCGGCGATGTGTCCGGGATAGGCGGCCAGAATCTCAGCGTGCTGTTCGTCGCGGAAGTACGACTCGTCGGGCAACCCGATGCCCGACTGGCTCAGGTGTAGCAGATAGCGGCTCGAATTCTTCGAGTCGGTGTCGACGTAAACGGCGGTGCCCCCGCCGATTCCGGTGCGCTGCAGTGCGCCGAGCACCGCCGCCAAGGCGTCGGGGGTGTCGGCGGCGTCGATGTCGGCCAGTTCTTCGAGCAGTGGTGCCAGACCGCGCCGGCGAACGGTTTGCTCGTCCATGAAGCTCGCGTAGAGGTCGCCGATGCGCTGCCCATCGGTGCTCATACCCACGACCGTGGTCCCGTCCGAGGGCACTGCCGCGGCTGCCTCGGTGATCAGGTCCCGGATCTGCTCCTCGGCGCGGTCGTGGAGTGTGCGAAATGCCCCATCGGTGGCTCGGTCCGCGGGGATCTGATAGTCGGCAAGCCATCGGCCGTTGACGTGACCGAACAAATCATCCTGGGGTCGGGTCTCGGAGTCGATGCAGCTCAGGTCGATGCCGGATGTTGTCTTGCGATTCGTTTCTACCGTCACCCCGACATCCTTCCAGAATTGTGTGGGTGGCCTCAGGGTCACCAACTTGGCCAGCGGGAACCCGCTTTGTGGATGGCGACCGGCGACAGACCTGTGACCGGTTTCGTTATTCCGCCGGTGGGCGGTGACTGCGCATCTTGGCGAACCGCTCCGACAGCCGGCCCATCCGGATCATCAGCGAGGCCTGGGGACTGACGGTGCCCTGCAGGTACTCGGCCAAGTCTTCAGCGGGCACGCCGATGCGCGATGCGAACTCGTGTTCGCCGAGGCCCGACCGATCAAGCAGCAGATGCACATGTTTGGCCACCTCGGCGCACTCGTTGGCCTCAAGATGTTCCCGGGTGCGCTCCAGTACCTCCGACATGGCGCGGGACACTCCGTACGGTCTGGCGGTCTCGAGGACCTCCTCGACCTGGCGTGCCGTCCTGCCGAACGGATCGCGCTTGATCGCAGCCACGATGCGCTGCCACACGTTGAGGTTGTCGTTCTCCAGCGCGGCCCGGATCTCAGCGGTGGGCCAGAATTCCACCGGCCGGTCACTGAGCGGGGGTTCCGGCGCCCGCGGGCGCGACGTAGAAGGATTCGCACCCCTTACTTCGCCCCGGATTTCAGGTGTCATCGTCACCTCCCGTCCTCCAGCATTGCCACCGCGACCGTCAGGCAGCACTGCCTGACGGTCGCCCACTCAGCCTCCGCGCCGGAACCCGACGCTGCGGCCTCGGCTCCATCGGAGGGGCGAGGTTCTGCCAGGCGGCGCACCAACTGGGTGGCCACCCACTGCGTGCGTACCGGTTGACAAGAGTAATACCGATCAATGCCGGAGAGCACCTCTGCAGCGGTCTGTGTGTCCATCGAGGTGACCAACTCGGCAAACTCGTTGTAGTCGCGGGCGCTGTTGCGCTGCATGACCAGATAACTCTTGAGCCGAAGTGTCTCGGCCCCGGTCGGAATCTGCAGTCGGTCGCCGGTGGGCAGCAGCACGTTGGTGGTTTCCATGGGGCTGCAGCGCTCGAGAGGCGGGCGCGCGCCCAGCGCATCGGCCTCGAGATCGAGGGTGCCGGCTTGGACGGCGAGGGCATCGAGTGCGACGTCGAGCCTGCCCCGCCACATCGTTACCGGATGCTTGGGGAGGCGGACCGCCACGGTCTTGCCGTGGGCGCGGTTGCTGATAGCGACGGTGAGTTGCCCTTCGCCGCCCTCGTTGAGGCGGCTGCTGCCCAAAACCTTGCGCGGCTGACATCCGCTGAACGCCAGCGGGTCGGCTACCGTGATGCTCTGGGGAGCAAGGGTTTTGAGTTTGGCAGCGGACTTCACGACAGTGCGCAGGTCCGATCCGGACGGCGCCAGTGCCGAGATGTCGTCGGGGATGATGACGAGGTCGCCGATATCGGCTTTGGGTAGTGGCTTCTCGAAGTCGACGGACGGCAGGATGCGGTCCAACCAGCGTGGTAGCCACCAGTTCCATTCGTCGAACATGGCCATCAGCGCGGGTACCAGGACCAGCCGAACGACGGTCGCGTCGACGGCGATGGCCACCGCACAGGCCACCCCGAGTTGGGCCACCAGCGGCATCCCGGCGAAGGCGAATCCGATGAAAACGGCGATCATGATCAACGCGGCGCTGGTGATCGTGCGCGCGCTGGTGCTGACGCCGTAGGCGACGGCGTCGCGGGTGTTTCCGGTCTGCAGGAAGCGTTCCCGGATCCGGGTGAGCAGAAAGATCTCGTAGTCCATCGACAACCCGAAGGTGAGTGCCAGCACCAGGGGCGGGATCGTGCTGTCCAGCGAGGAGAGCTGCTTGAAGCCCAGGTCGGAGAACCAGCCCCACTGAAAGACGACCACCAGGCTCCCGTAGGCGGCCGCCACCGACAGCACGGTCATCAGCACGCCCTTGAAGGCCAGGAACACCGACCGGATCGAGATGAGCAGCATGACGAATGCGATCAGCGCGACGAATCCGAACACCAGCGGTTGCGTGTAGGCCACCCGGTCGTCGAAGTCCTTGATGAGCGCGGTGGGTCCGCCGACGTCGATGCGCGCTCGTCCATCGGCGACCGGCGGAAGTTGCTCGCGCATCCAGTCGACGGTGTCGCGGGCCGACATGGCCTCGGGGTCGACGGAGGGCACCGCCGACAGCAGCGCGCTGCGGTAATCGTTGCCGAACATCGGCGGGGTGACCGACACAGTGTTGGGCGCCTGGCTCATCTTCTGCCGGATCGATTCGAGCAGGGGCTCTTTGGCGGCCGCTGACGCGGGGTTGCCGTCGGGGAAGGTCACCAGGACCCGGACCGGTCCGAGGGCGCCGGGACCCAGCGCCTCGGCGGCCGCGTTCACCCCACCCCGGATCTCGTGCGTCTGCTCGAACTGCCGCTGCAAGCTGTTGCCGAGAATCATCGAGAATGCCGGCGCGGCCAAGGCCAGCAGCAGCGCTGTCGCGGCCAGCGCCGACAGCCAGGGCCTGCGCATCACCCCACCGACCCAACGGGTCCAGAAGGGGGATTGGGTCGATTCGGGGCGCCGGGACAAGTGCAGGTACGACGACCGTTTCGCCGCGGCGCGGCCGAATGTCGCCAGCACCGCGGGTATCAGTGTGGTCGAGGTCAGCACCGCCACCGCCACGGCGAGGATGGCGCCGGTGGCCATGGACTGCAACACCGGGGTGTTGATCAGGTAGAGGCCGGTGACCGAAGCGATCACCGTCAGACCGGACAGCACGACCGCCAGGCCCGAGGTGGCCATTGCGGCGTCCGCGGCGTCCTCGGGCTCTCGACCGGCGCGAAGCTCCTCGCGGAAGCGCATCAGGATGAACAGCGAGTAATCGATGGCCACCGCGATGCCGAACATCGACACCGTCGACGTCACGAATACCGACATCGTCGTGAAGGTCGACAGTAGGTAGACCATGCCCATCGTCACGACGACGGTGCAGACACCGAGCAGCAGCGGCATCGCCGCAGCGGCCAGCGAACCGAATACCGCGAGCAGGATGATCAGCACGATCGGCAGGTTCCACTTCTCGGCCTGCGCGATGTCCTGCTTGGTGGCCAGGGTGGCGGCCGCGCCTAGCGCGCCCTGCCCGATGACATAGAGACGGACCTTGCCGTTCTCCGTCTCGCCCGGCTGATCACCACTGACCCCGATCTTCTCCCGCAACTGCTTGGCGATGTCGACAGCGCCGGTGTTCTCGAAGTCCAGTTGCAGGGTGATGACGTATGGGCGGTCCGGTTGGGGTGCGGGCTGCGCCCCGGGTGCCCCCACCACGTTGGGCATCACCGTGACGCTGGGAACCTCGGCGGCCAGCCGCTCCAGATCGGCGACCGCGTCGTTCATGTCGCTGAAGGACGCGTCCGGCCGGGGCGCGGCGACCAGGGCCAACGGGGATGCCCCCTGGTCGGGAAACTGTTTCTCGAGCTGGTGCTGAACATACAGTGACTGCGAGCCTTCGACCTCGAAGCCGCCGCCGGTGAGATTGCCGGACTGGTTCATGGCGAGATACACCGATGGCACCAAGAGCAGCAGCCAGGCCCCGAACACCGCCCAGCGGTATCTGCGCAGGTTGCTGCTGATGCGCATCATGAACTGCTGGATCGGAACTCCTCGTTTTCTCCCCGGGGCCTCGTAGCCAGAGCGTACCGCAGCCGCCGATGGGCAGGTCGCCCTCGTAAGGCCCTGTGAGCGCTGGTTTATGCAGCTTCGACAGCCACGCCGTGAATGCGCGAGTTGGTCGATTCTGCGGTCGCGATGGCCGGATGGCGACAGCGCAGTCTCGGCCCCGGGCACCGGCTGGCAGTGATCGCCGGGAGTTTGCGGGCCGGTGAAGCGTTCACCGGCCCAGCGGTCGCCTGGAGTGGCTCAGGCCGCCGGGGCGCGGCCCGGACCTGGTGTTTCGTGGCCGCGATGATCGACTGGTTTTGATTCTTCTCGGTATCGATTGGCCGCTAGACAAGAAACTGGGCGGGTATTCTGATTAGCTTTCTAAGATGACCCTGACCGGCGACCGAAACTGGTCTCGGTCTACCCCCGACCAAAGGAGCCTTCATGTTGTTCTCGGCAACCAACGTTCGTCGTGCGGTCACTTGCGGGCTGGCAGGCGGAGCTGCGGCGTTCGGCCTGCTCAGCGCTGCGCCCATGGCCTCCGCGCAGCCCCAACCCCCGAACTGCACCGCGGGCGACTTCTCCGGTACGGCAGCCGGCGTCTCGGCGGCATCCGCAACCTACTTGTTCACCCACCCCGAGGTGAACGCGTTCTTCACCGGACTGCACGGCGCCCCCGCTAGCCAGATCGAAGCCGATGTCGACGAGTATCTTCTCGCCAACCCGCAGGTATTGGCGGAGCTCACCGCGATCCGGCAGCCGCTGGCGGACCTGAAGAACCGCTGCGGCATCATCTACGCACCCGACGCTCGCTGAGGCAGGTGCCCGACTGGGTGCCGGCTGAGCCCGCTGGCGGGGTAGCGGCTTCCAGCCAGGACAGGTCGGGCCAGGACGGGTCGGGCCGGACGGTGCTGATGGTCGATGACGACCAGGACGTCCGGACTTCGGTGGCTCGGGGCCTGCGGCACTGCGGGTTCGACGTCCGGGTCGCATCGAACGGCAAAGAGGCGCTGCGGCTATTGTCCAGCGAACCTCACGATGCGTTGGTCCTTGATGTCCAGATGCCCGAGATCGACGGCGTAGCGGTGGTCACCGCGTTGCGAGCGCTGGGCAATGACATTCCGATCTGTGTGCTGTCGGCGCGGGATACGGTCAATGACCGGATCGCCGGGCTTGAGGCGGGGGCCGACGATTACCTGACCAAACCGTTCGATCTGGGCGAGTTGGTCGCACGACTGCACGCCCTGCTGCGCCGGGCGCACCACTTTGACCCGACGTCGGACACGATGTCGGTGGGGTCGCTCACCATCGACACCGCGCGCCGGTTGGTCTTCTCTGCCGGTGAGCGCGTAGAGCTGACGAAGCGTGAGTTCGATCTCCTCGCGGCGTTGGCCAAGAACGCTGGTGTCGTGTTGAGCAGGCAACGCCTACTCGAGCTGGTGTGGGGCTACGACTTCGACGTCGACACGAACGTGGCCGACGTGTTCGTCTCCTATCTGAGGCGCAAGCTGGAGCGCGACGGCCTGCCGCGAGTGATCCACACGGTGCGGGGGATCGGCTACGTGCTGCGGGAGGAACCGTGAGTGGACCGGTTCCGCCATTCTTTGGTGCCCGTAGTCGGTGAAACCGCCGAGACTGCCCAGGCCCCTCCGATCGGCCTCGCTGCGCACCCGCGTCGCCATCGCGGCGGCTGCGGCGGCCGCGGCGGTCGTCGCCGTATTCACCGTCCTGACGTCGCTGGTACTGGCGAACAACGATGCCGTACAGCTGGATCGGCGCCTGGACGCGATCGTCGACGCGAGCATGTTTCCCGAGCAGCTCAGTGACCCACGCCGAGGCGTGCTGCAGACGGGACGGTCGCGCGCGTCGGGCGAGGTCGTGTTCCAGCGGGGATTCCAGCTGCCGGCACTGCCTCCGGGAGCCGAGACGGTGCTGGTCAACGGTGTCGAGTATCGGGTGCGGACCGTCCCCGTCGACCAGCAGGGCGGGGTGCTGATGTCGGTCGGTATCCGCGCGGACAGCATTCTGTTGAACCCGGCGAGGGTCCCCACCTACATCGCCGTCGGGGTGGTGACCGTGCTTATTGCCGCGGGGTTGGGCTGGTTGCTTGCCGGTCCGGCGATCCGGCCGTTGCGCAAACTGACCGAACACACCAAACAGCTGGGCGAGGGCGCCGACGATATCCCGCCGGTGCACGGGGTGCGCGAGGCCGAGGAACTCTCCGAGGCGATGAGCGCCATGCTGAGCCGTCTCGCCGCCGCGCGGCGCGCCACCTCGAACTCCCTTCAGGCAGCGCAGGATTTCGCGGCCAACGCCGCCCACGAACTGCGTACGCCACTGACCGCAATGCGCGCCGATCTGGACACCCTGCGAATGCACGGCTTTCCCGAGGAGGAGCGCGATGAGGTGATCGCTGACCTTTCCCGGGCACAGCGCCGGGTGGAGGGCACCATCACGGCGCTGGGCCAGCTCGCTTCCGGGCAACTGGCGCAGGCCGAGGACCGCGAGTTGATCGACCTGGCCGACCTGCTGGACCGGGTCGCGCGGGAGAACATGCGCGTGAGCCCGCAGGTCCAGATCGATCTGGACGTGGACGAGGATCTCGGCATGGTGTGGGGTTGGCCCAACGGACTACGGCTGGCAGTGGAGAACTTGGTGCGTAACGCCATCACGCACGGGGAGGCCACCCGAATCCTGCTTGCCGCGTGCCGCCGGGACGGGGTGATGACCATCGTGGTCGACGACAACGGCCGCGGCCTGCCCGCGGCAGAGCACGAAAGCGTGCTGGGGCGGTTCTCGCGCGGAAGCACCGCGGCGCAGGGAGGTTCGGGTCTGGGACTTGCGCTGGTGGCCCAGCAGGCGGCGTTGCACGGAGGCCAGATCAAGCTCACCAACGGTCCGCTCGGTGGGTTGACGGGGACTCTGACCTTGTCGGTATCCGAGGAACCACCGGATGGTTCAGATGAATGACCGCCGTTTCAACGGCGGTTGATCAGCTGAGCCGCGGCGCGCCACCCGAGCAGCAGCACGGCAGTGGTCAGGGTGGCGACCACGATGAAGCTGGTGGCGGTGCCCTGTGAGGTGACTCTGCGCAACACCATCCCGATCGCCACGGTGCATACCCACACCACGACACCGGTGGGAGCGAGCGCGGCCGGACGCCGCCAGCCGCGTGAGAGCAACCAGCCCAGCGTGGTTCCGGTGAGGAACGGCCACGCTGTCTCCGCTATGCCGCCGACGGTCAGCCCCTCAGCGTGAGTGCGACGCCCGATCGTGCAGAACACGACGACGCAGACCACATCGGCGGCGAACGCTCCCAGGGCGGCTCCGGCCCGCGGACGTTCATTCGATTGCAGGGGCCGTTCGTCGTAAGCCATCGGGCTGCAGCTTTCTTCGTCGTGAGGTGATCATGTCGTGAGGTGATCATGTCGTGAGGTGATCATGTCGTGAGGTGATCATCGAGGGGATTCGGCGGCTATGGCGGCTGGGGCATCTACGGCTGGGGCATCTAGGGCTGGGGCGTCTCGGAGGTCTCCTCTGCCGGTCGGTCGTTGGTCGGCAGTTCAGCAAGCAGGTCCGCGACGACATCGGGTCGAACTGAGTGCCGGAACCTCGCTTGATCTCGTCGAGCGCGGCAGCGGGCCGCATTGCCTTTCGGTAGGGCCGGTTGTTCGTCATCGCCGTGTATGCGTCGACGACGTGCAGGATGCGTGATGCCTCGGGGATCTCTTCTCCGCGTAGCCCCGACGGGGTGCCCAGGCCGTCGAATCGTTCATGGGAGTGTCGGATCCACGGGACGATGACCTCGGTGCCCTCGACTCGCGCCAGCATTTCGGCGCCGATGGTCGTGTGCCGGTCCACGTCCTGGCGCTGATCGGGGGTCAGGGGTTGGCGTGAGGTGAGCGTCGAGTCGGGGATGGCGCTGAGACCGATGGCGTGCAGCATGGCGGCGATGCGGAGCTCGGCGACTTGGTCGTGGTCCCAGCCCCGGCGCTCGGCGATCGCGGCGGCGAGGACCGCCACGTCTCGGCTGTGAGCGCTGTCGAGACGGCGGTCCACCGCTTCGGCCAGTGTGACCGCCCAGGCGAGCTCGGGCCGCGAGCTCGGGCCGCCGTGCTTGTGGACGTACAGTTCGACGTCCGCGGCTCGGAACAGCTCTTCGGCGGTGATGCCGTCGCCGGGGTAGATCGCCACACCTACCGACATTCCGATCACCGGGCGGAGCATCTCGGTAACCGCCGCCGCGAGTTTTCTGGCTTCACTGGAGCCAGACCCGAACAGAACGATGCCGAACTCGTCGCCGCCCAGTCGGCCGACAGCGTCCATGCGCCGCACCGTCTCGCCGATGCCATTGGCGACCCGCTTGAGGACCGCATCGCCGGCCGCGTGCCCCCGCGTGTCGTTCATCTGCTTGAACGAGTCGAGGTCGATCGTGAGCAGTGCGACCGGCCGCCCGAGGCGCTCGGCCTGGTCGATGCTCGCCTGGAACCGTTCCTCGAACCCTCGGCGGTTCGGCGCTCCGGTGAGTGCGTCGGTCCGCGAGGCGTCGGCGAGCAACCGTCGCTCCCGGTATCCCTGTCGGCGCTGGAGCATCGTGAAGGCCGCGATGATCGCGGTGAGCCCGAAGCGCCGGAGTAATTGCGAGCGAAAAAGGCCGATGACGAGAGCCACGATCGAGACCGCGGCGACATCGGCGAACAAGACGAACCGATTCGGGGCGTCTAGCGTGACAACCGCGTACAGCGTGTAGCCGACGGCGGCGACGCCGGAAGCGAGGGCGGCCGTCCAGAGCGCGGCGGAATCGAGTTCTGTCCGATCAGCCGCGTCTTCGCGTGGTTCTTTCGACACGTCGTCCCCAGTCACCGCAAGTGCTACAGATCATACGGGGCTGGCCTGCGGATTGTCGTTGGGCAATGTCGGCTATCGCTCGGGGCTGCCCGGTGGATGGGGTGCATCGGGGTCCGGGCTGAACTGTGCCGGCTTCCCAGTGCTCTCGGAGTCTTTGGCCCCTGTCGCTGCCCCGGTTCCGTTGGAGTCGGGGTCGATGTCCTTCTCGGTGCGGAACATGAAGAAGAACACCACCCAGCCGATCGCGGAGATGAAGATCCAACTGACGAGCCGGTAGATCAGCATCGCGGAGATGGCCGCGGCCAACGGCATCCCGCTGGACACCAGGCCGGGCACCAGCACCGCCTCGACGATGAGTAACCCGCCGGGCATCAAAGGGATGGAACCGACGGCGCGGGCTGCGGCATAGGCGACCGTGACGCCCGCGATCGAGGGGTGACCGCCGGTGGCGTAGCAGGCGAACAACAGACATGCCACGTCGGCAATCCAATTGAACAGCGACCAGCTGAATGCCACCCCGAGGTCGCGACGACCCAGTTGCACCGACTCCAACTGGGTCAGTATCGCCCGCAACTTTCCCAGGCCGGTACCGGTGGGCTTTCCGCGTAGCGAGTTGACCCACGACAGCACCCGTGCACCGATTCCCTCGATGAGCTCGGGGCGGGTGGCCACCGCCTGTGCCAGCAGGATGAGTGCGACGAAGCCGCCGAGAGAGAAGATCAGCGAGAGCGGATTCTTACTCGCACCGAGCATGAACGCGCCGCCCAGGCCTAGCAGCGCCAAGCCGATCACCTGCAGAGCACCCGACATCACCAGCTGCCAGGAGGCCACCACAGGTGAGGCGCCCCAGATCCGCTGCTGGCGGTAGATGAACGTCGCCGACAACACCGGACCGCCGGGCAGGGTGGTGGACAACGCGTTCCCGGCATAGAAGGCGGCCTCGGAACGCCATTGCCGAACATGGACACCTGCCGAGCGCAGCAGGGTGCGCTGGATGTGGCCGAAGCTGTGCATCGAGGCCATTGCGGCTATCACGGCGGCCAATACCCACAGCAGGTTCGCCGTGTACAGGCTCTTCCATGCTTGGGCGAGTTGGTCTCGGACCAACGCGAACTCGATGGTCAACACGACTATCGCGACCCCGATGATCACCCAGCGCAGCCACCAGTACTTGCCGCGGGGCTGCCGCCCGTCGCCGGTGCCCCCCGCGGGGGCGTCGCTCGCGGGGGCGTCGCTCGCGGGAACGTCCTGGAACACGGACTACAGGGTAAGGCGTGGTTGGGCGGAATCCGCAGATCCGAGGACTGGATTGGCTGGGCCGTTACGCTACCGGAATGTCAACCGGTCCTTCGTCCGTTCCCTGCGTGGATGCCTGCGCCGATGAGTCGGTCAGCCCACTGGTTCGGAAGACCGCTGCCTGGGCGTGGCGACTCTTGGTGATCCTGGGCGCCATCGTCGCGGTGCTGTGGCTGTTCTACCAGCTCGAAATCCTCGTCGTGCCGGTGGCGCTGGCCACCATTCTCGCCGCGTTGCTGCTGCCGGTAGTCGACTCGCTGGACCGGCGTGGCGCACCACGCGGTGGCGCGGTGGCACTGGTGCTCTTGAGTGGGTTCGCGGTCTTCGGCGGGTTGCTGGCGTTCGTGATCACGCAGTTCATCGAGGGTGCGCCCGCGCTGGTCAGCCAGATGGCGACCAGTATCGAAGGGCTGGGGAAGTGGTTGACCGACGGTCCTCTCAACCTCAGTCACCACCAGATCAACCAGGCCGGCGATGCCGCGATCGAGGCGCTGCGCGGTAATCAGGAGAAGCTGACCAGCGGGGCGCTGTCGACGGCCGGCACGGTGACCGAAATCGTGACCGGTGCGCTGTTGGTCTTGTTCACGTTGATCTTCTTGCTGCAGGGTGGCCGAAACATTTTCTCGTTCGTCACCCAGATCTTTCCGGTTACTGTGCGGGACCGGGTGCGGGACGCGGGTCGGGCCGGCTTCCGGTCGCTGATCGGTTACGTCCGGGCGACGTTTCTCGTCGCTTTCGTCGACGCGGTCGGCATCGGGGTGGGTCTGGCGATCATGGGTGTGCCGCTTGCGCTTCCGTTGGCATCGTTGGTGTTCATGGGAGCCTTCGTCCCACTGGTGGGTGCAGTGGTCGCGGGCTTCGTGGCGGTCGTCGTCGCGCTCCTTGCCAAAGGCTGGATCTATGGGCTCATCGCCCTTGGGTTGATCATCGCCGTTCAGCAGTTAGAGGGCCACGTGCTGCAGCCGCTGGTCATGGGCCGTGCGGTATCTATCCACCCACTGGCGATCGTGCTGGCGATCGCCGGCGGCGCTGTGCTTGCCGGAATCCCGGGGGCGTTGCTGGCGGTGCCCGCGCTGGCTTTTCTCAACAGCGCGATGCGCGTCCTGCTCGCAGACGACCCCGCGGCAGAGGAGGCGGCACTCGAGGCCCGCGCCGGGCCGGTGGTGAAAGCCGATGCCGACGACATCGAGGCAGAAGTCGGCGCCCCGGAAGCCGGCTCCCCGGAAGTCAGGGCCCCGGAAGCCAGCGCCCCAGAAGCCAGCGCCCCAGAAGCCAAGCCCGGCGCGGCTACTTGAGGCGACCTTCCCGTCGCAGCAGGTCTTGCGCGCTGACACCGCTACCGCCACGACGCTGGGGCTCATCCTCAGGTCGGGTGTTGAGCTTGTCGGTCGCGGCGTCGGCGTCTGACTTCCGTTGCGTTGGAATGGCCCGGGTCGCGTCGGCGGACTCGTCGTTCGGTGTCCGGGTGTCGGGTTGCGCGGGGATAGCCGTGGTCGCGTCGCTGCTACCCGAGCCTTGATCCGGCGTCGGGCGCGTCGGCTGAGCCGGGGTGGCCGCAGTGCCCCCGGTGCCGCGCAGATCGCCGAGCCAGGACTCGATCTCGCGTTCCTTACGGGGCGGTTCGGGCGGCGTCGGCGGGCCAGAGGGCCGCGCCGTGCGCTGCGTGGCCGCGGCAGCACTGCTGATCGCGTTGCGTACCGCGTTCTTGGCTATCGACAGGCGGGTGGTCTGCGGCTCCTGTGACGGGGAATCCGCCGGAGACGCCGGCGCAGCGGGGGACGGCGGTGCGCTGGGGAGTGGCGTGGTCCCCGCCGTGGACGGGTCGTCAGCCCGCGACGGTGGGCTGGTTCTGCCGCCCTCTCCGGGATGGGGGGCGCCGCCCGGAGCGGGGTGACTGGGAATGTGCCGTGGCAGTGCCCGCCCTGCTGCGGCACCGATCGGGCCGATGGCACCGACCAGTGCTTCCGGGGGAGGGGGCTCTTCGCCGGGTCCTCGCACGGAGGGCCGCTTACGCTCGTCGGGCAGTTCGGTCTCGCCGAGTCCGAGGCGTTCCTGGAGGCGTTTCATCCAGCGTGGCGCCCACCAACAGTCGTCGCCGAGCAACTTCATGATCGCGGGCACCAGGAACATACGGACGATCGTTGCGTCCAGCAGCAGCGCGATGAGCAGGCCGAACGCCAGGTATTTCATCATGACAAGGTCGGAGAACACGAACGCGCCCGCCACCACGGCCAGGACCAGCGCGGCGCCGGTGATCAGTCGTCCCGTGGTGGCCGTACCGATACGGATCGCCTCGGCAGTCGACATGCCGCGCTCCCGCGCCTCCACCATCCTGGACACCAGGAACACTTCGTAGTCGGTGGACAGGCCCCAGATCACCGCGATGATCAAACCGATCATCGGGGCCATCAGGGGTTGCGGGGTGTAGTTCATCAGGCCGGACCCGTGCCCGTCGACGAACATCCAGGTGAGAATGCCCATCGTGGAACCGAGGGTGAGTGCGCTCATCAGTGCGGCCTTGATCGGCAGCACCACCGATCCGAACGCCAGGAACATCAGCACCGTGGTCGTGGTGATGAGCAGCAGCACCATCAGGGGCAACCTGTCGAACAAACTGTGGATGCTGTCCTGCTCGAGCGCCGGGGTACCACCCACCGACACCGTGAGTCCGCGCGGTGGCGACAGGGCGCGCAGTTCGTCGATCTTCTTGGAGGCGTCGTTGCGGACCATCAGACCGTTCTGGATGACGCGCACCGACGGGTCTTTCGATGCGCCGTCGAGGAAGGACCGCTCCTGCCACATCTTGGACTGATCACCCTGGGGTTCGATGAATCCTGGGATCGCCATGGCCTCGTTGCGGATCTCGGCGATCTCTTGATCGGTGACGGGTTCGCCGTCGTCGCTTTCGATGACCAGAGTCAACGGTTCGGTGCGGAATCCGGGGAAGGTCTTGTCGAACTCCTCCTGAGCCACCCGCACCGAGTTGTCCGGGGGCAGGTACTTCTCGCTGATGCCGCCCAGGGAGAGTTGGCCCAGCGGAATGATCAGCAGGATCATCAGGATCAGGATGGGTGCGGCGAAGGCGATCGGCCGCTTCATCACGATGTTGACGAGCTTGCCCCAGAAACCCTGCTCAACCTCGGCGCGGGTCTTGGTCTTCTGCGTCCGGTCGGCCAGCCAGTTCAGCCACCAGTTCATCGGCTTCCAGTTGCGGAAGAACGGCACCCGCAGCAGCGTCCGCACGCCGAGCGCGTCGACGTTGGGGCCCAGCATGGCGAGCGCGGCGGCCAGCACGGTGATCGACAGGATCGCCGCCAGCATCACCGAGGCGATGATCGCGTAGGTGATCGACTTGAGGAAGCCCTGCGGGAACAGCAGGAGCGGCATCGAGGATGCCACCAGGATCACCGCGGAGAACATGACCGTCCGGCCGGAGGTCATCACGGTTCGCCGCACCGCGGCCTCGGTGTCGTAGCCTTCGGCGAGCTCCTCTCGGAACCGGCTCACCATGAACAGTCCGTAGTCGACGGCAATACCCAGGCCCATGAGCGTCACCACCGGCTGGGCGAAGAAGTGAACGGGAATGACCTCGGCGATGAGCCGCATGATGCCCAGCGAGCCCGCGATCGTCAGGCCGCCGATGATGGCGGGCAGCGCAGCGGCGATGACGCCACCGAACACGAAGAACAGGACCACCGCGACCAGCGGGATGGCGGCGATCTCTGCTCGCCTCTGGTCCTCGCCGATGGTGCCGGTCAACTCGCTTGCCAGCGGTTGCAGGCCGGCCTGCTGAACCTCGAGGCCGTCGATGTTGAGGGCTTCCTTGACGGTCTTGCCGTCTTCGCCGACGTTCTTGTTGTAGTTGTTCAGGATCACGTCGTCGTTGTCGCCCTTGAGCTGGACCGACATGAACGCGTGTTTCTTGTCGCTGTCGGCCATGTTCTTGAGCACTTCGGGGCTCTTGAAGTAGCCGATGGCGCGAAGGAGCTGGTCGGGGTGGTTCTTCTCTAATTCGTCGAGGTTGTCGAGGATCTTCTTCTTGAATGCCGGATCGTCGACCGTCTTACCCTCGGGAGCGGTGTATATCGCGACGATGTGGCCGGACGTATCGCGGCCGTAAACTTCGTCGGAGATCACCGACGCGTGCACCGATTCGCTGCCGTCATCGTAGAAACCGCTCTGGGTGACGTGCTGTCCCAGGCTTATGCCGTAGACGCCACCGCCCAGGCACAGTGCGACCATGACACCGATCACCATGTGTCGGTACTGGTACACCGTTCGACCCCACCAGGCGAACACGTTCAGCTCCTTACGGTCTTGCTCGTCGGCCTGCGCGTAGCAGAACTGCGACTCATAGTCTTCCTATGCGCGCGAGGCCAGCAGCGAGGCCAGCGGCCGGAAAGGCTGCAGCCACGCGCCCTGCTCTGGTAGCGAATCGAGGCTGATTCGCGGTAGCTGTTCCCGGAAGACACCAGGGATGTCCTCCAAGTCGACAAACTCCAAGGTATCCGACGCTAACGCCCAACTGGCATGTTCGCGAAATCCGAGCACCTGGACCGCGATTCCGTCCGCGGCGATGTCCTCCAGGGGCAGTTTGAAAGCCTGCCCGTCGGCCGAGGCGACAATCACGCCGGCCAACCCTTCGCTGCGGCGCAGGGCGATGTGAGCGAGCATGTCGCTATCAACATCACTGTCGTCGTCGATCTTGGGTTTGGCGAACACCGCGAATCCCACGTTGCGCAGCGCTTCGACCCACGGGCGAACGACATCGGCGCTGCCTGGAGCGATATTGGTGAAGACGGTGGCCTCCGGCTCAAGTGACACCGACTCCAGCGACGTGTCGCGGCGCGTCTTGCTTATTCGGGTCGACAGATCCGCGGTGCGGCCCAGCAGCCAGCGGCCCAGCGCGTCGAAGCGGGGTCGGTGCGCGGCGGTCGGCCGACCCCCGAGAATTGATCCCAGCCCCATGTCCAGATTGGGCGCGTCCCACACCAGCAGCACCCGCGCGCTGGTCGGAGCGGGGGCGGGCGGCTCCGGTGCAGTGAGGACGTCGTGGTCGGCACGCGCATCCGGGATGTTCTCGGTCAGGCTCATGGCACTCTCTCCCAGAGCAGTTCAGCTACCGGGCTACCGGCGTGCTGGGCTTTCCCTTCGTACTTTGTCACTGGTCTGGTCACCGACATGGGCAGTCGCTCAGGGTCGGTGCGGAGATCGGCGCCGAACTCGATACTGACGCGGCGCAGTCGGGGTTCCGCGTCGCCGGCCTCGGCGATCGGGGTGGCGTAACCGGCGTGGTCGGTGGCTACGTGCAGCACTCCTCCCGGCCGGAGCCGATCGGCGATCAACGCCACCGTGGCGGGCTGCAGCAGCCGCCGCTTGTGGTGGCGTGCCTTGGGCCAGGGATCGGGGAAGAACACCCGCACGCCGGTGAGCGAACCCGGCCCGAACATGTGCGTGAGCACGTCCACGCCGTCGCCGCGGACCAGGCGGATATTGGTGACCGGCGCGGTGGCGAGGTCGGATCTCGAGGTGCGATCGATGGCAGCAAGCAGTTGGGCCAGGCCGCGCCGGTAGACCTCGACGGCGACGACGTCGATATCGGGCTCGGCCTGCGCCATGGTCAGGGTCGAGGTGCCCGTTCCACAGCCGATCTCCAGGACCACCGGAGCGCGACGTCCGAACCACTCCCGAGTGTCGATCAGCTCAGCTGGACCGTCGGCATCGCGGGCCTGACGGCCTAGTTCGGGCCACAGGCGGTCCCAGGTGGCCTGCTGTTTGTCCGAGATCGCCGAACGTCTGGCGCGGACGCTGGTGACCCTGGGAAGGAAGTATTCGCCGGTGGCTGGGGGGTCTGCGGGGCCTGTGGCCAGGGAACTGGCGACATCAGGGCCCGGCGAATGCATCCGTCCATGGTCGCTCATCAACTCTTCGGTTCCCGCATCGCTGTACAGATTGATACCCAACAGTTGTCTTCCACTGGTAGAAGCGTGGCCGTCACGTCCGCGCGGGAAAAAATGTGTAAGCAGTAGCTCCGGACGGGTGTCACGATTCTCCCTAGGAGGCCGGTCGCCGACCCGGCCGGTGGACCGGGGGTCAGCGAATCGTCATGGATGGTCATTTCGGTGTACTACTGGCCGAATTCGCCGCACGGGTGCGCGACCTGCGGGTGCTGGCCATCGAGGAACGGTTTCGTGCGCCGCTGACGGTGGCTGTGCGCGGTCGGCAGGGGGTGGGGCGCGGCGCTGTCACGGCCGCACTCGCTGACGCGGGGGTGACGGTGGCCGCTGATGCCGCAGGCGCGGACGTCAACGTTTTCGTCGTCGCCGAGGCGCTCAAGCCCGAGGACCGGGCGCGGTTGCGGGCCGTCTCCAGGGTCCCCGCGGCTCCAGGTGATTCAGGGACTCCGGGGGCCACCATGGTCGTGCTGAACAAGTCGGACCTGGCGGGTGCGGACCCGGCGGGCCCGCTGGCGTGCGCCGAGCGGCGGGCGGCGGAGTTCGCCGCGACGGTGGGTGTCCCTGTCGTTCCGATGATCGCCCCGTTGGCCACCGTCGGTGTCGATGACGGGGAGATCGCCGCGATGCGTGCTCTGATCGGCACTCCCGTCGACATCACATCGACGGACGCCTTTGTCGGTTCGGCTCATGGGCTGCCCGCAGAGCTGCGTCGGCGGCTGCTGGACAAGTTGGACCGAGTCGGGCTTGCCCATGCCCTGCTGGCTCTGTGCGGCGGAGCCACGAGAGCAACTGTGCAGCGGCAGCTGCGCGAACTCAGCCAGGTGGACCGGGTGCTTGAACAACTGAGCGCGGTATCTGCTCCAGCCCGCTACCGGAAGGTGCGCGCCGTCCTGAGCGAATTGCGCGGCCTTGCTGCGCAACGCGGCGGTGCGGGGATCGAGGAGTTCCTGGTCGCCGACGAGACCGTCATCGCGGTGATGGCGGCGGCGGTCGACGTGGTTGAGGCGGTGGGGCTGGCGGTCGAGCCGGGCGATGCGCAGGATGCGCATCTGCGCCGGGCCGCGCAGTGGGCGGCCTACGCGCGCGGCCCGGTGGGCGTGCTGCACCAACGGTGCGCGAAAGACATTTCCCGCGGTTCGCTGCGCCTCCTCGGACGGATGCGGTGACTGACTCTGCTGGTGCGGTGACTGACTCTGCTGGTGCGGTGACTGACTCTGCTGGTGCGGTGGCGGACGTCGTATTGGTGACCGGGCCCCGGTCGGCCGGGGTCACCAGCATGGTCGAGGCATTGCGACGTCGGATCCCCGGCCGCTTCTTCGCCGAGGCGCAGGGCCTGGCCCCGGGCGACTCTCCGGCTGCCGCGGTATTCGTAGTTTCGGCCGTGGCTCCGGCGACAGGGTCAGACTGTGCTCTGGCTGAGCTCGCCACCACCTGGGCCGACGTCGTCGTCGCGGTGGTGTCCAAGGTCGACGACCATCGTGACTGGCGAGGTGTACTCGCGGTCAACCGCGAGCGGCTCGCCGAATACGCCGTGGGCTTCCAGCATGTTCGGTGGGTGGGCGCGGCCGCCGCGCCGCGGTTGGGACCGCCGCTGATGGACGACCTGGTGGAACTCTTGGAGAGTCAGCTCGGCGACCCCGAGGTCGTCCGGAAAAACAGCCTGCGCGCGTCCGAGTTCCGACTGCGTGCCGAAATGGCGCGCTTGGATGAGGAGGCGGCCGGCGCGGACCGGAAGGCGCGGGTCGACGCGCTTCGAGAAAGTCGCGATGAGCTACTGCGGCGCCGGTTGATGATCGCGCCGGAGACCACCATCGCAGTACGGAGCGAGATTCAGCAGGCCCGCGTGGCGCTGACATATTCCGCGCGCAACCGTTGTGCTGACGCGCGGACGGAACTGCTGGAGACAGTCGCCGGCACGAGTGGGCGGCACTTCGGCAGGGTTGCCCGGGGCGACTTCGCACAGGGCGTACGGCGACGGTGTCGCGACCTTGTCGCCGAGGTCGACGACGAGATCAACACCCGGACCCGGAAGGTGGCGGCCCGCCTCCGCTTGTCGGAAACCCGGGGCTTGTCGGAAACCCGGGGCTTGTCGGAAACCCGGGGCTTGTCGGAAACCCGGGGCTCGTCGGAAACCCTCGGCCTGCCGGAACTCCGGCCACCAACCCCGGCGATGGCTTCTCGGGCGATCGCCGATCCGCCGGTGCGTTCCCGGCGTCTGGAAACCCAGCTCACCACGGTGTTCGGTGCAGGATTCGGTCTGGGGGTCGCGGTGCTGGTGAACAAGTTGTTCGCCGGGTTGGCGCCACAGGCCACCGTCGCCGCTCTGGTGGCCGGCGGGTTGGCTGGGCTGGCTGTCACGGTGTGGGTGGTCAGGGTTCGGGGTTTGCTTCATGATCGGGCGGTGCTGGAACGCTGGGTCAACGACGTGACCAGCGCGGTCCGCGCCGCAGCCGAGGAGCGAGTGGCCATTCGACTGCTGGCCGCCGAGGCGGCGCTGTCGTCTTCGCATGCCGCCGGCGCCGCCGCGCAGCGGCGAGCGGTCGGGCAACGCATCGCGGCGATCGACGCCGAGCTCAGGGAGCACGCCGACAAGACTGCCCGCGCCGAGTCCGTCCGGGACCGCGAGATGCCGCCTCTGCTGCGGGCGCTGCAAGCCCTCCGGGAGCCGGCGGCGCAGGGCAATCCCACCGCACCTGTCGTTACCGGTCGGTAGGTCCCCGGTTGTACCGATCTGAATTGTTCCTGTGAGTGATCGGACATACTCCTGACATACCGCGGGAACAGCGCCCGCGTTAACCTCAATAGTCAGGGGGTGGCCGTGGCTGCTTTTCGAGCCTTTGGTTTCGATTCGCGCGCCTGCGTCCTGACAGACAGCTCGCACGAAGATGCAGGAGACAACACAGCATGACTGCAGCAACTATTCCGGGATTGGATTCCGCACCCACCAAACACGAGAAGCTGCTGGCCTGGGTGCGCGAGATTGCCGAGCTGACCCAGCCCGACCGGGTCGCCTTCGCCGACGGCTCCGAGGAGGAGTACGCAGCGCTGTGCGACCAGCTCGTCGAGGCGGGTACGTTCACCAGGCTCAACCCCAAGAAGCAGCCCAACTCGTACCTCGCGCTGTCCGATCCTTCCGATGTTGCGCGCGTAGAGTCGCGCACCTTCATCTGCTCCGAGCGTGAGATCGACTCCGGACCGACCAACAACTGGATGGATCCGGCCGAGATGCGGGACATCATGACCGGTCTGTACCGCGGGTCTATGCGCGGTCGCACCATGTGGGTAGTGCCGTTCTGCATGGGTCCGCTGGGGGCTGAAGATCCCAAGTTGGGCGTGGAGATCACCGACTCGGAGTACGTCGTCGTCTCGATGCGCGTCATGACCCGAATGGGGCAGGCAGCCCTGGACAAGATCGGCACGGACGGTTTCTTCGTCAAGGCGCTGCACTCCATCGGTGCTCCGCTGGTGGACGAGTCGGGCGTCCGTAAAGAAGACGTCGCATGGCCGTGCAACGACACCAAGTACATCACCCACTTCCCCGAGACCCGGGAGATCTGGAGCTACGGCTCCGGCTATGGCGGTAACGCACTGTTGGGCAAGAAGTGCTACTCACTGCGGATCGCCTCGGCGATGGCCCACGACGAGGGCTGGCTGGCCGAGCACATGCTGATCCTCAAGCTCATCTCACCGGAGAACAAGGCGTACTACATTGCCGCGGCGTTCCCATCCGCGTGCGGCAAGACGAACCTCGCGATGCTGCAGCCCACAATTCCTGGTTGGCGCGCCGAGACTGTCGGCGACGACATCGCCTGGATGCGCTTCGGCAAGGACGGCAGGCTCTACGCAACCAACCCCGAGTTCGGTTTCTTCGGCGTCGCCCCCGGCACCAACTGGGACTCGAACCCGAACGCGATGAAGACCATCGCCGCCGGCAATACCGTGTTCACCAACGTTGCCAAGACAGATGACGACGACGTGTGGTGGGAGGGTCTGGAAGGCGACCCCGACCATCTGACCGATTGGAAGGGCAACGATTGGACCCTGGAGTCCGAAGTCAAGGCCGCCCATCCGAACTCGCGGTACTGCACCCCGATCTCGCAGTGCCCGACGTTGGCCCCCGAGTGGGATGACCCGCAGGGGGTGCCGATCTCGGCGATCCTGTTCGG
>NZ_JBMYXC010000007.1:16814-107211 GCF_049608025.1 Mycobacterium sp. | reverse complement strand
CTCGTTCGCATCGAGAAGGTCAGGGGTTCGAATCCCCTTAGCTCCACCACCTTTGGGCGGTTCGGGATGAGCCTGCTGCGTGTTGGTCGATCCCGAACTCCGAAGACGGTCTCAGCCGGCGGTCGTGGAGATGCCGCCGTCAACCGGGATGACCGCCCCGGTGAGGTAGGAGCCCGCCCGACTGGCGAGAAAGACGGCAATGCCTGCCATGTCGTCCCCGCGCCCGATTCGGCCCAACGGCGCCGAGGCTGCGATCGCGTCGCCGAATTCTTCCAGGGTGGCCGCCATCATCTTCGACTGAAACGGTCCTGGCGCAACGGCATTCACGGTGATGTGCTGTGGTCCGAGTTCCCGGGCGAGCACCCGCGTCAGCTGATGCAACGCCGCCTTGCTACTGGCATAGGAATAGACGGGCAGGGGGCTGACACGAATGCCGTCGATGCTGCCGACATTGACGATCCGGGCGGGATCATCGGCGGTGCCCGCCTCTCGGAGGGCCGGTAACAACGCCTGAACCATCCAAAACGGCGACTTGATGTTGAGATCGAGCACCTTGTCCCAGGCGGAGTCCGGGAAACTCTCGATGGGCTCACCCCACGTCGCGCCGGCGTTGTTGACCAGGATGTGCAGTTGGTCACCGTCGGAGGCGACGCACTCGGCCAGCCGCAGGCATTCGTCGTGTTGAGACAGGTCGGCCGCAATGGCTTGCACGTCGCCGAACTCGGACAGGTCGGCCTGCGCCTGTTCACACGCGTCCCGCTTGCGGGAGCAGATCACCACACTGGCGCCGGCCTGCAGTAGCCCGCGTGCCATCATGAGGCCGATACCGCGGGTGCCCCCGGTGACCAGCGCACGCTTCCCGGTGAGGTCGAATAGCTCTGCGTGGGTGCTGAATCGAGGCCCGGTCACTGCCATCTTGCCCTCTCTGGCTGAGTATGCCCGCCCGTATCGTTGAGCCTTGCCCGGGCTCGTCGATGATATCGGCCGCAAGGCTTCCTTGCCCGCCCGCACCAAGCCGCCGTAACCTCGTGACGTGTCCGGCCTGACCGTTGTGCAAGCCGATGAGCTCGCCGTCTTGGAGGTCTTCGCCGAGACCCCGGTGGCGGCGCTGATCCCGTTGGCCGCGCAGTTGCGGCCGCTGAAGGCCGTTGCGGGTCAGGTTCTGATGCAACAGGGCGAGTTGGCCGTGTCCTTTCTGTTGATCGAATCCGGCCGCGCTGAAGTCTCCCATGTCGGCTCCGACGGTCACGACACTGTCATCGAGGTGACGCCGGGCTTGATCATCGGCGAGATCGCACTTCTGCGTAATGCGCCGCGTACCGCGACCGTGATGGCCACCGAACCGCTGACCGGATGGGTCGGCGGCCGGGAGGCCTTCGCGACCATGCTCGACGTGCCAGGAATCATCGACAGGCTGGTCCGGACGGCGCGCCAGCGCCTCGCCGCGTTCGTCACGCCGATCCCGACAACGATGCGGGACGGTACCGTCCTGTATCTACGCCCGGTGTTGCCCGGCGACATCGAACGCGCCGCCAACGGCCCGGTCGAGTTCTCCGGCGAGACGCTCTATCGGCGTTTTCAGTCGGTCAGGTCACCGTCGAAGACACTGATGAGCTACCTGTTTGAAGTGGACTACCTGGAACACTTCGTGTTCGTGCTGACCAACGGGCCCGACGGTCCGGTGGTCGCCGACGCACGTTTCGTGCGCGACGAAGGCAACCCGGCCGAAGCCGAGGTCGCATTCATCGTCGGTGACGCATACCAAGGCCGGGGAATCGGCACTTTCCTGCTAGGCGCTATCGCGGTGGCTGCGGGGGCCGAAGGCGTGCAGCGCTTTACCGCGCGGGTGCTCAGCGACAATCAGGCAATGCGCGCAATCCTCGATCGCTTCGGCGCGACCTGGCAACGTGACGATCTGGGCGTCGTCACCACCGAGATCGACGTGCCCCAACCCAAGGACCTGCCCATCTCGCCCGAGCTGATCCGGCAGATCCGCGACGTTGCCCGCCAGGTCATCCGGGCGGTTGAATGACTTCGGCCCCGGTGGCCGCGCTCGTGTCGAGGCTCTGAGGCTCCGGCTCAGGGCGTGATCGTGGTCTCGTCGTCGATGAGCTTGGTGGCGTCCATCAGCGGCCTCGCCTGTTCTTCAGTGCCGTCCGCGTTGAGCTGCAGCACGTAGAGGTCGTCTCCGCTCGGGATGACCACCGTCTTCTGCGCGATCATTCGGTTGACGCCGTCCCTGACGTAGAGGCCACCGATCTGCGTCGCATCGAACCCGCCGAGCGCGCTGGGCTTGCCGGTTTTCGGCCCCTCGAAGTCGGGCAAGTTCTGGATTTCGCCGGCCGCAAGGTCGAGAATCGCGGCCGAGTCGACGTCGCCCGTCAGCTTCGAGACGATCGCGATGATCGTCGGCGGGTCCTGGGCCATAGCGGGGTCACCGGTGAAGAAGATGCCGGCGTATGCCCATTCGGGCGTCTGGCCGCCCATGTCTTCCCATCCTGGAGGGAAGGGCAGATCGATGGTCGGGGCACCGGGGTCGCCCCGGTTCACCACGGTCTCGGTGATGTTGTTATCTCTGATGTAGTCGACGATGGTCATCGCGGGCCCCGCGGCCTCGGCCGATGTGGTGGGAGCCTCGCTGCTGGTGGTCGCCGACGTCGTCGCCGACTCCTCCGTCTGGGTGTCCGAGCCGCACCCTGACAGGCCGATTCCGAGGGCGACCGCTGCGATGGCGATGACGCCGGTCCGCATGTTGGTGGTCATGTCGTCTCCTGTATTCCTCGGCCCGTGGCGTCGACGCGATCTGCGCGCGACCAAAGCCGGATCGCAGGGCAGTTTACCGCCCGTGCCCGACTTCTTACAGAAAGGCACCCCCATCTTCTTGCAGATGCCGCTCTCGTGCGTCGTTCCGGCCGTTCGAGGGCGTCACGCCCGTGGTGTGCGGCCGATGCCCGCTGCACACCGAGCGCTTCAGGCGAACCTGCCCCCGAACTGGAGGCGCCTCGGCACGACCCCGGCGCGGTCTGAGCGTCGCGCACTAACCTCTGCTGACCGCGTGGTATCAACAGGTCGTGAGGCTGCTCGCCGTACTTGCGCTGGCGCTATTGGGCACCGGATGCGGGCAGTCGCAGCAGTCAGTGGCCACGTCGTCCGCGGGGGAAGCGGTCTCCCGGCAGATCGACCCCACGAGAATTGATCGAGCCCGCGACCAACTCCCCAACGGGTATGAGGTCGCTGCCTACGCCGGACCGCCCGCGCCGATCGCGTTATGGAGCTTCGGGGACGAGGCTGTCGCCGAGCCCTCACAGTGCCTGGCGCTGGCAACGCCCGCAGTCGATTCCGCGACGACGAGGGGTTGGTCGGCATCGGGGCCCGGCGGGATCGTCTATGCCGTGGTCGCCCGATCGAGCGACCCGAAGGCGCCCGACCCGGCCTTGCTCGCCCGGTGTGAGCAGTGGACGTTGACGTCCGGGCGCGCCACCGGGACCGTGACCGCGCATCCCGGGCCCGTCGTCGACGCCGCTCAGACCGTCGCCATGAGCACCGTCGTGACCATCGTGGTCGAGGGAGGAACGGAAACGCGTTCGCGCACAGAAACGTTGGTCGCCTACCTGACGGACTATGTGTGCTTCGTAGCGCTGATCACCGACCCCGGATCGTCCAGTCCCACCCTCGGCGCCGTATTCGCGACCGACCTGCTGAAGACTGCCTTGTCGGCGATGCGTGGTTGAGCCGTCGTCCACGGGTACATTTGCGGCGATGTCCAACGCGAAGAGGACGCTGGCCAGTCTGTTGGCGGCAGCCAGCGCCGGACTTTCGGCGGGGTGCGGTTCGGGCCAGGACCTGGACCTCGCCGACGCCGACATCGCCAACGTCGCTGACATCACGTCCAGCTTCGGTCCGCCGTTCACGGTAAGCAACGTCGGACCGGCCGCGATCGACCCGCGTCTGCTCGGCCCGCAGACCTTGCCCCCGGGCTTGAGCTTCCAGCCCGAGGTCTGTGGCGCGTCGGCCGGCCGACAGGCGGTGCCAGCCGGGGTGAAGGGCAACATGGCGGCGACAACCGCCGAGGGCGAGGGCGTGCGCTACATCGTGATCGCTCTCGAGACCTCTGAACCAGTGCCGGTCGAGACTCCCACCGAACAGTGCCACACAGTGACATTCAACGGCCCCGGGGTTCGCGGCACGGTCGAGGTGGTCGAGGCGCCCCGCGTCGAGGGGGCGCACATCGTCGGCACCCACCGCGTGCTGCAGACGAACGCAGGCGGTGAGGCACGAACCGGCGAGCTCTACAACTACGTCGCAGGCTTCGGCAATTTCATCGTGATCGTCACCGCCAATTCATTGGTGCAACCCGACGCCCCCATCGTCCCCGTGGACACGCTGCGGGCCCGCGAGCTGGTTACCCGGGCGGTGGCCCTGGTCCAAGGTGGCGGCTGAAGCAGCGAGGCGCAGTGCCGAGCCCGTTAGTCGTAGCGCACCTGTTCGTAGCGCACCTGGTTTGAGCTCACCCAGTCGTAGGGCAATGGTCGTCGCGCACCTGGTCGCAGCTCACCGTACGTCGTGGGGCCGGAACTGGATGCTGATGCGCGCTCCGGTAGGCCGCGCGGTCTTCGGGATGGAGTGTTCCCAGGTGCGCTGGCAGGATCCGCCCATCACCAGCAGGTCCCCGTGACTGTGTCTGAGTCGTAGCGCGGCTCCGCCCCCGCGTGGCCGAAGCGCGAAAACCCTTGTCGCGCCCAGGCTCACGATCGCCACCATAGTGTCCTCTGCGCTGCTCCGGCCGATGTTGTCGCCATGCCAAGCGACGCTGTCGTTGCCGTCGCGGTAGAGGCACAGCCCAGCTGTCACGAACGGTTCGCCGAGTTCGCCGGCGTATGCGTCGTTGAGGCGTCTCCTGAGTTGCGTGAGTCGGGGATGGGGCGGCGCTGCGGATTGATCTCTGAAATCGTAGAAGCTGACTAGGCGCGGAACATCAAGGACTCGGTCGTACATCTGGCGACGCTCGGCGCGCCACTGGACCGAATCGCGTAGTTCGCCGAACAGTGAATCGGCTTGCGAGTCGTCCTGAGGCAGCCACCCGGAACGAATCTCGAGCCATGCGCCGTCGCCGAGGTTGCGCCGATCCGCGTGATCGAACAGAGAGCTTTGCAGTGCCGGCTCCATGGGGCACAGCCTATCGCACAAGCGTTCGAATCACCTGGATCTCGACATGAGGCGACTGGGCACTTCCCTGCTCGGTCGCGGCGTATCACGTCGATCGTCGCTGCGGTCGGGGTTCACTTTTTGTTGCGACTATGTGGTTTTTCGAGTTGACCGTTGGGTTTACGGTGCTAGATGTGACAGAGGCTGTGTTGGGCTGCAATTCGGAGGTTGGCACGCTGCGTGCGGTCATCCTGCATCGGCCTGGCCTCGAACTGCAGCGGCTGACGCCACGAAACAACGACACGCTGCTGTTCGACGGTCTGCCATGGGTGGCCAAGGCGCAGGAGGAACACGACGCGTTTTCAGCGCTGCTGCGCTCTCGAGGCGTCGAGGTGCTGCTGCTCGGCGACATGTTGACCGAAGCGCTCGCCAACAGTGGTGCAGCGCGCATGCACGGCATCGCCGCAGCCGTCGACTCTCGGCGACTGGGTTCGCCACTGGCCCAGGAGCTCTCTACCTACCTGCGCACACTCGACGCAGGTGCGATGGCCCAGGTGCTCATGGCCGGAATGACATTCGATGAGTTGCCGTTTGGGAAGAACCAGAAGAACGAACGGTCGCTGGTGCGCCGCATGCACCACGGCGGGGACTTCGTCATCGATCCGCTGCCGAACCTGCTCTTCGCCAGAGATTCCTCGGTGTGGATCGGTCCGCGGGTTGCCATCACGTCGCTGGCATTGCCCGCGCGAGCCCGCGAGACGTCGCTGACCGATGTGATCTACGCGCATCACCCGCGGTTTCTCGGCGTTCGCCGCGCCTACGAGTCGCGATCGGCGCCTGTCGAAGGCGGCGACGTGTTACTGCTGGCGCCCGGCGTGGTGGCGGTCGGAGTGGGGGAGCGAACCACACCCGCAGGCGCCGAGGCGCTGGCGCGAAGCCTCTTCGAAGACGACCTCGCCGACACGGTTCTGGCGGTGCCGATCGCCCAGGAACGGGCCCAGATGCACCTGGACACCGTGTGCACGATGGTGGACACCGACGCCGTCGTGATGTACCCGAACATCGTGGACTCGCTGACCGCGTTCACAATTCGGCCCGCGTCCGATGGTGTGAAGATCGATGAGGCGGCGCCGTTCGTCGACGCCGCGGCCGACGCGATGGGCATCAGCAAGCTGCGTGTCATCGACACCGGACTGGACTCCGTCACAGCTGAGCGCGAGCAATGGGACGACGGCAACAACACGCTGGCGCTGGCACCGGGCGTTGTGGTGGCCTACGCGCGAAACACCGAAACCAATTCTCGGCTAGTCGATTCGGGTATCGAAGTGCTGACGATCGCGGCCTCCGAGTTGGGTACCGGTCGAGGTGGGCCGCGCTGCATGTCGTGCCCGGCAGCCCGCGATCCGCTCTAGCCGCCCGGGTCGCTCTAGCCGCCCGGGTCGCTCTAGCCGCCCAGGCCAAAGTGCCCCAGTGTGCCCCCTGCCCCAGTTCGCCGTGTCAACTCCGAGCGTGAAGCTACCTTCACGCTCAGATGGCGAGCGTAAAGTTGCCTTCACGCTCGGCCACGGGTTGACGCGGGCATGCGCGCCTATCGCCAGGAGGGCAGCCAGATCTGCAGGTTCCACGTGCTCTGCGAGATCGGCAGACCCGTGAGAATCGGATACATCCATGCGAAGTTGGTCATCACCAACGCGACGTAGCAGCACGCCACGAGAAGGCCGAGTGTTCGGCGCTCGGAGTTCTGCCCCGGTTTATAGAGGATATCGCCGAGAATCATCGCGATCATCATCACCAGGAACGGCGCCATCGTCGCGGCGTAGAAGAAGTACATCTGCCGGTCGATGTCGGCGAACCAGGGCAGGAACCCCGCGCTGTAGCCCACCAGCAGCGCGGCATATCGCCAGTCCCGCTTGACGAATGCCCGCCACAGCGCCCACGCCAGCACCGGCACCGCGATGAACCACATCGCCGGCGTGCCGACCAGCATCACGGCTTTGACACACGACTGCGCGCCGCAGCCCGGGATGTTCTCGGTGTCGATCGCGTACAGCACCGGCCGCAGCGACATCGGCCACGTCCACGGCTTGGACTCCCACGGGTGATGGTTTCCATCGGCGTTGGTCAGCCCGGAGTGAAAGCGATAGGCCGCGTAGGTGTAGTGCCACAGCGACCGAACCGCATCGGGCATCGGCACGACGCTGTCCGGTCCGATCGACCGGCCGACTTCGTAGCGGTTGGTTGCCGTCTCGGAGGCGAACCACGCCGTGTACGACGCCAGGTACACCCCGAACGGGATGAGTACCAGCGCGTACAGCGACGGGCCCACGTCGCGACGAAAAACGCCCAGCCATGGTCGTGGAACGCGATACTGGCGGCGCGCGGCGACGTCGAATGCCACGGTCATCACGCCGAAGAACATCACGAAGTACAGCCCCGACCATTTGGTCGCGCAGGCCAGTCCCAGAAGAACGCCCGCGCCAAACCGCCACCACCGAACCCCGAGGCGTGGACCCCACGGTGTCTCGCCGATGCGGCCCTCCAGCAGGGCGACGTGCATGCGCTCGCGGACCTGGTCGCGGTCGACGATCAGGCAGCCGAACGCTGCGACGATGAATACCGTCAGGAACCCGTCGAGCAATGCGGCGCGCGCGGTGACGAAGCTGACACCGTCGGAGATCAGTAACAGACCCGCGATGCCACCGACGAGCGTTGATCTGCTGATGCGCCGCGCGATGCGGGCCGCGAGCAGGACCAGGACGACCCCGCACACCGCCCCGGAGAAGCGCCAGCCCAGCGAGTTGTAGCCGAACAGCGCCTCGCCGATCGCGATCAGCTGCTTGCCTACCGGCGGGTGCACGACGAGCCCGTAGCCCGGGTTGTCCTCGACGCCGCTGTTGTGCAGCATCTGCCAGGCCTGCGGCGCGTAGTGCTTCTCGTCGAAGATCGGTGTTCCGGCATCGGTGGGTGACCTGAGGTTGATGAGCCGCGTCACCGCGGCCAGCGCAGTGATGACCGCGGTCATCGCCCACCCCTGCAGCCGGTCGATCGGACCGAAATCGGCGACCGGCACCAGCGGGCCTGGGCTGATCACGGGAGCCGCGCGGTGGCGAACAACGAGTTCGTCGGCCGGGGCGCTCACGCCTGCGATCGTAGGCTGTGCTGATGTTCCCCCGGTCGCTACGCTCCTGCCCGCCGAAATGAAACCCCCCGGGTCGCTACGCTCCTGCCCGCCGAAATGACCACCGGCCGGCTCCTCGTCGCGGCCACACCGCTGGGCCAGCCGTCGGATGCTTCGGCCCGGCTGGTGTCGGCTCTGGGCAGCGCCGACGTGATCGCCGCCGAAGACACCCGGCGGATTCGTACGTTGGCCCAGGCTCTGGAGGTCCGCCTCGCCGGCAGGGTCGTCAGCCTGTACGACCAGAACGAGGCCTCCCGGGTCCCCGCGCTGGTCGAGGACATTCGTGCCGGGGCGACGGTGCTGCTGGTCAGTGATGCCGGCATGCCGCTGATCAGCGACCCCGGCTACCGGCTGGTGACGGCGTGCATCGAGCACAAGCTGGCGGTGGCCTGCCTCCCCGGCCCGTCCGCGGTGACAACGGCGCTGGCGGTGGCGGGGCTGCCTTCAGGACGGTTCTGTTTCGAGGGCTTCGCGCCTCGCAAGCAGGCGGCGCGAGGGTCGTGGCTGCAGTCGCTGGCGACAGAACCGCGGACGAGCGTGTTCTTCGAGTCGCCACGCCGGCTCGGCGAGTGCCTGCGGGACGCTGTCGAGGTCCTCGGGCCCGAGCGCCGGGCGGTGGTCTGCCGGGAGCTGACCAAGACCCACGAAGAGGTCGTGCGTGGCTCGCTGGGCGAACTCGCCGAGTGGGCTGCCGACGGCGTTCGCGGGGAGATCACCGTGGTGCTGGCCGGCGCGACGCCCAGGGTTGACCCAGATGTCCTGGTCGCCGACGTCAACCGGCTGGTCGAGGCTGGCGTACGGGTCAAGGACGCCTGCGCGAGGGTGATCGCAGCGAATCCCGGCGCACCCTCGCGCCGTGCGCTGTATGACGCGGTTCTGCGGGCGCGGGACTGAGTGCCCTCCGGGTCAGCGGGCCCAGGCTACCGGCGGAGATCTTCGTCGGACGCGGTCGTCGGCCCCGCCGATGATCGGGATCGCCTTGTCCAGGCACTCCTCCCATTCGCGCTCCGGACTGGAATCCGCGGTGATGCCGCCGCCGACGCCCAGTATTGCGCTGCCGTCGGCCGCGAACTCCACGGTACGGATAGCCACGTTCAGTTCGCAGCCCGCCACCGGAGAAGCCAAACCAACTGTTCCACAGTAGATTCCGCGTCGGTGCGGCTCCCAAGTCGTGAGCAGCTCACGGGCCCGCGTCTTCGGCGTGCCGGTCACCGACGCGGGCGGAAAAGTCGCGTCGAACACCGTGGCCATCGGCAGCTCGACCGCCACCTGCGCCGACACGGTCGACACCAGATGCCACACACCCGGCGCTGGGCGCACCGCGAGCAGCTCGACTACCGACACCGTCCCGGTGCGCGCTACCCGACCAAGGTCGTTGCGCACCAGGTCCACGATCATGATGTTCTCCGCGACATCTTTGACCGATGCCCGCAGTCCGGCCGGATCGGCGTGAGCCGGCAGCGTGCCCTTGATCGGGCTCGACGTCACCGCGTCACCGCACCGGCGCAGGAACAACTCCGGCGACAGCGACGCCACCGCGCCCCAGTCCCCGGCGACGAAGGCCGCGCGGGCTGGAGCGGTCCTCGACACGGCGTCGACGAAGAAGTCGACGGGGTCGCCATCGAGCGTTCCGGCGAACTGCGTGCACACACACGCCTGGTACACCTCCCCGGCGCCGATGGCGTCAAGGCAGGCGAGCACACCGCGGTGATGTGCCGCCTGGTCGGCCTCACCCCAGGCGATGACGGCGTTTCGGTCCTCTGGTGGCGTCTGCAGTGCCTCGGCGACCCAGTTCGAAAGTGCTGCTCCCGAAAGGCTTTCGTGCCACCAGGTGCCGCTGCCGTCGCATCGCAGCACGGTGTCTGACCAGCCGCCCGCCGCCGCTGGTATTCGCGGGCCACGTCCGTCGGCCCCTGAGTCGGGGTAGGACAGGTAGCCAAACCAGCCGCCCCCGACGGGCCCGTCATCGCGGCTGCCGGGGGCCACGTCAAAGACGTCGCCGGTTGCCACCGTGGATGTCACCAGCGAAGGAGCGATGACCGCGCGTGACCCGAACCATTCACCGATCAGGGCGGCGGGCGCGGGCAGGCCGAGGCGCGTCGTCGCCGCGGCCAGGAGACTGAGCACCGATGGTGCACTACCCAGGTCGCCCAGCCGCTCAATGCGCACCCGCTCAGCTTGGCAGACGCCAGTCGAACGCGCTGTGGCGTGGGCTACCGGCCGATCCGTCTGGGCACGTCTGTCTGGGCACCGTGACTGTTGTAGGGAGATCCGCGTCAGTCGGTTTGGTAGCGGGGGAAAACCCCCACCGGTGGGGGTAGCGCCAAGCCGGGCCTCAGACGTACCGGTACCGCCGAGAAGGTCCGCTGATCATCGGGCTGGCCGAGCAGGTCGAGCAGTTGGGCCGTCGACCCGGGCATCACGGGTTGAGTCAGCAGCGCAGCGATGCGTACGACCTCGAGCGTCGTGTAGAGCACCGTGCCGAAACGCAGCCGGGCCTCTTCGGTGTCGGTCTTGCGCAGCACCCACGGCTCCTGCGCCGAGAAGTATCGGTTGGCCGCACCCAGCACCGACCAGATCGCTTCCAGGGCGAGATGCATGGCCGGGACTTCGAAGTGCGCGCGAATCCTGGGTAACAGGTCATCGGCGAGGGCAAGAAGCTCGCGGTCGGCGTCGGTGAACGCGCCGGGTTCGGGCACCACGCCGTCGAGGTTCTTGCCGACCATCGACAGCGACCGCTGAGCGAGGTTGCCGAACTCATTGGCGAGATCGGCGTTGATCCGTCCGATGATCGCTTCTTCGCTGTAGCTGCCGTCCTGCCCGAAGGGCACCTCACGCAGCAGGAAGTAGCGCACCTGATCGAGTCCGAACATCTCGATCAGAGCGGTGGGGTCGACGACGTTGCCGACCGACTTGCTCATCTTCTCGCCGCTGTTGAGCAGGAAACCGTGAACGAAGACCCGGCGCGGCAGTTCGATCCCGGCCGACATGAGGAACGCCGGCCAGTACACCGTGTGGAACCGGATGATGTCCTTGCCGATCATGTGTAGATCCGCGGGCCAGTATTTGCCGAACGTCTCCGACGCAGTGTCAGGGAAGCCGGCTGCGGTGAGGTAGTTGGTGAGCGCGTCCACCCACACGTACATGACGTGGTCGGGGTGCTCGGGGACCGGCACTCCCCAGTCGAACGTGGTGCGCGAGATCGAAAGGTCCCGCAGCCCCCCCGACACGAAGCTGACGATCTCATTGCGCCGCACATCGGGGCCGATGAACTCGGGATGGGCCTGGTAGTGCGCCAACAGACGCTCGGCGTATGCCGACAGCCTGAAGAAGTAGGTCTGCTCCTCGGTCCAGGTCACCTCGGCACCGGTTTCGATGGCGATGCGCGACCCATCGGGTCGTTCCTCGAGCTCGTCATCGGTGAAGAAGCGCTCGTCGCGCACCGAGTACCAGCCCGAATAGGAGTCGAGATAGATGTCCCCCGCGGCGGACATCGCATTCCACATTGCGATGGACGACTCAATATGGTCGACGTCGGTGGTGCGGATGAAACGGTCGAAGGAGCTTCCGAGTTGCTCCTGGAGCGCCTGGAACGCGTCGGAGTTTCGCCGCGCCAATTCGGCGGTCGGGATACCTTCGGCGGCCGCGGTTTGTGCCATCTTGAGTCCGTGCTCATCGGTACCGGTGACAAAGCGGACGTCGAAGCCGTCGAGGCGCTTGAACCGGGCGACCGCGTCGGTGGCGATGTACTCGTAGGCGTGGCCAATGTGCGGCGTCCCGTTGGGGTAGGCGATCGCTGTGGTGATGTAGTAAGGGGTGCGCGTCCCCGCGCCGGGGGGAGAGGTTCCGGGGGTGCGCGTCCCCGCGCCGGGGGGAGAGTCAGTCATCAGGAAGTCACCTTAAGGTGTTGGCGTGCGATCTAAGCGTGAGCCGCCGCCCCTTCCCGAGCCGCTCGCACCACTGATCGACGCTCACACCCATCTCGACGCGTGCGGAGCCACCGACGCCGACGACGTACACGCGATCCTGGACCGCGCGGCCGCGGTCGGAGTGCGAGCGGTAGTCACCATCGCCGACGATCTGGCCTCCGCGCGGTGGGCGGTGGAAGCCGCCGATTGGGATCGGAGGGTATACGCGGCGGTGGCGCTGCACCCCACCCGCGCGAATGCGCTGACCCAGGAGGCACGGGCGGTGATCGAGCGGTTGGCCGGGCACCCGAGGGTCGTCGCGATCGGCGAGACGGGCATGGACATGTACTGGCCCGGTCGGCTGGAGGGGTGTGCGACGCCGGCCGAACAACGCGAAGCGTTCGCCTGGCACATCGACCTGGCCAAACGGACCGGTAAGCCGCTGATGATCCACAACCGCGACGCCGATGCTGAGGTACTCGACCTATTGCGCGCCGAGGGCGCTCCCGAAACTGTGATATTTCACTGTTTTTCCTCGGACGCGGTGATGGCGCGTGAGTGCGTGGCGGCGGGGTGGTTGCTCAGCCTGTCCGGAACTGTGAGCTTCAAAAATGCCCATGCGCTGCGGGAAGCCGCAGGACTGATTCCTGCCGACCAGCTGCTTGTTGAGACGGACGCGCCGTTTCTCACCCCGCATCCGTACCGCGGGGCCCCTAATGAGCCCTATTGCCTGCCCTACACTGTGCGAGCGCTGGCCGACATCGTCGGCCGGCCCGCGGAGATGATCGCTGAGCAGAGTTCCGCGACGGCGGAACGAATCTACGGGCTGCAGAGTTGCCGCTTCTAGACCTTTTCGTTACCGTCTTGTAATCAAATACGGACCGGCCGCTGTGCTGTCCGTACTGCCTAGTCGGGATAGACGACACTATGAATGCTCTGAATAAACTTCATGTCGCGCGTTCGCCGGTGATGCGGTTGGTGGTGGCGGCGATTTTGCTGGCATTGGTATTTGCCGGCGGAACTGCGGTGGCCGCGCACAAGACCGTGACGCTGACGGTCGACGGCGCTTCGACGACGGTGTCGACGATGAAGAGCCGCGTCATCGACGTTGTCAACGAGAACGGATTCACGGTCCAGGACCGCGATGATCTGTACCCGGCCGCCGACTCACCCGTCCAGCAGTCCGAGGCCATTGTGCTGCGTCGCAGCCGGCCCCTGACGATCTCGACGGACGGGGGCGGCGCCGAACAGGTCTGGACCACCGCATCGACGGTGCAGGAGGCATTGGCTCAGCTGGAGATGACCGACAAGGCGCCCGTAGCGGCCTCGCGCGCCAGTCGCGTCCCGCTTGCCGGTATGTCGCTGCCGGTGGTCAGCCCGAGGACGGTGCACCTGGACGACGGTGGTGCGATCCGCACGGTCCGTCTCGCCGCGCCTAACGTCGGGGCCTTCTTGGCTGCAGCGGGAGTCCCACTGCAGCAAAGCGATACCGTCATTCCCGCACCGGCGTCACCCGTAGTTGACGACATGGTGATTCAGGTCACCCGGGTCCGGATCACCAAGGTCACCGAGCAGAAGCCGCTGGCCCCGAACAACCAGCGCATCGAGGACGAGACGCTCAACATGAGCCGTCAGATCGTCGAGGATCCGGGTAGCCCCGGAACTCAGGACGTCACGTTCGCGATCTCTACCGTCAACGGGCTCGAGACGGGCAGGCTGCCGGTAGCCAACGTCGTCGTCACTCCGGCGCGCGATGGTGTGCTCAGGGTCGGCGCGAAGCCGGGCACCGAAGTGCCCCCGGTTTCCAACGGAGCCACCTGGGACGCGCTCTCGCGCTGCGAAGCGGGTGGTAACTGGGCCATCAACACCGGCAACGGCTATTTTGGTGGCGTCCAATTTGACCAAAACACCTGGGAGCGCAGTGGTGGTCTGCGTTATGCTGGAAGGGCGGATCTGGCAACGAGGGAAGAGCAGATCGCGATTGCTGAAATTACTCGGTCGCGGCAAGGATGGGGGGCGTGGCCGACCTGTAGTGGGAGGATCGGTGTGTCGTGACAATTCGGCTGCTGGGGCGAAGCGAAATTCGTCACCTCGCTAAGGCGATCAATTTCCGGCCGCGCAAGTCGTTCGGCCAGAACTTCGTTCACGACTCCAACACCGTGCGCCGCATCGTTTCGGCCTCTGGGGTCAACCGCTCCGATCATGTGCTCGAGGTCGGTCCGGGTCTGGGCTCGCTGACGCTGGCGCTGCTCGATCGTGGCGCCAGGGTGACCGCAGTCGAGATCGATCCGGTGCTGGCCCGCCAGCTGCCGACGACCATCGCGGACCACTCGCACAGCGAGATCAACCGGTTGACCGTGCTCAACAGCGACATTTTGACGTTGGAGCAGTCGGATCTGACCGAGATGCCTACTGCCCTGGTGGCTAACCTCCCCTACAACATCGCCGTCCCGGCGCTGATGCACCTACTCGCAAAGTTCCCGTCGATCCGCACCGTCATGGTGATGGTGCAGGCGGAGGTCGCCGAGCGGCTCGCCGCCGAACCTGGCGGCAAGGACTACGGGGTGCCCAGCGTGAAAGTGCGGTTCTTCGGCAAAGTCCGCCGCTACGGCATGGTGTCGCCGACGGTGTTCTGGCCCATACCACGTGTCTACTCCGGCCTCGTACGTATTGATCGGTATGAGACTTCGCCGTGGCCTACCGACCCGGAGTTCCGCAAGCAGGTGTTCGAGCTTGTCGATGTGGCCTTCGCCCAGCGACGAAAGACATCGCGAAATGCGCTCGCCAAGTGGGCGGGCTCCGGCAACGAGTCGGCCAGTCGGCTGCTGGCTGCCAGCATCGACCCGGCACGCCGAGGTGAGACGCTGGCTGTCGCGGACTTCGTTCGATTGCTTCAACGCTCTGAAGACTGGCATGTCGTGCCCGACGCCGCCGCCGATGTCGAAGCTAGTCCTGAGGCCGCGGCCGCGGCCGACGCTGATGCGGGTGTCGATGTCGAGGTGGATGTCGACGCTAGTTCCGAGGCCGGCAACCTCCTGAGGACTTGAACCTCCTGAGGACTTGAACCTCCTGAGGACTTGGTAGCCGGCTCCGATCTGACGTGCCGGCCCCGATCCGACGTTCGCAGATCAGCGCGTCGCGGTTCGGTCCGGCGGGCATCCTCTCCTCGGTATGGCACCCCCGTCGATGAATGCGGCGCTAGTGTCGTGCGGTGTCCACCCGAGACGGAAATATCGCATCAGAGTGGGTTCCCACCGGGGCGGTCAGCGTCCGGGTTCCCGGCAAGGTCAACCTTTACCTGGAGGTGGGGGATCGGCGCGATGACGGCTATCACGAGTTGAGCACCGTCTTCCATGCGGTGTCGCTGCTCGACGAGGTGACGGTCACCACTGCCGATGTATTGACGTTGGAGATATCGGGCGAGGGCGCAGATTCTCTGCCGATGGATCACCGCAACCTCGCGTGGCAGGCGGCCGAAATGCTGGCTGAGCACGTCGGTCGGGCCCCGGATGTCGCGATCTCGATCGAGAAGACGATCCCGGTCGCTGGAGGCATGGCCGGGGGCAGTGCGGATGCGGCCGCGGTATTGGTGGCGATGAACTCGTTGTGGGAGCTCGGCGTGCCGAAACGCGACTTGCACGCGATGGGGGCTCAGCTCGGTAGCGACGTGCCCTTCGCCCTGCACGGTGGAACGGCCCTGGGCACCGGTCGCGGCGAGGATCTGGCCACAGTTCTTGCCCGCAACACGTTCCACTGGGTCCTGGCGTTCTCCGCAGACGGACTATCCACCCAGAAGGTGTTCGCCGAGATCGACCGTTTGCGCGCGGCGGGTGACCGTGACCTACCGCCGCGGCTGGAATCCCCAGAGCCGGTCCTGGCGGCATTGGCTTCGGGGGATCCGACGCAGCTGGCGCCACTGCTGGGCAACGACCTGCAACCCGCGGCGCTGAGCCTCGACGCGTCGCTGCGCCGTACTTTGCGCGCGGGCGTCGAAGCAGGTGCCCTGGCCGGCGTCGTGTCCGGGTCGGGACCTACGTGCGCGTTCCTGTGCGGATCGGCCGGCGCCGCCGTTGATGTAGGCACCGAACTCGCCGGGGCGGGGGTGTGTCGCACGGTGCGGGCGGCTAGTGGTCCGGTCCAGGGCGCTCGTGTCGTGCCGAGCCCGTCCCGGTCCGGTTAAACCCGACGTTGGCGCAATCCCAACGCTCGCGGGATGAGGCGACGCCCATATTTCGAACGGGTGTGAATCACGCCTCAATTATCGCGTCCGTTTGGCAGTTACTTAAGAGTTGTCTAAGGTGAACGACGGTGAGAACGCGCGGTCAAGCAATGGACGCAATCAGTTCCGCCACCGTTAGGCGCGGTGGACGATGGACTGGATTCGATCGCGCCGAAGGGACATCACCGTTTCGAGACAGAACTGCTCCTCAATCGTGCGCGCGCCTCCGTGAAAACGCCCCCCATCAGGCGGAGCATGGCAAATGCGCGTGGACACCGGGGCACATGTCGGCGAGGAGGTCGTGGTGAGCAGATTCACCGAGAAGATGTACCGCAATGCCCGCACCACCGACAAAGGCATGGTCACTGGCGAGCCGTACGAGCCGGTCAGACACACCTGGGGTGAGGTGCACGAACGTTCGAGGCGGATCGCCGGTGGACTCGCGGCGGCAGGTATCGGACTCGGTGACGCCGTCGGCGTGCTGGCCGGGTACCCGGTGGAGATCGCCCCCACTGCGCAGGGCCTGTGGATGCGCGGTGCGAGTCTGACGATGCTGCACCAGCCGACCCCCCGGACCGACCTGCCCATGTGGGCCGAAGACACCATGACCGTCATCGGGATGATCGAGGCCAAGGCCGTCGTCATCGCGGAGCCGTTCCTGGTCGCGATCCCGGTCCTCGAGGAAAAAGGCATCACGGTGCTGACCGTCGAGGATCTCTTGGCGGCGGAGCCGATCGATCCCATCGACGTCGGTGAGGACGATCTCGCGCTCATGCAGTTGACGAGCGGATCGACCGGGTCACCCAAAGCTGTCCAGATCACCCACCGCAACATTCACTCCAACGCCGAGGCGATGTTCATCGGCGCCGAGTACGACGTCAAGAAGGACGTCATGGTGAGCTGGCTGCCCTGCTTCCACGACATGGGCATGGTCGGCTTCCTGACCATCCCGATGTACTTCGGAGCCGAGCTGGTCAAAGTCACGCCGCTGGATTTCCTGCGCGACACTCTGCTGTGGGCCCGGCTGATCGACAAGTACCAGGGCACCATGACCGCCGCTCCGAACTTCGCCTATGCGCTGTTCGCCAAGCGGTTGCGCAGGCAGGCTCAGCCGGGCGAGTTCGACCTGTCCACCCTGCGGTTCGCGCTCTCGGGCGCCGAACCTGTGGACCCCACCGATGTTGACGACCTGATCGATGCCGGCAAGCCCTTCGGCCTGCAACCGGAGGCGATTCTGCCGGCATACGGTATGGCCGAGACCACGCTGGCGGTGTCGTTCTCCCCGTGTGGTTCCGGCCTGGTCGTCGACGAGGTCGACGCCGACCTGTTGGCCGCGTTGCGCCGTGCGGTGCCCGCCGCCAAGGGCAATACCAAGCGGCTGGCCACTCTCGGCCCGCTGCTCACCGACCTCGAGGCTCGCATCATCGACGACCACGGAAATCTCATGCCCGCCCGCGGTGTCGGTGTCATCGAATTGCGCGGTGAATGCCTGACGCCCGGCTATCTGACCATGGGCGGCTTCATCCCGGCCCAGGATGAACAGGGCTGGTATGACACCGGAGATCTCGGTTACCTGACCGAGGAAGGCCACGTTGTTGTGTGTGGGCGCGTCAAGGATGTCATCATCATGGCCGGCCGCAACATCTATCCGACCGACATCGAACGTGCGGCAAGTCGGGTCGAAGGGGTGCGGGCCGGCTGCGCGGTCGCGGTTCGGCTGGACGCCGGGCACTCACGTGAGACGTTCGCCGTCGCGGTCGAGTCCAACGGCTGGGAGGACCCGGTCGAGGTGCGTCGAATCGAACACCAGGTCGCCCACGAAGTGGTGGCCGAGGTCGACGTGCGGCCTCGCAACGTGGTCGTGCTAGGACCGGGCAGCATTCCCAAGACGCCGTCGGGCAAGCTGCGTCGCTCAACTTCGGTCTCGCTGGTCCTCTAGCCCCCGCTAGCCCCCTCCAGCCCCGCTCGTCCCAGCCCCTCCCAGCCCGGCGAGAGCGCGTGTTTGTGCGTCGGCGCGCCGCTTACCCCTGGCATTTTGCGCACGCTCGCGGGGCGGTCAACTGCCGATCGCGGCGTCAGGCCCAGGCGTGCACGGTGTTCTGGGCGGGTTCGAGCCCGTCGACGATCAGTAGTTCCGTCGCATCGGCAGCCTGCTCGCAGACGGTGGGTACTTCGGGCCGCTCAACGGCATTGAAGTTCTCCAGCACGAAGGCTGCGGGATCCTTGCGGCCGGGTGGTCGGCCCACGCCGATTCGCACGCGCTGAAAACCTTTGGTACCCAACGCTGTTGCCACCGAACGCAGGCCGTTGTGGCCGCCTTCTCCGCCGCCCAGCTTGAGTCGAATACGTCCGAAGTCGATATCGAGTTCGTCGTGGATCACGACGATGTCGGCAGGGCGCACCGAATAGAACTTCGCCAGCGGACCGACCTGTCTACCGGACTCGTTCATGTACACCCGGGGCTTGGCGAGCATCACCACGTGGCCAGCGAGTCGCCCGGTAGCCACCTCGGCCCCCGATTTCTTGTGCACCTTGAACCTCTCGCCGATTCGGTTCGCGAGAATGTCGGCAACCATGAAGCCGACGTTGTGCCGGTTCCTGGCGTAGTTGGGCCCGGGGTTGCCCAAGCCGACCACCAGAAGGGGTCCCCGCCGCTGGACAGCGGACGAGTCGGGCCCTGGACATTCGGACCCTGGAGATTCGGGCCTGTGAGATTCGGGCCTGTGAGATTCGGGCATGGGAGCAGTCCGCCCTGCCCGAACTACTCGGAGTCGGACGGGGTGTCCTCAGGGCCCCCGTCTTCGGAGGCGCCACCGGCGGCTTCCTCGCCCTCCTCGCCGGCGCCCTCGGTCTCGAGTTCCTCGGCGGTCGGTGCGACGACGACGTTGATGACCAGCAAATCGGTGTCGGATACCAGCGTCACACCAGTGGGCAGTCCGATGTCGCCGGCCGTGAGTTGGGTGCCCGGCTCGAGACCCTCCACCGAAACAGTCAGACTTTCCGGGATTGCCTGGACGTCGGCCTCGATCTCGATGGTGTTGGCGTCCTGTGTCACCAACGTGCCGGATACCGCTTCACCCTCTATGACGACGTTGACCTCGACGGTCACCTTCTCCCCGCGGCGCACGACCAGCAGGTCGGCATGCTGAATTGTGCGGCGGATCGGGTGGATCTCCAGGGCCTTGGTCAGGGCGAGTTGCTGCTTGCCGGCGATATCGAGGGTGAGCACGGCGTTGGTGCCGGCATGGCGAAGCACGGCGGAAAAGTCACGTGCGTCCAGTTCGAGGTGCTGTGGGTCGCTGCCGTGGCCGTAGAGAACCACGGGTAGCCTGCCGTCGCGGCGGGCCTGGCGCGAGGCGCCTTTGCCGGTCGCAGTGCGGACCTGTGCAGCCAGATTGTTCGCGGCGTTCTTCGCCATTGTCGATTCTCCTGTGCCGGTGAGCAGTGTCGGGCACGGCCAGGGTCGCACCATTGCAGATGCGGGCTCCCGTCGATAACGGCGGCCGATCAGGTCGAGCCGCCCTCGCCGTGACGCGCCGCCAAGGGTAGCGCAACCCGCGCCGAAGGCGAAAATCAGAGCGGAAACCTGACCCCGGTGAGCTGCTCGGACAATGTCCACAGCGCGGTGGCCTTTTCGCGGTTCTGCGCCAGCGGGCTGCGCCATTGCCGACCGGTGGGGCCGCGCATCGAGAACCGTGGCCCGATGAAGCTGTCCCCGGGAACCGGCTGAGACGCTGCGTAGAGCGTTTGGCGTGCGCCGAAGTCGGCGTCGGTCGCCATGAAGCGATTCGCCATGTCCAAGACCCTGGAACCCAGCTTGCTTCCGGTGTGCCCCTGCAGGTTGGTCGCCGAGTACCCGGGGTGGGCCGCGAGTGCCGTCAACGGTGAGCCGGCCGCGTCCAGTCGGCGTTGCAGTTCAGTGGTGAACATCAGATTGGCCAGCTTTGACTGCCCGTAGGCCGGCCAGGCGAGGTACGGGCGCGACTTCCAGTTGAGGTCCTTGAGGCTGACGTAGCCGGTCAGGTGCATGAATGACGCCACCGTGACGACCCGATCGGTGATCCTGGGCAGCAGTAGGTTTGTCAGCGCGAAGTGGCCGAGGTGGTTGGTTCCGATCTGACTTTCGAAGCCGTCGACGGTCAGCGCATACGGAACCGCCATGATGCCGGCGTTGTTGATCAGCACGTCCACGGTGTCTTCGGCAGAGAAGCTGTCGGCGAAGTCACGGATCGAAGCCAGGTCTCCCAGATCGAGTTTGCGCACTTCCACCTCCCCCGACATCTCCGCGGCAGCGGCCTGGCCCTTGTCGAGGTTGCGCACCGCCAGGATCGTCTTGGCGCCGACGCGGGCCAACTCCCGCGCGGTCACCAGACCCAGGCCGCTGTTGGCGCCGGTGACGATGACGGTACGTCCGGCGAAGGAGGGCAGGTCGGCAGCGGTCCAGTCGCTCATGTCCACCACAGTATGCGGTCGGCTGACGCCACCGCCATCGGCAGAATTATTTGAGAATTTCTTCGACCGATCCCAGCGGCCGCGCCAGGCGGGTGCCCTTGGCCGTGACCACGAACGGGCGCTCGATCAAGATGGGATGCTGCGCCATCGCATCGAGCAGTTCGTCGTCCGACGCCGAGGCAAGTCCGAGTTCGGCGTACCTGGACTCGCGTTTACGTACGGCCTCGTGCACATCGATGCCGGCGTCGACGATCAGCCTCGCCAACTCCGCACGCGACGGCGGCGCCTTGAGGTAGAGGATGACTTCCGGCTCAAAACCATTGTCGCGCAACAACTCCAATGCCTTGCGGGAGGTCGAGCATTTCGGGTTGTGGTAGATGCTGGCGCGGGCGTCGCCGGGCATATCAAGCCGACCCGTCGAAAAGCCCCGTCACAGATCCATTCTCGAACACGGCGCGGATCGTGCTCGCCAACAGCGGGGCGATCGACAGGATAGTGAGCTGCGGGAAGACCTTCTCCTCGTCGATCGGCAGGGTATTGGTGACGATGACCTCGCGAGCGCCGCAGTCAGCCAACCGCTGCGGGGCGGGGTCGGACAGCACGCCGTGCGTCGCGGCGATCACTACATCGGCCGCGCCGTCCTCCTTGAGCAGGCGTACGGCGCCGGCGATGGTGCCACCGGTATCGATCATGTCGTCGGTGAGAATGCACGTCTTGCCCCCCACGTCGCCCACCACGCGATTGGACTTCACTTGGTTGGGGATCAGCGGGTCGCGGGTCTTGTGGATGAAAGCGAGCGGCACCCCGCCCAGGGAGTCGGCCCACTTCTCGGCGACGCGCACCCGGCCCGAGTCGGGGGAGACCACCACCATGTCGTGATTGGGGTAGTTCTCGGCGATATAACCGCACAGCAGTGACTGACCCCGCATATGGTCTACGGGGCCGTCGAAGAAGCCCTGGATCTGGTCGGTATGAAGGTCGACCGACACTATGCGGTCAGCGCCGGCGGTCTTGAGGAGATCAGCTACCAGCCGGGCCGAGATCGGTTCACGGCCGCGATGTTTCTTGTCCTGCCTGGCATAGGGGTAGAACGGCAGAATCGCGGTGATCCGCTTGGCGCTGCCGCGTTTGAGGGCATCGATCATGATCAGCTGTTCCATCAGCCATTGATTCAGCGGCCAGGGATTGCTCTGCAGGACGAATGCGTCGCAGCCGCGTACGGACTCGTCGAAGCGGACGAAGATCTCACCGTTGGCGAAGTCGCGGGCTGATTGGGCCGTGACGGTGGTGCCGAGTTCCTTGGCGACCTGCTCGGCGAGCTCAGGGTGTGCTCGTCCCGAAAACAGCATCAGGTTCTTGCGATTGTCAGTCCAGTCGTGGCTCACGGGCTGCCCTCGGCGTTGGGGATCGATACCCCGGCCATCGTACGGAGCGCTTACTCAGGTACGCGGCCGGGTGACCCCAAAGCCAACAATCGGTGACCAGAGGCTACGGGTCGCCGGATGCCTTGTTCGGAGTGTCGGCGGGTCGGGTACCGGTGGGCTGGCTGTCGGCGGGCGGGTCGTCGGCGGGCGGGGTGGCTTGTACCTGAGCCGCCGCTGCGGCGGCCGCCGCAGCGCTGTCGGGACGCTTCCGCGCCACCCAGCCCTCGATGTTGCGTTGCGAACCCGCGGACACCGCCAACGCACCGGGGGGTACGTCTGCGCGGATCACCGCTCCCGCGCCGGTGTAGGCGCCGTCGCCGATGGTCACCGGCGCCACGAACAGGCTATCCGAACCGGTGCGCACATGAGAGCCAATTGTTGTGCGCCGCTTGGTTTCTCCGTCGTAGTTGACGAAGACACTGGATGCCCCGATGTTGCTGTGCTCGCCGATGTCGGCGTCACCGACGTAGGTCAGATGCGGCACCTTGGTGCCGTCGCCTATCGTCGCGTTCTTCGCCTCGACGAACGCCCCCAGCTTGGCGGCGGCCCCCAGCACGGTACCGGGGCGCAGATAAGTGAAGGGGCCCACGACGGCGTCCCTGCCGATCGCCGAGGACGAGCCGTGGACGCGGACTACCTCGGCCCGGTCTCCGACGGTGACGTCGGTCAACGTGGTTTCGGGTCCTATCTGGCAGTGCGCGCCGATGCCCGTGGAGCCCAGCAGCTGGGTGCCCGGGCGCACGACGGTGTCGCGGCCGATGGAGACGCCGATGTCGATCCAGGTGGATGCGGGGTCGACGATTGTCGCGCCCGCACGCTGATGCGCAGCGACGATGCGGCGGTTCAGCTCGGCGCCCAGCTCGGCCAGTTGCACGCGGTCATTGACGCCGGTGACGAGCGCGGTGTCCTGGACGTGCCTACCCCGCACGCCCTGCCCGTCGGTGCGCAGGATCGAGACGACATCGGTCAGGTAGAGCTCATGCTGCGCGTTGTCGGAGCGCAACCTGCTCAGCGCCGAGCGCAGCGCCTCGGCGTCGAATGCGTAAACACCGGCGTTGACTTCGGTGATGGCTTGTTGTGCCGGGCTGGCGTCGGCCTGCTCGACGATCCCCAGAAGGTCCCCACTCGAGCTGCGCAACACCCGCCCATAGCCGGTCGGATTGGCCAGCGTGGTGGTCAGCACCGTGGCGGCCGCCGACTCGGAAATATGGGTGGAGATCAGGTCGGCCAGGGTGTCGGCATCCAACAGCGGGACGTCGCCCGAGGTCACGACAACGACGCCGGTGAAGTCGTGCGGCAGAGCCGACAGCGCGCATCCGGCGGCGTGTCCAGTGCCCTGTTGCTGCTCCTGCACGGCGATCTCGACCGGATGGCCCAGGTCGCCGGCGATCTCCAGTGCCGCGGGTGCCACCCGCTCGCGGTCCTGTCCGACCACTACCACCAGGTGTCGCGGCGCGAGCTTCGCCGCCGCGTGTAGACAGTGCGACAGCATGCTGCGGCCCGCCAGAGTGTGCAAAACCTTGGGGGTGTCGGACTTCATCCGGGTCCCGGCACCCGCCGCCAGAATCAGGACCGCGGCCTCACGCATAGATGTCCTTCCCGCGCGAGCACGAGCAGTCGGCACGCCTCGCTCGCTCCGTCGCCAGGACTCGAACCTGAACTTTCTGAACCAAAATCAGAGGTGCTGCCGATTACACCACGACGGACTGATCACCCGAAGACTCTAGTCGAAGCATCTAGGCTGAAAAGCGTGGCAGCGCCCGATAAGGAAATGCGTGCACCGCGCGCGAGGATGACTGGCAGCGAACGCCGCCAGCAGTTGGTCGAGGTCGCCAAGTCGCTGTTCGCCGAGCGCGGCTTCGACGGCACGTCGATCGAGGAGATCGCGCTGCGCGCCAACGTGTCCAAGCCCGTGGTCTACGAACACTTCGGCGGCAAAGAGGGGCTTTACGCTGTCGTCGTCGACCGGGAAATGTCCGCCCTGCTGGACGGGATAACGGCGTCGCTGACCAAGAATCGGTCCCGGGTGCGTATCGAGCGGGTCGCGCTGGCGCTGCTGACCTATGTCGAGGAGCGCACCGACGGCTTCCGCATCCTCATCCGGGATTCGCCGGCCAGCATTACCTCGGGTACCTATTCGACGTTGCTCAACGACGCTGTCAGCCAGGTGGCTTCGATCTTGGCGGGAGACTTCTCCCGCCGCGGGCTGGATCCCGACCTGGCGCCGCTGTACGCCCAAGCGCTCGTCGGCTCGGTATCGATGGCCGCGCAGTGGTGGCTTGACGTGCGGGAGCCCAAGAAAGAAGTGGTCGCGGCCCATCTGGTCAACCTGTGCTGGAACGGGCTCACACACCTGGAATCCGACCCGATACTGCACCAGGAGTAACCGAGCGGACTTCGGCGGAGGCGGCCCAGCGCGCTCAGTGCCACCGCCGCGACCACTCGGGCGGGTGCCTACGATAGAGCCCATCATGACCGCAGCGGGGACCATCGACGTCCACACCCCGATCGCGGGCCTCGTCGACTTGGCGATGCGAGACCCCTCCCTGCAGGAGGTGGCCCGTCGTGCGGGCGATCGGCCCGTCGATCTGAACCTCGTCGGCCCGGCCAGCGCGCGGGTCTATGTGGCTTTCGCGCTCGCGCAGTCCGGCCCGCTGCTGGCGGTCACGGCGACCGGGCGTGAAGCCGACGACCTGACCGCCGAGCTGCAGGGTGTGCTCGGTGACGCGGTCGCGCTGTTCCCGTCCTGGGAAACGTTGCCGCACGAGCGACTCTCACCGGGTGTGGACACCGTCGGCGCGCGGTTGATGCTGCTGCGCCGCCTCTCCCACCCCGACGACGAGCGACTGGGACGCCCGCTGCGGATTGTGGTGACCACCGCTCGGTCCCTGCTGCAGCCGATGACCCATCGCCCGGGCGCGGACGCGGGAGAGTTCGCGCCGGTCAGCCTGACCGTTGGCGCCGACGCCGAGTTTGACGGGGTCGTGGCGCGGCTCGTCGCCCTTGCCTATACCCGTGTCGACATGGTCGGCAAGCGCGGCGAGTTCGCCGTGCGTGGGGGCATTCTCGACATCTTCCCGCCGACCTCCGAGCACCCGGTGCGGATCGAGTTCTGGGGTGACGAGGTTTCCGAAATGCGGATGTTCTCTGTCGCCGACCAACGGTCCATCCCGGAGATCGACATCGACCACGTGATCGCGGTGCCGTGCCGCGAGATGCTGCTCACCCCCGAGGTGAGAGGTCGCGCTGCTCTACTCTCTGCCGAGCATCCCGTCACGGAGAACGGCGTGCCGGGAAGCGTGCCCGAGATGCTGGCCAAGCTGGCCGAGGGCATCCCGGTCGACGGGATGGAAGCGCTGTTGCCCCTTCTCAAGCCAGACGAGTTGGCGACGTTGCCCGATCACCTGCCCGAGGGCACCCCGCTGTTGATCTGTGATCCGGAGAAAGTGCGGACCCGCGCCGCGGACCTGATCAAGACCGGGCGCGAGTTCCTTGAAGCGTCGTGGTCGACCGCTGCGGTAGGCGGCGGGGCGCCCATCGACATCGAGGCGATGGGCGCATCCGGATTCGTCGGCCTCGATGCCGCGCGCGACACCGCGTGCCACGCCGGGCATCCGTGGTGGACGTTGAGTCAGCTCGACGACGGCTCAACCCCGGCGCTGGGCATCCGGCCCGCACCCTCGGCGCGTAGGACCCAACCCAAGTCGAGTTTCCCGGCAGAGATCTTCGCGATGCTGCGCGCCCACGTCGCTACCGGAGGATACGGAGTCGTCGTCACCCCGGGCAGCGGCACAGCGATGCGCGTCGTCGAGCAACTTGGCGAAGCAGATACTCCCGCAACGATGTTGGAGCCCGGGGCGGCGCCCCGCGAGGGCGTGGTGGGTGTTCTCAAGGGTCCTCTGCACGACGGTGTGGTGATCCCCGGCGCCAACCTGGTCGTGATCACCGAGACCGACCTGACGGGCAACCGGGCCGCCGCGATCGAGGGCAGGAAGCTGGCGGCCAAGCGCCGCAACGTCGTGGACCCGCTGGCGCTGACCGCCGGCGACCTGGTGGTCCACGACCAACACGGCATCGGCCGGTTCGTCGAGATGACCGAGCGGGTCATCGGTGGCGCCCGCCGCGAATACCTGGTGCTCGAGTACGCGTCAGGCAAAAGGGGCAGTGGCGGAAACAACACCGACAAGCTGTACGTGCCGATGGACTCGCTGGACCAGTTGTCCCGCTACGTGGGCGGTGAGACACCGACCCTTTCCCGCCTGGGCGGCAGCGACTGGACCAACACGAAAACGAAAGCGCGGCGGGCCGTCAGGGAGATCGCTGCCGAACTGGTTGCGCTCTATGCCAAACGACAGGCCTCGCGCGGACACGCGTTCAGCCCAGATGCCCCGTGGCAGAGGGAGATGGAGGATGCGTTCGGCTTCACCGAGACGGTGGACCAGCTGACCGCCATCACCGAGGTGAAGTCCGACATGGAGAAGGCCGTCCCGATGGACCGGGTGGTCTGCGGAGACGTCGGTTACGGCAAGACCGAGATCGCGGTGCGGGCGGCATTCAAGGCGGTGCAGGACGGCAAGCAGGTGGCGGTGCTGGTGCCGACGACGCTGCTGGCAGACCAGCATCTTCAGACGTTCACCGCCCGCATGGCCGGGTTTCCCCTCACGGTGAAAGGACTGTCGCGCTTCACTGACCCCGCTGAGTCCCGAGCAACGCTCGGGGGGATGAAGGACGGCTCGGTCGACATCGCCATCGGGACCCACCGCCTGCTCCAGACCGGTGTGACGTGGAAGGACCTTGGCCTGGTGGTCGTCGATGAGGAGCAGCGCTTCGGCGTCGAGCACAAGGAACACATCAAGTCGATGCGGACCCATGTGGACGTTCTCACCATGAGTGCGACGCCGATTCCGCGCACGTTGGAGATGAGCCTGGCGGGAATCCGGGAGATGTCGACCATCCTGACCCCGCCCGAGGAACGCTACCCGGTGCTGACCTTCGTAGGCCCGCAGGACGACAAGCAGGTCGCCGCGGCGCTGCGTCGTGAGATGTTGCGCGACGGGCAGGCGTTCTACATTCACAACCGGGTGCGCACGATCGATCAGGCCGCGGCGAGGGTGCGGGCTTTGGTGCCCGAGGCGCGGGTCGTCGTCGCGCACGGGCAGATGCCCGAAGAGCACCTCGAACGCACCGTCGAGGGCTTCTGGAATCGCGAGTATGACGTCCTGGTGTGTACGACGATCGTCGAGACCGGCTTGGACATCTCGAATGCCAACACGTTGATCGTGGAGCGCGCCGACACGTTCGGCCTCTCCCAGTTGCACCAGTTGCGCGGCCGGGTGGGACGAAGTCGTGAACGCGGCTACGCCTACTTCCTCTACCCGCCCGAGATTCCGCTGACCGAAACGGCCTACGACCGCCTCGCGACGATCGCCCAGAACAACGAATTGGGTGCTGGCATGGCTGTGGCAATGAAGGACCTCGAGATCCGCGGTGCCGGAAACGTGCTGGGCGCTGCCCAATCCGGGCATGTGGCCGGCGTGGGCTTCGATCTCTATGTGCGCCTGGTCGGCGAGGCCGTCGATGCGTATAGAGCAGCAGCTGACGGGGAAACCGTTGCCGCCGTTGAGGAACCAAAGGATGTTCGAATCGATCTGCCGGTCGACGCGCACTTTCCGCCGGACTACATCGGCAGCGATCGCCTGCGATTGGAGGGCTACCGGCGGCTCGCCACCGCCCAGGACGACGCTGCCATTGACTCCGTGATCGACGAACTCGTCGACCGGTACGGTCCGCTGCCGGAGCCGGCCCAGCGGTTGATCGCGGTCGCGCGGCTGCGGTTGCTGGCGCGCGCGAACGGCGTCACCGAGATCGGGGCGGTGTCTGCCTCTACCGTGCGGGTCTCGCCGTTGACGCTGCCGGATTCGGCACAGGTGAGGCTCAAGCGGCTATTTCCGGGGGCGAACTATCGCGCCACCACGTCGACCGTGCAGGTGCCGATCCCGCGGTCTGGGAACGGGCTGGGCGCGCCACGGATCCGCGATCTTGACCTGGTTTCGTTCGTCGCGGGCCTGGTAGGGGCCATCGGCGGGAATCCGGGGGAGGAAGTTGATATAACCAAGCTGCGAGGTATCTCGCGCGAACGAACGACATGATCCACACGGGACGGAGAAGATGACGGTCGTCCTGGTCGACCCCCGCCGCCCGGCGCTGGTTCCTATCGACGCGATCGGGCTGTTGACCGGTGACGTCCAGTACACCGAGGAAATGCCGATCAAGGTGCCGTGGTCATTGCCGTCGGCTCGCCCGGCATACGAGGGCGACCCCGCTTCGGTGCTGCTGTCCTCTGATGCCGACCATCCCTCAGTGGCAATGCGTGTCGCGGCGGGAGAGCGGGTGATCTCCGTGGCCGCGCCGCAGCCCGGGGAGCGCCTGGTGGACGCAGTGGCACTGATGGACAAGTTGCGCACCGCCGGCCCCTGGGAGAGCCGGCAGACGCACGATTCGTTGCGGCGTTATCTGCTGGAAGAGACCTATGAATTGTTCGACGCGGTGCAAGGCGGCGACCTTTCCGAGCTGCGCGATGAACTGGGAGATGTGTTGCTGCAAGTGCTCTTTCACGCTCGCATCGCAGAGGATGCAGCTGAGAACCCGTTCAGCATCGACGACGTCGCCGACGCGCTGGTCCGCAAGCTCGGTAACCGCGTTCCCGCTGTACTGGCCGGAGAGTCGATCACGTTGGAGGACCAGCTGGCTCAGTGGGAGCAACGCAAGGCCGCTGAAAAGGGCACGAAACAGATCTCCGGTGCGCCTTCAGCCATGGACGACATCCCCACCGGACAGCCTGCCTTGGCTCTGGCGCAGAAGGTGCTCGCCCGCGTAGCGACGGCCGGAATGCCGGCGGAGTTGATCCCGAACACGATCACGTCGGTCTATGTGTCCGCCGATGTCGACGCCGAGAACGCGTTGCGCTCGGCAGTTCTGGAGTTCATGGACGATGTGCGCGCCGCCGAGCGATCGGTGGCCATGGCCCGTAGGGCCGAGGTCGTTGGGGGGCTCGACGAAGCGCCGGCGCCGATCGGTGAGGGCGAATGGTTGACGCACTGGCCGTCGGAGGCGGCTGAGGCCGAATTCGGGTAGTGGTTGCCCCGGGTAGTCGCGGTGCCCCGGGCAGTCGGGCAGTTAGGTAACGCCGCGGCGATTCGGGCGACGATTTGTCGCCGTGGCGTCACGCAAGTTGGCTGAACCCGACACCAGTGCTCCCAGGACACCAGCCGAACGAGGACCAGTGGATCGGGCAGCGGCTCGTCCTGGCTGTTGACTTCACCGAACTGTAACTTTCCACGCCGAAGTCGAGCTCCTCGAACTCGGCGGTGTTAGCCATCGAACCTGCTCGCCACTAGGATCGTGGGACCTTACTTTGGCTTACCAAAGCGAGGCCTGCCTTACCTTACTTTCGTGGGTCAGCGTGAATGAACGGCCTGCCGTGACCGTCGTTGAGTCCCGTGTCCCGAGACGCGTGGAATCATGGAGTCATCCAGAGTGCTTTAAGGAGTCCGGTGACGCGGGTGCGTTGGCTGCAGGCGATGGCCGTGATTGGCGCGACAGCGCTGCTCATGGCCTCGAGCTGTTCATGGCAGCTGGGGACTCCCATTCCTGAAGGCGTGCCGCCTCCGCCAGGTGACCCGGTGCCGCAGATCGACACCTACGCCGAGGGGCGGCCCGCCGATCAGCTCCACGAGTGGGCGTCCGAACGTGCGCCCTCGTTGAGAATCCCGGTGACTGCGCTGGAGGCGTACGCCTATGCAGCCCGGGTGGCCGAGGTGGAGAACCCCGACTGTCATCTGGCGTGGACCACGCTGGCAGGCATCGGCGAGGTGGAAAGCCATCACGGCACCTATCGTGGCTCGACTATCGCAGCCAACGGCGACACTTCGCCGCCGATCCGCGGCGTTCTGCTGGACGGCACCAACGGCAACCTGGAGATTCTGGACCACGACTCGGTCAGCCATGACGGGGAGGAGCCCTACGTTCGCGCCATGGGGCCGATGCAGTTCATTCCGGAGACGTGGGCGCTCTACGGCGTCGACGCGAACAACGACGGCGTCGTCAGCGTTGACAACATCGACGATGCGGCGCTGTCGGCGGCGGGGTATCTGTGCTGGCGCGGAAAGGACCTGTCGACACCGCGAGGCTGGATGGATGCCCTGCGCGCCTACAACCATTCCGACCAGTACGCCCGGAATGTTCGAGACTGGGCCAAGGCCTATGCCGGCGGACATGCGCTCTAAGTGCGCCCGCCGACCACGCACGCTCTAGGCTCAAGGCCGAGCCCTTTTCAGAGCCCCGTTTGTAGAGCCCGTTTGTAGAGCCGTTTCGGCCAGACGCACCAGGGAGGCAACAGTGCCCATCATCGAGCAGGTCGGAGCCCGCGAGATCCTCGATTCTCGGGGAAACCCGACAGTTGAGGTCGAGGTGGGCCTGCTCGACGGCACCGTGGCCCGTGCCGCGGTCCCGTCGGGCGCTTCGACCGGCGAGCACGAGGCTGTTGAGCTTCGCGACGGGGGATCCCGCTACCTGGGCAAAGGCGTGGCGAAGGCTGTGGAGGCGGTTCTCGACGAGATCGCCCCCGCGGTGATCGGACTCGGCGCCGACGAGCAGCGGCTGGTCGATCAGGCGCTATTGGACCTGGACGGAACCCCTGACAAGTCCCGTTTGGGCGCCAACGCGATCCTGGGTGTGTCGCTGGCAGTCTCCAAGGCTGCGGCGCAGTCGGCCGAGTTGCCGCTGTTCCGCTACATCGGTGGGCCCAACGCGCACATCCTTCCGGTGCCGATGATGAACATCATCAACGGCGGCGCGCATGCCGACACCGGCGTCGATGTCCAGGAGTTCATGATTGCCCCGATCGGCGCCCCGAGCTTCAAAGAGGCGCTGCGCTGGGGCGCCGAGGTGTACCACGCACTCAAGTCGGTGCTCAAGAAGCAGGGGTTGGCCACCGGCCTGGGTGACGAGGGTGGCTTCGCGCCAGACCTCCCCGGCACCAGGGCGGCTCTGGACCTCATCGGATCGGCGATCGAGGCAGCCGGGTTGAAGGTGGGAGGCGACGTGGCCCTGGCGCTCGACGTCGCGGCGACCGAGTTTCACACCGAGGGCACCGGCTATGCCTTCGAAAAGGACGTCCGCACCGCCGAGCAGATGGCGTCCTTCTACGAAGGCTTGATCGCCGACTATCCGCTGGTGTCCATCGAGGATCCGCTGTCGGAGGACGATTGGGACGGCTGGGTGGCAATGACCACCGCCATCGGCGACAAGGTCCAGATCGTAGGTGACGACCTGTTTGTCACCAACCCCGAGCGGCTCGAAGAAGGCATCGATAAGGGTGCCGCCAACGCCCTGTTGGTGAAGGTGAATCAGATCGGCACCCTGACCGAGACGCTCGACGCGGTGGCCCTGGCCCACAACAGTGGGTATCGAACGATGATGAGCCACCGCAGCGGTGAGACCGAGGACACGACGATCGCCGATCTCGCGGTGGCCGTCGGCAGCGGCCAGATCAAGACGGGCGCCCCGGCCCGTAGTGAGCGGGTCGCCAAGTACAACCAGTTGCTTCGCATCGAGGAGGAGCTTGGCGACGCCGCCCGCTACGCGGGTGACCTGGCCTTCCCGCGATTCAATCCGGAGGCCAAATAGCCCGTGCCCGAAGCGAAAAGGCCCGATCCGAGGCGACGGTCTGCTGCGGACGCAAAGAGCAAGAAGGCTCCAGCGTCCCGGCCCGGTAAGTCAGATGCCGGGCGGGGCAAGCCGCGGGGGAGCCCATCGATACGGCGCGAGCCCCGAAGCGCGGAGTCGCGGCCGGGTAAGGAGATTGCCAGAGCCGGCGAGATCTCGAACGGCGACGGCCTCCAAGAGGATCCCGACCTTCACGATGGTTCGGGCGGCTCCGATGTCGCGGGGGGTTCCGGTGGCGTGGCGGCCGGGGATTCGATCCGCGATTCCATCGCTGCAGCGGCGGAGCGGGCCTCCGAGCAGCGATTCGGCTCGGCCGCGCGGCGGGCCGCGATTCTCGCGGCGGTCATCTGTGTGTTGACCTTGACGATCGCCGGGCCGGTGCGGACCTACTTCGCGCAACGCACGGAGATGACGCAGCTCAAGGCATCCGAAGCCCAACTGCGCGAACAGATCACAGAGCTAGAAGAGCAGAAGGGTAAGCTCGCCGACCCGGTGTTCATCAGGGCGCAGGCGCGTGAGCGGCTGGGCTTCGTGATGCCGGGCGAGATTCCGTATCAGGTGCAGCTACCCCCCGGTTCCGGGGTGCCCGGCGCGCCTTCGGACTTGTCGGCTCCGGTGAAAAGCGGCGACCCGTGGTACACGGCGCTATGGCACACCATCGCCGATGCGCCGCACGGTGTTTCGCCAACAGTTCCGCCCAATTCGCCCGGTGCATCGGGCGTGCCCGAACCTGTCAACCCCAGCCCGACTCAGCCCGGTGGTTGAGCGATCCGATCTCGACGCGGTCGCGCGGCAGCTGGGTCGCGAGCCCCGCGGCGTGTTGGAGATCGCCTACCGCTGCCCCAACGGCGAACCCGCAGTCGTGAAGACGGCATCGAAACTTCCTGACGGAACGCCGTTTCCGACGCTGTACTACCTGACCCATCCGGCACTGACGGCAGCGGCCAGCCGACTCGAGTCGTCGGGTCTGATGCGGGACATGACCGATCGCCTGGCCCGAAGCCCCGAGTTGGCAGCGGCCTACCGTCGTGCGCACGAGTCGTATCTGGCAGAACGTGACGCGATCGAGCCGCTGGGTACGACGTTCTCGGGGGGTGGAATGCCCGACCGAGTCAAATGCCTACACGTAGTGATCGCTCATTCATTGGCGAAAGGACCGGGTGTGAACCCATTCGGTGACGAGGCGTTGGCGGTGCTGGCGGGGGAAGCAGGCATGGCCGGAATTCTGGAACGGGAGCACTGGTTATGACGGGCGAGCGAGAAGCGAGGATCGCCGCGGTGGACTGCGGAACCAACTCGATTCGACTGCTCATCGCCGATGCCGTCGATGGCCGGTTGGCCGATGTGCACCGTGAGATGCGCATCGTGCGACTTGGGCAGGGCGTTGACGCGACCGGACAATTCGCGGCAGATGCGCTGGCACGCACGCACGCGGCGTTGTCCGACTACGCCGAACTCATGCGCCGTCACGACGTCGCCGCTGTCCGCATGGTGGCGACCTCCGCCGCCCGCGATGTCTCCAACCGCGAGGCGTTCTTCGCGATGGCCTCCGAGGTGCTCGGCGCCGTCGTGCCCGGTGCGGTGGCAGAGGTCATCACCGGTGCCGAAGAAGCCAGGCTGTCATTCCACGGTGCCGTCAGTGAATTAGACGTATTTGCAGCGCCGTTCGTTGTGGTGGACCTCGGCGGCGGCTCCACCGAAGTGGTGCTGGGTTCTGAGGATGTGGTGGCCGGCCACTCGGCCGACATCGGTTGCGTGCGCCTCACCGAGCGCTGCCTGCGCTCTGATCCGCCCACCGATGAAGAGGTCGCCGCCGCTCGCACCGTCGTACGCGATGCGCTTGCCGCCGCACTGCGGCACGTGCCTGTCGAGCGGGCCCGAACCTGGGTTGGGGTCGCGGGCACCATGACGACGCTGGCCGCTCTTGCGCGGAAGATGACCGCATACGATCCCGAGGCTATCCATCTGTCCCGGATCGGGGTCGGCGATCTCTTGGACGTGTGTGCCGATCTCCTGTCGATGACGCGCGAGAAGAGGGCCGCCCTCGGGCCGATGCATGAGGGCCGGGTGGACGTCATCGGTGGGGGCGTGATCGTCGTGCAAGAATTGGCCGCCGCGCTAGCTGAACGAGCCGGCATCGACGAACTGGTGGTCAGCGAGCACGACATCCTCGACGGGATCGCCCTGTCCATCGCCTGAGGCGTCGTCATGAATCTCTGTCATGACCGCAGAATCGGCGTGAGCGGCTCCAGGACTGCGGCGTCCTCGATAGTCGACGGAACCGGCTCGTCGCGGCCAGCGGCAATCCCACGCATCGTCTTGCGCAGGATCTTGCCCGACCGCGTCTTCGGGAGTGCGGGGACAACGTCGACAAGCTTGAACGCGGCCACCGCGCCGATCTCGTCGCGCACCAGCCGCACGAGCTCGTCGGCCAGTCCGTCGGTCGGCGCGCCCGCCTTGAGGACTACAAGACCTCGCGGAACCTGCCCCTTGATCTCATCGGCCACCCCGATCACCGCGCACTCCGCGACGGACGGGTGCGTGGCGAGCACCTCCTCGATCGCGCCCGTCGACAGACGGTGTCCAGCCACGTTGATGACGTCGTCGATTCGGCCCATGACGAACAGGTAGCCGTCCTCGTCGAAGTGCCCGCCGTCGCCGGTCAGGTAGTAGCCGGGGTGGCGGGACAGATACGACGCCTCGAAGCGGTCGTTGGCATTCCACAGCGTGGGCAGCGTACCGGGCGGCAACGGCAGACTGATACAGATGGCGCCTTCCTCGCCGGGCTGACAGCCGCTCCCGTCTTCGCGCAGAATATGTACGTCATAGCCGGGCATTGGAACAGTGGGGGAACCCGCCTTTACCGGAAGGCGTTCGGTGCCTACCGGATTGGCGGCTACCGGCCACCCGGTCTCGGTCTGCCACCAGTGGTCTATCACCGGGATGCCGAGCTTGTCGGCGGCCCAGTAGTAGGTGTCGGGATCGAGTCGCTCGCCGGCCAGGAACAGATACTTCAGAGCCGACAGGTCGTGGTCGGCCAGGTGCTGGGCTTCGGGGTCCTCCTTGCGAATCGCCCGGATCGCCGTCGGCGCCGTGAACATCGCCTTGACGCCGTGCTCGGCGGCCACCCGCCAAAACGCCCCGGGATCGGGTGTGCCGACAGGCTTTCCCTCGTAGAGCACCGTCGTCGCGCCCACCAGCAAGGGCGCATAGACGATGTAGGAGTGGCCCACCACCCACCCCACATCAGAGGCAGCCCAGAACACATCGCCGGGCCCGATGTCGTAGATATGGCGCATGCTCCACAGCAACGCGACCGCGTGCCCGCCGTGATCCCGGACGATACCTTTGGGCTTGCCGGTGGTTCCCGAGGTGTAGAGCACGTACAGCGGGTCGGTGGCGGTGACCGGTACCGACTCAGCGGGCGTGGCGCCTGCCATCACATCGACCCAATTCAGGTCGCGCCCTTCGACGAGGTCGCAGCGGAGTCGATCACGTTGCACCACAACGCAATATCGGGGAGGGTGGGAAGCCATCGCTATCGCGGCGTCGAGCATCGGCTTGTATTCGGTCACCCGTGCTGCCTCGATCCCACACGATGCGGACACGATCACCGTGGGGCGGACGTCGTCGATGCGCACTGCCAGTTCGTGCGGTGCGAAACCGCCGAACACCACCGAGTGAACTGCGCCCAACCGCGCACAGGCCAGCATGGCGATGACGGCCTCGGGGATCATCGGCAGATAGATGACAACCCGGTCGCCCTTGCCGATGCCGAGGTCGCGTAGCGCGCCGGCGAACCGCGCGGTCTGGTCGAGAAGCTCGGCGTAGCTATAGGTGCGCTTGGTATCGGTCACCGCGGAGTCGTAGATGAGCGCGGGCTGGTCGGCACGCCCGCCCCAGCCGATCCCCGGATCGCCGTGCGCTCCCGCGCGAGCCGAAGGTGCCCCCGGCCCATCGGCGACGTGACGGTCCAGCGCGTTCGCGCACGTGTTGAGCTCGGCGTCGGGAAACCAGCGGTAGAAGGGTGGGTGACTGTCGTCGATAATGCGCCGCGGGGGCCGGGTCCACGTGATGTCGACGGCCGCATCGGCCCAGAAGGCCGTGGGATCGTTGATGCTGTCGGAGAAGAGATCGCGGTACCTGGGCATATCAGAACCGTAATCCTTCCGATTACGCTCAGGGGCATGACGAACCAACCCCCGCCGATCGAAGGTGTCCGCAGAAGCTTTGTGACAGCGCGGGGGGTCCGATTCCACGTGACCGAATCCGGTCCGCCGGACGGCCGGCCGGTCCTTGCTTTACACGGCTGGCCGCAGCACCACTGGGTGTACCGGGATCTGCTGGCCGACCCGCCGCCCGGGTTGCGCATCATTGCTCCCGACCTGCCCGGCTACGGCTGGTCGGGCCCGCCGCCGCACCGGTGGGCGAAGGAAGACGTGGTCAGTGATCTCATTGCGCTGATGGACGCCCTGGGTCTGGATCGGGTGCTGCTCGTCGGCCATGACTGGGGCGGCTTCATCGGCTATCTGCTGACCTTGCGGGTGCCTGAGCGGATCGAGGGCTATCTGGTGCTGAACATGGCCCACCCATGGGTTCCGCCCAAGGTGCTGGCCCGTCACGCATGGCGGCTACTGATGTACCAGCCGCTGATCGCGATCGCAGGGGTGCCGGTTCAACGGCGCACCGGGTTCCTGGATCGGGCCTACCGGGCGGCCTCGGAGATCGACCCCCAGACTGCTCGCGTGTACACCGAACGGTTTCGGGATCCCGTCGTCGCCCGCACCGGGCGGGACACCTACCGGACCTTCCTGTTGCGCGAGGTCCCGAACGGGATGCGTGCCGGTGAGCGACGGCGCTCGACGGTGCCGACTCGTGTGTTGTTCGGCAAGGACGACTCGGCGGTCGCCCCGCAGCTCGCCGCGGCCGAAACGGCCCGTGCTGACGACTACACCGTGGAAGTCGTCGACGGTGGTCATTTCATCGTCGACGAGCAGCCAGATCTGGTGCGCGCCAAATTGATCGCGCTGGCCGAGGAGACGGCCACGGCATAGCGCTCCCGTACCCGCACAGGGTGGTACCGCCCCGCCTCCACCGGGATGTTGATCACGCAACAATCGGCTTCGGCTTGCCGAACAGATACCCCTGCGCACGATCTGCGCCCGCTTCGGCAAGCTTCTGCAGCACCGCCTCCGACTCGACCCCCTCGGCGATGGTGGTCAGTCCGTAGGTCCGCGCGACAAAGACGATGGTGTTGACGACGCGCTCGTCATCGCGATCCGCGAGCATGTTCTGGACAAAGCTGAGATCGATCTTCAACCCGTAAAGAGCGAGATTCCGCAGTTCGGTGAATGTGCCGTAGCCGGTCCCGAAGTCGTCGAGAGCAACCCGGCAGCCCCGATCCCGCATGCTCACTGAAAACGCCTTGGCTATCGCGGGCGATGCAAGAGCCGTCGTCTCGGTGATCTCGAAGACGATCCTGCCGGTTACCTCGGGTCCCGCGGTGGTGAGTGCATCGAGGATCTCGCTCATTGTCGTTGCGTCGGTGATGGTTTGGCCGGTGATGTTCACGCACACGTGCCGGCCGCCACGCGCCAGGTCGATCGCGCGTCCGGCCATGTATCGGTCGATGACAGGCATTAATCCGTGCCGCTCGCACTGCGGAAGAAATTCACTCGGGGGCAGGACATCGTCGTTGTCAACGTCGCGAAGCCGTACCAGCAACTCTTCTTGGACCGTCTCCCTGGTCGCGATGGTCACGATTGGCTGCGAGTAGACCAAGAGTCGGCCATCGCCTATGGCTGCACGGATACGTTCCTGCCACTGGGCGCGTTCGGCGGCTTCCTGTTCGACTTTCTTGCGGTGGGTGATGTCCGTTCTTATGGTGACCAACTCTTTGGTTTGTCCGGCGGCATCGTGCAACGGAAATCGCTGGGTCATGACTGAGATGTTCTCTAGCCCACGCGCGATCGACTCTTCCTCGAGAGCGATGTCCCCGGCGCGAAGTTGAGTCACCGCAAGTTGTGAGCGTCGAAGAACATCGGGCGGAAGGATCTCCTCCTCGGTTCGCCCTACCACCTCCTCAACTGACTTCTGCCCGAACAACTGGCAGAAAGCATGGTTGACCAATGTGAACCGATCCTGCAGGTCGCCTACCGAGATGGCCGACGGCGTCTTTCCCACCACTGACTCGAACCGTTCCTTCTCGGCCTTGAGTTGACGCTGCGCCCCGACCTGCTCATCGACGATTCGCATCGACCCGATCACCCCATCGGTATTGCCTTCAGCGTCGATATAGGGCTTCCCGCGGCAGTCGACCCAGTGACATCCGCCATCGGCAGTCATGATCCGGCAGCGAGGTGTGGCGACCGCCTTTTCGGCGGCGATGTCCTGCAAGGCGGTGACCAGGATGCCGACCTCGTCGGGGTGGACGTAGGTGAGCAAATTCGAGCCGATCCAGCGATCACGGGGCCACCCGAACGCGGCTTCCACCGAGGGCGAGACCCACACCACGCCGGAACCTCTCACATGAAGGACGACGTCTACGGCGTTGTCGGCCAGAATGCGATACCGCGCCTCAGCCTCGGCTCGCTGGCGGCTCAGTAGTTCCGATTCGATCAACAGCTTCTGCTCGTGCTGGATCAGGTAGAACGCGGCCAGGCCAACCACGACTGTGCTGATCGATACCGAAGCGACCCAGGCCTCGTCGTTGGGTAGGCCGAGGTTCAGGAAGGCTCCGCGTGACAGCGCGATGAGAATCGGTGGGCCGGCGAGGATGGCCACCATCCGAATCAAGGTCCAGCCGTCGGGCCGAGCGAGTAACCAGGCGAGCGGATTTCGGTCCTGGCGGGTCGCGAAGACCGCAGAAACGAGCAAGAGAAAGGACACGGCCGTCGTGATCGCCATACCGGTTGACCGGGTGATCCCGACAAGTGCCAGAGCCTGGAAGAGGTAGGTCGCCAGGACGACAAACGGCAACGCGACAGCGGCCACCAGACTTGTCGCCCAGGCCACCGGCACCCTCGTGCGGTTCAGATGGGTAAGCCCAACACCGAACGCCAGCAGCAGAACCGAGAGCCCGGTATGCGGGCTCGGACGGCCTGGCCAGGATGACTGAAACGTTCGCATCGTGCCGGGGAACCAGAGCTGATCCAGGCCGAACGACGTGCCGGTCGCGTATTCGGCGAGGAATGCCCCAGCAAGGAGACCGGCGACCGCGGCCAAGCCAACCCCGGCCCACACTCTGGCGTGTGACGGACGGCCCGTCTGTATCAGGACCGCAAGCCCCAACGTCGCCAGGAGCGCAGCCGTCCAAGGTGTCATCTGCGGCCAGGCGGCAGCGCCCCGGGTCAGGGTATCGATGCCGCTCGACCAGCCCACGAAAGTCACGGCGGCGACGCCGAGCACCACGAGGGCAGCGGCGCGCGCCCACCAGAGGAGTGCAGCTTCGAGCCGGGCAGGAGAGTGATGTGGCGCCGTCGTGGGCACGTCAACTCCCTCTCGCTGGATGGCCCGCGGTGCACGGAGGCTCCGCGGCGGGATGTTCCTCTCCGATCAAAGCAGTCTCCTGGGTGCTGACGCGCCCTTTCTCCTACCATTGCTCAGATCGAAGTCACCCGCCGCTGGGTGAGTATCGGCGGGCAAGTCGGTCTCGGCTGCACGAGGTCGGCATAGACGGGGCAAGTACCGCGGGCGCTGATGCACACCACAGCCTCGTCGGCGATAGTCGAGGGGATAACGTCAAGGTCGTGCAGGGCGTGCTCTGAGCTGCAACGCCCCCATAGCCCAATTGGCAGAGGCAGCGGACTTAAAATCCGCACAGTGTGGGTTCGAGTCCCACTGGGGGCACGGGAAACGCACTAGCCCATGACTGCTTCAGTAATTTTGTTGCGCTACACCCGCACCGAAAGTCCGGCGAGAGTCCGGCGAGAGTCCGGCGAGAGTCCGGCGAAGCCCGCGGAGGCCCCGTCGGACTGGCAGACAAGGCGTGGCGGACAACGATTGGTGGACAACCGGCTGGCCATGTGGCTGGACGTCGTCACCGCAGTGGGGCTGCGCTGGGTCGACATCCAGGCCAAGATGGGTAGGCACCGGGAAAGGCGGCTTCGGTACCCCGCACCGCAGTATGTTGGCTGGATAGCCGGGAGGGGTTTGACGTGGCAATGACTGCGCCAGGGCGCTCCCCGGTGGAAGCGGCGCTGCTCTGGTGGGCACGCGCAGCCGCTGTGACGGTACTCGTCACCGCGGCGGCGAATGGGGTCGGTTGGGCCACCGGGATCGACCGCTTGACCCGCGTTTTTGCCTCCTGGCCGCAGATGACGCCATGGACGGCGCTGCTGCTGGCTGGATTGGCGGTGGCCGTGCTTGCGCAGTCGGGGCGCTCGTCGGGGAACCAGGTGGCAGCCGGACGCGGTCTGGCGGTGGCTGTTGGAGCTCTTGCCGTGATCTTCCTCGCGGAGTACGCGACCGGCAGGTCTTTCGGTCTGGATCAGCTGTTGTTCCCCGACGCGGTAGGGACCATGCAATCCTGGCCGGGCCGTCCCAGCCCGCAGACCGCGTTGTCGGTGCTGCTGCTGTCAGTGGCAGTCGGACTGACCCGCATCGATCGCCGGTGGTCCGCCCCGGCATGGGTGGTCAGCCTGCTGGCGGCAACGGCACTGCCGTTCGTCATCTTTTCCGGGCATGCATATCAGGCTCTTTCCCTCACCGGTGTCAACCAGTCAACCGGCATGGGAATCTCCACCGCCATCGCGATAGTGTTGCTGGTCACGGCCACGTTTGCAGTTCGCGCGGACCGCAATCCGCTGGCTTGGCTGTTGGCCCGACCTGATCGCTGGACCCTGTTCCGGCTGGTCGGAATCCTCACGGGTCTTCCGCTTCTCATCGGGCTGTCGCGACCGGTGTTCCTCGGCCTGGGCCTACTCGACGATGCCGCATGGGTCCTGTCGATATCGGTGAGCACCATCGTCGTCGGTGCGGCCACGTTCTACCTGAGCCAACGCGAGCAGCGACTGCTGATCGAGAAGGAGCAGATCAGCAGAGAACGCGCGCAGGCAGAGGCCGAGCGTGCTGAGGCGGAGGCGCGGTTCCGCCTGCTGGCCGATAACGCGGTCGACGTCGTCATTCACCACCGTGGCGTCCAAGTCGTGTGGGTTTCGCCCTCGGTGGAAGCTGCGTTCGGGTGGACGCCCGAGCAGTGGCTCAGCTCAGATCTCACCGAATTCGTGTATCCCGATGACCTCGGCGCGATGGCCGCTGCGATGGCCGAGGTCGCTGACGGCGAAGTAGCTTATTTGCGGTGCCGGGTTACCACCCCTGAGGGGAAATATCATTGGGTCGATGTCCGCGGTAAGCCCTACGTCGACGCGGCGGGCACCACAGACGGAATCATTGCGGCGGTGCGCATCATTGACGACCAGGTCGAGGCAGAGCGAAAACTCGACCGAATGGCCCGGTTCGACACCTTGACCGGCCTGGTGAACCGGGCAGAAGCGCTGGCCCGCCTTGAATCAATCCTCACCGGTAACCGGACTCCCGGGACAGAGTTGGGGGTGCTGTTTTGCGACGTGGATCGTTTCAAGACCATCAACGACACCCTTGGACACGGCGTGGGGGATACGGTTCTTTGGACTGTGGCAGAACGCATCTCCGAGTGCGTCCGGCACGGCGACACCGTCGGGCGTACCGGCGGGGACGAGATGCTGGTCCTGCTGCCCGGCTTGCACAGTTTGGAGGAGGCCATTCAGATCGCGGAGAAAATTCAGGCCCGCACCGCTGCACCCATCGAAATCGCCGGCAGTACTTTCCACGCGACGCTGAGTATCGGAGCCACCCTCGCAGTCCCAGGCGAAACAGTCGTCGATGTGACTGCCCGAGCCGACGCAGCCATGTATCAGTCCAAGCATGCAGGCGGAAACACCGTTCGCGGTATTTGAATGTCGGCGCCAGCCGGGATGATCCGAAAGCGCACCGGCACTTGGAGTTGTCGGGTACCTGTGTTTCTCGTGCGGGTGACGGGAGGCTGCGGTCGCCGATCTCGGCAACCGCATCATTGCGAAACGCCCGCAAGTGACTTCGGTCCCGTCCACTCATGCCGGAGGTCACTTGCGCAACCCTGCTCGAGCGAGTGGTCTGGAGGTGAGTAGCGACAGGGTGCGGTCTTGATGTCGCGGCCGACGCGGCACCAGTCCGGCTGATCTACGACTCGAAGAAAGGGACGTCATGATCGAGATGTTGAAGGGTTTTCCTGAGAACGTCGCGGCCTACGCATGCCACGGGCACGTAACGAAGGCGGATTACGACACGGTGCTCATGCCGGATGTAGAGGACCGGTTGAGCCGGCACGAGAAGCTCCGCCTCTACTACGAGGTAGCCCCTGACTTCGATGGGTTCGATCCGGGTGCGGCCTGGGAGGACACCAAGGTCGGCCTCAGCCACTTTCTGAGGTGGGAGCGATTCGCGGTCGTCACCGACATCGAATGGATCAAGCATTCGGTGAAAATGTTCGGGTTCCTGATGCCCGGGGAGCTACGCGTGTTCCCGATCGCCGACGCCTCGCAGGCGCGGGAATGGATCGCCGCGGAATAACTCTCGGATCGGTTGCCTGCCTGCCGAATTCGTAGCAGCGTGTCCGGGTAGGAGGTGGCCGAGATGGGCCTGGACCGGCAGGTCGTGATTCCCCGCCGATGCCGACTTTCCCAACAGCGGTGAGGACATCAGGCACCGTTCCCGTGTTGGCCACCCAGGCTAGAGCCGTCTGGCGAGCGTGCGAGTATCTCTGATGTGAGTCGCCGGTGGTGAGCGGTGTGGCCGCGGAGGCGCTGGCCCTGGCTTTGGTTGCCGGCGTACTACTGTTCGCGATGTTGCAGCCCCGCGGGCTGCCAGAGGCGGCGCTGGCTGTGCCGGCGGCGGCGGTCATCGTCGTGCTGGGCATCGTGTCCCCCGCGGAGGCATTGCGCCAACTCCAGACACTCGGGCCCACCGTGGGCTTTCTGGCCGCCATCCTGGTTTTGGCGTATCTCGCTGATGCGGCGGGAATGTTCACCTGGCTGGGTGGATTCCTGGGGAAGCTCTCGGCCGGGCAGCCGGTTCGCCTACTCGGATTGGTGTTCGCCGCTGCGGCCGTCATCACCGCCGTGCTCAGTCTCGATGCGACCGTCGTGCTGCTCACACCGGTGGTTTTTCGCACGGCGGTCAGCCTCGGGTTGCGGGCCAAACCGCACGTGTATGCGTGCACCCACCTGGCAAATTCCGCATCAACACTGCTGCCGGTCTCGAATCTGACGAACTTGCTGGCGTTTTCGGCCACCGGGCTCTCGTTTCTTCAATTTGCGGCCTTGATGGGGTTGCCGTGGCTGGCCGTGATCGCGGTCGAGTACGTCGCGTTCCGGTGGTTCTTTCGAGACGACCTGCGACCGGCGCCGGCTCCCGCAGGCACCGAGTCGCACCGGGACGAAGCGCACCGGGACGAAGCGGACTGGGACAAGGAGATGGCCCCCGACAAGGAGATGGCCCGGATACCAGCTCCGCCCGTCTTCGTCTTCGCGGTCCTGGGCATCACCTTGCTCGGTTTCGGAGCTTCCGGCCTTGTCGGCGTCGAACCGGTGTGGGTGGCCGTCGCCGGGGCGGCCGTGCTGGCCGTGCGCTCCCTGATCCGCGGGGAGATCAGCGTTTCTGGGCTGGTCCGCGAAGCTTCGCCGTTGTTCTGTCTCTTCGTGTTCGCATTGGGCATCGTGGTGGCAGGGGTGACCGGCCACGGCATGGGCCGCGCATTGGGCGCGATGCTACCGACCGAACCCACCTTCGCAGGGCTGCTCGGCGTAGCGCTGATAGCGGCGGTGCTGGCCAACGTCGTCAACAACCTGCCCGCCACATTGGTGATGCTCGGCGTGCTCGGCCTCGACCCGCACCCGGGACTGGTGCTCGCCATGCTCATCGGGGTCAACGTGGGCCCCAATCTCACCTACGTCGGTTCACTGGCCACCTTGCTGTGGCGGCGGGTGTTGGCCAGGCGCGAGGCGGCACCCACCCTCACCGAGTTCCTGCGCCTGGGGGCGCTGACTGTCCCGATCGGCCTGCTGGCGGGTGTTGCCGCGCTCTGGTTCGGACTGACACTGGGAGGTGGAATGCAATGACCGCGCGGGTGGTGGCCTGGCTATCCGAAGGAACCTGGCACGCCGTCGTGGACAGCGTCGCGACGGTACTGGAAGCGGCGAACTCGTCACCGGAAGTCGTCTTGCTCTACGCGCTCGACAGCCAGGTCGGCGAAGCGGTGCACGGCGCGTTCGGCGGGCTACTCGGGCGGGGAATGCGCGAGCGTGACCCGGGCACCGCAGTCACCGACGCCGGACGCGCAGCCGCTGCGGAGCTATTGGAGGCGGCCCGACGGCGGCTGGGAGCACCCGCCGAGCTCGTGGTCCGGGCCGGAAGGATCGAGCGCGAAGTCGTCGCGGCCTGCGCGGGTGCCGACCTGCTGGTGTGTGCGCGGGACGGCGACCGGTCCCGGCTGGGGCCGCACAGTCTGGGTCACCACACTCGGTTCGTCGTCGACCACGCCCCGTGCGCGGTGTTGCTGATCTGGCCGGACGCCGCGCCCGGGCTGGCTTCGATTCCGCCCCCACCGTAGCGGCGGTAGGCGGCGACGGTGGCGCTGGGTTGCGCCCACCGGAACGCCATTCAGCCTGTCCGATATCGAGTTGGCGGCAGTGGCCGTTCCGCAGTCCGCAAGCTGTTGCCCCGGCGGCCGGTAGCCGGGCCGGAGTCGGCCTGAGCGAGGTTGGCTCCAGGGTGGTCGGCGTCCTACCCGATGGGTTGCCAGGTCAAGATGCCAGAATCGGCCAGCAGCGAGAGGTGCAATCGACCGTCCTCGATCAGGTAGGTGCGCACTCCGGCCAGTGCGGTGGACACGCGTTGGTCCAGTGATCCTGGGGGGCAGGCCATCTGGGTGATGGCGATGGGGCCGAAGGTCAGCTGGCCGGATCCGCCGGACTGGCTGGGTGTCGCCAGCCACGACCCAGATCCTCGGTTGCAGTCGATCTGGAAGGACGCCCGAGTTTCCCCCTCGGCGCCACCGTCGAATGTGACGGTGTATCGCTGCGCATCGGGCACCGGCGTGGTGCCTTGCGTGTCGTCCATCGACTGGATTTCGGTCAGCTGCCAACTCGTGTTTTCGAGGGTGGACCCAGCATCGGCCAGTGTGGTCGAGCACCCCATCAGCATCGCGACGGCGGCCGCACCGGGAGCTAGTTTCATACCGACCAACTTACCGAGATCGTTTCTCACGCAGGTGCCTTCGACACACGGCTGCCGACAGGCTCCAGACCTGGGAAGGGTTGACCTCTGGTGACGCTCCGCAGATGAGCTGAATTCGACACTGCGTATTGACTGTTCGCATTATTGAAGACTGTTGGGTGCCCCTGTGGATACGCTGGTGGAGCCAGCCTCTCATGGCGCACCGATCGGGGGATGACGATGGACGAGTTGCGGCCCGACCGAATCATGGCGATCGGTGGCGGCTATTGCGAGGCGAAAGTCCTGTTGTCCGCAGTGGGGCTCGGGTTGTTCACCGTGCTGGGGAAGCAGGAGATGACCGCGGCCGAGATCTCCGAGCGGCTGGGCCTGGTGCCGAGGCCGGCAACGGATCTCCTCGACACCCTGGTGTCGGTGGAGCTGCTGGGTCGCGACGGAGAAGGACCGCAGGCCCGGTATCGCAACACCGCTGAAACGGCGCACTTTCTGGACGAGAACAGCCCTGAGTATCAAGGCGGCCTGCTCAAGATCTGGGACGACCGCAATTACCGGTACTGGGCGGACCTCACCGAGGCGCTGAAGACGGGCAAGGCACAAAGCGAGACCAAGCATTCCGGGCGGCCGTTTTTTGAGACGCTCTACGCCGATCCGAAGCGGCTCGAGGTGTTCATGGCAGCGATGCACGCCTCCTCCAGGCGCAACTTCGAGCTGCTGGCCAAAAGGTTCCCATTTGATCGCTACGCCCGGCTGTGTGACGTCGGCGGGGCAGACGCGCTCCTGACGCGCATCGTGGCCGCCGCACACCCGCACCTGCGTTGCGTGAGTTTCGACCTGCCCGTGGTGACCGAGATCGCCGGCCGCAAACTCGTCGAGGCCGGTTTGGCCGACCGGGTAGAGGCGGTGGCGGGCAGCTTCCTGACCGACCCGCTGCCAGGGGCCGACGTCATCACGATGGGCATGATCCTGCATGACTGGGACCTCGACCAGAAACGCGCGTTGATCGCGAAAGCCTATGACGCGCTGCCCGACGGTGGGGCTTTCATCGTCATCGAATCTCTGATCGATGACGCCCGCCGCAACAACACCTTCGGGCTGACGATGTCGCTGAACATGTTGATCGAGTTCGGTGATGCGTTCGACTACACCGCTGCCAACTTTCGCGAGTGGTGCTCCGCGGCCGGTTTCCGGTCGTTCGACACCATTGCGCTCGACGGGCCGTCCAGCGCTGCCGTCGCCTACAAGTAGTCGGGCACCGGTCAGTCCTGCCGGTGGTCATCGCGGCGTCCGCTGTCGCGCTTGCGCCGGTTTCGGCGCAGCCGCCAAGGATGGTCCTGGTGGGGCCACATCCGCTCGATCTCGGCGTTGAACTCGGCGCCCAGCAGCACCGCGAACGCGGTGATGTAGAGCCACAGAACAACCGCGATCGGTACCGCGAGCTGGCTGTAGACCGCGTCATCGGTGACGCTGAACGCCAGGTAGACCCGCAGTCCGGCCGAGGCCAGTACCCACAACACCATCGCCAGCAGCGCCCCCGGTACGTCACGGCGCCAGGGAGTCCGCCACGGCACGCCAACGTGGTAGAGCGTGACCAGGCCGGCGAAGACGAGAAGGACCAAGCTGGGCCAGAACAGCAGATCGAGCATCCGCAGCGTCGTATCGGCGATCGGGTCCGGGGCCAGCCACTCCACGATTCGGGGGCCGAAGACCATCGGTGGCAGGACCGCTATCGCGCCGATGAGTGCCCCGATGGTCAGTCCCAGAGCCAGCAGGCGACGCCGCCAGCTGGGCCGCTGGTCGACGTTGTAGGCGATCGTGATCGTCTCCAGGTAGCGGTTCACCGCTCTGGACCCAGTCCAAACGCTGAGCAAGATGCCGATGGTGACCACGCTGCCGCGCGTCTGCTCGAGCATCGTATTCACCGTCCTCTCGTAGGAGGCGAAGGTCTGGTCGGACAGGAAGGACTCGGGGACCCCGAGCACCAGTTCGCGTAACTCTTGGTTGCCTTGCGGGCCCAGGGCGGCCGCGACGAAACCGAGCGATCCGATGACGGCCAAAAGGAGCGCCGGTAGCGAGATCAAGGTGAACAGGGCGGCTTCGGCCGCCAGCCCCGGAACCCGATCATCGACTGTTCCGCGGCCGGTACGTTCGATCAGCCGGCCCGCCTGCTGGACCGGTCGCGGCAGGCGGGCAAACTCTTCGGAGCCGCGCCGGTGCAAGCTTTCGCGGGCAGCTGCCGCGGGCTCCGACAGCCGCGACCACTGCTCCCGCCATCTGCTTCCCGGTGCCATCGCCCCAAGCCTAGGAGACCGAGCGAGCGCCGAGTCGGGTAGTCAGCCGGCTCGATGGGTCTTCGGCCGGCTCGAATTCATGCCGAACCTGCCGGGGGTTCTTCAGCGGGCATTCGCTTGCGGAGGCTGTCGTAGATCGGTGGTGATCTGACAACGTAGGCGGCCAGCACGGCTGCGGCGGTGGCAGCCATCATCGGGACCACCACCGACGTCGTCGCCGTCATCTCGACGACGAGGACGATCCCGGTGACCGGGGCCCGGACGGTGGCTCCGAAGAAGGCCGCCATTCCCACGAGTGCGATCGGAATCGCCAGTGCTGCCTCGTCTCCCGGCCAGAAGATGGTGAACACTCCGACGAACAGCAACCCCCACAGCGCACCGACCGCAAGCAGCGGTGCGAATAACCCGCCGGGCACCCCCGCGGAATACGACAACGGGCCGGCGATGAATCGCACCAGCAGGTAGCCGATGATGACCGGCAGAACGATGCGGTGTCCCCCGAGGATCAATTGTGTGAAGGTGTCGCCGCCGCCGACCGCGAGCGGGTAGATGAACATCGCCAGCCCGATGATGGCGCCGATGATGGTCGCCTTGGCGACCTTCGGAATGCGGCGCAACCCGCCGACGTGGTCGATGAACCACAACACCAGCCAGTTGTAGACGGCCCCCAGACATCCGGTGAGCAGACCGAATATCACGAACAGTGGCAGCCAGGACAGCGCCGGGGCATGAATGGGTTCCACCAAGAAGTCGGGCCGATTCCCCAGGATGAATCGCGAGCAGGCCACCGCGGTGACGGCTGCAAAGATGGTCGCCAACACCGTCTTGACGCGGAAAGACCTCGTCACCTCCTCCAGCGTGAACAGGGTGCCCCCGACCGGCGCATTGAAGGCGACCGCCAACCCCGCCCCGCCCAGCGCTGTCTGCATCATCCGGACTTCGGAGTCGGGTAGCTTCACCCGCCGTGCAGCCTCGGCGCCGACCGCGGCTCCCATGTGCACGGTTGGTCCCTCGCGGCCCAACACCAGCCCCGACCCGATGGCCAGCACACCGCCGATGAATTTGGCCGGCAGCAGCCGAAGCGACGGCGGCTTCGCCTCGCCGCGATAGACGGCTTCGACGTGTTGGATCCCGCTGCCCGCGGCGATCGGTATCCATTTCACGATCAAAGCGGCGAGGGTGGCCCCGGTCGCCGCGGCGGCCATTGGTACCAGCCAGCCCGGCCCTGGCAGCTGGTGTGCCCAGTCGACCAGATCCATGCGCAGGTGATCAGCTTTGTCCAGGCACCACCGGAAGCCACCGCCGATGAACCCGATGACCACCCCGGCGAGGATCGCCGTAGTGCAAATCAGTAGTGATCCCCGCATCGAGTCGTCCGGCTGTGCGCTACCGGGTGCCGATGGCGTCATCCTGCTGGGGGAGTCGGTCGGTCCTGGATCCTGCCGCCACTACTGCCGCGATGCACCCGCACCCGCCTCCTTCGCCGCCACTGATTGCCGCGTTCCGCCTCACGGCAGATGCGCGATGCCTCGAAGGAGCGTAGCCGGGTCGTGGCCACGCTACGACCCGCCGCTTCGGTCAACGAGAGTCGGCGCCAGCTGTTCGCGGTGTCTCTGCTCGTTTCAGCAGGACTGCGAGAACCGCGGCGACGATCAGCAGTGCCGGCACATCACCCAACAGATGGCCGCGCTCGTTCGCATCCGAGAGAGCCTGGACGGCCATGATCACGGCGTGCACGACGCTGGACACCACGGTGAACCAGATCAGGCTGCGGTTGGCGAGCGGATCACGGGCGGCCAGCAAAAGGAAAACGCCGAGGGTGGCGTACACACCGATGATCATTGCCAGATAGTGCGACGCGCCGTGTCCCCATGACCAGCCGGATGGCCACACCTGGGTGAGCGGGTAGATGCCGACCACGAAGATCACGCCGACCGCGGCCACCGCGACCCTCAGCAGACCCACCGGTCCGTGGTCCATTGCCTTGTCGTCGGACATCGCAGGCCGTCCTCTCGTTGTCAGTGGTCGCCGAGTGCAGCGGCGCGAATCCGCCGCAGTGTCACCCGTTCGCCGCTCCTCGATTTTCGCACCTCCAGCCGCGGTCCTTCGGTGTTTCCGGTCCTGATTAGCGGCCCTATCCCGGCAGCGCCGCCCTACATCGCGCCGTTTCTCCCACAATCGATGCGACGCGACCGACAATGTGGTGGGTAGATGGCGCGTGCTGGATATATGGCGGCATAAAGGCGGCGTAGTTGGCGGCGCACGGTTTCCGACATGACACGGGGTGATCCGCATCGATGTAGTGATGACTGCAGCCTGGCTGGTCGTGTTCCCGGTTCTGGCCGGAATCGTCGGCGCTGTAGTCGCCGTACTGCGACCGCCAACGCCGGCAGTAGTCAGCGGAGTGCAGCACTTCGCGGCGGGTGTCGTGTTGGCTGCCGTCGCCGGCGAGGTGCTTCCGCAACTGAGCGAGCGCGGTCCCCTCTGGCTCATCGTGGTGGGATTCGCCGGCGGTGTCGCGGTCCTCGTCGGAATGCGGCATCTCGCAGGCGAGGAGGGCAGCCCCGGGGCCGGCGTCCTGCCGGTGGGCTTTCTCATTGTCGTCGGCGTCGATCTATTCATCGACGGCCTGTTGGTCGGTACCGGGGCGGCAGTGTCGGCCGAGACAGCGACCATCATCGCCATCGCACTGACCGTGGAGGTGTTGTTCCTCAGCTTGTCGGTAGCCCTGCGACTCCTCGAGTCCGGAGCTTCCAGATTCGTGGCCGCGGCCATCACCGCCGGATTGAGCCTCGTCGTCGCGGTGGGAGCGATCCTGGGGGCAGCAGTACTCCGCGACGCCGGGGACGCGGTGCTGAGCCTGGTGCTCGCCTTCGCGGCGGCGGCGCTGCTGTGGTTGGTCGTCGAGGAACTGCTGGTGGAGGCTCACGAGACACCGGAGCGGCCGTGGACGGCAGCCATGTTCTTCGTCGGCTTCCTCCTACTGTTCTGCTTGGAGGCGATCGGATGACCGCTGTTCAAACCCGACAGACCGTCTGCATCGACGGCACCATCATCACGCACCGCGAGGCCGGCCACGGCCCGGCCCTGGTCATGCTGCCGGGTTGGTCGCAGACCGCGCAGGCGTTCGACGGCCAGTTGACCACGCTGTCCCGGAGATGGCGGGTAATCGCCGTCGATCACCGGGGGCACGGCGATTCATCGATTCCTGACGTCGGCTATCACCTACACCGATTGGCGGCTGATCTGCGCGAGGTCCTGATCGCTCACGATCTTGGCGATGTTCATCTGCTCGGTCACTCCATGGGGTGCGCGGTCATCTGGTCCTATCTTGAGTTGTTCGGCGACGAGCGGCTCGCCTCGCTGATTCTGGTTGACCAAATGCCCTGTGCGCTAAGAAATCCCACTTGGACAGAGGAGGTTGCGCTGGAGGCGGGTGCCACGATGGACTTCCCCGGCCTCTTCGCTATCACTGATCGGTTGCGCGGCGATGGCCCCGATCCGCGCTCCGAGTTTCTGACCGACGTGGTGTCCCAGGACATCGATGCTCACCAGCTCAGCTGGCTCACTGAGCAGAACCTCACCTTTGATCGACACCATGCCGCCGACCTACTCTTCAGTGTCGCAACCCACGATTGGCGCACGTTTATCCCGAGTATTCGCCTGCCGACGCTGGTGATCGCCGGGGACTCGGTGAACGTTCCGATCGTTTCGCAACGATGGATGGACCGGGTGCTTCCCAACTCCAGTTTCGCTCTGGTCGCAGGGGGGCATGGGGGCGGTACCCATTTCCCGTTCCTGGAGCACCCCGCAAAGTTCGACGCCGCGGTATCGGCGTTCGTGGACGCTCGCGGCGGTCGACGCACGGATGCTTCGCCGACGTGACATCGTCGGCGCGTCCCGATCGGTGGAACTGCACGCGCATCACGCTGTGGTGCGGCCCGTAAACGGTCGGCTTCGTGCGTCCGCCGGGCTCACGCCCGCCGACCTGGCTTACGAGGGGCAGTACGACTCGGTGGCGGTTTCGACGAACAATCCGCTTTGTTCGACCGACCAATTCCAAGGTCCGCTGACCTCTACTGCCACCTGTTCTGCAGGTTGGCCCGCTGCCACGTACTCGCACACCGCCTTTGCCAGCGCGATGGCTTCGTCGGGTGCGGAGAACGGGATACCCTCGCCGCCGATCACCCCGATGAAATTGTCGTCGGTCTCGTCGGCGAAGGCTGGGGCGGCCGTTACGGTGGTGAGGGCAGCAGCGGCAACAAACGCGGAAAGAATGAATTTGTGGCGCATGCGATCTCTCCCCTTCCGGCCGGTGCTGGCGACACGCTACGCCTGGTGAAGCAGGCACGCTGTTACTTGTCCAAATTCTTACATTGGGCGCATTCGCATTACTTCCGCACCGAGCGAACGAATAACCCGATTCTTTCAGCGGTTCGCTGATTCCTGTCAGATGCGAACCACGCGGCGAATCGCGATCTGGACCGTCTCACATTGCCGACAAGTCAACGGCCGAACCTTTAGTCGGACATTGGCGATGGCCAGTGCCCGCTTGCACATCGGGTACGGGCAGCCACACGACAGGGTGACCCACCACTGTGCCGGGTGGGCAAGGGGATTGCAGAGCTTGCGACAGGCGCAGGGGATTTCGGGCTCGAAGTCCAGTTCGGCCAACGAGGGCTCGAGCAGTGTGGTCACGGTCACTAAGGCTAAAGTCAAGGTCGAGACTTCCGCGGGAGGCGCGCGCAAGAAAGTCCAGCGACTGTGCGAATCCGCGGCGCTGCGGCCGATGGCCCGGAGTTCCGCAGCCGCGGGCGTCGGTGAGCTACAAACGAATCCGCCGTCTGAGAATGCGCGGCGATCTCGGGAGTTCGAATCCCGCCATGGCCGAATCCTGCTGAAGCCGAATCCTGCTGAAGCCGAATCCTGCTGAAGCCGAATCCCGCTGAAGGCGAGCGATACCGCGCGCCCCGCCAACGGGGTGAGCCGGCTGAAGTGTCGGACCAGCGAGGTCAGTCGCCGGCCACGGCGTTGTACTGGGGGCAGTATGCGTTGACCGCTCCCTGCATCAGTTGCGCTGCAGTGGAGCCGGCCAAGCCGTCGCCGCGCAGCGACTCGATGATGCTGCTGCGGATTTCGGCCGGGCTGATGCTGTTCGCGCTGCCCTCGGCGACTATGTCGCAGATGTTGTTGCCGGCCGCCGTCGCTTCCTCTGGGGTGTCGAAATCAAGTCCAAGAGTTGTTAGGACAGAATGGAATTGGTCGTCGGCTTCGGTGGCGTGGGCAATGGGCGATCCAAGGAACATCGTCGCCATGGCCGCTGATGCGACTGCGGCGACGATCCTCGAACGCACGTAACGGCTGTACATGTTGGCCTCCCTGTGCGGATGGTAGTCGTCGGGTGGCGCGCGAGAAGTGATTGGCGCGCCGAGTCCGCCAGATTCCCCGAGACCTTCTGGGAGGCGGCTGTCGACGGTCACGGGTGCCGGGCGGTAGTTGCTGATCGCGGTCCACGGTCGTGTCGCGATGTGACTTGCCTTTCACTTTGGCCGGGAATACTGAGAAAGGGGTTAGCTAGAGGTCTTGGTCACACGCCGTTTATTCGGTTGCGGTCGATGGCTTCTCGCCTGTCCAGAGGCCAATTCCTGGTTGCCGAGGAAAGGTGACAACCTGATAACCAAGAATTCCCTAAGTGCTGTCTGAGAGGCCCTGTCGCCGTTGGGTGATTCGTCGGATTTGTGCCCACTGGCCACGGATTTTCGTCGATACACTCAGTTCAAAGCTCGCGCCCGAATGGGTGTTTGAGACAGTGAATCTAGTGCCGGCGCAGTTGATGGCGGGCGGAGGTATTACGACAGATGACCAACTCCTTGGTGCCCACAGGGCACGTCATGCTCGACGACAGTTCCGCTTCGAGTGCGGCCGGGGCTGCCCCGGTGGAGGCCGTGGATGGAGATGCCATTCTCGAGTGCTGTATCCCGGTGGGCCGCGGCCCGATCGGTGACATCGCGGTGGGCGGTGCGGACGTCGAAACCCTTGTGGTGGCCAACGTCGTAGACCAGAGTGCGGCGGTTATCGCCGATCCAGCCGCTCAGTTGCGGGGCGACAACGTCGCGGTGGCCGGCGAGCCCGTCGCGGTCGTAGCCGCCGGCGACCACGCGTACGTCGCCACTGGTTCTGCAGGCCAGGACGCCGTGTCGGCCATCGACCTGGAAAGCAGAACCGTCGTAGCGAACTTCCCACTGGCCTTCGGCGTCACAGCTCTGGCTGCGAGTCCCGATGGCAAGCGCGTCTACGCTGGGCGAACTGCCTACGATCGCGTCGATGTCACGGTGATCGACACCGTTGCCCGGCGAGCCGGAACTATCGAGATCGGGGCCGGCCCCGCTGCCGGCATCGACGCCTTGTGTGTTGATCCGAACGGCAAGCGTTTGTACGCGGCCGTCACCGACGAAACCGGCGGCCGGTTGGTCGTAGTCGACTGCGAAACGTCGCGCGTGCAGCGCGTTGTCATGGTTGGTTCGCCCATCCGTGACATCGCCTACGCCGGCGGAATGGTCTACGTGCTGACCTCAGACCGGGCGGTCGGTGGCGCAGTCCATGTCGTCGATCTTTCGGCCAACCGGGTAACCGACACGGTGAATATCGGCGGTGCCCCTACGCAATTGGTGATGAGCCCTGATCATGCCCGCGCATACGTCGTCGATTACGACCGTGTCGTGGTGTTGTGCACAGTGGGCCTGGAGATTGTCGACTCGCTATCGGTCGACGCGCGCCCGTCCTGCGTGGCGCTGGGTTCGGACGGATCGCGGCTGTACGTCGCTGACTATTCCGGCACCGTACATGTGTTCTCCGTCGCCGCAACGATGGAGATGCTGTATTCGCAATTCCTCGCCATCGATCCGATCGCGCTGAACCAGTCCCCGGCTTTGGAATCGGTCACCGCGTAGTCGGCTCGGGGTCCACCGGCCAGAGCAGGTTCGGGCTGCTGCTGCGGCGCTGACCGCGGCTGGCCGTCAGCCGTATTTCAGCCACCAGTCGTGCAGCTCATCGAGGTCGGGTCCCTGCGCGTCGGCCAACAGCAGTCCGGAGTTGTTGGTCCAGACCAAATCAGGCCTGTCGTTGTAGGTGCCACAGGCAATCAGACCTGCGATCTCATCGGGGGTTTCGGTGTAGTGCCAGGTGGTCGGGGAATCGATGCCGCTACCCGGGCACTCGAGTAGTTCGGAGTTCACCTCGACCGCCCCTTCGAAGCCGGCTTCGAGCGCGGCCTGGTCGGCAAACAGCGAATACCGAGTGCTCAGCGGCCCCCCGGGAGTGGTCGCTGGTCCGCAATCCACCGTTGCGACAGCATTGCCGGCCGGCGCACTGACCGGCTCGCAGTTCGAGCTGTCGTGGCCTTCGGACAACAATGCCATCAGCTCGGCGTCGAGGGACTGGGTCCGCCGCGGAGCGGGCGCGGTGGTCCTGGGGCGCCGGGTGGGCTCACGCGATCGGGTGGTCTCCGAAGGGGTGCTGGTGCGAGTGGCCACCGGTCCGGGGGCCGAGTCGTCGGGCTTGACCAGCCACCAGATGCCGAGGGCGCCCACGACGACGGCGAACACCGCCGCAGCTGAGATGAGCAGGATCAACGGGGTTTTCACGCCGCCGCCGCCGGGCGGCCCGGGTGGCGGTGCCCAGCCGGGTGGTGGTGGCGGCGGGCTGCCGGGTGGTGGTGGCGGGCTGCCACTGGGTGGCGGCGGTGGGCTACCGGGCGGCGGCGTCCAGCCGGGCGGTGGTGGTGGGCCGGGCGGTGGTGGTGGGCCGGGTGGTGGTGGGCCGGGTGGTGGTGGTGGGCCGGGTGGTGGTGGGCCACCGGTTGGCGGTGGCGGTGGCGGCGGGACCGGATCAGAGTCCCGTTCAGGATCGCTCATCGTCACTCCTCAGGTGTGCATCTACCGGCGAACACACCCTAATGCCGGTTGTGTGAGCACACCCGGCCAATGGCGCGATGGCGTCGGTTTGACGGGTTCGCGCCCGTTCCACCGCGGATCTGGTGTAAATCTGGATAGAACGTGTTCTAGTTTCCCATGTCGAAGGAGGGTTCGTGGCGCTGCGTGTCGTGCAGTGGGCGACCGGTGGGGTAGGCGTGGCCGCTGTGAAGGCTGTGCTGGAACATCCCGAACTCGAACTGGTCGGCTGTTGGGTGCACTCGCCGGCCAAGGCGGGCCGGGACGTCGGCCAAATCGTCGGCACTGATCCGCTCGGCGTCACCGCGACCGACAGCATTGAGGAGATCCTCGCGCTGAGCGCCGACGCTGTGATCTACACCCCGTTGATGGCCAAACCCGATGACGTGGCTGCTCTGTTGAGGTCAGGTAAGAACGTGGTGACCCCGGTGGGCTGGCTGTACCCCAGTGAGCGCAGCGGTGCGCCGCTACGGGCCGCCGCACTGGAGGGCAACGCGACGTTGCACGGAACCGGCATCGCGCCGGGTGGGATCAGCGAGAAGTTCCCGTTGATGCTTTCGGCGATGTCGACGGGGGTGACGTTCGTCCGCGCCGAGGAGTACTCGGACCTGCGAACCTACGAAGCGCCCGACGTTCTTCGGCACGTGATGGGTTTCGGCGAAGCCCCAGACAAGGCCCTGACCGGGCCGATGCAGAAGATGCTGAACGCGGGATTCATCCAGGCAGTCCGAATGTGTGTGGACCAGTTGGGATTTGCGACCGATCCCGAGGTGCGGACTTCGCAGGAGGTAGCGGTAGCCACCGAGGTGATCAACTCGCCAATGGGCCGGATCGAACCCGGGCAGGTGGCCGGCCGCAAGTTTCACTGGGAGGCGCTCTCCGGCGGCGAAGTCGTGGTGCGAGTGACGGTGAACTGGTTGATGGGCGAAGAGGACCTCGACCCAGCGTGGTCGTTCGGCCCCGAGGGGCAACGCTATGAGATCGAGGTGCACGGCAACCCGGACTTCACCGTGTCGGTCAAGGGTTTTCAGTCTGAGGTCGGTGAGCAAGGCCCGGAGCACGGCGTCGTCGGCACCGCAGCGCACTGCGTGAACTCGGTGCCCGCAGTGTGCGCTGCGCCGCCCGGAATCGCGACCTACCTGGACCTGCCGCTGATCAGCGGCAAGGCCGCGCCCCGGTTCCGCTGAACAATTCAGTCGGTGAACTGACTAGGATGGCTCACCATGGCCACGGCACATGTGATGGAGCAGTCGCGCGCAATACCGGTTGACGTCGACACTGCGTTCAGGCGCACGTTGGCGGTGTCGCTGCCCAGCATTTTCAGCCGACGTTACGGCCCAATCGGCCCCGTCAAGGCGGTTCGAGACCAAACTGGGGATTGGGCGACCGTAGGTCAAACCCGCACGGTGATCCAGGCCGGGGGCACAAGCATGCGTGAAGAACTGACTCTCGTCGACGCCCCGAAGGCCTTCGGATACACGCTGTCGGGGATCAAGGGTCCATTGGCGCCGGTGCTCGACCATGTCGAGGGGGCGTGGCTGTTCGCCCCCACTGGCAGCGGCACCAATGTGACCTGGCGCTGGACTATCTATCCGAAGTCTGCCGCCGCGGGTCTGGCGATGCCGGCGTTCGCGGCACTGTGGCGCGGGTTTGCCCGCCAGGGCCTCGAACAACTCTCCGGCGAACTCCTCAGCTGATCTGCGAAGTCGTAGATGGTTCCGATGCAATCGCGCGATTCGGTATGGGCAGCGGGTTCCCAGAATGCCGCGCCCGCCCCATGTCCGCCGGCCACGGCAGGACGGATCTATTGAATCTGAGAAACGGCCAACGGCTGTGGCAATCCCGGGATCGCATCAACATCCCCAACGACGCCAGAGTGCGCCTGGCCGGCCGTCGATGACGGCCGGTCGAAGGGCGCTGGTGCTCGCCGGCGGCGGACTGGCCGGGATCGCATGGGAGACCGGCCTGCTGCTAGGAATTTCCGATGAGGTCCCGGTAGCCGGCCAGGCACTGCTCGGCTCTGATGTTCTGCTTGGAACGTCCGCCGGATCGGCCGTCGCGGCTCAGATCGGCAGCGGGGCTTCCCTGGAAGAGTTGTTCGCGCGGCAGGTGGCCGCGGGCGAGACCCATGAAATCCACCCGGGGGTGTCCGCCGAAGTCATCACCGAGTTGTTTCTGAACGCGATGCTGACCCCGGGCGCGACCAAGGTGCAGAAGTTGCAGCAGATCGGCGCGGTGGCCGTGGAGGTCTCCAGACGTGCCGAGGCCGTCTCGGAATCGGTACGCCGATCGGTGATCGCCCACCGGCTACCTTCCCACGACTGGCCCCGGCAGATACTCCGCGTTACTGCAATCGACATTGCCACAGGCGAACTCGTGGTTTTCGACAAGGAGTCCCGCGTCGACCTGGTCGATGCCGTCGCAGCTAGTTGCGCGGTCCCTGCGGCCTGGCCACCGGTGCGGATCGGTGACCGTCTATTCATGGACGGCGGCGTGGGCAGCGCTGTGAACATGTCCGCGGTGTCCGACTGCGAAGTCGCGGTAACGCTCGTGCCCGCTGGGGCGGACTCGCCGTCGCCATGGGGGACACCTTCGGCCAAAGAGATCGATGAGTTTGCCGGTGCAACGCTGGCGGTGTTCGCCGACGCCGAGTCACTTGAGGCCTTCGGACCCAACTCACTGGATCCGGCGTGCCGTGAGCCATCGGCGGAGGCGGGCCGGGTCCAGGGTCGCCGCGAGGCGCATCGGGTGGCCAGGTTCCTAGGGCTCTGAACCGCCTTGGAGCGCATCCAGTGCGGCGCTGGCGCATTCCTGCCCGACCTCGATGACCTCATTGGCGCGATGGAAATCCAGGCTGCGGCACACAGTTCGCGGAACCTCGATGAGGAGGTCCGGTGGATAGGCGGCTAGTGTGTGGCGCGCCAACGCGCCCTGCGCGATGTCGATTGTGCGGTACATCACCTCGAAACCACCCAGCTTGGGGACGTCGGAACCGCTCTGTTTGTCAGGCTCCTCCTCCTCTTCGGAGGCGGTGAGTCGGCTCAGCACCGCGCGACCCGGTTGGGTGTCCAGTAGTGACCGCGCAGCCTTGGTGTCGAGAAGAGATGATGTGCTGCGCCACATTCGGTTCAGCAAGTCAGCGGTGAGACTGGCCTCGGCCCAGCTTCTTTGGGTAAGTGGATCGTCACCGGTCAGGGTGACGGCGATGGTGGCCTCCGCGTCGGCCGCGGCGATCGGCGCCATGGGGAGCGGATCGAGAATGCCTCCGTCGGCGAGCAACCGGCCGCCGAGCAGGTGGGGTGTGATGACACCGGGTATGGCGATCGAAGCCCTTATCGCGTCGTCCACCGGCCCGCGTTGCATCCACACCGACTTGCCGGCGATCAGGTCGGTGGCCACCGATGTGAACGGCACCGGCAAATCCTCGATGGTGACGTCGCCGAGAATCTCGCGAACGGCCTCGAGGATTTTCTCCGCACGCAGCACACCGGCCGAGGTGATCGACGGATCGAGTAGCCGCAGCACTGCGCGCTGTGTCAAAGAAGTTGCCCATAAGGCGTATTCGTCGAGCCGCCCAGCGGCTTCCAGGCCGCCGACCAGCGCCCCCATTGAGGACCCGGCGATACCGACGATCTCGTGACCCCGCTCGTGCAACTCGTTGATGACGCCGATGTGCGCGTAGCCACGCGCCCCGCCACTGCCCAGTGCCAGTGCGACCCGCATAGATCTCATTCTGCGCCCGTCGAGTCCCTCATGCTTGAGATGCGGCCAAGCGGCTTCACATTGGGCGGATCAAGGACGGACGTCGAGCACGTCGCTGCTGGGCTGGCCGGCGAATTGCACCGGTACCCCGCGTGCGCGTAACGCGGTGGCGATTGCGGGGCTCGATATCCGCCATGCCGTTACGCAATGAGTACTTCGACGTGCGTCAGTAGGTTGACGTGCGGCGAGGGCAGTCGCGATCGGTGTGCGACTGGTTTCGGCAGCTATCCGCACAGTCCGTCGACGGCAGCCTCCACGGCCACGATGACCGCCGATTGTTGCCCCGCGGGCAGTTTCGACCAAGGTATTCCGAACGTGCCGGGGCCCGCCGAGTCCGTGCGCTGGATCGTCTCCAAGTACGGCTCGAACTGCGCCCCCGGTTCGCCGCCCTGTTCTTCCATCCATGTTCTCGCAGCCCGGCATGCCTGGAAGTAGTCGTCCTCGGTGGACTCTGCCGGCGCGCCGACGGCCGTGGTCACCCCGTCGCCGGACACGCCGAATTCACCGGGCGCCAGCGGTGTCGGTGCGACCGGGCCGCCGCTGGAGGATGTGGAAGGTGCGGCGGGAGTCGGCATCGGCTCAGTGGTCGACGAGGGCTCCTCGGTTGACGAGCATCCGGACAGGCTCACCAGACCCGCCGCAGCGACGGTGAGCGTGGGGAGTGGGTACCAGCGCATGTGGCCAATCTATGCACCGATCCTTGCCTACGGCCCCCGGGGGCCAGTCTTCGCAGCTGAAGCGGCTTTGACGGGTGACCATCCCGGCTTGGCGGTGGTGGGCGAGCCATCGGCGGCGGGTTGCGGGCATTGCGCGGGCAAGTCGTGAGCGATCAGACAGCGAATCGCCAGTAGGCACCCTAGTCTTGGGAGACCGTCGGCCGGAGTGAGGTCTTATGCAAATCGAGGCACACGAACCACATCATCGTGCTGAGCCCGACCTGCAGGACAAGGGACTCTCGCACAACGCCGTCGGGCTACTGGGCGGTGTCGTTCTGGGCGTCTCGTCGGTGGCACCGGCCTACGCCTTAACCGCCACGATCGGGATTCTGGTTGCCGAAGCCGGGTCGAAGATGGTCGTGGTCATTATCGCCGGCTTCCTGCCAATGTTCTTCGCCGCGTACGCATACCGCGAGCTCAACAAGGTGGCGCCCGATTGCGGAACATCATTCACCTGGACGACGAAGGCTTTCGGCCCCTACATCGGCTGGATGGGCGGTTGGGCGGCCGTGGTTGCGACGGTGATCGTCTTGTCCAACCTCGCTGGGGTCGCGGTTCAGTTTTTCTATCAGTTCATCGGCGATCTGTTCGGAAACGACAGCCTTGCCGGGATGTGGGAGAACCCGGTAATCAATGTCCTGACGTGTCTGGGCTTCTTGGCGGTGGCGACCGCGATCTCCTACCGGGGAATCACCACCACCGAACGCATTCAGTTCATTCTGGTCGGCTTCCAGATGACGGTCCTGCTCGCGTTCGCGGTGGTCGCGATCGCGAAGTCGGGGTCATCGGCGACCGGCATCCCGTTCAGTTTTGAGTGGTTCAGCCCGGCCGGGCTCACGGTTTCGGCGTTCATCGCCGGCCTTTCTGGTTCGATATTCGCGTTCTGGGGCTGGGACACGGCATTGACCGTGAACGAAGAGTCGCGCGACTCCGATCGCACACCCGGGCGTGCTGCGCTTCTTTGCGTGGTGTCGATCCTGCTGACCTACTTGTTGGTGGCCGTAGCCACGCAGATGTACGCCGGGGTGGGCAGCGAGGGCCTCGGCCTGGGTAACGAGGACATCGAAGACAACGTATTCGGTGCCTTGGCCGAGCCGATCCTGGGCGGGCCGCTACACCTCTTCCTGTTCCTTGCGGTGCTCGCATCGAGCGCGGCGAGTCTCATCACCACGTTCCTTCCCACGTCGCGCACGATGCTCGCGATGGGCACCTACAAGGCGTTTCCGAAACGCTTCACCACAATCCATCCCCGATTCATGACACCGTCCTTTGCCGTCGTCGCCGCCGGCGTTGGTGCTGCGGTGTTCTATTCGGTTCTCACGTTCGTCAGTGCGAGAGTGCTCACCGACACGATCTACTCACTGGGGATCATGATCTGCTTCTACTACGGTCTCACTGCTTTCGGCTGTATCTGGTTCTTCCGCAACGAGTTGTTCGTCAGCGCCTCCAGCGTCATCTTCAAGCTGCTCTTTCCGTTGCTCGGTGGGCTCGGCCTGGCGGCCGTATTCGTTATCACCCTGCGCGACAGCGCATCGCCCGACTATGGCAGCGGTGCCAGCATCGGCGGCGTGGGACTGGTCCTCATCCTCGGCCTGGGGCTGATCCTCATCGGGCTGGTATTCATGCTGATCATGCGGGCCCGCCAGCCTGCGTTCTTCCGCGGCGAAACCCTGCGCAAGGACACCCCCGTGCTCATCGTCGAAGAACCCTGACGCGCCATCGGTGGCCCCGGGCCGCTGGGACCTTCTCCAACAGGTTCTGGCCTAGGAGTGTTCGTCGCTCCGCAGCAACGGACGTAACTTCTCAGTCTTCTCGGGCGTCCAGCCCGGTGGCGACAGGATCGACGCCCACGCGTTGGCGAAGGCTTTGACGTAGACGTGGCCGTGGCCATCGGGCACGTTGATCGCCACCGCCATGTCGGCGGATACCTGCAGGAAAGTGACGATCGGAATCCACTCTGTGCTCGGTGACACGTCGTAGCCCCGGGGTTCGCGCAGCCAGTCCGGTTCGGCGAACAGCAAGTCAGGACTCCACCAGGCGATCGGATCGGAGGCGTGCTGCAGGTAGACGACTCGCGGCTGACCCCACTGGGCATCGGGTCGCTGGAGGTTTCGGGGTTCAGCCACGAACCGGACGTTCTCACCCTTGTTGTAGATCGGTAGCCACTCGGGTGACCCGGGGTCGCGATTGCGGGTCAGTTCGGTCCAGATGACGTTGTTGAACGTAGGGCCGCTGAACAGGGCCCCGTCCGTTCGGGCGATGAGGTTGTTCAGCGCCAGGAACGGGGCCTCACCACCGAACGAACCCAAGCTCTCGCCGAACACAACCAGTTTGGGCCGCTGGGCCTCGGGCATCTCGCGGACCAGCTCGTCCACCGCCTCGAACAGCGCCTGGCCGGCTTTGAGCGCGTTCTGTTTGTCAACGAGGAACGACAGCCAACTGGGGAGGAACGAATACTGCATGCTCACGATCGCGCTGTCGCCGTTGTACATGTACTCCAGGGACGAGGCCGCAGCGGCGTTGATCCAGCCGGTACCGGTCGTCGTGCCCACTGCCACCACGGCGCGGTCCAGCCCGCCGGTGCGCTGGAGCTCGCGTGCGGCCAGCCGGGCTGACTCCTCGATGCTGTCGGCAGAATTCAGGCCTGCGTAGGCGCGAATCGGTTCGACCGCCGGGCTTCCGTTGAACTCGGTGAGTTGTTCGACCGTGGGGCCACCGTCGATGAAGAGCCGTCCCTGGTGGCCCAGCGATTCCCAACTGACCAGCGACCCGGGCCCACCGGAGCGCAGGGTCGTGTCGGGCGGGGAGAAATCGGGATCGGTTTCGTCGTTGACGGCTTCGAAGGTCTTGTTGATGGTGCTCATGGCGAATCGCACCACGATGCCGTTGAGCAGCGCAATGGTCAACGCTATCAACAGCGCTACCACTATCACAGACGAAACACGTTGTGGGGCAACGCGGTTGAGTTGTCCAGTGAGAAAGCGCACGAGCCTGCCCACCAGCTGCCCGATTTCGACCAGTGCGAACAGGGTGATCAGTGACAGTAGAGCGGCCAGTGGATAGTCCCAGAAGCCCAGTCGTGGCACATTCATCAGGTCGCGGACGTCGTCCTGCCACCGATGGAACCAGAAGATCATTCCGGTGATGCCCACCGCACCGACAGCCAGGAGCGCGAGCCAAGCCCAGCGCGGCGCGGGCGGGCTGGAGTCCTTCGAGCGCATGTAGCGCACCAGCCAGACCGCGAAAACGCCTATGCCGTAACCGATTGCGCCTGAGCCGCCGCTGACCAGGCCCTGGAACAACGGGCCTCGAGGTAGCAGGGATGGAGTCAGGGAGAAATACAGGAAGACCAGGCCGACTGCGGTACCGGTGAAGGTGTAGCGCCGAATCCACCACGCAGTTCTGTCGGGTGGTGCCTCGTCTCGGGCTTGCGGTGCCTCGTCCTGCGGTGGGGCTTCCTCAGTCACTACGTCGCCCGCTCCGGTATCAGTCACGATCGAACTCTAGCGATGGGTGAAGTTGGCGGCGCGCTTCTGGGTGAACGCGTTCATGCCTTCGGTCTGGTCGTCGGTGGCGAAGGCCGAGTGGAACAGTCGCCGCTCGTAGAGCAGACCCTCGGTGAGGGTGGATTCGAACGCGCGGTTGACTGCTTCCTTGGCCATCCGCGACGCCGACAGCGACATGCCCGCGATGGTCTCAGCGGTCGCGTTCGCTTCGTTGATCAGGGTGTCGGCAGGGACCACACGTGAGACCAGGCCGGCGCGTTCGGCCTCGTCGGCGCCCATGTTGCGCCCGGTCAGGATCATGTCCATCGCCTTGGCCTTGCCGATCGCGCGGGTCAGTCGCTGCGAACCGCCCATGCCGGGCAGCACCCCCAACTTGATCTCGGGCTGGCCGAACTTGGCTGTGTCCGCAGCGATCAGGATGTCGCACATCATCGCCAGTTCGCAGCCGCCCCCCAAGGCGTACCCCGCGACGGCGGCTATGGTCGGCGTGCGGGTTGCGGCGAAGTCTCCCCACGCAGCGAAGAAGTCGGCGGCGAACACGTCAGCGAACGACAGATCCGCCATCTCCTTGATGTCGGCCCCGGCCGCGAATGCTTTTTCGCTTCCGGTGACGATGATCGCGCCGATTCCGGCGTCACTGTCGAGTTCGGCTGCGGCAGTGGTGACCTCCGCCATCACCTGGCTGTTGAGTGCGTTGAGCGCCTTCGGCCGGTTCAGCGTGATGGTCGCGACCCGGCCTTCTCGGGTGACCAGAATCGTCTCGTAATCGTTGGATGTCATGGCTACTCCTTTGTGGTCGGGTGTCCTGGCCGAATCAGGGTTCGAATGTCAGGTCGGGATCGGCGGGAACGAAGTACGCTTCGACGTCCTCGATGGTGACGGACTGCAGCGACGTCGGCGACCACTGCGGGTTGCGGTCCTTGTCGATGAGCAATGCGCGGATGCCCTCGACCAAGTCGTGCGAACGCAGCGCCGCACACGATGTGCGGAATTCCTGTCGAAGCACGTCCTCCAGGGTTGTCAGCGACGCTGCCCGGCGTACCGCCTCCAACGCCACGGACAGGGAGACGGGCGAGCGCGAGGCAATCAGGTTGGCTGCTTCGTGGGCGGCGTTTTCCGGGGCGGCGCTGCTGTGGGCGGCGTTTTCCTCAGCAGTCTTGCCGTCAGTCCCGCCAGTCCCGCCAGTCCGGCCGGGGCCGCCGTCGTGGCCGCGTAGTGCCGCGACGATGTCGGAGACGGTCTGCCCTGCGTAGCAATGGTCGATCCACGCCCGATCGGCGAGCAGTGGACTCGGTGGGGGCTCCTCGGCGTACGCCGCGAGTGCGGTATCGATGTCATCGGTCAAGATCGCCTCGGTGAACGCGCCGAGGCGATCCTGGGGCACGAAATGGTCGGCGAATCCCATTGCGATCGCGTCGGCACCGGTGAAAGGTGCACCCGTCAGGGCTGCGTGGATGCCGAGCAGGCCGGGCGTGCGCGACAGGATGAGGGTTCCGCCGACGTCGGGGACGAACCCGATGCCGACCTCGGGCATCGCCATCTTCGTCGTCTCGGTGACCACTCGCACGCTGCAGTGCGCGCTGATACCGACACCGCCGCCCATGGTGATGCCGTTCATGATCGCCACGAAGGGCTTGGGATAGCGACCGATGTAGGCATTGAGTCGGTACTCGTCGGACCAGAACTGCCGCGCCTCGGCACCGCCGGCCTTGGCGCTGTGATAGATCGCGACAACATCCCCACCAGCGCATAGGCCGCGGTCACCGGCGCCCGAGATGACGACTGCCCGGACCGCGTCGTCAGTCTCCCAAGCGGTCAGCGCCGCAGAGATCCGGCCTACCATCGGGTGGGTCAACGAGTTGATCGCTTTGGGGCGGTTGAGGGTGAGCAGCCCCACGCCTCTGCCGGCAGGCCCGCCCACAGAAACTAGGACATCCTCGTTGTCGCGCACGGAAGGCAATCTAGTTCGTCGTTGCGTGGCGCGGGGGCCCGGGTAAGGTTCCGTTGATAGGGCCTGGATCGGGGCTGTCGGGGTATGCGGGAACTGGCTTGGGACCTCATACGTTGAGAGTGTGTTCGTAACAGGTTGACACCCCAGTACAGGAAGGAACCGACGGTGCGCGAGAGCAGCAACCCGGTATTTCGATCACTGCCCAAGGGGCAGGGCGGATACGCGCAGTTCGGTACCGGAGCCGCCGGCTACGGTGCACAGGCGGTACACGCCGATCCGTACGTCACGCAGTATCCCGATCAGCAGCAGACGGGTGTCTCCCGCCCGCTGACCATCGACGATGTCGTCACCAAGACCGCCACTTCGCTGGGCGTGCTGACTGTTGTCGCCATCGTTTCGTACTTCCTCGTGTCCTCCAACGTCGGCCTGATGATGCCGTTCGTGCTGGTGGGCGCGCTCGGCGGCCTGGCCTTGGTGATGGTCGCAATGTTTGGGCGCAAGCAGGACAACCCGGCGATCGTGTTGAGCTACGCCGCTCTCGAAGGGCTGTTCGTAGGCGCAGTGTCGTTCTTGTTCGCCAACGTGGTGTCCACGGGCGGCCCAGGGATGATCGCGCAGGCGATCTTCGGCACCATCGGCGTGTTCTTCGGCATGCTCGTCGTCTACAAGACCGGAGCCATCCGGGTCACACCGAAGTTCACCCGGATGCTCGTCGCCGCGATGTTCGGCGTACTGGCCATAGCCCTGCTCAACTTTGTGCTCGCGATCTTCGGAGTCGGCGGCGGCGAGGGCTTCGGACTGCGTAGCGGTGGCCCGCTGGCGATCGTCTTCTCGCTGGTGTGCATCGGCCTGGCAGCCTTCATGTTCCTGATCGACTTCGACTCGGCCGACCAGATGATCCGCGCTGGTGCGCCCGAGAAGGCCGCCTGGGGCATTGCCCTCGGCCTGACGGTCACGCTGGTGTGGCTGTATGTCGAGATCTTGCGCCTGCTGAGCTACTTCAACAGCGACTAGCGCTGACCTCAAAAAGGGGCGTCCACATCGTGGGCGCCCCTTTTTTGCGCATTCGCCCAGTGTGCGTCCAGATCGCCGAATCGGCTGAAATCGCGATCTCAGTGCACACCAGAACGGGACTTATCCACAAGACTTATCCACAGGCCCCGGTCTGACCGCGGTTTCTTGGCGCAATTCTGCGACATTCGAGAGGTGACTTCGTTAGAGGGCCCCTTCGTGGGCAGCGCGGCGGTGGCCGACGGACTGGTGAAGAAGCATCAACTGCGATCCCAATACCGCGCCGTATTCCCTGATGTGTACGTGCCAAAGGGCACGGAGCCGAGGCTGGGGCAGCGCACGAAAGCAGCGTGGTTGTGGTCGGGGCGAAGAGCGGTGATCGCCGGGGCCGCCGCGGCCGGGATGCATGGCGCGAAGTGGATACCTGATCAAGAAGCGGTGGAACTGGTCTGGTCCAACACCCGCCCGCCGCCGGGCATCATCACGCGCAGGGACCGTTTGGCCGGAGGGGAAGTCCAGCGGTTGCAGGGTCTTGCTGTGACTACTGCCGCCCGTACCGCCTTCGACGCCGGGCGGCTGACGCGGGGTGACCGGGGTGTCGCTCGTCTCGACGCACTCGGCAACGCCACGAGATTCGACACCGATGCCGTTCTCGATCTCGCGCGCAGACACCCAGGATCTCCGGGCATCCCGCGGCTTCGCGCAGCGCTCGAACTGCACGACCGAGGAGCCGAGTCGCCACGCGAGACCTGGCTGCGGCTGCTGCTGGTCCGTGCCGGCTATCCGAAGCCGCGCACTCAGATCCCGGTCTTCGACGACTACAGGCGTCCCCGTTACTACCTCGACATGGGCTGGGAGGAAGTGATGGTGGCGGTCGAATATAACGGCGAGCACCACCGGGGACGTGCGGTGTTCGGCAACGACATCATCCGCGCCGAGTTCATCGCTGAGCGACGCTGGCAACGGGTGAGGGTCGTCGCGGGTCATCGCCCGGCAGAGATTCTCGACCGCGTCGGCAGGGCCTGGGCTTGTGGTGTGCGCTCAGATCGCCGAATCGGCTGAAATCGCGATCTGGATGCACACCAGCGCGGCGCGCGGATGCTAGACGAGCCGCTCCACGACCATTGCCATGCCCTGACCGCCACCGACGCACATCGACTCGACGCCGAACGTCTTGTCGTGCGTCGTCAGGTTGTTGAGCAGGGTGGCTGTGATGCGCGCGCCCGTCATTCCGAACGGGTGGCCCAGGGCGATCGCGCCGCCGGACACGTTGAGCTTGTCCTCGTCGAGTCCCAGCTCGCGCGCCGAGCCGAGCACCTGCACCGCGAATGCCTCGTTGATCTCGTATAGATCAATATCCGCGATGCTCATTCCGGCGTTGCCCAGGGCTTTTTTCACGGCCTCGATCGGACCCAGGCCCATGATCTCGGGCGACAGGCCCGTGACCGCTGTCGACACGATGCGCGCCAGCGGTGTCAGCCCGAGCGCCTTGGCCCTGGCATCGCTCATGATCACCACTGCGGCGGCGCCGTCGTTCAGCGGACACGCGTTGCCCGCGGTGATCGTGCCGTTCGGCCGGAATACCGGCTTGAGCTGGCTGATCTTCTCGTAGGTAGTCCCCGCCCGTGGGCCGTCATCAGTGGAGACGATCGTCCCGTCGGGCAACGTGACCGGGGAGATCTCACGCGCGAAGAACCCGTTGTTGATGGCTTCTTCGGCACGGTTCTGCGAGCGCACGCCCCAGTGATCCTGGTCTTCGCGGCTGATGCCGGTGAACAGTGCGACGTTCTCGGCGGTCTGCCCCATCGCGATGTAGACGTCAGGGAGGCTGCCGTCGACGCGTGGGTCGTGCCATTCGTCGGCGCCTGCGGCGGCCTGCTCCGAGCGTGCCTGCGCATCGTCGAACATCGGGTTCTTGGAGTCCGGGGCTCCGTCGGCGGCGCCCTTGCCGAATCGCGACACTGTCTCCACACCCGCGGAGACGAAAGCGTCACCCTCGCCGGCCTTGATCGCGTGGAATGCCATCCGAGTGGTCTGCAGCGACGAGGAACAATAGCGGTTCACGGTGGTACCGGGCAGTAAGTCGTAGCCGAGCTGCACGGCAACCGCCCGCGCGATGTTGTAGCCGGCTTCACCGGCGGGCTGGCCGCAGCCCATCATGAGGTCGTCGATCTCGCGGGGATTCAGTTCGGGCACCTTGTCAAGTGCGGCCGTGACCATCTGCGCCGCGAGATCGTCGGGGCGCATCGAGGCCAGCGAACCCTTGCCGGCTCGGCCGATGGGTGAACGGGCAGTGGCGACGATTACGGCCTCGGGCATGACGGCTCCTTGGGAATTGAGCGGACTACGTAAGAACCTCGCCGTAAGAACCTAGCCCGCTGCCACCACGACCGGAGCGCGGCCCCTCCGCTGGGTAAGCCCGGCGACCCCACCCAGCACAGGTGCGGGGACCCCGGTCGAACGCCGCCACAGCCGACTCAGCCCGCTGATCCGCGCCAGCAGCGAAAGACCATCGGCGATCCTGGGTTCCAGTGCTTCTTCCGGCGGCCTACCGGAGACGAACTCGCCCAACTCGTGGCGCAACGCAGGCAGTAACTGCTTGGCGGCAAGCGCATAGCCAGCGGCCGAGGGATGGAACATGTCCGGTGAGAACAGCAGCTCCGGAGTTTCAAAGAAATGTGGTGGCAATAGGTCAGAGAACGGCACCGGAATGCCTCCGGCAGATCGCACCTCCGCCGCTTGTGCACGCGCCAGCCGACGTCCCCTGCCTCGGGCCACCCACCGCAGGGGCTGCGGAATCGCGGTGATGACGCCGAAATCCGGGCAGGTCCCGACCGCGACTACCGCGCCGCTGGCCCTGAGCCGTTGCACTGCCCGGCCCAGCCGGCGTGCCGAAGGACGGATTCCGTTGGGTTGGGTGATGTCGTTGGCCCCGATCATGATCACCGCGGCGTCCGGCGAGGGGCCGGCGACGAACATGGCGTCGATCTGACCGGACAGACCCTTTGAGGTGGCGCCGACGATCGCCTTCGTGCTCAGCCGAATCCGCTTACCCGACTCCTTGGCCAGCTCCTTGGCCAGCAGGACGCCGGGGACTTCGTCGGCGCTCGCACACCCGTATCCGGTGGCGGTGGAATCGCCGAAGATCATCAGATGCAGATCGAATGGCACCCCGCGGTGCCAGCGCTCGACGGGACCGCCGCACGGCGAGTAGACACCGTCGGCGCGCGGGGGGACGTCCCACGACTTCGGTATGACCCGGCGCGCCTGCTCGGCCTGCCCGGTAAGCAGGTTTCGGGCCCCGACGTAGGCGGAGCCCGTCGAGGCGAGTGTGGCCGCGGCCGCCAAAGCGATGGCCGACCGTCGCGGTGCACTGATGCCCACGCGGACCAGTGTAGATGCTGGTTTGGATCGTTTCCGGCGTGGCGGCGGGGGTCGGCGATCACAGTGCGGTATCAACTCCGGTACCAAATGTGTTTTACCAATTGTGATACTGATTACAGATGACAAGCTAAGTTACAAGATCTGAGTAACTCGACTTATTGCGGACTACAGAGTTGTAGGAAGTGGTGACGATGACGGCTCCAAGCAGAGTGACCGGTTCTGCACACTTAGGTGTCAGGCCTGGTAGGGGGAATAAGTCCCGCAGGTTCGCGGTCAGCGACGGTGCGCCCGTCGAGGTCGTAGAGGATGGCCCGAGCGTTGCCGGCCGGCTCATGGGTCTGGCTGCTTTGCTGACGGTCAAGCCGACCCTGGCCATCGGCAGCTACGCTCCCAGGCTGCCGTGGCCGCTCGGCCTGGTCGATTTCGCCGCCAAGATTCTGCGGCCACCGCCTGGTACCGTGCGCGCCACCATCTCGCTGCCGCACTGCACCGCACAGCTGGTGCGCGCCGCCGGTGTCCTGCCCGCAGACGGTAAGCGCAGCGTCGTCCTCTACTTGCACGGCGGCGCGTTTCTGACCTGCGGTGTGAACACCCACGGCCGCGTGGTGACGGCGTTGTCCAAGTACGCCGACAGCCCGGTGCTGGTCGTGAACTACCGAATGATTCCCGAGCACTCCGTCGGTACCGCACTCGAGGACTGCTTCGACGCCTACAAGTGGTTGCGTCAGACAGGCTACGAGCCCGACCAGATAGTGCTGGCAGGCGATTCCGCGGGCGGTTACCTGGCGCTGGCGCTCGCCGAGCGCCTCCTGGTCGAGGGCATCAACGGCTACGTGGGCGAATCGCCGGCCGCCATCGCCGCCATGTCTCCTCTGTTTGAGCTCGACAACGAGGCTCGCGGCGACCACCCGAATGTTCGCACCGATGTGATGTTCCCGCACAGGGCTTTCCACGCCCTGGTCGAGTTGATCAGTGAAGCTGCAGAGCGCAACGTCACCGACGGTCGACCCGAGGAGATCTACGAGCCGCTGGATCACATCGAACCCGGGCTGCCGCGGACAATGATCCACGTGTCGGGGTCCGAGGTTCTCCTCAGCGATGCACGGAAGGCGGCGCGCCTGCTGGCAGCCGCGGGTGTGCCGGTAGAGGTCCGTATCTGGCCTGGTCAAATGCATGTCTTCCAGCTTGGGGCGCCGGCGGTGCCAGAAGCCAACCGGTCCCTGAAGCAGATTGGCGAGTACATCCGAGAGGCCACCTGGTAGTCGCGCGCCGGGCCTGACACCATGGGTGCATGCGGATCGCCCGGCACGTCAGTGAGCTCATCGGCAATACCCCTCTGGTACAGCTGAACTCAGTGGTGCCAGCGGGGTCGGGCACCGTTGCGGCCAAGATCGAGTACCTCAACCCCGGTGGCAGCGCCAAAGACCGCATAGCCATCAAGATGATCGATGCAGCCGAGGCCAGCGGTGCGCTGCGGCCCGGTGGCACCATCATCGAACCGACGTCGGGCAATACCGGCGTAGGGCTTGCGCTGGTCGCCCAGCAGCGCGGATACAAGTGCATCTTCGTTTGCCCCGACAAAGTCAGCGAGGACAAGCAGAACGTCTTGCGCGCCTACGGCGCTGATGTCGTTGTGTGCCCGACCGCTGTGGCCCCCGAAGATCCCGACAGCTACTACAGCGTGTCCAACCGGCTCGTGCACGAGATCGACGGCGCGTGGAAGCCCGACCAGTATTCCAATCCCATGGGCCCGGCCAGCCACTACGAGACGACTGGCCCCGAGATATGGGCCGATACCGACGGCAAAGTCACCCACTTCGTCGCCGGCGTGGGCACCGGCGGCACCATCACCGGCACCGGCCGTTATCTCAAAGAGGTATCTCGGCAGCGTCCCGAAGGCCCGGTTCGGATCATCGGGGTGGATCCCGAGGGCTCTGTGTACTCCGGCGGCACCGGGCGTCCCTACCTGGTCGAAGGGGTTGGGGAGGACTTCTGGCCGTCGGCCTACGACGCAACGGTCCCCGATGAGATCATCGCGGTCTCAGATGCCGATTCCTTTGAGATGACCAGGCGGTTGGCCCGCGAGGAAGCGTTGCTTGTAGGTGGATCGTGCGGGATGGCCGCGGTCGCGGCCATCAATGTTGCTGAGCGCGCGGGCCCGGACGCTCTCGTCGTGGTCCTGCTGCCTGACGGCGGCCGTGGTTACCTCTCGAAGGTGTTCAACGATCATTGGATGTCCTCGTACGGCTTCCTGCGCACTCGATTGGACGGCTCGGTCGAGGAGTCGACAGTGGGCGACGTGCTGCGTGGCAAATCCGGTGCGCTGCCTGCTCTAGTCCACACGCATCCATCGGAGACGGTGCGCGACGCCATCGGGATTCTGCGCGAGTACGGCGTTTCGCAGATGCCAGTCGTCGGCGCCGAGCCGCCGGTGATGGCGGGCGAGGTGGCGGGCAGCGTGTCAGAACGCGAGCTCTTGTCAGCGGTGTTCGAGGGGCGCGCGAAGCTTGCCGACGCCGTCGCCCAGCACATGAGCGCGGCTTTACCGTTGCTCGGTGCCGGCGAGTTGGTGAGCACCGCCGCCAAGTCCCTCCGGGAAGGCGACGCGGTGATGGTGGTCGATGATGGCAAGCCCGTCGGCGTACTCACCCGTCATGATTTGCTGGGGTTCTTGTCGGACGGTACGGCCCACCGGTGAACATTCCGGACGGAATTTTCAGCAGATTCTTGACGGAACTGGCGCACGCGGACCTCGGTCGATCGAGATCGACGGCGTGCGCGAGACGGCTTTTTTCAGGTTTTTCTCAGGTAGGGTAAGCACGCTCGTGCGCAGTTGAATACAGCATTGGAAGGCGTCCATGACCGATCAACCGCCACCCCCGGGGAATTACCCGCCTCCGCCGCCCCCCGGCGGTTATCCGCCTCCGCCACCTCCGGGTGGAGGCTTCCCACCCCCGCCGCAGCAGGGTGGTTTCCCCCCACAGCAAGGCGGTTTCGCGCAACAGCAAGGTGGCTTCGCGCAACAGATGGGCATGCCGGGCCCGGGTTTGCCGAAGGAGTCGTACACGCCCTGGACCACCCGGGTACTCGCCTGGGTGCTCGACTTCATTCCCGCTCTCATCATCCAGGGGATCGCCTGGGCCATTCTCGTGGGCACGCAGGAGACCGTCTGCATCACCGACACCTCCGAGTACAGCCTCGGTGAGTTCTGTGCTTCCGGTGCCTCCACGTTCGGCCAGCTGTCGATCATCTTCGCCATCATTGTGATCCTCGCCTATGCCGTCTGGAACTTCGGTTACCGGCAGGGCACCACGGGTTCCAGCATCGGCAAGTCGATCATGAAGTTCAAAGTCGTCAGTGAGAAGACCTGGCAGCCGATTGGCTTCGGGATGTCGATCGTGCGGCAGCTGGCCCACATCATCGACGGTGCGATCTGCTACATCGGCTACCTTTTTCCGCTGTGGGACGCCAAGCGCCAGACGATCGCCGACAAAATCATGAACACCGTCTGCTTACCGTTGTGAGTAGAGACGATGCCGTAGGTAAAACGATTAGGGAGAATCGATGACAGACAATCCGCCACCCCCAGGGGGGTACCCGCCGCCGCAGGGTGGGCAGCCACCGCAGGGTGGGCAGCCACCGCAGGGTGGGCAGCCACCGCAAGGTGGGCAGCCGCCGCAAGGTGGGCAGCCACCGCAAGGTGGGCAGCCACCGCAGGGTGGGCAGCCGCCCCCTCCGCCGCAGGGTTATCCGCCACCGCCGTGGGGCTATCCGTCGCCACCGCAGGGTAATTACCCGCCGCCACCGCAGGGTAATTACCCGCCGCCCGGTGGCTTTCCCCCGCCGCAGCAGCCCCCGGGGTACGCTCCGCCGAGCCCGACGCTGCCCAAAGAGTCCTACACACCGTGGCTCACCCGCGTGGCCGCTTGGTTCATCGACGCGATTCCGATCTTCGTCGTCATGGGTATCGCGCAGGGCATCGCGATCCTCACCGGCGAGAACGATTGCGTCACCTACGGCAGCGGTGTCGCATGCACGTCGAGCTACTCGTTGGTCGGGTCGCTGGTGGCGTTGCTGGGTTCGGCGCTGACACTGGCCTATGTCGTATGGAACTACGGCTACCGGCAGGGCACCACGGGCTCGAGCATCGGCAAGTCGGTGATGAAGTTCAAGGTGGTCAGCGAGAAGACTTGGCAGCCCATTGGTTTCGGGCTGTCGATCGTACGCCAGCTCGCCCACATCGTGGACGCCATCATCTGCTACATCGGCTACCTGTTCCCGCTGTGGGATGCCAAGCGGCAGACACTGGCCGACAAGATCATGACCACGGTGTGTGTACCGCTCAACCCGCAGCCACCACCGACCGGCCCTGGATCGGCGCAGTACTGAACAACGCAGTACTGAAGAGGCTCATCGGAAGGCGCTGACGCCGGTCAGCGCTTCTCCGATGACCAATTGGTGTACCTCGGACGTGCCCTCATAGGTGAGCACTGATTCCAGGTTATTGGCGTGCCTCAGCACCGGATACTCCAGCGTGATTCCGTTGGCTCCCAGCAATGTCCGGCACTCGCGCGCGATCTTGATGGCCTCGCGAACATTGTTGAGCTTGCCGACGCTGACCTGCTCGGACCGGATGTGCCCATCGTCCTTGAGGCGTCCGAGATGAATTGCCAGCAGCTGCGCTTTGACCAGCTCGACGGCCATATCGGCGATCTTGGCCTGCGTCAGCTGGTATCCCGCCAGCGGCCGATCGAATACTTGGCGGGTCCCGACATAGTCCAGTGTGGTTTCCAGGCAATCCCGGGCAGCTCCTACCGCGCCGAAGACGATGCCGAACCGCGCTTCGGACAAACAGCTCAGCGGACCCGACAATCCCTGAGCGCCTGGCAATCTGGCGTCTTCTGGCAGTCGCACATCGTCGAGACTGAACTCGGAGGTGACCGATGCCCGCAGCGACATCTTGTGCGTCATCTCCCTGGCGCTGAAACCCGGAGTCGACGTCGGAACAGCGAAGCCGACGATGTGGTTGTGCTCCTCGCCCTGCGCACGTGCCCACACGATGGCGACGTCGGCTATTGACGCGTTGGTGATCCACATCTTCGAGCCATTGAGGATCCAGTCCGAGCCGTCGCGGCGTGCCGTCGTGCGCATGCCGCCGGGATTGGAACCGAAGTCCGGCTCGGTCAGACCGAAGCACCCGATCAACTCGCCCGCCGCCATGCCGGGCAGCCACTGCCGGCGCTGCTCTTCACTACCCCAGCGGTGCAGGGCGAACATCGCCAGCGAACCTTGTACGGAAACCAGGCTGCGCAGGCCGCTGTCCACCGCCTCGAGTTCCTGACACACCAGCCCGTAGGCAGTCGCTGTCGACCCACCACAGCCATAACCGGTCAGATGCATGCCGAGCAGCCCGAGCTTGCCGATCTCGACGGCGAGGTCGCGGACCGGAACGTGACCCGTGTCGAACCACTCGGCGATATGCGGGCGTAGGCGCTGCTCGCCGAACTTGCGGACCATCGAGCGCACGTCGAGTTCTTCGGGACTCAGTAGCGAGTCCAAGTCGAGCAGACTGTCGATCATTGCGGGGCCGGAGGTGGACATGCTCCAGTTCTACACCGTTACGCTGGTCGATCATGAGTGACCAGCGCAGCACCCCGGCGGGCGGAAGCGAAGACGTCTCGGGGGCGGGAACCGCAGACGACCACCAGGCCTATGGTCTTTCCACCCGGGCCATTCACGCCGGTTATCGACCTGACCCGGCGACGGGCGTGGTCAATGCGCCGATCTATGCCAGCTCGACGTTCGCACAGGACGGCGTCGGCGGTTTGCGCGGCGGATTCGAATACGCGCGCACCGGCAACCCGACCCGGGCTGCGCTCGAAGCCTCCCTGGCGGCTGTGGAAATGGCCCGTTACGCGCGGGCGTTCAGCTCCGGCATGGCCGCCACCGACTGCGCGTTGCGCGCGCTGCTGCGGCCGGGCGACCATGTCGTCATCCCCGACGACGCCTACGGGGGCACATTCCGGCTCATCGACAAGGTCTTCACGCTGTGGGGGATCAGCTACACGGCAGTGGCATTGACTGACCTGGATGCCGTGCGCGCGTCGATCACCGACCGCACGAAACTGATCTGGGTCGAGACACCCACCAACCCGCTGCTATCCGTCGCCGATATCGGTGCGATCCGCGCACTCGCAGCGGAGGCGCCTGGGCCGAAGACGAGGCTCTTGGTCGACAACACGTTCGCCTCACCGGCTCTGCAACAACCGCTGGCGCTGGGCGCCGACGTCGTGTTGCACTCGACGACCAAATACATCGGCGGGCATTCCGATGTCGTCGGTGGTGCCCTCCTGGCCAACGACGAGGCGCTCGACGAAGCCTTTGCTTTCCTCCAAAACGGGGCGGGTGCCGTGCCGGGCCCGTTCGATGCCTACCTGACCATGCGCGGCATCAAGACCCTGCCGTTGCGGATGCAGAAGCACAGCGAAAACGCTGCGGTGATCGCCGAATTTCTCGAGGGGCACCAGGCGATCGACACGGTGTTGTACCCCGGGCTCTCGACTCACCCCAACCACCAGGTTGCCGCCCGCCAGATGAGTGCGTTCGGCGGGATGGTGTCGGTGCGGCTCCGCGGCGGGCCTCAGGCTGCGCGGGACTTCTGTGCCCGTACCGATATTTTCATCCTCGCTGAATCATTGGGCGGCGTCGAGTCGCTCATCGAGTACCCCGGCGCCATGACGCACGCTTCTACCGCGGGTTCCCAACTCGAGGTGCCCGACGATCTGGTCCGGCTGTCGGTTGGTATCGAGGACGTCGCCGACTTGCTCGGCGACATCGAGCAGGCGCTGAGTTCGCCGCGCCGCACCAGTTAGACGAGTTCTGCCAGCGCCTGACGAACCGCAGCTGCGGTCACGGCGAGGTTCATCTCGGGCAGTGCCCACGGCGACTCGTTGACCCAATTGCCGCTGGCGATCTCACCGGCGCGGGCGTGCACCCAGCGCCAGCCCCGGTCGTTGAGGCTCAGCAGTGCGCCCAGCCCGTCCACGGCGTGCAGCACGGTGACTATGGCCGCCGTCGACGGTCCGGGCGGAGTGCGGTCGAACAGCGTGGAGAGTAGCGCGGCGCGCGCCGGCCCGACCCGCTGCCGATTCGTCAGCGGAAACGCGTAGGTCCGGGTGAAGCGCTTCGACGGCAGGGCGTTTCGATGAATCTGTCCGGTCTGCTCCAAGTGATCCACCAGGCGGGCCTGGGTCTTCTTGCCTATTTTCTTGATCGCGGCAACCGGGCTCAGCGGCGCTGCTCGGAGCAATCCCAACGCCGGGTCGGTGACGGGATCTCCCGCGCCGGCGCCATCCAGTGCCACCAGCCGGCCTGTCCGGACTGATTCGCCCTCCACCGCGGGGCGGATGCGGCAGCCATGGGCAAGGTCGAGCAGGACCGCGGCCGCGAGCACGTGGTCGCGACGCTTGCTGTCCAGCCCAGGCTGTGCCGACGCATTGTCGACCAGGAGCAAGAACAAGTCCTCGGCGATCTGCGTCACGGGCTGGACAGTAGCGCGAGCGCCGAATGCGCCGCCACGCGCGCATGACTCAGCACTGCGCACTGATCAGGAGTGGTAGGGCTCCGCGCTGAGCAGCTTGACCACGACGGTGCTGCCGTTGGGGATCGTGTATGTGCGGACGTCGCCGACCTTGGCGTCCAGCAGCGCGCCGCCCAGCGGCGAGTTCGGCGAGTAGACCTCGAGCTTGCCGTCGCTGATGCCCTCCTGCCGGGTGCCGATCAGGAAGGTCTCGGTCTCTTCGGCGCTGTCGCCGTACTGGACCTTGACCACCGAGCCCGGCAGCGCCACCCCGGACTGTTTGGGGGGCTCGCCCACCTTGGCGTTGTTCAGGAGTTCCTGCAGCTGGCGGATGCGTGCCTCTTGCTGGCCCTGCTCCTCGCGAGCGGCGTGGTAGCCGCCGTTCTCGCGCAGGTCACCTTCTTCTCGGCGGTCGTTGATCTCGGCGGCGATGACGGGCCGATGGGCGATCAGGTGCTCGAGCTCAGCCTTCAGCCGGTCGGAGGCCTCCTCGGTCAACCAGGTGACCTGGGTGTCGGTCATGTCGTCGCGCTCCTGTCGTCGTTGCTCCCGCGCATCTCGCGTAAGAAAATCTGACACGGTGCCGGCGGCTGTCGCTCGTGTATTGCCGCGGGCGCTCGGTCCGGCGCACCCAAATGCAGCAATACACGGCCCCAGCAGGAACCGTGTACCAATCGATGATAGCACCGGGCGTACACCCGATTTTCGCGATTTCGCTGTTGTCCGTTTGTTGTGCCCTGGTCGGCTATGTGCCCGACAGGTAGGACGGCACGTCGCTGCCGCAGCCGTAGATATCGCCGACGACCGCTGGTCTGCTCGTCTTCACGATGGCCACCACCTGCACTGTCTTCTGTGCCGAGGGCGGCACCAGCACCTCTCGTCGCCCGGTCTCGGCGCCATCGTAGGACCGGGCTCGGACGATGCACACCGCTGGTTGAGACGGGTCGTCGCGGGTGACGCTGGCCGTCACTTCGACGGTCCCCTCATCGAGGATTCGATAGGCGCCCAACTCTCCTCTGACATTGCCTGCGCCGAACCGGACGAATGCGACGGCAGCGATCGCCACGCCCGCCACCAACACCAGCGCGGTCAAACCGATGGCGATCCGGCGCCGCGCACGCCGGGTCAGTCGCTGCCGTCCGTAGCGGGCGGCGGGACGCTCGATCATCTCGTTTTGCATGCCCGTCGGTCGGATGGGTGTACTAGGACTGGAACTATAGGGCCAGTCGGTGTGGTTTGGCCCTCAGTGTGTAACAGCGTGAGTGTTCAAGCCGGCGAGAAGCTAAGAGGGAATAGGTTGAACGAACTGCGGTTGATGGCCGTGCACGCCCACCCGGACGATGAGTCCAGCAAGGGTGCCGCGACCATGGCGCGATACGTAGACGAGGGCGCGCGCGTCATGGTGGTGACACTCACCGGTGGGGAGCGCGGCGACATCCTCAACCCGGCGATGGACCTACCTGAGGTTCACGGTCGGATGGCCGACATTCGCCGCGACGAGATGGCCCGGGCTGCGGAGATCCTCGGCGTCGAACACCACTGGCTGGGGTTCGTCGACTCCGGACTGCCCGAAGGGGACCCGCTGCCCCCGCTGCCGGAGGGCTGCTTCGCGCTGGAGCCTTTGGAGAGGTCCACCGCAGCTCTCGTGCGGGTGATTCGAGAATTCAAACCGCACGTGATCACCACCTACGACGAGAATGGCGGCTACCCGCACCCCGATCACATCCGCTGTCACCAAGTGTCGGTGGCGGCCTACGAGGCGGCGGCCGACCACCGCCTCTATGCCGACGCCGGTGAACCGTGGGGCGCGCACAAGCTCTACTACAACCACGGGTTTTTGCGACAGCGGATGCAGGTGCTGCAGGACGAGTTCGCCAAGCACGGCAAGGAGGGGCCGTTCGCCAGGTGGCTCGAGAAGTGGGATCCGAACGAGGATTTCCTCGCCAATCGGGTGACTACTCAGATCGAGTGTTCGAAGTACTTCGTGCAGCGTGACGATGCTCTGCTCGCCCACGCCACCCAGATCGACCCGAAGAGTTTCTTCTTCACTGCGCCCATGGAGTGGCAGCAGCGACTATGGCCGACAGAAGAGTTCGAGTTAGCCCGGTCTAGGGTGCCGGTACGGCTGCCTGAGACCGACTTATTCGCCGGAATCGAGGGACGCGAGTGAACATTGCGACGCTATTCAGCCTGGAGCTGATGGCCGGGGTGCTGGCCCAGGACGAGCCAAGGCAGACCGGGCCCGACTTCGGAAAAGCCAGTCCGTTCGGGCTCATCGTTGTGCTGTTGCTGCTGATGGGTGTATTTGGCCTGGTGTGGTCGATGAACCGGCACCTGCGCCGCTTACCCGAGTCCTTTGACACCGAGGGCCCGGAGGGTCCCGACACTACCGAGCCACCTGCCGACGGAACGGCGCGCGGGCCGAGCTGAGCCGCTAGTTGCCTGGGCGAGCAGTCCTTGACCTGGGCCAGCGTGCTCGGTGTAGCCTCGCGGCCATGCCGAGTGCCGAGCACATGACCCAGACCGTCAACCGCTACCTCGAGCTGATCGGCGACGGCCGCGCTGACGACGTGGTCGCGCTCTACGCCGACGACGCCACCGTCGAGGATCCGGTCGGCAGCGAGGTGCACATCGGTCGGCGTGCGATCCGCGGGTTCTACGCCAACATCGAGGCGCTCAAGGGCCGCGGCGAGATCCTCACCCTGCGGGCGCTCGGGCACGAGGCCGCGTTCTTCTGGCGGCTGGTCCTCGACCTCGGTGAGGGCGGCAAGACGAGCATCGAGATCATCAGCATCATGTCCTTCGACCAGGAGGGCAAAATTTCGGCGATGAAGGCGTACTGGGGCCCCGAGAACGTCACCCAGCTCTAGCGGATTGGGTGCAGTTGGTCACCGTGCGCGTGACGAACTACGCCGAAATCGCTCAGAAAACGGCGAACCACATCGCAATGTAGTGGCAGATGGCCGCGACGGCCGTGCATGCGTGGAAGAACTCGTGGTGGCCGAACGTCGTCGGCCACGGATTCGGCCACTTCAGCGCGTAAAGCACCCCGCCGATGCTGTACAGCGCTCCGCCGACGAGCAGCAACACCACCGCCGCCACGCCCGCACCGTCCATGATCGGACCGATGAACCAGGCCGCCACCCAGCCCAGCAGGATGTACAGGGGCACCCCCAGCCATCTTGGCGCCGACGGCCACAACATCTTCAGGGCCACGCCGGCCAACGCTCCGCCCCACACCAGCCAAAGCAGAGTCATGCCGCTGCGCTCCGGCAGTGCCAAGACGGCGAACGGCGTGTAACTGCCCGCGATGAACAGGAAGATCATCGAGTGATCGGCCCGCTTCATCCATTTGCGCGCGGCCTCCGACTTCCAGGTCACCCGGTGGTACGTGCCGCTCACGGCGAACATCGCGACGATGGTCAGCGTGTAGATCAGCGTGGCGATCCCGGCGCGGGTCGATTCCACTGACCACGACACCGCCACCAGAGCGGCCCCGGCGACAACTGCCACGGCTGCTGAATACACATGGATCCACCCCCGCGCGCGCGGCTTGCCCAGGAACTGGGCGACGCCCTCGGCGACGGCTTCGGGAAAGTCTTCCGGCTCGTGCGGCGAGCCCGGGCGGTCAGAGCCCCCAGTATCGACGGGATCAAAGGACGTGGCCATGTCACCTCCGCTGACTTGCATGGAGTTTCCTCGCGCCACAGTAGTCTTGACCCTCGTGGACCTCATTCCGCGACGCCTCAAAGAGCCGATGTACCGGCTCTATGAGATGCGTCTGCGGCATGGATTGTCGCCCACGCGATCGGAGTTGCCCCGCCATATCGCGGTGCTGTGCGACGGCAATCGGCGTTGGGCCCGCGAGCTCGGGCATGACGACGTCAGCTACGGCTACCGTGTCGGAGCTCACAAGATCGCCGAGATGCTGCGCTGGTGCCAGGAAGCCGGCATCGAGATGGCCACGGTGTACTTGCTTTCCACCGAGAACCTGCAGCGCGATTCCGACGAGGTTGCAGCGCTCATCGAGATCATCACCGAGGTCGTCGAGGAGATATGCGCGCCGGCCAATCAGTGGAGCGTGCGCACCGTCGGCGACCTGGAACTCCTCGGCGAGAAGCCGGCGCGCCGGCTGCGCGACGCCGTTCGGTCGACCGGGGCCGCGAAGGGAGCGGCGTCCTTTCATGTCAACGTCGCGGTCGGATACGGGGGCCGTCAGGAGATCGTCGACGCGGTCCGTGGGCTGCTCAGCAAGGAGCTGGCCAACGGCGTCACCGGCGACAAATTGATCGAGGCGGTCACCGCCGAGGCGATCTCGGAGAATCTGTACACCTCCGGGCAGCCCGACCCCGATCTGGTGATTCGAACTTCGGGCGAGCAACGGCTGTCGGGCTTCCTGCTGTGGCAGTCCGCGTACTCGGAGATGTGGTTCACCGAGGCGTACTGGCCCGAGTTCCGCCGTGTCGACTTCTTGCGGGCCTTACGCGACTTCAGCGCCAGGCACCGACGCTACGGACTGTAGGGACTTCAGTTCGTGGTCGCCCTCTCAGCCCTGGTCTTCGCGCTGAGCTGGTGGCTGGGGCTGTACCTGTTAGCCCGCGACCCCCGCAAGCCCGTGCTGGTGCTGGCGTCGATCGGGCTGACCAGTTTCGCGGTCGTGGTGGCCTTGGACGCGGTTCGTTTGGTCAGCGCATCCGGGCTGTTGAGCGAGATCGAGATCTACCTCGTCGCTGTGCCGGGCATTGCCTGGTTCGCGGTGCTGCTGGAATTGTCGACACCGCGCGACACCTGGCGCAGCCGTGCCGGTGAGGTCGCTTTGGTGGCAGGTGTGGCGATGGTCGCGATCGCCGGTGCCGCGATGGCCGGCGATGTGGAAGGTCCACTGCGGCTGGGCCACCTGGTGATGTTCGCCGCAGTGTCGGTTTCGTCGCTGGGCGCGATGATCCACGCGGTGATCCGGCGCTCACAACCGGGGCCGGTGGTCGGTTTCATCGTCGTCGCGACATTGTTCTTCGCGCTCGGCAACGCCATCCTGATCATTCCCCTGGGGCTGATGCCCAGCGGGCTGGCCTTGGCGTCCACCGGGTTCGACGTCGCGCTGCTCGGTGTCGCGGTCGCCATCGGGGATGCCTTCGACGAAGGCCATGCGCTGCGTAAGGACATGTTGCGCTCGTTTGCCGGGACGATGGTCGTGGCCGCCCTGTTCGGCGGCCAGTTGCTGATCGGTCTGGCCGTCACGGGTCAGAATCCCACGATGACCGTCCTATTGTTCACCAGCCTCGCGATTGCCATCGCTGTGAACGTGCTGGCCGACCCGTTGGCCGGCCTGCTCGACCGGCTGGCCTTTTCTCGTTCGCCGGGCTTGCGGGCCGACCGCGCCGTGCTGCGCAGCACCGAGGCGGCGCTGCCGCTGCGGTCCGGCCACCCGTTGGCCGCCATGGACCAGGAGACTTTCGCGCGGGTCACCCGCCGCGCGCTCGGGCACTACGGCGATCTGTCCAAGCTCGTCGCCAGCCCCCTGACGGCATTGCCGGACATCGACGAGCGACTGGGCCGCCGTGGCGCACCCGACCAGCCGCTGGAACGGGCCAATGAGCTGCGGGCGCTGCTGGCCGAGAGGATCGACGGCCTCAAGCCTCGCGACGGCGGTCCCTTCGGTACCACCGAGCAGTGGCGCCACTACAACTCGCTGTACTTCCCGTATGTCGTCGGTGTGCGCGCCTACGCGCAGAATGCCACGGCGGCGGGACTGGATCCCGTCGCCCGGCAAGCCTGGCAGTGGTTTGTCACCGAGGTGCCGCAGCGGTCGCTGCACAACTGGCAGAACGTGGCCGCAGGCGTCATCGCCACAGACCTTCGCAGCAGCCTCGTCCAGGTTCGATAACGCCGAACTTTCGTTCCAGCGGGTCCGCACTCGGCCCCTTGCCGCCGGAATGTGATTTCGCCGAAAACGCTCTGACCTGCCGATGGCAGTGCTTGGCAGCGTCCTGTGTCGATCTGGCAGTGCGTTCTGCCGAACATTGTCGACATGGCCGCCGATCACTCGCGCGGCTGTCGGGAGGGTCGTGGACCGCCAGTCGGCGTCACTCCCGAATGACTGGTCCGGAGTCGCCGTCGTAAGAGGTTGCGGCGTCGACTCCGGCACCGGTCGCCCCAGAAGTTCCATCAATGGAAGTGCCATGAACGGGAAGGGAATCACCATGACCACCACCATCTCCTCACGACTGAGCGAGTCGACGGACTCGCTGTTGCGTTTCGCCATGCGTGCCGACGGTGTCCTCAGCGGGTTGGCCGGGATCGGCACGCTGATCTTCGCCCATCGCTTGGCCGAGCTCTCGGGCACCAGCCCGGGCGTCGAGTACACGATTGGCGCGTCATTCGTCGCCTTCAGCGTCGTTGTGCTGGTCTTGGCGGCACGACCGTCCATCCGGATGTCGGGTCTGGTGCTGGCCATCGGCAATCTGCTCTTCAGCGTCGCCACCGTCGTCGTGGTGCTCGCCGGCGTGTGGCCGCTGACCACAGCCGGTGTGGTTCTGGTCCTGGGCACCGGCGCGTACACGCTGGTGATGGCCGAGCTTCAGTACCAGGGCGTCCGCCGCATCACGAAGGCCTAGGCAGTTTCTGGAGCTTGCGGTCTAGAGCTTGCGCAGCCGCAGCCGGTTGATGGAGTGGTCGGCGTCCTTACGCAACACCAGGGTGGCCCGCGGCCTGGTCGGCAGGATGTTGTTGATCAGGTTCGGCAGGTTGATCGAATGCCAGATGTCACGGGCAGCGGACATGGCCTGATCGTCGGGCAGCGTGGAGTAGTGATGGAAATGCGAGGCCGGATCGGCGAAGGCGCCGGCCCGCATTGAGAGGAACCGGGAGACGTACCACTGCTCGATGTCCTCGATGCGCGCGTCCACGTACACCGAGAAATCGAACAGGTCCGACACCATCAGCGCCGGGCCGGTCTGCAACACGTTGAGGCCCTCGAGAATGAGAATGTCGGGGTGTTTGATGACCTGCTTGTCGCCGCGCACGATGTCGTAGATCAAGTGTGAGTACACCGGCGCGCACGCTGCGTCGGCACCAGACTTCACCGCAGTGACGAAGCGCATCAACCCCCTGCGATCGTAGCTCTCAGGAAAGCCCTTACGGTGCATCAGGTTTCGCCGATCCAACTCGGCGTTGGGATACAGGAAGCCATCGGTGGTGACGAGATCGACTCGAGGGTGGTGTCCCCAGCGCGCCAGCAGCGCCTGGAGCACGCGGGCTGTGGTTGACTTGCCGACCGCGACGCTGCCCGCGACGCCGATGACGAATGGCACCGGCCGGTCGGGGTTCTGTTGTGGCTCGCCGAGGAACTCCGCCGTCGTCGCGAACAAGCGCTGGCGGGCGGCCACCTGCAGATGGAGCAATCGGGCCAGCGGGAGATAGACCTCTTCGACTTCCAGCAAGTCGACTTTTTCACCGATACCGCGCAGCCTGACCAACTCGTCCTCGGTCAGCTTCAGCGGCGTCGACATTCGAAGTGCGCGCCATTGACTTCGGTCGAACTCCACGTAGGGGCTGGGTTCGCTCAGCCGCGCCATGGGCCCAGTCTTGCAGTTAGCGTAGGAACGCATGGACCCCGGTATGGAAACGGCAGCTTCTGCGGCCTCGGCCACCTTCGTCCGGGAGTACCTGTTGCTCGGACTGCGCTTCGACCGAGTTGAGCAGGGCTACGTCGACTCGTTCACCGGAGACCCCGCTTTGAAGCGACTTGTCCAATCGGAGCCGCGACCCGACCCCGCCGATCTGGCCCGCCAGGCCGAGCGGCTGTTGGGTGAATTGCCGGCCGGACTGGACAGCGCGCGCGCGGCCTTCACCGGGGCGCACCTGCGAGCGTTGGCCTGCGCCGGCCGCAAGTTCGCCGGCGAGGAAGTCGGGTTCGTCGACGAGGTGCATTCCTACTTTGACGTGCGGATCGCTAAAGGGGATCCCGACCGCTACCGGGAAGCCCACACCAGGCTGGACACCGCTCTCGGTGGTTCTGGCACGCTTGGCGAACGGATGCAGGCCTATCGCGCCTCGGAGGAGATTCCGCCCGCCCGCCTCGAGGAATGTATCCACGCATTCTCCAGCGCGCTGCGAGACCGCGTCCGCGCGACTTTTCCATTACCGGCCAGCGAGACCATCGACTACGAGGTCGTCACCGACAAGCCATGGTCGGGTTTCAACTACTACCTCGGTGACTACCGGTCCACAGTCGCCGTCAACGGGGACCTCAAACAGCAGATGTCGCATCTGCCGCGGTTGGTGGCTCACGAGTCCTATCCGGGCCACCACACTGAACACTGCCGCAAAGAAGCCGGCCTCGTGGCGGGCAGGGGACAGGCCGAGCAAACGATCTTCCTGGTCAACACGCCGCAATGCCTTATGGCCGAGGGGTTGGCTGATCTGGCGCTTTATGCCGCTGTAGGCCCGAACTGGGGTAGTTGGGCGGCCGAGATCTACGCCGACCTGGGCCTGCGTTTCGACGGCGAGCGGGCCCAGATGGTCTCGGAGGCGACGGCCGCCCTGGCCGACGTCCGTCAGGATGCCGCGCTGATGCTGCATGACGAACACCGCGACGTCGAGGAGGTCGTCGACTTCCTGAAGCGGTGGCTGCTGATCAACGACGACCGTGGTCGTCAGACGCTGCGCTTTCTGTCCTCGCCGCTGTGGCGCGCGTATACCAGCACCTATGTCGAGGGCTACCGCCTGCTGCGTGGCTGGCTGGACGCGCGACCGGTGGGGGTGAGTCTGACCGAGCGCTTCGGCACCTTGCTCGACGAACCGCTGATCCCGTCGTCGTTGCGGGCCGCTTGAGGTGTGCTCGCGCGCCGGCCGGGAGCGTGCGGTTTTATTCGCAACGCCCCGCCGCTTGCGCATGAGACCGCACAGTCGAGGTGGCTTCTGCTCGCCCGGATGCCCGGACTAGGTCGGCCGCCCGATCGTGGCCCGACTACTCTCGACCCCATGACTGCAGATTCCGTGACCCGATCGTCGCCGGGTGCCGAGTATGCCGACACCGCGGGGGAGGCCTACCGCGCCGCGCTGCAGGTGATCGAGACCGTCGAGCCTCGAATCGCCGCCGCCACCCGCAAAGAGCTTGCTGATCAACGGGATTCGCTCAAGTTGATCGCCAGCGAGAACTACGCTTCGCCCGCGGTGCTGCTCACTATGGGCACCTGGTTCTCTGACAAGTATGCCGAGGGCACCATTGGGCACCGGTTCTACGCGGCCTGCCAGAACGTCGACACCGTTGAGGCATTGGCCGCCGAACATGCTCGTGAACTCTTCGGCGCCCCGTACGCCTATGTGCAGCCGCATTCCGGTATCGATGCGAACTTGGTCGCCTACTGGGCGATCCTGGCCACTCGCATAGAAGGCCCGGGACTGGCGGCCCTGAATGCCAAACACGTCAACGATCTGTCCGAGACCGACTGGGAAACGCTGCGCTCCAAGCTCGGGAACCAGCGACTGCTGGGTATGTCGCTGGACAGCGGCGGCCACCTCACCCACGGTTTCCGGCCCAACATCTCCGGCAAGATGTTCCACCAGCGCCAGTACGGCACCGATCCCGAAACCGGGCTGTTGGATTACGATGCCGTCGCCGCCGCGGCACGCGAGTTCAAGCCGTTGGTGCTGGTGGCGGGCTATTCGGCCTATCCGCGGCGGGTGAACTTCGCGAAGATGCGTGAGATCGCCGACGAGGTGGGGGCCACCTTGATGGTCGACATGGCGCACTTCGCCGGCCTCGTCGCGGGCAAGGTGTTCGTCGGTGACGAGGATCCGGTGCCGCACGCGCACGTCACGACCACCACCACCCACAAGTCGCTGCGAGGGCCGCGCGGTGGGTTGATCATGGCCACCGAGGAGTTCGCTCCCGCCGTCGACAAGGGCTGCCCGATGGTGCTCGGCGGCCCGCTTTCGCATGTGATGGCCGCCAAGGCCGTCGCGCTGGCTGAGGCCCGACAACCGGCTTTCCGCGAATACGCCCAACGCATCGCCGACAATGCCAAGTCGCTCGCCGAGGGCTTTCTCAAGCGAGGAGCCCACCTGGTCACCGGCGGCACCGACAACCACGTCGTGCTGTTGGACGTGACGTCATTCGGGCTCACCGGACGGCAGGCTGAGTCGGCCCTGCTGGACTCTGGGATCGTCACCAATCGCAACTCGATCCCCTCCGACCCCAACGGGGCCTGGTACACCAGCGGCATCCGTTTCGGCACCCCGGCGCTGACGACCCGCGGCTTCGGCGGCGACGACTTCGACCGCGTCGCCGAACTCGTGGTCGACGTGCTCACCAACACCGAGGCGGCAGCCGCCAGCGGGCCGTCCGGGGCTGCTCGGGTTTCAAAGGCCAAGTACACCGTGGCTGACGGCACGGCAGAGCGGGCACATGCGGCCTCGGCTGAACTCCTGGCTGCCAATCCGCTGTATCCGGGCCTGACGCTGTAGGACTGTGGACGCGCGTCCGCGACATTCCGGGCACTTGATTTCCAAGAACGTGTGTATGCGGGTTACAGTTACTTTATGGCACAGAGACCTGTCGCTAATGCGCTGACTGTCGAACTCGAGCCGGTCGTCCTGCAGGAGCTGCGGCGGCATCTCGACTCCGAGGAGTTGTGGTACGCCCACGACTACGTTCCCTTCGAGCAGGGTGAGAATTTCGCGTTCCTTGGTGGGCGCGATTGGGACTCGTCGGAGGCGACGCTGCCCAAGCACATCACCGACGCCGTCGAGATTCTGCTGATCACCAAGGACAACCTCGCCGGCTACCATCGCGAGCTCGTTGAGCACTTCATCCTCGAGGGCAAGTGGGGCCGCTGGCTGGGCCGCTGGACGGCCGAGGAGCATCTCCATGCCATCGCTCTGCGCAACTATCTGGTTGTCACCCGTGAAGTCGATCCCACCGCCAACGAGGACGTCCGCGTCGAGCATGTGGTGCAGGGCTACCGCGCCAACACCTACAGCCAGCTGGAAACCCTGGCGTTCATGGCGTTCTTCGAGCGCGCCCACGCCGTGTTCTGCAGCAATCTGCAGGCGCAGACCGAAGAGCCGGTCCTCAAGGGACTGATCGGCCGGATCGCCAAGGACGAGGAGCGTCACGAGGAGTTCTTTGCCAACCTCATCGGTTACTGCCTGACCCACTCACGGGATGAGACGATCGAGGCGATCGCGCGCCGGGCAGGCGAGCTCGACGTCGTGGGTGCGGATATCGTCGCCTATCGCGACAAGGTGGCCAAGGTGGCCGAGTCGGGCATATTCGATCAGGATCAGCTGCGCCGCGTCATCTCCGACCGCATCACGGCCTGGGGGTTGGCCGACGAGCCCCGGCTGCAGCAGTTCATCAGCTCGTAACCCGCACGCCTCCCTGGTACGGCGCGCCTGTCGGGCGCGACGACCGCAGCCGGGGTAGCGTCGATTTCGATGGCTAGCGACATGCTCTGCTATCCGGGCGGTCCCGATCTTGTCGATCACGAAGGACCGGCCCCGGTCCTAGAGGCCGCTGTGCGTCCACCGAGACGTTTGTGTGGGGCCGCATGAACTTCGCCTCGCTTCGAGGAGCGCACCGTGAATGAATCGCAGGGCTGGCAGAGCCAGACATCGGGCCTGATTCGGACCTACGTGCTCGACACCTCCGTGCTGCTGTCAGATCCCTGGGCATGCACAAGGTTCGCCGAACACGAAGTTGTGGTTCCGTTGGTCGTCATCAGTGAATTGGAAGCCAAGCGGCATCATCATGAGCTTGGCTGGTTCGCTCGGCAGGCACTACGGATGTTCGATGATCTCCGGCTCGAACATCATCGGCTGGACCAGCCGATTCCCGTTGGCGATCATGGCGGCACCCTGCATGTCGAGCTCAATCACAGCGACCCCTCGGTGCTGCCGGCCGGCTTCCGGACCGACAGCAACGATTCGCGAATTCTGACCTGCGCGGCCAATCTCGCCGCCGAAGGTAAGCGAGTCACGTTGGTGAGTAAGGACATTCCGCTGCGGGTCAAGGCCGGCGCCGTCGGTTTGGGGGCCGACGAGTACCACGCGCAGGACGTCATCACGTCCGGGTGGACCGGAATGGCCGAGCTTGAGGTCTCCAGCGAGGATGTCGACGGCCTGTTCGCCGAGGGTGAGGTCGACCTTGAAGCTTCCCGCGACCTGCCGTGCCACACCGGAATCCGATTGCTAGGAAGCAACTCTCACGCGCTGGGAAGGGTGAACGCCGACAAGCGCGTGCAACTTGTGCGCGGTGACCGCGAGGTGTTCGGTCTGCGCGGCCGTTCCGCCGAACAGCGGGTGGCGCTGGATCTACTGCTGGACGAATCCGTCGGCATCGTGTCACTCGGCGGAAAGGCAGGCACCGGGAAGTCCGCGCTGGCGCTGTGTGCGGGACTGGAAGCCGTGCTGGAGCGGCGCACCCAGCGCAAGGTGGTCGTGTTCCGTCCGCTGTATGCGGTCGGCGGTCAGGAACTGGGCTACCTTCCGGGCAGCGAGAACGAGAAAATGGGGCCATGGGCCCAGGCCGTCTTCGATACGCTCGAGGGCCTCGCCAGCCCCGCAGTGCTCGAGGAGGTCCTGGCGCGGGGCATGCTCGAGGTGCTGCCGCTGACCCACATCCGTGGGCGGTCACTGCACGACTCGTTCGTGATCGTTGACGAGGCGCAGTCATTGGAGCGCAACGTGCTACTCACCGTGCTATCGCGGTTGGGTACGGGCTCCAGGGTCGTGCTGACCCACGACGTGGCGCAACGGGACAATCTGCGTGTCGGCCGTCATGACGGCGTCGCGGCGGTGATCGAGAAACTGAAGGGTCACCCGCTGTTCGCGCACATCACCTTGCTGCGCAGCGAGCGCTCGCCGATCGCGGCGCTGGTCACCGAGATGCTCGAGGAGATCAGCCCAAGCGCCCTGCCCTGAACTTGCGATTTGGGCGTGTTTGTCGTC
>NZ_JBMYXC010000007.1:0-16804 GCF_049608025.1 Mycobacterium sp. | reverse complement strand
CCAAATCGCATCAACGTGGGTCGCGGACCTTCGCCATGGCCAGCACGTCGAGTCGCTTGTCGAGTTCCTCCAGGGAGAGTTTGTCGCCGATCAAGCCCCGGTCGATAACGGTCTGGCGAATCGTCTTGCGCTCCTTGAGGGCCTCTTTGGCAACCTTGGCGGCCTCCTCGTAGCCGATCGCCGAGTTCAGCGGCGTGACGATCGATGGCGAGGACTCGGCCAGCTCCCGGAGACGCTGCTCGTGGGCCACCAAGCCGTCGATACACTTGGCGGCGAACAACTTCGACACATTGGCCAGCAGTGTGAACGACTCCAACACGTTGCGGGCCATCATCGGGATGTAGACGTTGAGCTCAAAAGCTCCTGACAGGCCCCCGACCGTGACGGCGGCATCGTTGCCGATCACCTGGGCGGCGACCTGCGTCACCGCTTCGGGGAGCACCGGATTGACTTTGCCCGGCATGATCGAACTGCCCGGCTGCAGGTCGGGCAACTGGATTTCACCAAGCCCGGTGAGGGGACCCGACCCCATCCAGCGGACGTCGTTGGCGATCTTGGTCATCGAGACGGCAATCGTCTTCAGCGCGCCGGACGCTTCGACCAGTCCGTCACGGGCGGCCTGGGCTTCGAAAGAATCTGTTGCGGTGCGCAATTCGGCGATACCAGTCTGGTCGACGAGCACGTCGACCACTTTCGCGCCGAACCCGTCGGGAGCATTGAGGCCGGTGCCCACCGCCGTGCCGCCGATGGCGAGCTCACCCAATCGGGGCAGCGTCGCCTTGACCCGCTCGATTCCGGCCTCCACCTGGCGTGCGTAACCGCTGAACTCCTGGCCGAGTGTCACCGGGACGGCGTCCATCAGATGCGTGCGGCCGGACTTCACTACTGTGCGCCATTGGCGCGCCTTGGAAGCCAGTGACTCGTGGAGCACCTCAAGTCCTGGAATGAGATGCCGCACAGCGGCTTCGGTGGCCGCGATGTGTGTCGCGGTCGGGAAGGTGTCATTCGAGCTCTGGGACATGTTCACGTCGTCGTTGGGGTGCACGGCAACCGGGGGATCGAAGCCGGCGGCAATACTGGCGATGACCTCGTTGGCGTTCATGTTGGAGCTGGTGCCCGAGCCGGTCTGGAATACGTCGATCGGGAACTGATCGTCGTGGCGGCCGTCGGCGATCTCGCCCGCGGCAGCGATGATGGCATCGGCCTTCTCCGGTGCAAGCAACCCCAGGTCCTTGTTCACCTGGGCGCACGCCCCCTTGAGAAGTCCGAGCGCGCGGATCTGAGTGCGCTCCAGGCCGCGGCCGGAAATCGGGAAGTTCTCCACGGCCCGCTGGGTCTGTGCGCGCCACAGCGCATCGATCGGCACCCGGACCTCGCCCATGGTGTCATGCTCGATCCGGTACTCGCCGGCTTCTTTCTGAACAGCGGCGTCGGTGCTCATGTGTGCCCTTCTTGTGTGGGTTGTTACGGCAATGGATGCGCGGCGGATTTGTCGCCGATGAAGTCGACTGCGGAGTACTCGTTGAGCTTGGCCAGGCGGTGGTAGGCATCGATGGTCCGCACGGTGCCGGACTTCGAGCGCATCACGATCGACTGAGTGGTGCACCCGCCGCTGTAGTAGTGCACGCCCTTGAGCAGGTCGCCGTCGGTGACACCGGTGGCGGAGAAGAACACGTTCTCTCCGGAGACCAGATCCTCTGTGTGCAGCACCTGTTCGAGATCGTGGCCGCGGTCGAGAGCCTTTTGCCGCTCGGCGTCGTCGGTTGGGGCGAGTTGAGCCTGGATCGCTCCGCCCATGCAGCGGATCGCCGCGGCGGTGATGATGCCTTCGGGGGTACCGCCGATGCCGACGAGAAGATCGGTTCCGGAATTCGGGCGGCACGCCGCGATGGCGCCGGCGACGTCGCCGTCGGAGATGAGCCGGATGCGGGCTCCGGCCTCACGGACGTCGGCCATCAACTGCAGGTGCCGGGGCCGGTCCAGAACACACACCGTGAGGTCGGCGACGGTCACGTTTCTCGCCTTGGCGACGCGGCGGATGTTCTCGCCGATCGGGGCAGTGATGTCGACGACGTCGACAGCCTCGGGGCCCACGGCGATCTTGTTCATGTAGAAAACCGCTGAGGGGTCGAACATCGCGCCGCGCTCGGCGACCGCCAACACCGAGATGGCGTTGGGCATGCCTTTGCTCATCAGGGTGGTGCCGTCGACCGGATCGACTGCGAAGTCGCAGTCGGGGCCGTCTCCGTTGCCGACTTCCTCACCATTGAAGAGCATGGGCGCGTTGTCCTTCTCGCCCTCGCCGATGACGACGACTCCACGCATCGATACCGAGTTGACCAGTTGGCGCATCGCGTCGACGGCGGCACCGTCGCCGCCCTCCTTGTCACCCCGGCCGACCCAACGCCCGGCGGCCATCGCACCTGCCTCCGTCACCCGCACGAGTTCGAGTGCGAGGTTTCGGTCAGGGGCTTCACGACGTGCGGCGCTCATGGGCAAGATTCTCCCATTAGCGGGGAGCTGGGATACTGGCAGGCATGACTACGCCGCCCGATCCGGGGCAAACGGACGCCGCATCCCCGGCTCCTGCACCTCGGCCCGCCAAGTCCCGCCTCCTCCAAGACGGCCGCGACATGTTCTGGTCGCTGGCACCGCTGGTGCTGGTGTGTGTGATGTTCGCCGGGGTGCTCGGAATGTGCTCGTTTGCGCCGACCGGTCCCGGACCGGGTCCGGTGCCCGACTTCGATGCGCCGGCCGCGCTGCAGGCCGACGCCGAAGCCCTCAACGTCCCCATTCGGTTGCCCGCGCTGCCCGACGGCTGGCGGTCCAACTCGGGCAGCCGCAACGGAATCGATGGCGGGCGAACCGACCCGGTAACCGGGGAGTCGGTACGTGCGGTCAGCTCCACCGTGGGCTACCTGACCCCCGGCGGCCAGTACCTGAGTCTGACGCAGAGCAATGCCGACGAGGACAAGCTGATCGCTACCTACGGCCCGGACTTGGTCCCGATCGGGACGCAGGATGTCAACGGCATCACCTGGATCGTCTACCGAGGAGGCGAGCGCGACGGCAGGCCGGCCGAACCGGTCTGGACCACCCAGTTGCGCGGCCCGTCCGGGCCGGCCCAACTCGCTCTGAAGGGTGCCGCAGGTACCGACGGGTACCGTACGCTGGCGGCTGCGACACAATCCCAGTCGCCGCTGCCGGTCAGCTAGACACAGGATTCGCACGACACAGGAGAAGTCATGACCTCACCGGAGGCCGACCTCACGGGCTGGACCATGGCGCCGTTCTCGGCGGCCGGCTTCACCTACGACGTATATAGCAAGGGCCAGGGTCCCGGCGTCGTACTCATCCCGGAGATGCCGGGCATCCATCCCGGCGTGCTGGCACTGGGGAATCACCTGGTGGACAACGGCTTCACGGTGGATGTGCCGTCGCTCTACGGCACGCCTGGAGCGCCCGGGGTGAGACCGGGTGCGGTGCCGGTGATGCTGCGCGGGTGTGTGGCCAAGGAATTCGCCGCGTTCGCGACCAATGCAGACCGGCCGATTGCCCACTACCTGCGTGCGTTGGCCCGCGATCTCAACGAGAGGACTCCGGGCAAGGGTGTGGGCGTGATCGGTGAATGCTGGAGTGGCGGCTTCGCCCTGGCGGCGGCCGTGGACGACAGCGTGCTGGCCCCGGTGCTGAGCCAGCCGTCGCTGCCGATAGGCCTGACGGCGAAACAGAAAGCCGACCCCGGACTGTCCGATGCGGAGTTGGAAATCGTCGAACGTCGAGCCGCCGACGAGGGACTGTGCGCGCTCGGCCTGCGGTTCAGCGAGGACCCGATGTCACCCGGCGCTCGCTTCAAGACGCTCAAGGCGCGACTCGGCGATGCTTTCGAAGTGATCGAGATCAACTCGAAGAAAGGCAATGAGCACGGGTTCGGCAGGATGGCGCACTCCGTGTTAACCCTGGAAGTTCGCGAGCAGGAGGGCCATCCGGCCTACGAAGCGCGCAAACGAGTCGTCGAGTTTCTCAAGTCCCGTCTGACTTAGCGGCAGGCGCGGGGGCTGCCGGTTCGGGCTCAGGCTTGCTCTCCGGTTCGGGCTGCGACTTCCCGGGCAGCAAGCGGCGCCACCGTGGGATCGAAGGTTGTTCGTCCTCCGAGGGAGCATCGCCGGTGTCGGTGAGCGAGTCCAGATCGGTGCCCTTGTCGACGGCCAGATACACGCTGATGGTCGTCACGATGACGATCATCAGCACCGGCCCCAGGACGATCCCCCAGAAGCCGAACATCGTCAGACCGGCGAACACGGACAGCAGCATCAAGGCTGGGTTCAGGTGCGCATTCTTGGGCACCAGGAACGGGCGCAACACGTTGTCGATGTTGGTCACCACCAAGAGGTGGAACGCCACGACAAACACGCCGCCCACCACGTTGCCGAACACCGCCATGCCGATACCGAGTGGAATGGTCACTATCCCGCCGCCGAGTGGGATGAACGACAGCGCGGTCAAGAAGATGACGAACATGAAGAAGCCGTCGTGGATACCGCCGATGTAGACCGAGATCGCGCCGGCCACCCCCTGGCACACGGCGATGATCAACTGACCCTTGACCGTCGCCGAGACCATCGCTCCGACCTTGGTCAGGTAGATGTCGGACACTTCCTCGCCCAGCGGATTGAGATCGCGCACCAGATCCAACACCTTGGGTCCGTTGGTCAGCAGCGCGACGAACACGTAGAGAAAGATGATCGATCCGGTGACTATCGCCGCGATACTGCCCACCGAGTCTCGGGCGGCGCTCAATGCGAACTCACCGGCGCTCTGGCCGACCTTGGTCGCCGCGTTGCGCACCGAGTCTTCCGTGAGCGTGGTGTCCATGAACGGTACTCGGGCCAGCAGTTCGTTCGCTGAGTTGAGCAACCGCTGGGCCAGCGCGGTGAAATCGGTCTGGCCCGCCCACTGGCCGATGCTGTTCACCAACTGGCTGATCTGGACGACGGCAAGGGCGATGACACCGGTCACCGGGACGGCCACCGTCGCCATCGCGATCAGCAGTGTCACGGTCGCTGACAGGCCGACGCTCATCTTCGCCCGGAACCGTCGGTACAGCGGGTAGAAAAGGTATGCCAGCACCGCGGCGATGGCGATCAGAATGACATAGCCGCGCAGAAAGTAGGCTCCGAAAGCCAGAGCGATCACCGTCGCCACGGCCAGGGCACGCTGCTGTTTGAGGGTGAACGCGGTTGTCATGCAAGCCCTCCTATCGGCACCGAGCGCAACTCTATCCCGAGCCGACGCCGCCGAAGGGCAATCTCGTTCTCTGTCGCGACCGCTGCCCGGCCACGAAGCGCATCGCCAAGCGGTTCATCAGCACTGGCGCCGCCCGCGCGAGCAGCCACTGCGCCTGCGCCACAGCAGGTTTAACGACAATTGCCTTGTTGCGCTCGATCGCGCGGAGGGTGTCGCGCGCCAGCTTGTCTGCGTCGTAGGGCTGGCCGCCTTGGTTCTGCAGGAAGTAATCCCGCCCGACGAAGCCGCCGACCGCACCCTTGTCCAGGATGGGGGTCTCGACGGCGGCGGGGCAGACCACCAGGACTCCGACCCCCCGGGGAACCGCTTCCGACCGCAGGGCCATGGACAGACCCACAACGGCGTGCTTGGTGGCGACATAGCTGGTGACCTGTCCGGCCGCGGTGAGGCCGGCCATCGACGCGGTGTTGATGATGTGGCCGTGGCCCTGTTCCAGCATCTGCGGATAGGCAGCGGCGACGCCATGGACCACTCCGCGCACGTTGACATCGATGATCGCGTTCCACTGGTCGAGGGTGAGCAATTCCGTGTCACCACCCCAGACGATCCCGGCGTTGTTGAACATCAAATCCAGGCGCCCGGCGCGCGCCACCACCTCGTCTACCGCGGCCTGCACCGCGCCGGCGTCGGTAACGTCCAGGTGCGCCGCTCGGACCCGTGGGCCGAGCCGCCCAGCGGTTGCCTGGGCGGCGTCCACGTCGATGTCGGTGCACATGACGTGCGCGCCCGCCAGATCCAGCGCACGGCACAGTGCCGCTCCTATGCCCGAGCCGGCGCCGGTGACGATTGCCTGCTTACCCGCGAAGCTCATTGCTGTTCGACCAGCTTCATGACGATTGTCGACCCGTTGAGGCGGCGCCGGGTGTCGGCGCGTTGCTGTTGATCATCCGATTAGCCCTTCGATGGTGGAGTTCGAACGTGCTCCAATGGCACATCCGGAGACCTAAAGTGCAATAGCCCTCGCTGGCTCTCAGCGCTTGACACAGCGAAAACCTATGTGGCTCATGCCGGTATCGATAGGCTGCGGTCGGCGCGCGGCGGGACGGTATCTCATACAGTAGCTGTCCGCGCACAGGAAGGACCCACCTTTGACCACCCTGCGCGGCACCTGAAACTGTGCCTGCCGCGGATCGATGCTGTCGGCCGCACAGCAGCCGCCGGAGTCGGGAGTGTCCTTGTACCAGTCCAGCGTCCACTCCCAGACGTTGCCCGCCATGTCGAACAATCCGTAGCCGTTGGCCGGAAAACTGCCGACGGGCGCCGTCTGTCCGTACCCGGTGTCGGGCAGATACGGAAACTCGCCGTGCCAATAATTCGCCAGCCGCTGCCCGGGAAGCTCGGGATCGTCGCCCCAGGCGTAGGTACTGTGCGGTAGGCCGCCTCGCGCGGCGACCTCCCACTCCGCTTCGGTGGGCAGATCGGATTTCGCCCAATCTGCATACGCCGCAGCATCTTCGAAAGCGACGTGTACCACCGGATGGTGATCACGGTTCTTCAGAGAGGAGCGCGGGCCCCGCGGGTGGTTCCAGCATGCGCCGGGTGTCCAGGTCCACCAGAGGTTGAGATGTCTCAGGTCTACAGGTCCGGCGGTGCGCCCGAACACCAGTGATCCGGGCTGTAGGTTCTCCGGGGGCGCATCAGGGTAATCGCCGGAGTTCAGTGGACGCTCCGCGACGGTGACATAGCCGGTTTCGGAGACGAATTGGGCGAACTGGGTATTGGTCACCTGCCGGGTGTGTATCCAGAATCCATCGACGGTGACGGCGCGAGCGGGCGCCTCCTCGGGGTAGTGGTCGTCGGACCCGAGGGTGGCTGTCTGTGCCGGCACCCACGCCAGGTCGGGGTCATTCACCGAACACGGTCGTCCAGTCGTCCTTCACGCTGGGGACGGTCCATCCCGACTGGGAGGCAAGTTCCAGCGCCCGTTCCGCTCCGGCCGTGTAGGCGAACTCGCGGTCGGCGTCGTCGTGGCGGACCAGCAGCTGTAGCGACGGCGTACTCGAGGCCTCGGCATACTTGAGCATCTCGATGTCACCGTTGGAGTTCCCGGCGACCAAGATCGGTCGCCGCCCTGTCCGGCCCCAGATGCGGACGGGCTTGACGGGGCCGTCGTCGAAGAACTCCGGCTCCGCGGTGGTGAGCAGCTGGCCGTCGCTAAAAACCAGGCCCACCGAGCTGCCGATGACCCGCTCCGGGGGTATGCCGTACATGCCCATCGTGATGGGGCGCATGAAGTCGCGCCCGCCGCCGGAAGCGACGTAGTTGGTAAAACTGTTGGCCGCCAGATACTTCAGCAATTCGATCATCGGCTGGTAGCCACAGGAGGTATATGCCCGGCCCAGCGTGGGGTGCTTCGCCTCGGCGAAGAATGCCTTCACCCGATCGGCGTGTTCTTCGACGGTGATGTCCTGGTGGGCCGAGAATATGGCTGCCATAAGGACTTTGAGGTCACTGTCATCACCCCGGTAGTGATTGGTCACCGCGTCGCCGAACCATTTCAGGTCGCCCTCGACCGCGGCACGATACGGCGGCCGGTCGAGTAGTGCTGGATCGTCGGCAGCCTGCTCGGCGAAGCGTCGGATGAGGAAATCCAGCTGGATGTACATCGGCTTCTCGCACCACAATGTGCCGTCGTTGTCGAAGACCGCGATGCGCGCTTCCGGCTCCACGAAATCCGGCCCGCCCTCGGCGGTGACGCGACCTACGAAGTCGATGATCGCCGACTTCGTAGGACCGTCGTGCCAGCAATCGAGGACTCCCAAGTCAGCCACCCACCGTCTCGAGGTAGCTGTTGAGCTTCTTGACCGCGTGGGTGATGGTGAACGAGGACGGCTCGCTGCGCGGCGGAAACTCCTTGAATGTCTCCAGGAACTGCAGCACCAGCGCATTGCCGTAGAACACGATGAAGTCGCGGTCCAGGAACCAGTCCCAATAGGTGTTCGACGTGACATCGGCCCGCTCGAAGGGGTCGGTGCGCAGGTTGAACAGCTTGGGAATTCGCAGCTCGGTGAATGGTTCGAACCACACCTGCAGGGTGCCCTGGCAACGCTGCTCCATGAACACCATCTTCCAGTTCTCGAACCGGATACCCAGCACGTCGCAGTCGTCGGAGAAGTAGATCAGCCCGCGGCGGGGACTTTCTTCCACCTCGCCGGTGAGGTAAGGCAGCAGGTTGTAGCCGTCGATGTGGACGTGATAGGTCTGGTTGTCGATCGTGTGGCCCTGTTTGAGTTTTTCGACGATGTCGGGCACACCGGCCGCGGCCAGCAAGGTCGGAAGCCAGTCGTGATGCTGGACGATCTCATTGGACACCACCCCGGCTTCGATTTTTCCGGGCCAACGGATCATCTCCGGTACCCGGAACGCGCCCTCCCAGCCGGTGTTCTTCTCGCTGCGGAACGGAGTGGTGGCGCCGTCGGGCCAGGTGTTGGCGTGGGGCCCGTTATCTGTGGAGTAGATGACGAGGGTGTCCTCGGCGATGCCGAGTTCATCGAGGTAGTCCAGCAGGCGCCCCACGTGCTTGTCGTGGTCGACCATCGTGTCGTGGTAGTGCGACTGCCAGCGGCCGGCCTGCCCGAGGCTTTCCGGCTTGGTGTGGGTCCGGAAGTGCATGTGCGTGGTGTTCATCCACACGAAGAACGGCGTATCGGATTCGTGCTGTCGTCGGACGAAGTCCATACACGCGTCAGTCGTCTCGTCGTCGATGGTCTCCATCCGCTTCTTGGTCAGCGGGCCGGTGTCCTCGACGCGCTGTTTGCCCAGCGGCCCGAACCGCTCGTCGACCTCGTCGGAGGGCTCCTCGGTGGCCCAGGAGTGGATCACTCCGCGCGGTAGCAGCATCTTGCGCAATCTGGGGGCTTCTTCGGCGGTGGGGTACTCCGGATGTTCGGGTTCTTCCTCGGCGTTGAGGTGATAGAGGTTGCCGAAGAACTCGTCGAAGCCGTGCGCGGTGGGCAGGTACTTGTTCAGGTCACCCAAGTGGTTCTTGCCGAACTGTCCGGTCGCGTAGCCCAGTGGTTTGAGCAATGCGGCGACGGTCGGATCCTCCGGCGACAATCCCATGTCCACCCCGGGCATGCCCACCTTGCTCAATCCGGTGCGGTACACGCTCTGTCCGGTGATGAAGGACGATCTGCCCGCCGTGCAACTCTGTTCGCCGTAGGAATCGGTGAACCGCATGCCTTCGGCGGCGATCCGATCGATGTTCGGGGTGCGATAACCCATCAGGCCGTCGCTGTAGCAGCTCAGGTTGGTGATTCCGATGTCGTCGCCCCAGATCACGAGAATATTCGGCTTGCCAGCTGGCACGGTCGCATCCTTTCGGTGGAACTACATGGGTGAGAAGCGGATTCAGTCCGCGAAGGGGACTCGTCGATCTTCTCCGGAAATGTCGGCGGCCGCGAGGTGGTACCGGTTGCCGTCAGGCATCGTTCCCCCTTCGGCAGTAGAAAGGTCGCCAGTCGTTCCTCGTCGAGCCTAGGCGATCAACACCTGGACGCTCGGCCCCAGGTTCGTCTCGGCGAAAATTCGCCCGGCAGCAACGCGACCTTCAGTCCTTCGGCGGCGCTGGGTCCGCCTGCGCCGACTCTGCCTCCATCTGGTGGAACAGTTCGACGTAGTAGGGCAGGCAATGCTCGAGCGCATCCTGGGTGGTGTATAGCGGCTGGTAGCCGAGATCGCGCTGGGCCTTGGCGATCGAGAAGTAATTGTCCAAGTAGACCCGTTCCACCCCAGTGGGTTCCAGCAACGGCTTTGGCAGACCGAAACGAAAATGCAGCCATTGCCAGCCGGACATGGCCAACCAGACAGGGCGGCCAGGCACCCGAAGCGTGGGCCAGCGCCGGCCGCACGCCTCGACTACCGGACGCGCGAATTCGAACATATTGATCGGCTCGCCGTCGTTGATGAAGTACGCCTGTCCGGGAGCAGTGCCGCCCGGGACCAGATGTTGGGCGGCCAGGATGAACCCGTGGATCAAGTTGTGCACGTAGGAGTTGTCGAGCTTGGCGTTCCTGTTACCGACCAGCATCTTGACGTGTCCGGCCAGCATACTTTCGAACAGCTTGCGAAACATGGTCTGATCGCCGCGACCCCAGATGCCACTGGGCCGGATCGAGCAGGTCAACAGGCCCTGAACGCCGTTCTGGGACAGCACGAACTTCTCGGCCGCCACTTTGGTCTCGGTGTAGAGATCATTGAAACGTTCGGTGTACGGCAGACTTTCGTTGCCGCCGGAGATGCGCTGGCCGCCCATGACCACGCTGTTGGACGCCGTGTAGACGAACCTTTGGACCCCAGCCTTCTGGGCGGCGTGTACCAGGTTCTGGGTGCCGGTGACGTTGACGGCGAAGCTGCGCCGCCGGTACTCCTCGGTGACCGACGCACCGCCCATCAGGTCGATGATGGCTGCGGTGTGAATGATCGTGTCGGAATCGGTGACGGCCGCGGCGACGTCGTCGACATCGGTGATGTCACCCTGAAACACCTCCAGCCGCGGATGCGCGGGCAGCGGTGAGGGGGCCCGGTCGAAGGAGCGGACCTCGAGTCCGCGGTCCAGTAACTCGGTCACCAGGTTGGCGCCGACGAAGCCGGAGCCTCCCGTCACCAGAACCTGACCGAGTTCAGTGGTCAACGATGCATCGCCCATTCGGGGAGAATAACTGAAACGTGTTTCAATTTCGATAGCCGGTCATCACGCTGCCTGGGCAATCAATCGGTCCCGTCGCCGTCGGTGGCTAGCGCCTGCTCTACCCGTTTGCGAGCCCCAGCTAAGTGGTCTTCGCAGCGTTTGGCCAGCTGTTCGCCTCTTTCCCACAGCTTCAGCGACGCATCCAGATCGAGTCCGCCGTGTTCGAGCTGCTGAACGACGTCGATCAGCTCGTCACGCGCTGTCTCGTAGTCGAGCTCGCTAATAGGCTTCATCGCCGGGCTCCCTCATCCACATCACCGGTATCACCCATCCTCAGCCCCCGCGCTGGTCGCCGAGATGGCGCCATCGACCACTCGCACCCGCAGCAGTGTGCCCGCGGGTGCGTCGGCAACTGAGTGCAGTACCTGGGCCGCGCTGCCAGAGGAGTGCGCCGGGCGCGTCTGCACCACGGCGTAGCCGCGGGCCAGCGTCGCAGCGGGTCCCAGCGTCGACAGCCGCGCCGACAGGTGGCCGATGCGTTCGGATTCGGTGGCCAGCAGCCGTGTGACGTCGCGGCGGGCCGCTGTCCGCGCGCGGTGGATCTCCTCGGCTCGCGCGTGGAGTGCGTCGAGCGGTCTGGCCAGCACCGGTCTACCGCGCAGCTGCGACAGGGTGTGTTGCTCGCGGGTCACCCAGTTGCGCAGCGAGCGTGCGCTGCGCCGCCGCAGATCCGCTACCAGAGCCTGCTCGGTAGCGGAGTCGGGCACGATTCGCTTGGCTGCGTCGGTTGGCGTGGCTGCACGCAGGTCAGCGACGAGATCGCACAGCGGGCTGTCCGGCTCGTGGCCGATCGCGCTGACGATCGGTGTCGTGCACTTGGCGATCTCCCGGCACAGCGTCTCATCGGAGAAGGGCAGCAGATCCTCGACGCTGCCACCACCACGGGCGAGGACGATGACGTCGACGTCCGGATCGGCGTCCAGAGCACGCAGGGCTTCGACGATCTGTGACACGGCGTTGGGTCCCTGCACTGCCGCATTACGCACGGCGAACCGCACCGCGGGCCAGCGGCCGATCGCCAGGGCGGTGACGTCGTGCTCGGCGGCGGACGCCCGCCCGGTGATCAGCCCGATGGTTCCGGGCAGGAACGGGACTGGCCGCTTCAGCCGGGGATCGAACAGACCCTCGGCGTCGAGCAGCCGGCGCAACCGATCAATGCGGGCCAGCAGCTCGCCCAGGCCGACCGCCCGAATATCGCTGATGCGCAGGGTAAATGACCCGTTGCGGGTGTAGAACTGCGGTCGGCCGTGCATGATCACCTGGGTGCCCTCGGCGAGCTGCACCGGGGCGTTGGTCACCAGATCGCGCGGACAACTGACAGTCAGTGACATGTCGGCTGCAGCGTCACGAAGCACCATCCACGCGGTGGACTGGCGCACCTTCAATTCGGTTATCTGGCCTTCGACCCATACTGTGCCGAGCCGGTCGATGTATTTGGCGAGGCGGGTGGCGACCGCACGCACCGGCCAGGGATTGTCCGCGGACTTGCCCTGCTCGGCTGCGGTCACTTGGCCGTCGCGCGGGTGATCCTGTTGTGCAGCAGCGTCTGGAACGGGGCGCGCGCTTTGCCGGACTCCTCATAGGCGAGCAGGGCCTCCAGGTCCGCGACCCGCAGCGTTGTCAATCGGGCACGCAGTTGGGCGAGTGTGAGCTCCTCGTAGTCCAGCTCCGCGACGATCTCCGGGGTCGCGCCGGAGACCGCAGCGGCCACCGTCTCCGCTGACCGCGGGGCGTCGGGTGCCTCCGGCTCCACGCTGAACAGCGCAAAGCGGCCCTCGGTCAGGCGCTCACCGTCGCGCGGCGGCGGGTCCATCACCTCACCGCCGGAGTCGGTTTCGATGTCGACCTCGTCATCGAACGTCGCCCATTCCGGTTGCTCGTCCTTGGGCGGGAAAATGGTCTCGAGAGTTTCGTCGCCCCTGATGACCAGATCGGCGACATCCTGCTGCATTTTCATCACCAGCTGAGCGATCTGGCTTGCCACAGTCATCGGGTACATGAGGATGGTCTGGGGGAGCCTGCGGGTTTCCTCGAGAGCGGTCACCGCCGCACCCACCAGCAGACGGAGCCCATACGGTGCTGTTGCCATGGCCCTTAGCCTACGGCTGCGCGGTCTGCCTGTCGGGTCAGTACCCTTAGTGTCATGCCGACGTCGATCAACATGGGGATTCCTGGCACCTCGAGCTCGGTCGCCGGGGGAGTTCCGGGCAAGCGGGTGCTCCTCGCCGAGCCCCGCGGCTACTGCGCGGGCGTCGACCGTGCGGTGGAGACTGTTGAGCGCGCACTGGAGAAGCACGGCGCTCCGGTCTACGTACGCCACGAGATCGTGCACAACCGCCATGTCGTCGAGACGCTGGCGCATGCGGGTGCGGTTTTCGTCGATGAGACCCACCAGGTGCCCGAGGGCGCCATCGTGGTGTTCTCCGCGCACGGCGTCGCACCGACCGTGCACCAGACCGCGGCCGAGCGTGACCTGCAGGTCATCGACGCCACTTGCCCGTTGGTGACCAAGGTGCACAACGAGGCCAAGCGGTTCGCCCGCGACGACTACGACATTCTGCTGATCGGTCACGAGGGCCACGAAGAGGTCGTCGGCACGGCGGGCGAGGCCCCCGACCACGTGCAGTTGGTGGACGGACCCGAAGCCGTCGACAAGGTCGTCGTCCGCGACCTCAACAAGATCATCTGGCTGTCCCAGACCACGCTGAGTGTCGACGAGACCATGGAGACTGTGCGGCGGCTGCGGGAGCGCTTCCCGACGCTGCAGGACCCGCCCAGCGACGACATCTGCTACGCCACCCAGAACCGTCAGGTCGCGGTCAAGGCGATGGCGCCCGAATGCCAGTTGGTGATCGTGGTCGGCTCGCAGAACTCGTCCAACTCGGTCCGGCTGGTCGAGGTCGCGCTGGGCGCGGGGTCTGACGCGTCGTACCTGGTGGACTACGCGGGCGACATCGACCCCGAGTGGCTCGACGGCGTGACCACCGTCGGTGTGACCTCTGGCGCGTCGGTCCCCGAAGTGTTGGTGCGGGGGGTGTTGGAGCGGTTGGCCGAGTCTGGCTTCGGGGTCGTGCAGCCGGTCACCACGGCCAACGAGACGTTGGTGTTCGCCCTGCCTCGGGAGATCCGTCCGGCCCGAAGTTAGTCGAGCTCAGACGTCGTCTTCCCGCCGGTTGGGTCAGGCGTCGCGGGGGTCGCGCCGCCGGCCTCGGTACTCGGGCTGGTCGTCGGCGCCGTCCGGGCCGCGGTAGCGCACCCGAGAGACCGGGTGATGCGAGTCCCCTCCGGTCGGACGGTGCCGTTCCCGGGGTTCGTAGTTGTCGGGCCGGTAGTCGTCCGGCCGGTAGCTGTCGGTCCGGTAGTCCTCGGGTTCGTAGTTGTCGGGCCGGTAGTCGTCACGGTGCCGGCGGGGTTGTGGACGCTCGCGGCGCTCGGCCCGGTCGCGGGCTGCCCGGCGTTCGCCTGGCGGGGTTGCGCGGCGTCCGCCCGGCGGGACAGCCCGGCGGGGATCTCTTTCTGACGATGCCCGCGCACGGCGGCGCGGCTCGCCGGCCGGTGTGGGCTCGCCAGGCCGGGGTCGGTGCCGGCGGGGACGATCGATATCCACGATCGGGTCGATGCTCTCCGTGCCGGGCGGACGCGCATGCCGAGACCGGGACGGGGCGCCGGCTCGCCTGGCGGGCCGAGCGCCGGGTGCTGCCCGGTCGGTAGCAGCATTCGTCGCGCCGCGGGGTGTCCGGTCGACCGAATGGCGTCGTGGCTTCCGTCCGGCGGCATCCGAGGTTGAAGCCCTGCCCAGCAGTGACGCCAACTTCGCGGCAAGCAGACCGCCGGCAGCGGGCTTTTCTTCCGGGGCAGCGGCGCCGCGCCCGGACGACGCGCCCACATACCAGCGGGCGATGGCGAGCAGCAGTACTGCCGCCGAGGTGAAGAACATCAGCGGAAACCGCTCGATCAAGGGGTAACCGCAGTTGATCAGCATGTCCTTGATGCCATGGATATCGGAGCTGTGCATCACGTAGTAGGCCCCGGGCACCATGACGAACAGGAGTAGTGGCGGCTGGATAGCCGCGGTGAACACCGCGCCTTGGCGCACCGCAAGCACCGCCGCCAGGCAGCCGAGAGCATAAAACGCGGAAAAGACCCCGGTCAGTTCCTTGCCGCCCGAGCTGATATCGATAGCGAAACCGATCGCGGACGCGACGACGGCGACCAGGACTGCGCCCCACCAGGGAATTCCAGCGATGCCGGGGTGTGCTGAGCGGTGATCAGCCGGTATTGACGGCCGCGCGCTCTGTCCAGACACAGGTCGACCGTACCGGCTCGAAGAGCCAGAGACCGCCAGCGCAGAGTGGCGTGCCGATCACTTCTCCTAGACTCTGCAGTCCGTGGGCCTGAATCTGGGAATCGTCGGACTGCCGAACGTCGGAAAGTCGACCTTGTTCAATGCGCTGACGCGTAACGACGTGTTGGCCGCCAACTACCCGTTCGCGACTATCGAGCCGAACGAAGGGGTGGTGGCGCTCCCCGACTCCCGGCTTGGCGAGCTCGCCAGGATCTTCGGCTCCGAGAAAGTGGTACCCGCGCCGGTGACTTTCGTCGACATCGCCGGCATCGTCAAAGGGGCGTCGGAGGGCGCCGGCCTGGGCAACAAGTTCCTGGCCAACATCCGCGAGAGCGACGCCATATGCCAAGTGGTGCGGGTCTTCGCCGATGACGACGTCGTCCACGTCGACGGTCGGGTAGATCCCAAGTCCGATATCGAGATCATCGAGACCGAGTTGATCCTCGCCGACATGCAGACGCTGGAACGGGCGCTGCCGCGGCTGGAGAAAGAGGCCCGCACCCACAAGGACCGAAAGCCGGTGCTCGACGCGGCGACCGCCGCCCAGCAAGTGCTCGACAGCGGCAGGACCCTGTTCTCCGCCCGGATGGACGTGTCGTTGCTTCGCGAACTGAACCTGATGACCTCCAAGCCATTCCTCTACGTGTTCAACGCCGACGAGTCGGTGCTCACCGATTCGGCACGGCTGGCCGAGTTGCGTGACCTTGTCACACCGGCTGACGCCGTTTTCCTGGACGCCAAGATCGAAGCAGAACTCCAAGAGTTAGACGAGGAGTCGGCCGCCGAACTGCTCGAGTCGATCGGTCAGGCCGAGCGTGGGCTGGATGGGTTGGCGAGGGCAGGTTTTCACACGCTCAAGCTGCAGACCTACCTCACCGCAGGCCCGAAAGAGGCCCGCGCGTGGACGATTCACCAGGGGGACACTGCGCCGAAGGCCGCCGGCGTCATCCATTCGGACTTCGAGAAGGGCTTCATCAAGGCCGAGACCGTGTCCTACGACGACCTCGTCGCCGCCGGCTCCATGGCCGCTGCGAAAGCGGCGGGCAAGGTGCGGATGGAGGGCAAAGATTACGTAATGGCCGACGGCGACGTGGTCGAGTTCCGGTTCCAAGCATCGTCCGGCCAGCCAAAGAAGTAGGCGGAGCGCGGCGATGGGCAAGCGTGGCGAGCCCGACGGCGAGAACATTGGCCGGTGGCTGGTCAAGAGACCAACATCGTGTACGAGCAATACCTTCGATTCTCGCGTCAGTTGGGTCACTATCGCTGGTTCTCGTGGACCATGAAGCATTTCGGATCGCGCCTGGACCGCGCCATGATCCGGGCCAGCCGTGGCCGAGTGTCGATCAGTGGCCCTGCGATGCAGACGATGTTGCTGACGACCAAAGGAAGAAAAACGGGCAAGGAGCGAACGGTGCCGGTGTACTTCGTGCGGGATGGCAAGAAGCTCGTTGCAGTCTGCGAGA
>NZ_JBMYXC010000006.1:0-115716 GCF_049608025.1 Mycobacterium sp. | reverse complement strand
CTGAGCCAGAATCAAACTCTCCAAACAAAAACCACCCAACCCACACAAGGGCCAGGAAGAATCCGAATCAGAAAAATCCGAAACCAACAAAAAACACCAAAACTGGCATTTCCCAAAAAACAGTCACACCCCTAAACGGGAAAAAGAGGCACAACCAAAAAAACAACAAACAAAAACCACCAAACACACTATTGAGTTCTCAAACAACACACCCACCCGGCCGCGCGACCAACCCGCGGCACAATGCCGCGATCTAGTAGTGCGGACGGTCAGGAAACCACCGAAGTGGAGCTTCCCTCTGGGACGCCGTCGCGCTCAGCGGGCTAACCCGCGTCGCGACGACGTCAACAAGTTACGTGAGGGAAAACTAGGAGTCAAATGGCCTGCTGGGGCGTGTCTTTCAACGCAAACCAGCGTGCGCACCCTTACAGGTGCGTCAACTCCACGAAGATGTCAACGTCGCTGTCGCCGAATATGTTCCCGGACCCCGACAAATATTTTCCCGGCGTGTTCCCGGACCCGGCAAAAGCCTCTGAGCAGGACAAATCGCTCGCCAGGCGACACGGAGCGCGAGTCAGTTCACCCGCTCGACGCCGGCAATATTTCGTTTGCCCCGCCGTAGCACCAGCCACCTGCCGAAAAGGAAGTCCGCTGGCCCCGGAGCCCAATCGTCGGTGGCGATCTTGACGTTGTTCACCGACACCCCGCCCTCGGCGACGGTCCGGCGCGCCGCTCCCTTGCTCGCGGACAAACCACTGGCGACCAGCAGGTCGGTGATCGATTCCGGACTGCCGGGAGGCAGTTCGGCAATCGAGGCCTCGCGCAACGCCGCCGACAGTGTTGCTTCATCCAGATCGGCCAACTCAGCCCGACCGAACAGTGCTTGACTTGCGTGCTCAACCGAGGCCGTCGCCGCCGCACCGTGCACCAGGGTGGTGAGCTCGCGGGCTAGGCACCGTTGTGCAGCACGCTCGTGCGGGCGATCGGCGGTGGCCCGCTCAAGTTCGGCCACCTCGTCTTCGGCCAGAAACGTGAACCACCGCAGGTATGGGACGGCGTCCGCGTCGGCGGTGTTGATGAAGTACTGATACCAGGCGTACGGACTGGTCATATCGGGGTCAAGCCACAGGCTGCCCCCACCGGTGGACTTACCGAATTTCCGGCCTTCGGAGTCGGTCACCAACGCCGTGGTCAGTGCGTGCACCGTGGCTCCGGTCTTTTGCCGGACCAGTCGCACGCCGGCGATGATGTTGCCCCACTGATCGGACCCGCCCACTTGCAGCGTGCACCCGTATCGCTGGTTCAACTCGACGAAGTCATTGGCCTGCAGCAGCATGTAGCTGAACTCGGTGTAGGAAATCCCCCCACCTTCGAGCCTGCGGCGCACGGTGTCACGGTCAAGCATCACGTTCACCGAGAAATGCTTGCCGACATCGCGGAGAAAGTCGATTGCCGAGAGCTGACCGGTCCAGGTCAGATTGTCGGCGACCACAGCACCGGTCGGAGAATCGTCGAATTCCACGAAGCGCTCCAACTGACCCCGGATGCGGCCGGCCCAGTCCGCGACGACGTCGGCGGTGTGCAGGGTGCGTTCACCGATGTCGCGCGGATCCCCGATCATCCCGGTAGCACCACCGGCGAGCACGATGGGACGATGCCCGGCCTGCTGGAAACGCCGAAGCGTGAGCAACTGCATCAGATGTCCCGCATGAAGACTCGGCGCTGTCGGATCGAAACCGCAGTAGACCGTTAGTGGCCCGGAGGCCAACGCCTCAGCCAGCGCATCTCGGTCAGTGGACTGAGCGATGAGCCCTCGCCATGTCAGCTCGTCCAGGATCGGTGTCTCTCCAGAAAACTCAGAAGTCACGGGTTTCGATCTTTCCGTACTAGTCGCTTTCACCTGGACCCGGTGCCCGTGGGCTGCGCCGATACGCCGACACCTCGGCATGCCCTGCCAGCCACATTCGCCATGGACGGTCGGCAGCCTTGCTGACACCCACCCTGGGGCCGGACACGCTCTCTCTGAGTTCGCCAAGTGCGAGCCGGACCGGTGCCGCCGGGTCGAAGAGGTCGATCCCGTTGTCGCCCATGGTGATTCCCAACGCAGCGCACAGATTTCCCGGGCCACGCGCCAGAGCAGACTGACTGACCCGGTCGCCTCGCCGCAGCCGGGCGGTTTCGGTGCCGGCCTCGATCACCGCCGCGCGAAGCAGCACCGCGCCGGCCACCCCGGCCGTCGCGCTCACGACATTCGCACAGACATGGATGCCGTGGCTCCGGTAGGTGTAGAGCATTCCGGGCGGCCCGAACATCACCGAATGCCGCGGCCCCGGACCTCTGAATGAGTGCGATGCCGCGTCTGGCCACGGACCGTCTTCGGGTCCTCCGTAACCCTCGACCTCGACGATCACCGCTTCGACGCCGCGGCCGATGAGGACCGCTCCCAGGAGCTGATGCGCGGCGCGCAATGGCTCGACCTCCAGTGAGTCTCTACCCACCGTGCAGATCCTCAAGCCTGATCCGCCGCCAACAACCGCCGGTGCTCGTCCTCGTCGACGGCAACGGCCTCATCGATGAGCAGCACCGGAATGCCGCCGTCGATGCGGTACTTGCGCCGTAGGCGCGGGTTGTAGAGCTGATCGTCGATCAGCAGGAGCGGACCCCGATCCTCGGGACAGACCAGGATGGAGAGCAGCGTGTCGTCCAGTGTCATCCCGCTCAGCGACCGGGGGTCTCGAAGACCGGTTTGTCCCGATCCATCGGGTTGCCCGGTGAATAGCCGCCACCCATCGGCGAATGCGGACTGCCGGGAGTCGCAACGGGGGGCGCGCCGCCTGGCGCCTGGATGCCTCCCCGTGCGAACTGCCGGCGCTGATCGGACAACGTCCCCTCGAGCGCATCGATCAGAGGTTTCTGGTTCGGGCGTTTATCGAGCGCGGCCGCCAGTGCCTGAGCATTGGACCGCGAAACTCGGACACCCCGCTTGCGCAGGGTGATCACCTGGTCGATCAGCTTGGACACTTGACCGCCCCCGGCACCGGTTTGGTAGTCCTGGGAGATCGCCATCAGAATCTGGTCGGGAGACACCCGCCTTGGCTGCGCCTGGGACGCCGTCTCCTGGGACTGGGTCGAGGAGTCACTCGGCTGAGCCAGGGCCGCGGGTGCGGTGAACCCCGATACCAGGCCGCCGGCCACCACCGTGCCGACCAGCGCGGCCGCAACCGGGCGGCGCCAGATGCGTGACGACATCTATACCTCCTCGTGGACGGCCGTACCAGCGCGAGCCTAACAGTGCGGCCGCCGCCCGGCATCACTGCTGACTGCCCACGACCTCGCTGCGCACCGCGGCAGTCAACCGCCTATATCGATGGGTATCGGGATCGCGATACCAGGCGTTACGCGACGGCTTGGGTATGCCGGCCCGTTGCAACGGGCCGGCGAGCGGGCGGTAGGTCGCGGAGAAGGTCAGGTCCGCCACCACGTGCACGATGTCGGGCGCGGCGCCCACCGCAAGCTCGGCGAGCGCATCAGACAACTCGGCAGCGGGAACGCTGCCGCCCGGGCGCAGTCCCAGGGCTGTGACGGCTATCGTCTCGCCGGTCTCACCGCCCGCCTGAACGGCGTAGGTGACGGCCATGTCGACGGCACCTAGCCGCCCGACGGCATCGTTGACCGTTGCGGCGAAGACCGGTCCGCTCGCTGTGTGGATCACCCCGTCGCGGTTCGACACCAGCCAGTAGTCGCCGTCCTCGTCCCGGCGGAACAGGTATTCGGTGGAGACCCACGTGTCGGCGGGCGCGAAAACACCGCGTTTTACCGGGGCCAGTGGGTCGACCGGCCCTCGGGGACGCGCCAGTAGCACCCCGACCTCGTTCACCTCGGCGCGGCGGACGAACCCTTGATCGTCCTCGAGGATCAGGTTGTCCTCGGGGTCGTAGGCGGCCAGGGCAATCTCGCCACTGCCGGGCAGCGGCCTGCCCTTGCTGCCGATCTTGGCGCCCGAGACATTGGCCAGCACGGCCTGCCCGTCCGTGGTGGCGAAGAACTCGACAACGTGAGCCGGGTCGAACAAGTCCACGACGCGCTTCCACAACCCCGTCGGCATTCCCGAGCCGATGAACAGTCGGACCGGATGGCTGCTACCGGTCAGGGAGAACGCCGGATCGTCGATTACCTCGCGCAACATCGCCCAGGTGTAGGACACCACCGTTACGCCGTATTGGCGGATCTCCTGGAGGAATCGGTCCGGGCGAGGTCCCCGCGACAACGCGATACGGGCCCCGCCCACGACGGCACCGCCGAGACTGACCAGCAGGCCCGACTGATGGTGCAGCGGCGTCAGGCAGTACACGGTGTCGTTGCGGCCGAGGTTGGCGGCCGAGGCGGTGCCGAACGCCGACAGCGCCCACCGGAAGTTGGTGATCTGGCGGGCGATGAGTTCCCCGCTGATCGTGCTGAACCCGATGAACGCCAAGTCACGCGCCAGTCCGGGGTTCGGCCGGTACCAGCCGGGCAGGTCGACGACTTCGGGGTCGATCTTCTCCATATCGACGACATCGGCGACGCCGCCGTCAGCCAGGTGCAGATCGCGGGATTCACCGCCGCCGAGCACCAGGACTCGCATATTCAGCGCATGTGCGGCATCCAGATTGATGGGGTCGGCGATGATTTCAGACACCGCGCCCAGCCGGGCCGCGGCAGCCAGGTCGGCGTCGGGCGGCATCAGCACCGCGACCGCACCCAGGCGGGATAGCGCGGCGATGGCCACCAGTGCGCTGGGCCGGGTCTCCATCAGCACCCCGACGCGGGCGCCCTGCCGGACGCCCACCTCGATCAAGCCCCGCACGACGTTGTTGATGCGCCGGTCGACGGCCTCATAGGTGTGCACGCGCCCGTCGAAGAGCAAAGCCTCCCCGAATGGGGCATCACTCGCTTGCTCGGACATGATGCGGCCCAGCGAGATTCGGGTATGGTCGTTGACCTGACCCAGTCGTGCCAGCCGGGGCAGCGTGCGCGCGGTCTCGATGGCCAGAGTGCGGGCCGACTTATTGGCGGCGACGACCGCATCCGCCGCTGATCGGGCCAGGCTGAAAGCCATCTCAGTGGCGGCGGCGGTACCGTGCGCCAACCGCGAGGTCAACGAGACGCCGCTCTCGCTGGTCTCGGCGGGCTGCAGCGCCATGGGTGACACGCCCTCGGGCATACCACCGCCGGCATCCAGCCACCGTACCCAGGCAGCGACAGTAGGCCACGTCTGATTCGCCGCCTTGGATCCCACGACCAAGCCGAAATGTCCTGCGCGGATCAGGTATTCGTAGATATCGGACTGCGGCGCCGCGCGCTTGATTCCGCGCACCGACGCCGGCTGCCCGATGTCGTCGACCTCGCCGATGACAGCGAGCACCGGACAGTCGATGTCAGACAGCGTGACCAGATCCCCATGGATCGAGAAGCCGCCCGTCATCATCCGGTTGTGCGCGATGAACTGCTTGAGCAGCTCGGAGATCGCCGGACCCGACCAGGCGATCCAGCCATCTGAGGCCAGGAAGCGGCGCTGCTGCTCGCGTGGCAGCAGCGCCTCGCGATCATGCAGCTGGCGCAGGAAGCCCAGCCGCGACTGCGCGGTCTTGATCGGATCCAGCATCTGGAAGCCGGTTCGTGCCAGCCAGCCCGGGACGTCGATCCGGTTGAACACATGATCGGCCATGAAGTCCGCGGCTGCAGGTGCCAGGCTGGCCGGCAGGTTCATGGGTAGCGCGGCCAGCGTGTCGACAGGTGCGCCGAACGCGACGATGCTTGCCATGTCCTTGGACCGGCGGTACGCCGCCGTCTGGTAGGCGAACATGCCGCCCTGCGAATAGCCGGCAACGTGGACGTCGCGTCCCGTCACTGTCTTGATCGTGTCGATGGCCTCGCTCAGAGCCACGATGTGGTCGGCCAGGTTGCGCTGCATCCCGCCCTCGACCTTGTCCGGTGACCCGAAATCGATGACCCACGGGTCGACGCCGGCCTCGTGCAGGATTCCGACGGCGCCCTCGTGTCGGGTGACGTCCCACATGTCAGCCGACATCATCATCGGGTGCACCATCAGGACCGGCGGTCCTGCGGGCTTGGCGCCGGGACGGCTGTCGGGCGGGAAATAGCGCCGCAGCCGGTACATCGGAACGCTCTCGATGACCTGGAACGGCGACGGAACGGCGCCGGTCTCGAGCCCGCCGTATCGCAGGACCTCCAGGCCGTTCTGCGCGGTAGCGACGAGCCGCCCCACCGGCCTGGTGATTGCCGAGAGGTCCACCACTCCGCGTTCCCCTATCGCTTGTATCGGCTGTTCTGATCCCCGGACTGCGTGTCGTCATCATGGCACGGGCGCGCCTATCATCGGCGGCTGATGGCAAACCTGATCAACGTCGAACGCGCCACGGTCGGCTACGGCACCCGCACATTGCTCGACTCTGTCAGCCTCGGAGTCGAGGACGGCGACGCGATCGGCGTGGTCGGCCGTAACGGCGACGGCAAGACCACATTGCTGAAAGTGTTGACCGGCGTGCAGGATCCCGACACCGGCCGAGTCACGCACACTTCGGGCCTGTCGGTGGGGTACCTGCACCAGGCCGATGACTTCGCCCCCGGCGCCACCGTCCGCGGCGTGATTGCCGGCGACCACCCCGACCATGTCTGGGCGGCCGACTCCAACACCCGATCCGTGGTCGAGAACCTGTTATCCGGTATCGGCCTCGACACCGAGGTGACCAGCCTGTCGGGCGGCGAGCGCCGCCGGGTCGCGCTGGCCGAGGTGCTGCTGGCCGGGCATGACGTGCTGGTGCTCGACGAACCCACCAACCATCTGGACGTGGAGGTGATCGGCTGGCTGGCCGGGCACCTGAGCTCTCGTCCGGCGCGGGCACTGGTGGTGGTCAGCCACGATCGCTGGTTCCTCGATGCGGTATGCACCAGGACCTGGGAGGTCCACGACGGCGTCGTCGACGCCTACGACGGCGGGTACGCCGCCTACGTGCTGGCCCGCGCCGAACGCATGCGGGTAGCCGCCGGCACCGAGGCGCGGCGCAGAAACTTGATGCGTAAGGAGTTGGCGTGGTTGCGGCGCGGACCTCCCGCGCGGACATCGAAACCGAAGTTCCGCATCCAGGCGGCCAACGAACTCATCGCCAACGAACCGCCGCCGCGGGATTCCCTTGTCCTGCAGCGCTTTGCCGCAGCACGACTGGGCAAGGATGTTTTCGACATGCACCGGGTGCGCTTCGACGTCGGCGATCCACCGCGCACGCTGCTCGAGGGCATCGACTGGTCGATCGGGCCCGGGGAACGCATCGGGTTGGTCGGCGTCAACGGCAGCGGCAAGACCTCGGTGCTGCGGTTGCTCGCCGGTGCTGTGAAACCGTCCGCCGGCAAAATCAAGAGGGGCCTGACACTGCGTATCGGCCATCTGAGTCAGGCTCTCGACGAAGTCGACGGCACAGAGCGAGTCATTGACGCCGTGCAGGACCACCGCAGAATCGCAGCATTGGCCGGCGGTCGGGAGATCAGCGCGGACACCCTGTTGAAGGATTTCGGATTCGTCGGCGACAAACTGACCGCCCGCATCGCCGAGTTGTCCGGCGGGGAGCGGCGCCGGTTGCAGTTCCTGCGACTGCTGCTCGACGAGCCCAACGTCCTGCTGCTCGACGAACCCACCAACGATCTCGACATCGACACCCTCACGGTCATCGAGGATTACCTCGACGGCTGGCCCGGCACGCTGATCGTCGTCTCGCACGACCGGTACTTTCTGGAGCGCGTCAGCGATGTGACGTATGCGCTGACCGGAGGTGGACGCTGCGATCTGCTGCCGGGCGGCGTCGAGCAGTACCTGACCGACCGTGCGGCAGCCGGATCCGTGACCCCCACGCCGGCGCCGGCATCGGCGCAGCCGGCCCGCGGTGAGTCCGCGGCCGCACGCGAACGCCGCGCCGGCAAGGAGATGGCCCGCATCGAGAACCAGTTGGTGAAGCTCGACGACCAGATCGCCTCGCTACACGAGTCGATGGCGCAGGCCGCCGCCGATCACGTACGCGCGGGTGAACTCAACGCCGCACTGGGTGAGCTGCTGGCCCGCAAGGACTCCCTCGAAGGGGCTTGGCTGGCTGCTGCCGAGGATAGCGGCTGAATTCCCTTTTCTGACATAGCGTTTGGGGTGCACCCAACATCACATGGGTTACCGTGACCCGGTCACTGCATTGGCACCGGATGATGTGTTCCCGATGATGTGTTCCAGGCCTATGGTTGTGGAGCCGGGCTGGGCATTCGGGACGGCGACGCATGCTCGCCCGGCCCGGTCTGACCCGGCCGCATTTGACCCGACCCCGGTTCGCGGGGATTCATCATGCCGCCTCGTCCCATCGGGCCGCCGTGCTGGGCTTTGCAAGGCGCCATCTGGGCGCTGTGATAGCCGTGCTGCCAGTCGTAGTACCCCCCGGCGGACCGGCCGATGACCAGCCCGGCGAAGAAAATCACCGCGACAATGAAAAGCACACCAGCGATAATCCCAACCCATGCTGCGACCTGATTAAGCCGACTGGGCGGGCCAGAGTGTTGCTCGTTGGAGGCGGCGCCAAGCATGGGTGACGATGGGCTTGCGCCAGCGGACTGGGTTGAGGACTCTGGCGATTCGGTCATGGGTCGATTCCTCCGTCATATGGACGATGCTGATTCAAGTGGGCTGATTGCTGCTATGAAGTCGTTCAAGCAAATGGTCGGGTGCCTCCGATCGGCTCAGCGTGCCTGGTTGGCCCGGGTGTTGCCGCGTTGTTTGCCCCGACGCCCTCGGCGAGGTCGGCGACCTCTTCGGCGCAGCCCCAGGACAGGGTTACTCCGGCGCCGCCGTGGCCGTAGTTGTGCAAAATTGAGGTGCCGGGTTGGGGCTGAACGCGTACGCCGGCGGCGCGGAACGGGCGCAGCCCGACGCGTAGCGGGTCGGCGGAGTCTGGTTGGGCATCACCCAGGGCCGGCAGGAATTCGACTGCGCGGGCGAGCATGTCGCGGATCGCCTGGTCCTCGGCGTTGACGTCAGTGCCCCATTCGCCGGGCTCGACCAGCCCGCCGATGAGCAACCTGTCCTCACCGCGGGGGACGATGAAGATCATGTTTTGGCCGACGGTGTCGGGGTCGTTGGCCACCGCGTGCACGGCGTTGATGCGTGGCATCGTGGTCCCGTCATTGAGCACGCGCAACACTGCGCCGCGGTGCGGGTCCATCGTGGTGTCGGGGCATAGTTCGAGCGATCCTAGGCCGGTGCAATTGACGATCACCTCGGCGCCGAACTCAGCGCACAACTGCTGCTGACGGGAGACAAGCGGTCCACGAACCGTGCGGTGAATGATCGCCACGCCGCACCTTTGGGCCTGCTGAGTCAACCAGACAAGGTAGCGGTCGGTGTCGACGGTAGCGGTGAGGTGAGAGTAGGCATCGATGATTCCGGTGTCGGGGTTGATCCCGTGTGCGGTGATGAGTTCGGGGTCGTAGAGAAACCCAGGTAGGCGCTGCTCGAGTTGCCGCATTTTATGGAGTTCGGCGGGGTGGTCCTCGACACGATGGCAGAAGTAGAACACCGCAGGTCGCAGGCTCACTCCGGCGTGGGGGTTGGCGGCCAGCTGGGCGAAGCGGTGATAGGACGTCATCGCCCAGCCCGCCGAACGGGCCAATACAGCTTGGTCGTGGTGGCGCCCACATACTGATGGTGGAAACTCCCAAACCGCCCCGGCCACCGTCGACACCGTGTCCGCGCCGAAAGCGTCGGCGAGCACAGTGACGCGCCAGCCACGCCGCGCCAGCACCAATGCGGTGGTGAGCCCACTCACCCCGGCGCCGATCACCACCACGCCCTGCCGCTTCGCGCCCGGTGTCATGTTCGCGCCAGGCCTATAGGTCGTGCGCCTCTCAAAGGTGTTCGCCATATCTGTCCCGTCATCGGTCGCAGTGCACTCTCCCGACTCAACGTCGGGCTCATTGGGTGCGCTCGGCGGATGCGCCAAACTCACCTATCTACGTTCTACGTACGCAGATAGTACTTTACTCTCGACGAGGCGCAAGCGGATCTGCGGCGCTGTTCAATACCGAGGAGGCAGTCCGATGAGGGACTACACTGCCGACAGGTCAGGCTGGGAGGCAGCGGTGCGGGTAAGGAGTTTTGGAGATCTCGAAGCGGTCATCATGGACCGCATCTGGGATCGTGACCCTGAAGCGTCGACGACCGTGCGCGACATTTTCGACCAGCTCGTCACCGAGCGCGACATCGCCTACACCACGGTGATGTCGACGATGGACAACTTGCACACCAAGGGCTGGCTCGCGCGGGAGCGCGAAGGTAAGGCCTACCGGTATTGGGCGACACTGTCGCGCGAAGAACACAGCGCGCGGTTGATGCGAGATGCGCTCGACGGCGGTGGACGCCCCGACCTAGTGCTGAGTCACTTCGTGAAACAGATCAGCGCCGAGGAATCCGAAGGGTTGCGTGCAGCGCTGCAACGGTTATCGAAGCGGGCGAGACGAAAGTGACCATTGCCGCTTGCCTGCTGCTCTACAGCCTGCTGATTGTTATCGGTGGGCCCCCGGTGTTGGGCCGGCTGACCCGCGGCGGCCTGGCGCCGCGTTTAGCCGTGGCGGCATGGCTGACCGCAATCGGCACGGTGCTGATCGGGACAGCGGCAGCGGTGATCGCCCTCGTCGCCCAATTCATCGCCCACGGCAACCATCGCCAGTCGCTCATCGCGTCCTGTGTCGCCCAGTTGCGGGTGATCGCCACCGGGCAGACGGGACCGTTGCCGCAGATCGCGCTGCTCGGCCTCGGCCTTGCCGCGATCGTTGCGATGAGCGTCGCCGCCGCCCGGCTGACGCGCACATTTGCCAGCATGCGCCGCCGCTCGTATCAGCATGCAGAGGCCGTTCATGTGGTGGGCCGTCGAACGTCGGCGCCGGATGTGCGCGTTCTCGACGGCGACACACCCGCCGCGTACTGCATATCGGGTCGCCCGTCGGCGATCGTGGTCACCAGCGCCGCCATGGCCGCGCTGGACGAACACCAACTTGACGCGGTGCTTGCCCACGAACGCGCTCATCTAGCCGGGCGTCATCCTCGTATCGTTGCCACTCTGCGCAGCCTGGCCGGCGCCTTCCCGCGCCTTGCGCTGATGACCGAAGGCGCCGAACATGTTTCGCGTTTGTTGGAGATGTGCGCCGACGACGTCGCCGCCCGCCGCCACGGCCGAGAACCGCTGTTGGCGGGCTTGCTGACCATGTCGGGCGCAGCCCCCGTGGGCGCGCTTGGTGCGGCTGATGTCGCGGTACTTGAGCGCGCTGAACGCCTTACCGAATCATCGCTCCCCAATCGGATGATTACCGCACGATGCGCGGCCGCCCTGACGAGCACCGTGGTGGCAATCGTCGCCGGGCCGTTACTCATCGCCGCGTTGGCCGCCTCCGGCGTGCTGATGTGCGGCATGTAATACCCTCCTTGACCGCCGAGAACAAACACTGTATATCTACGTACGTAGTAGATACGGAGAACTGGTCGGCTGTTGAGTCTCGGTGTCGTAACCACCTGGTGGACCCCGCGTCGACGACCGCGACAAGCCACTGACGCGCGGGGCTGTCGTGGCCGCCAGCCGAGAGAGTCGTGGCCGCCAGCCGAGAGAGAGGACGTTGAATGGATGAGATGCACGAGATGTCTGTCTCCATGGCCCCTACGTGGGTGACGGTATCTGGCTGGGTGTACACCGGGCTGGGGGTGCTGTTCGCGGCCTGGATTCTCGCTGATACCTATTTGGCCGGGTATCGCCAGCGTCTTACACCGATGGAGATCGTGTGGCCCATCACCGCCATTTGGGCGGGTCCGCTGGGGCTGTGGGCCTACTACCGATGGGGTCGCCCAGCCACCCAGAAGTGGCAAAGGCGCAACGGCGCCACACCAGAACTCGGACTTCGGGAGCAGGCCGCCGTCGAGACCGTACCGGGCGGAGCCGCCTCGTTTGTCGGCCACGCGATAGCGGTGCCGATCGTAGGCCTAACTGGCATCACAATCGCCGGCGAGCACGTGTGGCCGATGATCCTGCTGGTTGCGGTGTTCGCGTTGCCGCTGCTGATCGCCTACGAGTACTACGCGCTGAGCGTCGCCTACGAAGGGCGTTCGACGCCGGGCAAGCGTCTTCGGGTGGCCACGTTCATCTCGGTACTGGCGATTATCGCTTTCGACCTGGGCATGGGCGCCGCGATGCTAATCGTGGCCTTCGTCCTGGGCTATTCGCACTCCACGATCGCGTTCTGGCTGGTGATGTGGGGCGGGATCATGCTGGGCTTTCTCACCGCCTATCCCATGGTGAAGTGGCTGTTGGCACGGGGCACGCCACAGTCGGTACTCGAATCTGCCGAGGCAACGTAGTGCGGCTGCTCGGAGCAACCCGCCACGGCTTATGCCCCAGTAGTCCAGACGCAGGATTTCATGGGCTTCACCGTGATCGGGTCCGACCACGTCGTGGGCAGAGGTCTTGAGCGCAGCCCCGAAGACGGACAGTGCGGTGGCATTGTGGGTGGCGGCCGCCGCCTCGCTAGGAGTGGCGCTCATTCACTTTGCGGTGCTGCCGGGGCACTGGGAAGAATGGGCGCTGTCCGGCATCTTCTTCGCACTGATCGCAGCATTCCAATTCGGCTGGGCGATCGTCATCCTTGCCCATCCGAATTCGACGGTCCTCGCCACCGGAATCGCCGTGAATGTCGGAACCATCGCGTTGTGGGCACTGTCTCGCACCGCAGGCATGCCGTTCGGCGAGCACGCGGGCGAACCCGAAACGACGCAGGCAGCTGACGTTGCCGCCGCGCTCCTGGAGACCACGTTGATCATCAGTGCTGGCTGGGCGTGGTCTCGGCGCAACCGCGCCGGCAGCGTGTCAGCGATAACGTCCGGAAGTGTGCTGGCAGCTGCCGGCACCGCCGTCGCCACGGCCGTCACGATCGGCGTGATCTCTGGTCTAGAGCATGGCCACCACCTGCCAAGTGGCTCCCACGGGTACCACGACCACCATCGCTCTCCCACCGTCATACCTCCCGATGCACCGCAAATCGACAGCCCTCCCACCACGCCGCAGCCCCCAGCGCCGGAACCACCACACCACCACGTCCACGAGCACGAGCACGACTGATACCGGCCGGCACCAAGGCCATAAACGTCATCAGAGGAGGGCCACCGAGCAATGTTCCAAAGACGCATCCCAGAGGGACACCCCTGAGCAGACCCCTGCGCTACCGTCCCGGGCGCTCCAGCCGCTGCCGCAACCGGTCGCTGGTGTCTTGCACCGTGCCGAGTTGCCTGGCGACCTGCACGGGCGCGGTCCCGCCCCGGGCATCGCGGGAAGTCACCGATCCTGCAACCGTGAGCACGGTGCGCACCTCGGGAGTGAGATCGGGGTGGATCGCGGCCAGTTCGGCGTCCCCGATGTCTTCCAACCCGACGCCCCGGGCCTCGGCTGCCCGCACCGCGGCTCCGGCCGCCTCGTGGGCCACCCGGAACGGCACTCCGCGCCGCACCAGCCATTCGGCAACGTCGGTGGCCAGGGTGTATCCGAGCGGGGCAAGCTCGGCCATCCGGCCCTCATCGAAGCGCAAAGTGGCGACCAGGCCGGCCATCGCGGGAAGCAGCAGCTCCAACTGCGTCACGGAGTCGAACACCGGCTCCTTGTCTTCCTGAAGGTCGCGGTTGTAGGCCAGCGGCTGCGCTTTCAGCATGGCCAGCAGGCCGGTCAGGTTTCCGATCAACCGGCCCGACTTGCCCCGGGCCAGTTCGGCGATGTCGGGGTTCTTCTTCTGCGGCATGATCGAGCTACCCGTCGACCATGAATCATGTAGCGCCACGTAGCCGAATTCTGTTGTGCTCCAGAGGATTATATCCTCGGCCAGCCGTGATAGGTCAACGCCGATCATGGTCAAGACGAACGCCGCCTCGGCGGCGAAGTCCCGCGATGCGGTGGCGTCGACAGAATTATCCGCGGCGGTGTGGAAACCCAGCTCCGCGGCAATTGTGTCCGGATCCAGGCCGAGCGAGGAGCCCGCCAGCGCGCCCGAGCCGTACGGCGACACCGCGGCGCGCCTGTCGAAGTCGATGAGCCGGTCGACGTCGCGCAGCAGCGGATGCGCATGCGCCAGCAGGTGGTGCGCCAGCAGAATCGGCTGCGCGGACTGCAGGTGGGTCTTGCCCGGCAGAATCGCGGTGGGATGTTCGACCGCCTGGGCACACAGCGCCGACACGACCTCCAGAGCGCCGTCGGCGACACGGCGGATCGCGTCGCGCAGCCAAAGCCGAAACAGGGTGGCGACCTGATCGTTTCGTGATCGGCCAGCACGAAGCCTGCCGCCCAGATCGGCACCGGCGCGGTCGATCAGCCCGCGCTCCATCGCTCCGTGCACGTCCTCGTCGCTGTCCAACGGGCCGAAGCTGCCGTCGCGGACATCAGCGCCAAGGTCGTCCAGGGCCGCGAGCAGACCATCACGCTGCTCCGCAGTGAGCAAGCCGGCCCGGAACAGCACCCGGGTGTGGGCTTTCGAGGCCACAACGTCGTAGGGCGCGAGCACCCAGTCGAAGTGCGTCGACTTGCTCAGTGCGGTCAACGCATCCGAGGGGCCATCGGCGAATCGGCCACCCCACAGGGAACCATCGTTGGTGCTCATTTATGTCACCCTCGTGGTGGCGCGAGCGCGCGCGTCGGTACAGAGTTTGCGGCGCGCCGGCGTGCAGACACGCGCGCTCGCGGTCATTGGGCGAGGTCCCGGCGGGCCGAGAGGCTCGATGACAGACCGTGCACGTGCACGAATCCCTTGGCCGCAGACTGATCGAAGGTGTCGCCCTCATCGTAGGTGGCGAGGTTGAAGTCGTACAGCGATGCCGCGCTGCGGCGCCCGTTCACCGCGATGTGCCCGCCGTGCAGCACCAGCCGGATCTCACCGGTCACGTGCTCCTGGGTCTTGGCCACGAACGACTCGAGCGCCGTCTTCAGGGGCGAATACCAGAGGCCGTCGTAGACCAGCTCGCCCCACTTCTGATCGGTACTGCGCTTGAATCTACCCAGTTCACGCTCAAGCGTGACGTGTTCGAGCTCGGTGTGGGCAGTGATCAGCACCATCGCACCGGGTGCTTCGTAGATCTCCCGGCTCTTGATGCCGACCAGCCGGTCCTCGACCACGTCGAGCCGACCCACGCCCTGCTCCCCCGCGCGACGATTGAGCTCTTCGATGGCCTGGAGAACGGAAACCCTGCGTCCATCCACCGACACCGGAACCCCCTTGTCGAAGCCGATGACCACCTCGTCGGGGACCCCCCAGTTGACCGTCGGGTCTTCTGTGTAGTCGTACACATCCTTGGTCGGCGAATTCCAAAGATGTTCGAGGAAGCCGGTTTCCACCGCACGGCCCCAGACGTTCTGGTCGATGGAAAACGGCGAGCGCTTCGTGACGTTGATCGGGATGGCGTTCTCCTCGGCGAAGGCGATGGCCTTCTCGCGAGTCCAGGCGTAATCGCGCACCGGTGCAAGAACCTCGAGATCGGGTGCCAATGAGGCGAATCCGACCTCGAAGCGCACTTGGTCGTTGCCCTTGCCGGTGCATCCGTGTGCCACGATGCCGCCGCCGTGCTCCCGGGCGGCATCCACCAGGTGCTTGACGATCAACGGCCGGCTCAGGGCCGACACCAGCGGATAGCGATCCATGTAGAGCGCGTTGGACTGAATCGCCGGCAGGCAGTACTGATCGGCGAACTCGTCCCGGGCGTCGACCACGACCGCCTCGATGGCGCCGCAGTCCAGTGCGCGCTGGCGCACGATCTCCATATCCTCGCCACCCTGGCCCAAGTCGATGGCGACCGCGACCACCTCACGACCGGTCTCCTTACCGATCCAGCTGATCGCGACCGACGTGTCCAGACCGCCGGAATACGCGAGAATGACGCGCTCGGACCCCGACTGCGGCATATGGAACTCCTTCTCGTTCAAGCTACTTCAGGCTCGTGACAGGCTTTCGACCGTAGCGGCCAAGTCCGCGCCGGTCATCGGCTCGCGGGCCACCATCAGGATGGTGTCATCGCCGGCGATCGTGCCGACCACGTACGGTAGGGCGGCACGGTCGATGGCGCTGGCCAGATAGTGTGCCGCCCCCGGCGGCGTACGCAGCACGGCGAGGTTTCCGCTGGCATCAGTGGACACCAGTAGTTCCACGAGCAGTCGCGACACCCGTTCGGTGCCTCCGGTGACACCGCGCACCGGGCTGCCATCCTCGGGCACCACATAGACTCCGACCCCGCCGTCGGCACCCCGAAGCTTGACCGCGCCGAGTTCTTCGAGGTCGCGGGACAAGGTGGCCTGTGTGACGTCGATTCCCTCGTCGGCCAGCAGCGCGGCCAGTTCGGTCTGACTGTGGACCGCCAGGGCAGACAGCAGTGCGATGATCCTGGCCTGCCGTCCGGCCCGGGTAGCTGCGCTGGTCATCGCGGACCCTGCTCGAGCAGCCAGACCAGTAAAGCCTTCTGGGCGTGCAACCGATTCTCCGCCTCGTCCCAGGCCGCGCTCTGTGGACCGTCGATCACCTCATCGGTGATTTCATGACCGCGATGTGCGGGAAGACAATGCAGCACAACGGCTTCTGAATCCGCGTGAGCCAGCAACTCAGTATTCAGCTGGAACGGCTGGAACGGACGCACCCGGTCCAGGCCGTCGTTCTCCTGCCCCATCGACGTCCACGTATCGGTCACCAGAACGTCCGCGCCGGTGGCCGCCTGGATCGGGTCGCTGGTGAGCGTGACGGTGGCCCCGGTCTCCGCGGCGCGAGCCTCGGCGGCGGCCACGAACACGGGATCGGTTTCGAATTCAGGTGGGGCGGCGACGGTGACGTCGACACCGGCGGTGACCCCGCCCAGCATCAGCGAGTGCGCCATGTTGTTGGCCCCATCCCCGAAGTAGCTGAGCCGCAGTCCTTTCAGAGCACCCTTACGTTCGGCCAGCGTCTGCAGGTCGGCCAACACCTGGCACGGGTGGAAGTCGTCGGACAGCGCATTGACAATCGGTACCGAGGCCCCCGAAGCCATGGCGCTGAGTCGCTCCTGCGCGAAGGTCCGCCACACGATGGCGTCGACGTAGCGGGACAGCACCCGGCCGGTGTCCTCCAGCGTCTCGTCCCGACCCAGCTGGGTACTGCGGCCGTCGACCACCACGGCATGGCCGCCCAGTTGTGCGATGCCCACCTCGAAAGAGAACCGGGTTCGGGTGGAGTTCTTGTCGAAGATCACTGCGACCCCACGGGGGCCCTCGAGCGGACGGCGCGCGAAGGGTGTCTGCTTCAGTTCCGCGGCCAGCGCCAGCACCTCAGCCTGCTCCCCGGGAGTCAGGTCGTCGTCGCGCAGGAAGTGTCGGGTCATCTTCTATTCTCCACGTCTATTCTCCACCGGCATTCACCTTGGTGTTCGCCTCATCCAGGATGGCCGGCAGGGCGGACAGGAAGTCCTCGACCTGGGTCTCGGTGATCACCAATGGAGGGGCCAGCCTGACGACGTCGGGGGCTGCGGCATTGACCAGAAAGCCCGCGTCGCGCGCGGCAATCTCCACCGGCTTGGCCGCATCGGCGGTCAGCACCAGGCCCAGGAGCAGCCCTCGGCCACGAACGTGGTCGACCAAGGGATGGCCCAGCGCTTCGGTTCGCTGGCGGATCGTCTTGCCCAGCGTGTCGGCGCGGTCGATCAGGCACCCGTCGGCAAGGACCTCGAGGACCGCCAGCGCCGCCGCCGCACACACCGGATTACCCCCGAACGTGCTGCCGTGCAGCCCAGGGGTGAGCAGGTCGCCCGCCGGGCCGACGGCCAGACAGGCGCCGATGGGCAGGCCCCCGCCCAGCCCCTTGGCGAGCGTCACGACATCGGGGGTGATCCCGTCATGCTGATGTGCGAAGAACGTTCCGGTCCGACCGACCCCTGTCTGGACCTCGTCGAGGACCAGCAGGGCGCCCTGCGCGGCGGTGATCTCACGTGCGGCTGACAGGTATCCGGCCGGCGGAACGACAACCCCGCCCTCCCCCATGATCGGCTCCAGGAAGACCGCGGCGGTATCGGTATTCACCACGCGGGCAAGTTCTTCGACGTTCCCGTAGGGCACGTGGGTGACCTCGCCGGGCAACGGGGCGAACGGGGCCTGCTTGGATGGCTGGCCGGTGAGCGCGAGCGCACCCATCGTGCGACCGTGAAAGGCGCCCTGGGCGGCAACGAGTTTCGTCCGGCCGGTCAACCGGGTGATCTTGAAGGCGGCCTCGTTGGCTTCGGCGCCCGAGTTGCAGAAAAAAACGCGCGCCGGAGCGCCGAGGAGTCCGACGAGCGCTTCGGCCAGCGCAACGCCCGGCTCGGTGGCGTACAGGTTGGACGTGTGACCCAGCGTGGCGAGCTGTACCGTCACCGCGTCGATGATCGCGGGATGGCGATGTCCCAAGATGTTCACCGCGATGCCACCCAGAAGATCCAGGTAGGACTTGCCTGCCACGTCGGTGACCACGGCACCGTCGCCGCTGGCCAGTGCTAGCGGCGGGGTGCCGTAATTGTTGGTCATCACCGCCGACCACCGGTCCAGCAGCGGGGTCTTGTCTGTCACGCTGCGCCCCCGTGGTTCGACTTGTCACCGGAGCTCGTACCCGGCTCCGGCTTCGGCGTCGGACGCACCACCTTCGTGCCTGCGCCTTCGTTGGTGAAAAGGTCGACCAGCACGCTGTGCTCGATGCGTCCGTCGATGACGTGCGCGCTCGGCACCCCGCCGCCGACCGCGCGCAGACAGGCTTCGATCTTGGGCACCATGCCCGATTCCAGTCTGGGGAGCAGCTGTGTCAGAGCGGTCACATCGATCTCGCTGACCAGCGAGCCGCGATCCGGCCAGTTGGTGTACAAGCCCTCGACATCGGTGAGCATGATCAGTTTCTGGGCACCGAGGGCCTCGGCCAAAGCGGCTGCCGCGGTGTCGGCGTTGACGTTGTAGACGCGCCCTTCGGTGTCGGGCGCGATCGTCGACACGACGGGTATCCGGCCGGCATCGATCAGGTCCAGCACCGCATGGGTGTTGACCCGGGCGACGTCACCCACCAGACCGATGTCGGTGGCGATGCCGTCGACCACCGCGGTGCGCCGTACCGCGGTGAACAAGTGCGCGTCCTCTCCGGTGATCCCGACGGCGTACGGGCCGTGGGCATTGATCAGGTTCACCAGTTCCCGGCCGACCTGACCGAAGAGCACCATGCGTGCGACGTCGAGCACCTCGGGGGTGGTGACGCGGAAGCCTCCCTTGAAATCACCTGCGATCCCCAGTTTCTCGAGCATGGCGCTGATCTGCGGGCCGCCACCGTGGACCACGACGGGATGGATCCCGCAGTTTCGCAGGAAGACCATGTCGGCGGCGAAAGCAGCCTTGAGTGTGTCGTCGGTCATGGCGTTGCCGCCGTACTTCACTACGACGATCTCATCGTGCAGCGCCTTGAGTCGCGGCAACGCCTCGGCGAGCACCTTCGCCTTGTCGGGCATCGTCACGCTCATGAGCTGTAGGCCGAGTTCTCTTCGACATAGTCGTGGGAGAGGTCGGTGGTGCGGATCTCGGCCGAAGCTGTTCCGACACCCAGGTCGACGGTCACCGCGATATCCTCCCCCGACAGATCGACCTCACGCGCGCCAGGTGCACCGACGCTGTCGATGCACACCGGGAAGCCGTTGAAGGAGACGGTGATCCGTTCTGCATCCAGAGTCACCGGCGCCATGCCGACGGCCGCGAGAACTCGTCCCCAGTTCGGGTCGGAGCCGAACAGTGCGGTCTTGACCAGGCTGTCCCGCGCCACCACTCGGGCGGCGGTGAGGGCGTCGTGCTCACTGACCGCGCCGGTGACGGTGACCACGATCGACTTGGTGGCGCCTTCAGCATCGGCCTGCAATTGGTCGCACAGGTCGTCGCAGACCTTCAACACCGCGGCGTTGAGGTCGTCCTGGGTGGGCGTGATCTCGCTTGCGCCCGAGGAGAACAGCAGCACCGTGTCGTTCGTCGAGCAGCTGCCGTCCACGTCGAGTCGGTCGAAGCTGCGCGAGACCGCGTGATCCAGTGCGGACCGCAGGGCAGCCGAATCGGCCACGGCGTCGGTGGTGATGACGCTGAGCATGGTGGCCAGCGAGGGGGCCAGCATCCCCGCGCCCTTGGCCATCCCGCCCAGAGTCCAGTTGTCATGGTGATGCAGCGCAACCTGTTTGGGTACGGTGTCGGTGGTCATGATGGCCCGCGCAGCCTCCTCGCCGCCGGTCAGGCCACCTGCCATCTCGTGCACGATCTCCTGGATACCGGCGAGCACCTTGTCCATCGGCAGGCGGTCACCGATCAACCCCGTCGAGCAGACCGCAACCTCTATCGCCCCGGTCTCGGTGCCCCAGTCCGACAGCGCGGCCGCAACGGCCTCTGCGGTGGCGTGGGTGTCCTGAAAGCCCGCCGGGCCGGTGCAGGCGTTGGCTCCCCCGGAATTCAGGATGACCGCCCGGAGCCGTCCGGTGGCCAGCACCTGCTGAGACCACAGCACCGGGGCGGCCTTCACCTTGTTGCGGGTGAATACGCCCGCCGCGGAGTAGTCGGGTCCCTCGTTGAACACCAGCGCCAAGTCAAGATCGCCGGAGGCCTTGATGCCGGCGGTTATTCCAGTCGCCCGGAACCCCTCCGGCGCCGTCACGCCCTGGGTGCGCAGCATCCGGGTCACGGAGCCACTCCCACCGTCGAGAGTCCGTCGGTCTCGGACCAGCCCAGCGCGAGGTTCATCGACTGCACTGCCGCACCTCCGGTGCCCTTGGTGAGGTTGTCAATGGCCAGAATCGCGAGAAATGTCTGCGCGTCCTCGTCGACCGCGACGGCGACCTGGGCGGCATTGCTGCCGATCACCGCCCCCGTCTTGGGAAGCTGCCCCTCTGGCAGCAGATGCACGAAAGGCTCGTCTCGGTAGGCTTTTTCGTAGGCGGCACGCAGTTGGGGCAGCCCGGCAGAAGTGCGCGCGGTGCAGGTGGCCAGGATGCCGCGGGCCGTGGGGATCAAGACCGGGGTGAACGACACGGTGACCTGGCCTGCGGTGACCGCACGTAGGCCCTGCGCGATCTCCGGGGTGTGCCGGTGCTTGCCGCCGATGTTGTACGCGCGCGCTGAACCGATGACCTCAGAACCCAACAGATCCACTTTGGCAGCGCGGCCGGCGCCCGAGGTGCCGCTGACCGCGACGACGGTAACCGCGGGTTCGATGAGTCCCTCGGCAAGCGCGGGCCACAGCGCCAGCAGCGCAGCGGTCGGATAACAGCCCGGCACGGCAACACGCTTGGCACCCCGCAGTCGCTCACGGGCACCGGGCAACTCGGGCAGTCCGTAAGGCCAGCTGCCGGCATGTTCGGTGCCGTAGAACCGCTCCCAGTCGGCCGATTCAGTGAGCCGGAAGTCTGCCCCGCAGTCGATGATGAGCGTGTCCGGTCCGAGCTCTTCGGCCAGCGCCGCCGAGTGCCCGTGGGGCAACCCCAGGAACACCACGTCGTGACCGGACAGCAGCCCGACGTCGGTAGGCGCCAGTGTCCGGTCTGCCAGGGGCAGCAGGTGCGGGTGATGCTCGGCCACGGTGGTGCCCGCGCTGGTGGCCGCGGTCAGCGCACCGATGGTCAGCCTGCCCGCCGCATACGCCGGGTGACCGAGGAGCAAGCGCAGGATCTCGCCCCCGGCATAGCCACTCGCACCGGCCACCGCAACGGATGTCATACCGCCGATTGTGCATCGTTATGCATCTGGCTGCAAATCAATTTTGGCGCGTCGGGGAGTTCCGGCCACTCCCGGACTCAGCTCACGTGCGCAGCACCGCTCCCAGGACGGCACCGGCGTTCGCGACGGCCGCGTCCCGGGCCGCGCTGGCCTCCTCCTCGGTGAGGGTGCGGTCGGGCGCGCGAAACCGCAGTGCCAGCGCCAGAGACTTGCGCCCGTCACCGACCTGGGGGCCGGTGTAGACATCGAACAGCCGAACGTCTTCCAGCAGTTCTCCGGCACCGGCGCGGACAGCCTCGACAACGCTCTGGGCAGCGACATCGTCGCCGACGACGACGGCGACATCTTGAAACACCGCGGGAAATGGCGACACCGACGGCACCGGCAGGCGCTCGGTGATCGCAATGGCGTCGAGATCCAGCTCGAGCGCGCAGGTGCCCTTGGGCAGACCGCAGCGCTCGACCACCGCGGGGTGCAGCTGTCCGGCATACCCGATTACCACCGAGTCCTCTGGATTGTCACCCCCGGAAGTACCGGCCAGAACCTTCGCGCACCGACCGGGATGCCACGGCAGCCGCTGGGCCGGCCGCAAAGTCAACTCGACACCGCAGGCTCGCCCGATTATCCGCACCGCCTCGAACGCATCGGATGGATGGGCCGGGCGGCCAGGACCCCAGGGGCCGGCCGGTTCGCGCACGCCGGTAAGTACCGCCCCGACGTGCTGCGGCTGCCGGGGCAGCGACGCATCGAGCACTGCGATCTCATCGTCGGTGGGACGACGGTCATTCGGGATACGTTCGACGGCGCGGGTTTCTGATGTGGGTTCGACGACCTGGGCGACGGCGAACAGTGCGACGTCGGCCGCACCCCGAGACACGTTGCGCACCAAGGCTTCCAGCAATGCGGGCAACAGCGTGGTAGCCAACTCGGGCCGATCGGACTCCAGCGGATTGACCACCCGCGTGGTCTGCCTCCGAATATCATCGATCGGTAGGCCCCACCGATCGAAAATATCTTCGGCAAGGAACGGGGTCGGCAGGATCTCGACGTAGCCGTTGAGCGCCAACGATTTCCCGATCGACCTACGACGCTTCTGGGCCGCAGTGAGCCCACGTCCGGCGGGTGCGGGCGGCAGCACCGACGGAATGACCTCGAGGCCCTCGAGCCGCATCACCTCTTCGACCAGGTCCGCGGGCCGGCGGATGTCGGGACGCCAACTCGGCGGTATGGCCGTTACCTGATCGCCGTGCTCGGTCACCTCGGCGCCGATCTGCCGCAATCGCTTCTGCGCGGTGCCCGGCGGATAGGTGAAGCCCGCAGTCCGATCGGGCAGGTCGATTGGCATGCTCACCGGTGGGTGCGACCAATCGTCGGTGGGCGGGTCGCCTCGCCAGTCGGTCAGCGTGGGTTCGGCCGTGCCGCCGGCGATGTCGGCGAGCAGAGCCGCGCAGCGGTCCAGAGCGGCAACCGATACCGCTGGATCGACCGTGCGTTCGTAGCGGCGACCGGCCTCGCTGTACAGGTGCAGACGCCGCTGGGTGCGCGACACCGCGGCGGGATCCCAGACTGCGGCCTCGAGCAACACGTCGGTGGTGCTCCCACGGACCTCGGTGGTACCCGCCCCCATCACGCCGCCGAGCGCAGCGGTGGCGACATCGTCGACGATCAGCACGTCGGCGGGGTCCAGGCGCCTTTCGACGTCATCGAGGGTCACGACCGTCTCTCCGGCGCCTGCGAAGCGCACCCGGAACCCGCCGGTGATCAGGCTGCGGTCGTGGGCATGCATCGGGTGGCCCAACTCCAGCATCACGTAGTTCGTGACATCCACCGCAGGCGATATGGCCCGGATACCGCTGAGCAACAGTCGGCGCTGAATCCACCACGGCGACAGGGCTTCAGGATCTATTCCGGTGACTGGTCGCAACCCGAACCGCAACACCCCGGTGCCCGGTTCGACCGTCACCGGTACCGACTCACCGCCAATCGGCAACGGCGCGACGTCGGCCGGATCGACGTAGTCGAGGTCATAGGCGGTGGCGATTTCGCGGGCCATGCCACGCACCGACAGGCAGTAGCCGCGGTCGGGGGTGATCGCGAGGTGGAACACCACATCATCGAGGCCGAGCACCTCGGCCGCGGGTGCGCCCGGGTCTGCGGTACCCGGGGGCAGGACCAGGATGCCGGAATGGTCGGTGCCAAGATTGAGTTCGGCCGTCGAGCAGATCATTCCGTCGGAAGTACGGCCGTAGGTCTGGCGCGCGGCGATGGTGAAGTCGTTGGGTAGCACGGTTCCCGGCAGGGCCACAACCACGAGATCGTCGACAGCGAAATTAGTTGCTCCGCAGACGATCTCACGCGGCTGACCGCCGATCTCACGCGGCTGACCGCCGATCTCACGCGGCTGACCGCCGATGTTCTGGGAGCCCACGTCCACTCTGACGGCGCGGATCGGCTTCTTGAACTCGGTCAGCTCTTCGATCTCGGCCACCCGGCCGATGGTCAGCGGACCGGTGACGGGACCGACCGGGATGATCTCCTCCACCTCGTGGCCGATGCGGATCAGCGTGCGTTCCAGCTCCTCGGGTGACACGTCCCAGCCCGGCGTGCCGGCCTGGACGACTTCGCGGAGCCAGCTGTAGGGAAGGCGCATCAGGCCCCCACCCCGAACGGCAGCGAGAAGCGCACGTCGCCCTCGACCATGTCCCGCATGTCGGGGATGCCGTTGCGGAACTGCAGGGTGCGCTCCAGGCCCATGCCGAAGGCGAAGCCCGAGTAGACCTCGGGATCGATCCCGCAGGCGCGCAATACGTTCGGATCGACCATTCCGCAGCCGCCCCATTCCACCCAGCCGGGCCCGCCCTTCTTGTTCGAGAACCAGATGTCGACTTCGGCCGATGGCTCGGTGAAGGGGAAGAAGTGCGGCCGGAATCTGGTCCGTCCCTGCGGCCCGAACTGGGCCCGCGCGAACGCATCCAGGGTGCCGCGCAGGTTGGCCATCGTCAGGTTCTTGTCCACCGCGAGCCCCTCGACCTGATGAAACACCGGGGTGTGGGTGGCGTCGAGCTCGTCGGTGCGGAACGTACGTCCGATCGAGATGATGTAGACCGGCAACTCACGCTCGAGCAGGGCGCGGATCTGCACCGGCGAGGTGTGAGTGCGCAACACCTGCCGGGAGCCCTCGGGTGCCACGTGGAACGTGTCCTGTTCGCTGCGGGCCGGGTGGTCGGGCGGGAAGTTCAGGGCGTCGAAATTGAACTGCTCCGTCTCGACCTCGGGGCCCTCGGCCAGTTCCCAGCCCATCGCGACGAACGTGTCCGCGATGTTCTCGGCCAGAATCGTGATGGGGTGCCGGGCGCCGATCGGCTGCCGGGTCGAGGGCAGCGTGACGTCGATTCGCTCGGCGACCAGGACCGCGGCGTCCCGCTCGGCACGCAGGACCGCCAATCGCTCCTCGTAGCCGCGCTGCACATCGGCCCGCACCACGTTGACCCGTTTTCCGGCGTCGGCGCGGTCGGCCTTGGGCAGCGAGCCGAGCGCCTGGCGCCCCAGCGCGATCGGCGACCGGTCACCGAGGTGTTCGGTCTTGGCGTGGGCAAGCTCCTCCAGGGTGGTTGCCTGGGCGAAGGCATGTCGGGCCGCGCTGACCGCTTCGGCCAGCGCTCCGTCTGATAGGTCTACTGGCTGATCAGCCACCCGGCGATCATAGGCGATGCTCTTAGGCGTACTTCGCCTGCATTTGGCGCGCGGCGCGATACCCTCACGCGGTGTTGAATCGGCTCCTCACCGTCGGCGCAGTATGGGTCCTGGGCGTCGCCGCCATGGCATTGGCGGCGTTCCACAGCGGATGGTGGGCAGTGCTCGCGGTTCCGCTGCTGGCATTGGCCGCGTTGGGCACGTGGGATTTGGCGCAAAAGCAGCACACGATTCTGCGGCTGTATCCGATTTTCGGGCATATCCGCTGGTTGATGGAGCTCATCCGACCCGAGATCCGGCAGTACTTCATCGAGTCCAACACCGAGGCCTCGCCGTTCGACCGTGAGACCCGCGACATGGTCTACGAACGCGCCAAGGGCACCAAGAGCACCGAACCCTTCGGCACCGAGCGCAACGTGAACGCAGTCGGTTATGAGTTTCTCAGGCACTCGCTGCGCGCTCGTTTCGCCGACGAACTCGATCCTCGGGTGCGATTGGGCGGTCCCGAGTGCAGCCAGCCCTACGACATCGCACTGCTGAATGTGTCGGCGATGAGCTTCGGGTCGTTGTCTGCCAACGCGGTCGAGGCGCTCAACGCGGGCGCGGCCCGCGGCGGCTTCGCTCATGACACCGGGGAGGGTGGCATCAGCCCGTATCACCTGCGCGGCGGTGGGGACCTGATCTGGGAGATCGGATCGGGGTACTTCGGGTGCCGCGACACCGAAGGACGCTTCGACCCCGCCCCGTTCACCGAGAAGGCGACGATGCCCTCGGTCAAAGCCGTGTCCGTGAAACTGTCACAGGGAGCCAAGCCAGGTCTTGGCGGGGTGCTTCCTGGCGCCAAGGTCAGCCCGGAGATCGCTGCCACACGCGGGGTCCCGGTGGGACACACGGTGATCTCGCCACCGGCGCACGGCGCGTTCCAGACCCCGATTGAACTCATGGAGTTCATCGGGTCCCTGCGCAGCATGTCCGGTGGCAAGCCGGTGGGTTTCAAACTCTGCGTCGGCTCCCGCTCCGAGTTCCTGTCGATCTGCAAGGGCATCCTGGCCACCGGGATCGCTCCGGACTTCGTGATCGTCGACGGATCCGAGGGCGGAACCGGGGCCGCGCCGCAGGAATTCGAGGATCACGTGGGGATGCCGCTCACCGAGGGGCTGATGCTGGTGCACAACAGCCTGGTGGGCACCGGACTGCGGGACCAGATCAAAATCGGTGCGTCGGGCAAGGTGGCCACCGGTGTCGACATCGTCAGCCGGATCTGCCAGGGGGCGGACTTCACGTTGTCCGCGCGGGCCATGATGTTCGCGGTCGGCTGCATACAGGCGCTCAAGTGCAATACCAACCGTTGTCCGACCGGGGTTGCCACCCAGGACCCTGCCCGCGCCAGGGCACTCGATGTCGCCGACAAGACGGCCAGGGTATTCAACTTCCAGCGTGCCACCGTGGCCAGCGCCGCCCAGATCGTGGCATCGATGGGACTGACGGGATTGCACGAGCTGTCCCCCGCCATGCTCAACCGCCGCACCGAGGGCCAGGGGGCGCGGACCTACGCCGAGATATATGACTGGCTGATGCCGGGCGAACTGCTCGATGGCCCTCCGCAGGCGTGGCTGTCGGACTGGATCGAGGCGTCCGCCGAGAGGTTCCAGTGAACCCGCAAACGGCTCACTGGAAGTGACCGACAACCCGCCCACTACGAACTGGTTACCGCGTCGTCCTCCGCCTCCTCATCATCGCCGTCAACCGGCAGTTGCCGGCGAATTCTCAACTGGTACATGGTGAAGTCAGGGGGCACGCCCTCCTGCTTGGCCCCGAACACCTGCTTGCGGAGCTTTCGGGCCGTCACTCCCAGCGCCTCGAGATCTGCCGGGTCTATCCGCTCCAGGGTTGCCTCGGAGACGATCAGCTCACCCCGGGGCGCACGTTCCATCACGCGAGCGGCCAGGTTCACGTCGATGCCCAGCCAGTCCGAACCGATGCGTTGCGGGCGACCGGTGTGAATACCGACGCGCATTCGTGGCCGGTAGCCCTCCACTTCAACGGCATCGAGGGCTTCCCGGGCGGCCAGAGCCGCGCGAACCGCGTTGGTCGGATCGGCGAACACCGCCATGATCCCGTCGCCCATCCTCTTGACGATCTGGCCGCCCGATTCGAACAAGGGCGGCTCGACCACTTGGGATACCCGGCGCAGCAACTTCAGGGTGGCCTCGTCCCCCGCGCCCAGTGACCACGACGAGAACTTGACCAGGTCGGTGAACATCAACGTCACCTCGGTATTGGCGGGCCGGCCCGAAACTCGCTCGGTCAGTGCCTGCCAGAGCTGCAGGGCTCCGAGGCTGACCTCGCGCGATGCCGCATCACGCTCCAAGATGCGGTCGGCGGCCCGGGCAGCCGCGCGCGGTCCACCTACTCCGGCGGCCGAGAGCGGATCACCGAATTCCGGGTCGCCGGGCAACACGCGGCGGGCACGCCGAAGGAACGAAATGACCGTGGGACTGTGGTTGGCCTCTTTCAACCAGCTGATCGGCCCTGACGAATCCGCGCCCACGCGATCACTCGGCGGGGCCTCGTCCACGCACGCAAGCCTAATCTGCGCACTATCGCGGCGATAAACCAGCAGGTCACGACAGTGTGGAGTGGTGGCAGCAGCTGAATAACACCCTCCCGCCGAGGCCTCGAAGCCGTAGACAACGACCGTTGTCAACAACTAGATTGGGTTGGTGCGATCAATGGGGATGGCAACGACGACGGCCGGCAATCCACTCGGCCCGGATTCACTGACCTGGAAGTACTTCGGTGACGTGCGGACGGGCATGTTGGGTGTGTGGATCGGCGCGATCCAGAACATGTATCCCGAACTCGGGGCCGGCGTCGAGGACCACTCGATCCTGCTGCGTGAACCCCTGCAGAGAGTGGCTCGATCGGTGTACCCGATCATGGGTGTCGTATACGACGGAGATCGGGCCAGGCAAACCGGCGACCAGATCAAGAGTTACCACAAGGCGATCAAGGGCGTTGACGCCACTGGACGGCGCTACCACGCGCTCAATCCCGAGACCTTCTACTGGGCCCATGCCACCTTTTTCATGCTGATCATCAAGACTGCCGAGTATTTCTGCGGCGGGCTGACCGAAGCCGAGAAGCGTCAACTGTTCGATGAGCATGTCCAGTGGTACCGGATGTACGGGATGAGCATGAGCCCCGTGCCGGAGTCGTGGGAAGACTTCCAAGAGTACTGGGACCGCAAGTGCCGCGACGAGCTGGAAATCAACCATGCGACGCTGGATATCTTCTCGATACGCATCCCCAAACCGTGGTTCGTACTGATGCCCACACCGCTGTGGGATCAGATGTTCAAACCGATGGTGGGCGCTCAACGTTGGATTGCCGCAGGGCTTTTCGACCCAGCCGTGCGCGAGCGGGCGGGAATGCGATGGACAGCGGGCGACGAAGTCGTGCTACGCCTGTTCGGCAAGATCGTCGAGCTCGCGTTTGTCGCCGTGCCCGACGAAGTCAGGCTGCATCCGCGAGCGGTGGCTGCCTACCGCCGCGCTGAGGGCAGGCTTCCCGCCGACGCTCCGCTGGTCGAGGCTCCAGCCTTCATGGCTCCCCCGCGCGACCGCAGGAACATGCCCATGCACTACGTGCCACCGCACAAGTCGCTGCTCGACCGGGTCGGGTCCCTGGTGCACACGACGTTCTCATTGGCGGGCGGCCGTCCGGCACGCGGACGCGGTAAGGCAGCCTGAGTACATGCTCGAATGGTCTGACGTCGACATCGCCGTGCGCGATGCCGTGCGCGAGTTCGTCGACAAGGAAATTCGTCCACACATCGACGCGCTCGAGAGCGGCGAGATGGAGCCCTACGGGATCATCCGAAAGCTCTTCGCGACCTTCGGCATCGCCGACATGGCCCGCGACTCGCTGAACAAACGGCTGGCCAGACTGCGCGCCGGCGACGCCCCAACCGGGGCAAAGCCCTCGTCAGGCGGCATGTTCGGCGGCGACGGCGGTTCCGCGGGGATGGGCTTTGTCGTGCTCAGCGAATTGTGCCGGGTGTCGATGGGTGTGGTCACCGGGATGGGTGTCAGCCTCGGGCTCACCGTGCCCACGATCATGGGTCGCGGCACCCTTGCCCAGCAGGAACGTTGGCTGCCCGATCTGGTGACCTACGACAAGGTGGGGGCATGGGCGATCACCGAACCGGATTCGGGCTCCGACGCGTTCGGGGGCATGAAGTCCTACGTCGTGCGCGACGGCGAGCAATACATCCTCAACGGCCAGAAGACATTCATCACCAACGGCCCGGACGCCGACGTCGTCGTCGTGTACGCCAAGCTCCAGGAGGGTGAGGCAGGTGATTCCTCCTCGAACCCGCGGAACCGCAAGGTCCTGACCTTCGTCCTGGACCGCGGCATGGATGGATTCACGCAGTCAAAGCCGTTCCACAAGATGGGTATTCACTCATCCCGGACCGGGGAGTTGTTCTTTGACGACGTCCGCCTCGGGCGAGATCGGTTACTGGGTGAGTCCGAGAACATCGCTGCGGGCGACGGGCGGGACAGCGCACGGTCGAACTTCTCGGCCGAACGCATCGGCGTGGCGGCAATGGCCCTCGGCGTGATCGAGGAATGCCTGCGACTGTGCGTCGACTACGCCAAGACCCGCACGCTCTGGGGCAAGGAGATCGGCCAGTTCCAGCTGATTCAACTCAAGCTGGCCACCATGGAGGTGGCACGAATGAATGTGCGCAACATGCTGTTCCGGGTGATCGAGGCGGCGCAGACGGGCACGTCGATATCGCTGGCGGAGGCCTCGGCGATCAAATGGTACTGCTCCCAGGCCGCGACCGATGTCGCGATGGAGGCCATCCAGGTTTTCGGCGGAAACGGTTACATGACCGAGTACCGGGTCGAGCAACTCGCCCGGGACGCGAAATCGTTGATGATCTACGCCGGCAGCAATGAGGTGCAGATCACGCACGTAGCCAAGGGTCTGCTGAGCGACTAGCGTTGGGTCGCCGACTACCGCAGGAGCACTAGGTGGATTTCACGAACGACACCGCATTGATCACCGGTTCGAGCGGAGGGATAGGCGAGGAATTCGCCGTCCAGCTTGCCCAGCGCGGAGCAAATCTCGTGCTGGTCGCGCGGCGGGCCGACAAACTCGAAGAGTTGCGGGACAGGCTCGTGGCCAAGCATCCCGGGATTGTGGTCGACGTCATCACCGCCGACCTCGCCGTGCCCGGGTCCGCGGCCGAACTCCAAACCAAAGTTCGTGAGCTTGGGCGAACGGTCGATGTCCTGATCAACAACGCCGGGGTCGGGCTGCACGGCAAGTTCCAAGACCAGGCACCGGAGCCAAATGCCGCTCAAATCCAATTGAACTGCGTCACACTGGTCGACCTCACCGCGCGATTCCTGCCGTCGATGACCGAACGCAGGCACGGAGTCGTGCTCAACGTCGCCTCGACGGCAGCCTTCCAGCCGACCCCCGGGATGGCCGTCTACGGCGCAACCAAGGCCTTCGTGCTGTCCTTCACCGAAGCACTCTGGCAGGACTGCAGGGGAACCGGGGTCAAAGTGCTCACCCTCTGTCCCGGCGCGACCGAAACCGAGTTCTTCACGCGCACCGGCGAGGAGTTCCTCACCGACGGACGGCAGACCTCGAAAGAGGTTGTCGACACCGCCCTGGCAGCGCTCGACAAATCGTCCCCGACAGTGGTTTCGGGCTTGCGCAACAGCATCATGGCTCACGGGTACCGGCTGGCGCCCAGAAAGCTGATGCTCGCGGTGTCAGAGCGGATAATGAAGTCCGATTAGCCCGTTCGCCGGTGGGCCTGCGCGCTCTGGTAAAGGCAGATCGATGCGGCTGAGGCGATATTGAGGCTTTCGGCGCTTCCGCGCATCGGGATGTGCACACGGTGAGTGGCCTGATCCACGAGGTCGACCGGCAGACCGTGCGCTTCCGGTCCGAACAGCCACGCGGTCGGGATCGTCAGGTCGACGGTATCGAGACTGACGTCGCCGTCCAGCGTGGTGGCCAGCACCTGCAACCCGGCCTTCCGTATCTCAGTGACGGTGTCGGGGCCTTCGGGCCGGCTGACAACCGGAATGGAGAAGATACTTCCCGCTGACGCGCGGAGGCATTTGCCGTTGTAGGGATCGACACTATGGCCGGCGAGCACCACCGCGTCGGCGCCCATGGCATCGGCGACACGGATCACGGTGCCCGCGTTGCCGGGCTCCGATACGCCCACCGGCACCGCCAACAACATGGGCCGGCCGGCCAGCACATCGCCGAGATCGACCTCGGGGATCGAGCACACTGCGACCAGGCCGACGGGAGTCACCGTATCCGACAACGCTTTTGCCGCACGCTCAGTGACCAATTGGACCGACGCGTCGGCCAACAGCCCACTGAACCGTTCCGCGGCGATCTCGGTGGCGAATACCTCAGATACGACTCCGCGCCGCAACGCGGCCTCGACGAGGTTCGGACCCTCGGCAAGACAGCGTGCGGCGCGGCGGCGCCCGATGTGGCGGTGCAGCTTGACTGCCGCGGCCACCCGGGCAGATCGTTCGGTGAGCGTCGACATTTCCCGGGTCGCTACGCTCCGACCCTCCGTCAGGCAGCCTCGCCTGCGCCGGAGGGAGCATTCACGTCGGCCGGCAGCGCATCCTTGGCGACCCCAACCAGCACGGTGAACGCGGCCGGGTCGCTCACTGCAAGCTCGGCGAGGTTCTTGCGGTCCACCTCGACTCCGGCGGCCTTGAGGCCCTGGATCAGCCGGTTGTAGGTGATGCCGTTGGCGCGGGCCGCCGCATTGATGCGTGAGATCCACAACTTGCGGAACTCGCCCTTGCGGGCACGGCGGTCACGGTAGGCATAGGTCAACGAATGCAGCTGCTGCTCCTTGGCCTTGCGGTACAAGCGCGACCGCTGACCGCGGTAGCCCTTGGAGGCCTTGAGGACGGTGCGCCGCTTCTTATGCGCGTTGACTGCGCGTTTCACGCGTGCCATAGGTCTTCCTATCGTTCGGGTGGGGTTCGGCGCCCGGGGTGCCGAAAGGTTTCGAAAGGTGCCGAAAGGTTTCGAAGAGTTCAGCCGTCCAGCAGTTTCGCGACGCGCTTCTTGTCATTGGCGGCCACCTCGGTACGCCCCTCGAGGCGCCGGGTGCGCTTGCTCGCCTTGTGCTCGAGCAGGTGCCTGCGCCCGGCCTTCTGGCGCACGATCTTGCCTGTTCCGGTGCGGCGGAATCGCTTGGAAGCGCCGCTGTGGGTCTTCGCCTTGGGCATAGGTTCCTCAGTTCTGCTCGGTGTCTGCTTGGTGTCTGCTCGGTGGTAACGGGGTTAGCGGTTGGGCTGAGCATCGGTGCGGGATGCTCTTCGCGCCAGCGGCTCATCGGCGTCATGGGCCGCCTGGGCACGAGTCTTCGCGCCGCGGTGCGGCGCCAGCACCATCGTCATATTGCGTCCGTCCTGCTTGGCGGACGTCTCGATGAAGCCGTAATCGGCGACGTCGGCGCCCAGGCGCTGCAGGAGTCGGTAGCCCAGTTCGGGCCGCGACTGCTCACGTCCCCGGAACATGATCGTCACCTTGACCTTCGACCCCGCCTCCAGGAAGCGGATCACGTGGCCCTTCTTGGTCTGGTAGTCGTGCGGGTCGATCTTGGGTCGGAGCTTCTGTTCCTTGACGACGGTCTGCTGCTGGTTCTTGCGAGACTCGCGCGCCTTCTGCGCCGTCTCGTATTTGAACTTGCCGTAGTCCATGATCTTGCATACCGGCGGCTTGGCGTCCGGGGCTACTTCGACAAGGTCGAGATCGGCATCCGCGGCGACGCGGAGCGCATCTTCGATGCGCACGATGCCTACCTGCTCACCGCCCGGTCCGATCAGGCGAACTTCAGGTACGCGAATACGCTCGTTGACGCGGGTCTCAGTGCTGATGGGGCCTCCTATGTTGTCCTCAGGAGTCCCCCACGCCGCCGACGTTCTGCCCCGAAGAACAGATAAGCCCTGCTCATAGCAGGGCCCAAAGCCGACCAGGACAGACATCAGGGATGTCTGTGACCGGACCGCTGTACCTTCGAGTGAATCGGTGGCCAACGGTGGGAGCGGGACTCCACTTGCTGTCCCTGACGTTTGCCGGGACGGTCGCGCATGTCAGTCTAGCAGGCATGACCGATGACCCAACTCGCGCTGCAGAGGCGGCCCCGCACACCCGCGAGCTCGCTGATATCCCCGCAGTCGAGGTGATCACCCGCGCGGCGGTGATGCTGATGAGCGCTGCCGCCGAGAAGATCGGACTGTCGGCTGCTGATCCCGAAGAGAGCCCCTACCGCGATCTCGACGAGGCCCGCCGCCTGATCACTGCCCTGGCCGGGCTGGTCTCCGCGTCGGCGGAGTACCTGGGACCGCACGCCGGGCCGGTCCGCGATGGGCTCAAAACGCTGCAGCTGGCGTTTCGTGAGGCCAGCGCCGCACCCGAGGACCCCGGACACGGTCCAGGTGAGAAGTACACCGGCCCGGTCTGGTAGCACCGATTTCCCATGATGACGCAATATCCTCGCCGCCCATGACCCTGAATCCTCGCCGCCCATGACTTTGACCACCCCCGCGAGGGCGCGCCCGACCACCAGGTTCCGGTGGGTACCCGCGGTCGCCGGCTGGGTGGTGGGCGTCATCGCGACGTTGTCCCTGCTGGCCAGTATCTCGCCGTTGATCCGGTCGGCCATCGCAGTCCCGCGTGAGTTCGTCAACGAATACATCTTCAACTTCCCCGACACCAGCTTCGCGTGGGCATTTGTGCTGGTGCTACTTGCCGCCGCACTGGCGGCCCGCAAGCGGATCGCCTGGCTGATCCTGGTCGGCTACCTGCTCGCGGCGGTCGGCTTGAACGTTGGCGAACTGCTCAGCGGCGATGAGTCATGGGTGCAGGAGATCGGTGAGTTCATCGGCCTGGCATTCCATGTGGCGGCGATCGCTTTTCTGCTGTTGGCCCGCAAGGAGTTCTGGGCAAGGGTGCGCCGCGGCGCACTGCTCAAGGCGGCCGGGGTGCTCGTCGCCGCGATGGCCATCGGAACGCTGACCGGATGGGCGCTGCTGGAACTCTTCCCCGGCACGCTGCCCCGCCCGGAACGGCTCTGGTACGCCCTGAACCGGGTCAGCGCGTTCAGCGGCGCCGACGCGAACTCGTTCACCGGTCATCCGCACGTATTCGTCAACGCGCTACTGGGGCTGTTCGGCGCGCTGGCCCTGATGGCGGCTGCGATCGTGCTGTTTCAATCACAGCGGGCCGATAATGCGCTGACCGGTGAGGATGAATCGGCCATCCGGGGCCTGCTCGAGCTCTACGGCAAGAACGACTCACTGGGTTACTTCGCCACCCGCCGCGACAAGGCCGCGGTGTTCGCGCCCAACGGCCGCGCGGCGATCGCCTACCGCGTCGAGGTCGGCGTGTGCCTGGCCGGCGGCGATCCTGTCGGGGATCAGAAATCCTGGCCGCAAGCCATCGAAGCCTGGCTGGGTCTGTGCCAGAGCTACGGGTGGGCGCCCGGCGTGATGGGCGCCAGCTCAACGGCTGCGCAGGCCTTCCGTGCGGCCGGCCTCAGCGCGCTACAGCTCGGCGATGAGGCGATCCTGCACCCCGACGGTTTCCGGCTCTCGGGACCCGACATGCGCGCGGTCCGCCAGGCGGTGACCCGCGCCCGGCGCGCCGGCACCACCGTGCGGATCCGCAGACATCGCGACATCGACGCCGCCGAGATGGCGCAGTTGGTCATTCGGGCTGACGCGTGGCGCGACACCGACGACGAACGCGGCTTCTCGATGGCGCTGGGCCGGATCGGCGACCCGGCCGACGGCGACTGCCTGCTGGTCGAAGCCCTGCACAACGCCGGCCAGGGCGATGACGGCCGGCGAGAGCAGGTCGTGGCGATGCTGTCGCTGGTGCCGTGGGGCACCAACGGCGTGTCTCTGGATCTGATGCGCCGATCGCCCCAATCTCCCAACGGCAGCATCGAATTGATGGTCAGCGAGCTGTGCCTGCAGTCCGAGGACATCGGGGTGACCCGCATCTCGCTGAACTTCGCGATGTTCCGCTCGGCCTTCGAACAGGGCGCCCAACTGGGCGCCGGACCGGTAGCCCGGCTGTGGCGGTGGTTGCTCGTGTTCTTCTCCCGCTGGTGGCAGCTGGAGACGCTGTACCGGTCGAACATGAAGTACCAGCCCGAGTGGGTGCCGCGCTTCGCCTGCTACGAAGACGCCAGACTGGTACCGCGCGTCGGAGTGGCGTCGGTGATCGCGGAAGGTTTTCTGGTGCTTCCCTTTTCGCGGCGCCACGAACAGCCGCACACCGGCCAGCACATCGCCGCGCCCGGAACCCTGGTGGCTTCGGGGGTACTCCACTCCGACGGCACCGCCCCCGACCTCAGCAGCCTCCAGGCCGATCTGGCCGATACCGACGAGCTGCCTCGGCTTCCCGAACAGGTCCGGGTACGCATGGCCAAACTCCGGGCACTTCAGCACGCCGGTGTCGACGCCTATCCGGTAGGTCGGCCGCCAAGCCACACCGTCGCGCAGGCGCTGGCCGCCGAAAGTGGCTCCGCGGTAACGGTTGCGGGCCGGGTTCTGCGGCTGCGCGACTACGGCGGCGTGCTGTTCGCCCAGCTGCGGGACTGGTCCGGCGAGACTCAGCTGCTGTTCGACAACTCCCTCCTCGCCGACGGCAGCACCGCCGACTTCACCCGCACGATCGACCTGGGCGACCTCATCGAAGTGACAGGCGCCATGGGGCACAGCCGATCTGGCGCCTGGTCGGTGCTGGTGACCCAGTGGCGCCTGATCGGCAAATGTCTTCGTCCGCTGCCCGACAAATGGAAGGGCCTGACCGACCAGGAGGCTCGCGTGCGAACTCGCTACGTCGACCTCGCGGTCAACACCGAGGCGCGCGACCTGATCAAGGCGCGCAGCGGGGTTCTGCACGCGATCCGCGAAACCCTTGTCGCCAAGGGTTTCCTGGAGGTCGAGACGCCGATCCTGCAGCAGATCCACGGCGGCGCCAACGCCCGGCCGTTCCTGACTCATATCAATGCCTACGATCTCGACCTGTATCTGCGCATCGCACCCGAGCTGTATCTGAAACGGTTGTGCGTCGGTGGAGTTGAGCGGGTGTTCGAACTGGGCCGCGCCTTCCGCAACGAGGGCGTGGACTTCAGCCATAACCCGGAGTTCACCCTGCTGGAGGCCTACCAGGCGCACGCCGACTACAACGTCTGGATCGACGGATGCCGTGAGTTGATTCAGAACGCCGCCGTAGCCGCCAACGGGGCGCAAGTGTTCCTGAGGCCCGGTTCGGACGGAACGCTGGACCCGGTCGACATCTCCGGACCGTGGCCGGTCAAGACCGTGCACGGTGCGGTCTCCGAGGCGCTGGGCGAAGACATCGAACCGCAGACCGACCTGGCCACGCTGCGCCGACTGTGCGACGCCGCCGGGATTGCCTACCTCACCCACTGGGATACCGGCGCGCTGGTGCTTGAACTCTATGAACAGCTGGTCGAGGATCGCACCGGCGAGCCCACGTTCTACAAGGACTTCCCGACGACGGTGTCTCCCCTGACCCGACCGCACCGCAGCATCCCCGGCGTTGCCGAGCGCTGGGATCTCGTCGCCTGGGGCGTCGAACTCGCCACCGCCTACAGCGAGCTGACCGACCCCGTGGAGCAGCGCCGCCGGCTGCAGGAACAATCGCTGCTGGCGGCCGGCGGCGACCCCGAGGCGATGGAACTCGACGAAGACTTCTTGCAGGCCATGGAGTACGCCATGCCGCCGACAGGCGGACTGGGCATGGGTGTCGACCGGGTGGTCATGCTGATCACCGGGCGAAGCATCCGCGAGACCTTGCCTTTCCCCCTGGCCAAACCGCGCTGAAGCGGCCGCATCGAGCGCCGCCGGGAAGGCTTCGCGAGGTAGCGTGGTCAGCATGGCCGACGAACCTCGTAGCGAGCCTGACCCCACGCCCGAATCCGACGACATCGCGGCTCCGGATGTGGCCCGACCGCCCGCTGCGCCCGTCGACGCCGGCTACACCGCGGGCGGCATCCCGACGTTCGAGTCGGTCCGCGAGAAGATCGAGACCCGATACGCGACCTCGATCGGATCAGCGGAACTCGCGGCCGAGACTCCGGAGGGACGCAGCGTCGAGGAGCGTTACGACGCGCACCAGGAGGCGGCCGCCGAGCGTCTGGCGCAGATTCGCGCTTCCATGCGCGGTGAGGGTTCCGAATCCGAGGACTCCGGGTAACCCACGGTCGGGTTTTCTTCTCCGACTTGACCCCTGATAGCCAAGTGACGGCTTGTTCCCCAGGATCGGCTCAACGCCAGGGGTGTGCACCGGAAACGAGAAGACAGAACCGGGCAAACGAGAGGTCGCTGCCAATCCCGAAGCGTGGCAGCGCCAGTGGGTCGGAGTCGGGGTAGGCAAACCCTTCGGTTGTCGCCAAGGACCACCGCACGCCACGGCGACGCAATGCGTCCTTGGCACGCTCGTCGAAATCCCGAACACGGCCGTTGGGGTAGGCGAAGACCGTCGGCGCGCGCCCCGTCTCGCGCTCCAGCGTCACACAGGACTCCACGACCTCGCGTTCGACCTTTTCGTCGGAGCAACGGGACAGGATGGGATGGGTCACGGTGTGCGGATACAGCGTCACGTCGGCGTCCCTGGCGACGGCACGCGCCTCGTCCCACGAGAGCAACCGGAACGGACCCGGCCCGGTGTTGGGATCTGCGCCCAGTCTTGCGACCAGCGCCTCCAGGCGCGTGATCCGCTCGTCGTCGGGCAACTCCTTCATGCTGTGCACGGCCAGCCCGTAGGTTTCGCCGCGATCTGCGGCACTCCGGAGGCTGCGCGTGCCCAGGCCGAGTTCGGTCAGATCGACCTCGTGCAGTGTCGTGTTCGCAAACGCGAGCCACAGCCGATCGGGCCACAGCGCTTCCGCACTGCCCATCGGACCCGTAGCAAGAAAGATGGCAGCGGGTAACCCGAGACTGCGCAACACGGGTGCGGCGTGTGTCGCCAGGTTTCGGGTTCCGTCGTCGAAGGTCACGGTGGCAGCCCGGTCTGGCAGCGTGCCGGTGCGCAACCGCTCGAGGGCCTCATCCAGTGGCAGGACATGAAAACGTCGCCGGACGAAGTCCAGCTGGCGCCGCAGCGTGGCCACGTCGAGTACGTGCCAGCAGGGCGGCGAAAGCCTCTGCGCCTCGACGCCGTGAAACATCAGAATGGTGAGTTGCCCACGCCGCCGGCGACGCGCGAGCGCGCCAATACCCGCCGCGCACAGAAGCCGGGCGGTGAGTTCCTTCATGGCGTGGCCGATCACTCGGCGCACGCTACCTCGATTGCATAGCCCCCGTGACGATCTTGATCACAGTCGGCCGTGCCCGGCCTGCCGTTGCTGACACCGCGCACCGGGACGTTCGCCCCGTCAGGCGCTGACCTTGCGGCGGGTGCGAGCTTTGGCCGGTTTCCGGCGCGGCAGACCCAACGACTCCGCCAGGAAACCGCCGGTGTAGCTGTCGCGGTTGGCAGCGACGTCTTCGGGGGTGCCCGTCGCAACCACGGTGCCGCCACCGGACCCGCCATCGGGACCCATGTCGACGATCCAGTCCGAAGTCTTGATCACGTCCAGGTTGTGCTCGATGACAATGACCGTATTGCCTTTGTCGACAAGGCCGTTGATCACCATCAAGAGCTTGCGAATGTCGTCGAAGTGCAGCCCGGTGGTCGGCTCGTCCAGGATGTAGACCGTGCGACCGGTCGAGCGCTTTTGCAGCTCGGAGGCGAGCTTCACCCGCTGCGCCTCGCCGCCGGACAGTGTCGGTGCGGGCTGGCCCAGCCGGACGTAACCCAGTCCGACGTCGACCAACGTCTTCAGGTAGCGATGGATCGACGTGATCGGCGAAAAGAACTCGGCTGCCTCCTCGATGGACATGTCAAGCACCTCGGCGATGGTCTTGCCTTTGTAGTGCACCTCGAGAGTTTCTCGGTTGTAGCGGGCACCCTGGCAGACCTCGCACGGCACATACACGTCGGGCAGGAAATTCATCTCGATCTTGATGGTGCCGTCGCCGGAGCACGCCTCGCAGCGACCGCCCTTGACGTTGAAGGAGAACCGCCCGGGCTGGTAGCCGCGAACCTTGGCCTCGGTGGTCGCCGCGAACAGCGTGCGGATCTTGTCGAATACGCCGGTGTAGGTGGCGGCGTTGGAGCGCGGCGTCCGGCCGATCGGCGACTGGTCGACACGGACCAACTTGTCGACCTTGTCCAAGCCGGTCACCCTCGTGTGCCGCCCGGGAACCTGCCGGGCTCCGTTGAGCTTGTTGGCCAACACCGACGCGAGGATGTCGTTGACCAGGGTCGATTTACCGGATCCGGAAACGCCCGTTACCGAGGTCAGCACTCCCAGCGGGAACGCCACGTCGATTTCCCGCAGATTGTGCTCGCGCGCACCGACGACCGTGAGCTGGCGCTTGCGGTCGGCCGGCCGCCGCAGCGCCGGGACCTGGATCTCCTCTTTTCCTGAAAGATACGCTCCGGTAATCGAATTCGGATTCTTGACCAACTCGTCGTACGGACCGCTGTGCACGATCTGACCGCCGTGCTCACCGGCTGCCGGGCCGATGTCGACGACCCAGTCGGCGTGGGCGATGGTGTCGAGATCATGCTCGACCACGATCAGGGTATTTCCCAGGTCGCGCAGCCGCACCAAGGTGTCGATCAACCTACGGTTGTCGCGCTGGTGCAACCCGATCGACGGTTCGTCGAGCACGTAGAGCACGCCCACCAGTCCGGACCCGATCTGGGTGGCCAGCCGGATGCGCTGCGCCTCTCCACCGGACAGCGTCGCGGCCGCACGGGATAGCGACAAGTAATCCAAACCGACATCGAGCAGGAACCCCAGCCGCGACTGAACCTCTTTGAGGACCTGGCCGGCGATCGCCTGCTCTCTGGTTCCCAACGTGAGCCCGTTGAGGAACGCCGCACAATCGGCGATGGACAACTGAGCGACCTGCGCGATCGATTTCGTCCCGAGATCCCCCGCGGTCAATGTGACGGCCAAAATTTCTGGTTTGAGCCGGGTGCCGTCGCATTCCGGGCACGGCACGTCCCGCATGAAGCCTTCGAGGCGCTCCTTGGTCTGTTCGGAGTCGGTCTGCTCCATGCGGCGGTGCAGGAACGCCATGACGCCCTCGAAGTCCGCGTAGTAGGACCGGGTTCGCCCGTACCGGTTCTTGTACCGCACGTGGACCTGCTCATCGCAACCCTCGAGGATCGCCTTGCGGGCCCTGACGGGAAGCTTCTTCCACGGCGTGTCGACGTCGAACCCCAATTGGTCACCCAGGCCGGACAGCATTCGGGTGAAGTACTCGGCGGTGTGTCCCATCGACCACGGCGCCACGGCGCCCTCGGCCAAAGTCAGGTCGGGGTCGGGCACGACCAGCTCGGGGTCGACCTCTTTCTTGATGCCCAGGCCGACGCACTCCGGGCAGGCACCGTAGGGCGAGTTGAACGAGAACGATCGGGGCTCGAGATCGTCCACTGCCAGTGCATGGCCGTTGGGGCAGGCCAGTTTTTCGGAGAAGCGCTGCTCGCGCGGTGCATCGGTCTCGAGATCTCGATCGTCGGGAAACTCCAGCACGACGATGCCGTCGGCCAGGTTCAGCGCGGTCTCCACAGAGTCGGTGAGCCGCTGCTTGGAGCTCGCCTTTACCGCCAGGCGGTCGACGACCACCTCGATGTCGTGCTTCTCCTGCTTCTTCAGCTTCGGCGGTTCGGCCAGGGAGTGCACCACACCGTCGACCCGGACCCGGCTGTAGCCCTGCGTGTTGAGCTTGTCGAAAAGGTCGACGAACTCCCCCTTGCGGGTGCGAACCACCGGTGCGAGTACCTGAAATCGCAGGCCCTCGTCCATGGCGAGCACCTGGTCGACAATCTGCTGGGGAGTCTGACGGGCGATGCGCTGTCCGCACACCGGGCAATGCGGTGTGCCGGCCCGGGCATAGAGAAGCCGCAGGTAGTCGTAGACCTCGGTGATGGTGCCGACCGTCGAGCGCGGGTTGCGGTTGGTGGATTTCTGGTCGATGGACACCGCAGGTGAAAGTCCCTCGATGAAGTCGACGTCGGGCTTGTCCATCTGACCGAGGAATTGCCGCGCATATGCCGACAGCGATTCCACGTAGCGACGCTGCCCCTCGGCGAAGATCGTGTCGAACGCCAACGATGATTTGCCCGAGCCCGAGAGCCCGGTGAACACGATCATCGCGTCGCGCGGTAAGTCGAGATCGACGCCACGCAGATTGTGCTCACGGGCACCCTTAACGATCAAGCGGTCAGCCAACTGCGTCCTTCCCCACGAGATGTCCTTCCCAACAATCATCGGCGCTGCTCACTGGTAGGCCATTTCGTCCGGCAGGTGCAACACAGACCCATGCTAGGTGCCGGTACCGACAGGTCCCCGTCCAGCTGTCGTTAGCCGCTGACGACAGTCTCGGCAGTACCTCGGCGGCGGGCAGTAACCTGGGTCACCATGACCGTCGTCGATGAGAACTACACCGGACACGTCGAACCCCAGAAAGCAGCTCGGCGCACACTCCCGGGCGCCTCGATCCTCAAGGTGTCCGTCGGCCCCATGGACAACAACGCCTACCTGGTGACCTGTTCCCGAACCGGCGAAACCTTGCTCATCGACGCCGCCAACGACCCCGCCATTCTGCTCGACCTGATCGCGCAGCATGCGCCGAAGTTGTCGTTGATCGTCACCAGCCATCAGCATCCGGACCACTGGATGGCGCTGGCGGAGGTCGCCGCTGCCACCGGCGCCCCGACCGCCGCTCACCGATTGGATGCCGAACCGCTGCCCGTCACCCCCGACCTGCTGCTGGCCGACGGTGACACGATCAATGTCGGCGAGCTCAGTTTCGCTGTCATCCACCTACGCGGTCACACGCCCGGCTCCGTTGCGCTGGCGTTGGGCGGCCCGGCCGCCGGCGATGATGTCCAACTGTTCACCGGTGACTGCCTGTTTCCCGGCGGTGTCGGCAAGACCTGGCAAGAAGGTGACTTCGAGCAACTGCTGGACGACGTGAGCAGCCGGGTGTTCGACGTCTTCGGAGACAACACGCTGGTGTATCCGGGGCACGGCGACGACACCACGCTTCAGGCAGAGCGCCCACATCTGGGCGAATGGCGCGCTCGCGGTTGGTGACGTGCGAAGCCCCTGGGCCGGCAGATCACCGGCCCGGGGTCGCCCGATAGTCGGCCTCCGATCAGGAGGTGTGCACGATCAGCACGTCGCACTTGGATCGCCGCGCGACATTGGCGGGCACCGACCCGAGCAACCGCCCGGCGATGGTGCTCAGTCCGACGTTGCCCACCACCAGCAGGTCCGCGCCCACTTCCTCGACAAGATCGACGAGTGCATCCACCGGTGCGCCGACTACGGCATTCTCCTCGACGTTCTCGGCGCCGGCCGCCTTCGCACGATCCTTCGCATCCCGCAGGATCGCGTAGATCGGGGCATTGCCCGACACCATGTAGCCATCGTCCTTGAGAAGGTCAGCGGCTCGCTGATCCTCGCTCTGCGGGAAGTAGGCCGTGGCGACGATAACCCTCGCGTTGGCCCCGGCTGCGATCTGGCCGGCGCGGTCAACGGCACGCAACGACGAATCTGACCCGTCAGTACCAACCACAACGGTTTGATAGGCGCTCATCCATATCCTCCCAGTGTCAGATGCAACGCCACAGACACTAACCCGGTATCGGCCGAACATGGGTACGAATCACTACACCGGGACGGTATTCGCCCAGGATTCGGCACTGCCGCGTCGTCAACGTCACACTGGCGCCGAATAACGTGCCTGCGCCACAGCTGTCGGTCAGGGACTACCGCAGGATCTCAACACCATCACGCAGGACCTCAACAGCATGTGGAATCAAGTCATTTGAGACCCGCAGCATCCATACCGCGCAGTTCCTTCTTCAGGTCGGCGATCTCGTCTCGGATACGGCCGGCCAACTCGAATTGGAGATCTCGTGCGGCGGCCATCATCTGCGCGGTGAGTTCCTTGATGAGGTCGGCCAACTCGGCGCGCGGCATGCTGGCTATGTCGCGGCCCTCGAACACACCCGCACTCACCGCCCGACCGGGCTCGCCTTGGGCACGTCTGCCCCGCGAGGCGTTGCGGCCGGAGCCGCCGATCTCGACGGACTCGGTGTCGTCCGCCTCCCGGTAGACCTGGTCGAGAATGTCGGCGATCTTCTTACGCAACGGCTTTGGGTCGATGCCTCGCTCTTCGTTGAAGGCGATCTGCTTGGCCCGCCGGCGCTCCGTCTCGTCGATCGCCTGCTGCATCGAGTCGGTCATCCTGTCGGCGTACATGTGGACCTCGCCGGAGACGTTTCGGGCAGCGCGGCCGATGGTCTGGATCAGGCTTCGCGGCGATCGCAGAAAACCCTCCTTGTCGGCATCGAGAATCGCAACCAGCGATACCTCGGGCAGGTCAAGACCCTCACGCAGCAGGTTGATACCGACAAGCACGTCGTACTCGCCCAGACGCAGCTGGCGCAGCAACTCGACCCGGCGCAATGTGTCGACCTCCGAATGCAGGTACCGAACCCGAATCCCCATCTCGAGCAGGTAGTCGGTGAGATCCTCGGCCATCTTCTTCGTCAGGGTGGTGACCAGCACCCGCTCGTCGCGCTCGGTGCGCGCGCGGATCTCGCCGATCAAGTCGTCGATCTGGCCCTTGGTCGGCTTGACAACGACCTGCGGGTCGACCAGACCGGTCGGTCGGATCACCTGCTCGACGAACTCCCCGCCGGCCTGGCTCAGTTCGAACGCCCCCGGCGTGGCCGACAGGTAGACCGTCTGGCCGATCCGGTCGGCGAATTCTTCCCACGTCAACGGCCTGTTGTCCACCGCCGAGGGGAGACGGAATCCGAAGTCGACGAGGTTGCGCTTGCGCGACATGTCGCCCTCGTACATGCCACCGATCTGCGGCACTGTGACGTGCGACTCATCGATGACCAGCAGGAAATCCTCCGGGAAGTAGTCGATCAGGGTCGCCGGCGCCGTCCCCGCTGCCCTGGCGTCGATGTGGCGCGAATAGTTCTCGATGCCAGAGCAGAACCCGACCTGACGCATCATCTCGACGTCGTAATTGGTGCGCATCCGCAACCGCTGAGCCTCCAGCAGCTTGCCCTGGCCCTCCAACTCGGCCAGCCGCTGCTCGAGCTCGGCCTCGATGGTCGAGATCGCGTGCGTCATCCGTTCCGGCCCGGCCACGTAGTGGGTGGCCGGAAACACCCGCAGCGAGTCGACTTTGCGCACGATGTCGCCGGTCAGCGGATGCATGTAGTAGAGGGCCTCGATCTCGTCGCCGAAGAACTCGATGCGGACGGCGAGCTCTTCGTAGGACGGGATGATCTCGACGGTGTCCCCGCGAACCCGGAACGAGCCCCGGGTGAACGCCATGTCGTTGCGGTTGTACTGGACATCGACAAGCAGCCGCAACAGCGCGTCGCGCGGCACCTCGTCGCCGACAGTCAACTCCACCGAGCGGTCCAGGTAGGACTGCGGTGTTCCGAGCCCGTAGATGCAGGACACCGACGCCACCACCACGACGTCGCGGCGCGACAGCAAGCTGGAAGTCGCCGAGTGACGCAACCGCTCTACGTCGTCGTTGATCGAGCTGTCCTTCTCGATGTAGGTGTCTGTCTGAGCGATGTAGGCCTCGGGCTGGTAGTAGTCGTAGTACGACACGAAGTACTCGACTGCGTTGTGTGGCAACATCTCCCGAAGTTCATTGGCCAGCTGGGCCGCCAGCGTCTTGTTCGGCGCCATCACCAGGGTGGGCCGCTGGAGACGCTCGATCAGCCACGCCGTGGTCGCCGATTTCCCGGTGCCGGTGGCGCCAAGGAGGACCACGTCGCGCTCGCCCGAGCGGATCCGGCGTTCCAGGTCCTCGATCGCGGTGGGCTGATCGCCGGCAGGTTCGTACTCGCTGACCACCTCGAAACGACCGCCTTCGCGGACGATCTCATCCACGGCGCGGTACTCCGAGTGCGCGAGCACGGGGTGTTCAGTCGCGAAGGCCATGTTCACCAGCCTAGAACCCGGCCCCGACACCGTCGGTCCATGCTCGGCTCCACAATCACCCTGCGGTGTCCTATCAGCGCATATCCTGGTCGGCATCCACCCTCCCAAGCACGAGACCTTCGACCTCACGGCCAAAACCAACACCGACCCCAAGGGCGTCGTCCGAGCCGTGGACGTCTACACCGTCCAACCGTGGGGCCTCTACATGGCCCGGCCCACACCCGGGCGCCTCCAATTCCACTACATCGAATCCTGGCTGCTGCCCTCGCTGGACCTGCGCGTGACGGTGTTCCACTTCAACCCCGGCCACGAACGCGACCAGGACTTCTACCTCGATATCGGTCAGTACGTCCCGGGACCGACCAGCTGGCGTGGTGAGGATCACTACCTTGACCTGATCCTGCGGACCGGCGCCGGCGTACAGGTCACCGACGTCGATGAATTGTTTGCTGCGGTCGGGCAAGGACTCCTGAGCCCCGAGCGCGGCAACCGTGCCGTTCGCACCGCGATCGCCACCGTCGAAGCGCTGGCCAGGCATGATTACGATCTTCACCGGTGGTTGGCGGGTATCGGCATGGCCCTGACGTGGCGGGGAGCCGATTCGCGGTAACGATCGGTCGCGCCACGCGGATAACCTTGATGATGCCTACCGCGCGCCGCCGCCGAGATGCCTCGAACGGGGTCCGGATTGTAATGTCGGCTGGCATGAGCGTCACCAAGCGGAGCTGGCTGGGATTGGCGGCCGTCGCTGTGACCGGATCCTGGGTGATCTGGACCCCGGCGGCAGCGCTGGCCGAGCCGACCCCCGAAACGCCCACCGAAGCGCAGCCCGCCCAAACCGCCGAGGTGCTCCACAACGTCATCTACCGGGCCCGGGTGGACGGGGTGTCCCGCGGAGCGAAGATCAGGTACCGGGCCGAGGGCAACGAACTTCAGACCGCCGAGCCGACGATGATTCCGGGTCGGGTTTTCGAGGCCAACACCGTGCTGCCCGCATCTGAGATCGCCAACATGCGGGTTTCGATCGAATGGCCGTACTCAGCCAACCTGCACTGCGAGATCCTGGTCGACGACGCGCTGGTCGCGCAGGCCGACGATTTCATCGGCCCGCGGGCGACGCCCCAGCGGGACGACCCCGATTTCGGTACGCTGACCTGCCAGGTTCCGGTGAGCGGGATCGCCAATGAGGTACCGGTGGACCCTGCTGCACCGGTGGACCCTGCCGCACCGGTGGACCCTGCCGCACCGGTGGACCCTGCCGCACCGGTGGACCCTGCTGAAGCACCGGTGGACCCTGCTGAAGCACCGGCAGAAGCGCAACCGCCGTTGGAAGGGCAACCGCCGGCGGCAACGGAAGCATTACCCGTGGTGACGCAAGGGTTACCGGTGGTGACGGGTCGACCGTGAAGACAGCGTCACGCTGGGCCACGGGAGTGAACACACCTTCACGGTCGCCAGCCGGTGGTGTCCGCCCACTCCCACGCCCGGCGATAGGCATCCAGGAACCACGGCTCCTTCGCCTCGGCGTAGGCGCCGACGTCGACCGGGCCCGGCACGGCCACGGCGCGCTTCAGCGCCGCATAGTCTGACCGGGCCTGCGGGTTCGCCCTCAGCCAGTCGACGAACAGTAACGCGAACTGCTGACCGGGCCAACCCTCCACCCGCACATGAACATTGGTCGGCCGCGCCGGATCGGCCGAGCAGTACAGCCGTTTGGCCCACAGCGAATCGTCGTCCACGCGGTCGAACTCCCCGACGGTGCTGCGGCCATCCGGCTTGCCGACGTCCTGACTGATGGCGGTGCGTGGGTATCCGGCCGCGAGCAGCCCACCGGCAAGGTCGTCGGCGACCTCGATCGAAGCCACGGTGACCTGGATGTCGATGACATCCTTGGCGTCCATCCCGGTAATCGCGGTAGAGCCGATGTGGTCGATGCGTGCCGCACGGTGACCGCACGCGGTCCGCAGCCGTGCCAGAATCCGTTCCGCCTGAGCAGGCCAGCTCGGGTCGGCGGGCACCAGACGCGGCTCGGAATGCGCGGGCCGGCCGGCGTGAAGGTTGTGGGCAAATGGCTGGATCCGGTCGTGCCACAGCGCGCGGGCCCGTTCGACCAGCTCCCCGGCGCTACCGGAGTTGTCCAGCCAGACATCGGCAACCGCCCGGCGCTGTTCCTCGTCGGCTTGCGCGGCGATGCGCGCCCTCGCGTCCTCCACACTGAAGCCCCGGTGGCGGATGAGTCTTTCCACCCTCGCTTCGATGTCGGCATGGACGACTACCACCAGCGGGAACATCGGCGCCAGCTGCGATTCGACGAGCAGCGGGATGTCCTCGATGATGATCGGGTTCTCGTCGGCCTCCTGCGCAGTCGCGATCAGCTCCGAACGCCGATGCGCCACAAGGGGATGCACGATGCCGTTCAGCGTTGCGCGCTTCTGATCGTCGCCGAAGGCGATTGCGGCCAATGCGGGCCGGTCCAGCGCTCCGTCGGGCAGCAGGATGCCTTCGCCGAACGCGTCGACCAGACCGGCCAGACCCTCGGTGCCCGGTTCGACAACCTCCCGGGCGATCACATCACCGTCGACGACGATGCCCCCCAGCTCCCCGAATGTGGCGGCCACCGTGGACTTGCCTGCACCGATTCCTCCGGTCAACCCGATACGCAGCACGGCATAAGTCTGACAGCAGCCGGGCTCGAATGGCGCAACTGTTGCGTCTGAGGCACACGAAGCCGAGGGCAACACAACGCGCTCTGACGAACCCGCACCCGGTTGACACGTTATTGCCGCCCAGAACCGTAGGCTGGTGAACCACCCACCAACTCCTTCGAAGGCTGGACAACCACGTGCACGCCGCTTCGCGCTCCGTTGTGATGCAGTCATGACCACTGTGCTCGTGCTGCTCGCCGGACTGCTGCTGACCGCGCTCATCATCGCCGTCAACGGGTACTTCGTGGCGCAGGAGTTCGCCTACATGTCCGTGGACCGTGTCCGGTTGCGCGCGCAGGCTGCCGACGGCGACGCCGCGGCCAAGCGGGCGCTGGCTGTCACGCAGCGAACGTCGTTCATGCTGTCGGGCGCCCAACTCGGCATCACCGTGACCGGCCTGCTGGTCGGCTTCGTCGCCGAACCGTTCATCGGGAAGTCGCTGGGCGCACTGATCGGCACGGCGGGGGTCCCGACGGGGGTCGGCATCGCCGTGGGCACAGTGCTCGCGCTCATCCTCGCGACCGTCGTCCAGATGATCTTCGGCGAGCTTTACCCGAAGAACCTCGCCATCGCCAACCCGGAGCCGCTCGCCCGGTCGCTCGCCCGGTCTACGCAGGTGTACCTGGCCCTCTTCGGGTGGCTGATCGCGTTCTTCGACCTGGCCTCGAACACGGTGCTGCGGATGCTGCGGGTGGAGCCGGTGCACGACCTCGACAGCAGCGCCACCGCGGAGGACCTCGAGCACATCATCGACGACTCCCGGGCCAGCGGCGAGCTGCCCGAGGAGCTGTCGATCATGCTCGACCGGATCCTCGACTTCCCGGACCGCGACGTCGGGCACGCCATGACACCGCGAGCCCGGGTGGACGTGGTGGAGCCCGGGACCTCCATTGCGCAACTACGAGCCCTGATGGCGAGCGGACATACGCGCTACCCGGTTATCGGCGAACTCGAGGAGCCCGTCGGCGTGGTACAACTCGTCGACATTCTGGCGGTCGAACCCGACGACGAACGCCCGGTCACAGCCGTGATGCGGGCGCCGCTCGTCGTCCCGACGCCCATGCCGCTCCCAGACGCGCTGGAGCAACTCGCGCGGGCCAGAAACGAGCTGGCGTGCGTCATCGACGAGTACGGCGGGTTCTGCGGCATCCTCACGATGGAAGATCTCGCCGAGGAGTTGGTCGGCGAAATCGGCGACGAGCACGACACGACCGACGAGGTCTCGGCCCAGTCCGACGGCGAGGCGTGGGTCATGGACGGGGACCTGCCCCTCGACGAGGTGGAACGCACCATCGGGCGCGACCTGCCCAGGGGTGACTACGAGACCATCGGCGGGCTCGTCATCCACCAGGTGGGCAGTCTGCCCGCAGAGCGGGACACGATCCACGTCGAGTTACCTGCGACCGCGGCCGACCTCGTCGGGGATAAGCCCGTGAGCTGGCAGCTGCGGATCGAGGTGCTGAGGGTGCAACGCTCTGTGCCGAGCCTGCTGCGGGTTCTCATCGTCCGGCAGGGTTCTGAGGCCCAGCAGGGTTCTGAGGCCCGGCAGGGTTCTGAGGCCGGGCAGGAGGACCGAGGATGAACGGGTGGGCAGTTGCCGCCATCACGGTCGCGCTCATCGCCCTCAGCGCGTTCTTCGTCATTATCGAGTTCGCCCTACTCGGTGCCCGACGGCACCGTCTCGAGCAGAGCGCGGTGCATAGCCGCTCGTCTCGTGCCGCGCTGCGCGGCATGAACGAGCTGACGATCATGCTCGCCGGCGCCCAGCTCGGCATCACGGCGTGCACATTCGCCCTCGGGGCGGTGACCAAGCCGGCAGTCGATGCCCGGCTCGGTCCGATTCTAGGCTCCTGGGGCGTGCCCCCGTGGCTCGCCGGCGGCGCTGCCTTCGCCCTGTCCCTGCTGGCCGTGACGTTTCTGCACCTTGTCATCGGGGAGATGGCACCCAAATCCTGGGCGATCGCCCACCCCGAGCTCGCCGCCCGCATCATCGGCATCCCGTCGCGTGGGTTCATCTGGGTGTTCCGGCCGTTCCTCGGCTGGGTCAACCGCATCGCCAACTGGCTCGTCGCGAGGTCCGGCGTGACGCCCGTCGACAGGGCCGCCGTCAGAGGCCGCGACGCCGAAACCATCCGGCATCTCGTCGAGTACTCAACGCAGGCAGGCACGCTCAAACCCACCCTGCAGGACCAGATCAGCGAGGTCATCACGCTGGAAGGGCTGACCGTCGAGTCGATCACCACACCGAACGCGGCACCCACCTCGGTCGGTCCCGAAGCCGTGGTCGCCGATGTCCGTGCTGCAGTGCTGGCGTCCGGACACCTGCGCATCCTGTTGAGGGACGACGGCGGCCGGTTCCTGCGGGTCGTGCACGTTCGAGACACCCTCGATGCCCCCGACGATCAGCGAGCCGAGGACTTCGCGCGCGCGGCCTTCCGCGTCAACGCCACGACACCGGTCTACGAGTTACTCGGGCGAATGCGGGATCAACGGGTCCAGCTGGCGGTCGTCGAGCGGGGCGACCAACTGCTCGGCGTCGTGACGCTGACCGACGTGGTGCGCCGGGTGCTGCCCCGAACGGGCGCCTCCGCCCAGAACGACTAGACCGCGCCGGTAGTTTCGCCGCGGCCGGCTAGGCGTTGCCGGCGAGCTTCTCCCGCAGAGCCGCCAGCTGGGCATCGCTGGCCAACGACCCTCCCGAAGAAGGCTCCTCGGAACGCGAGGAGCCGTTCGAGGCGGGCGCCGCGGCCTCGGCAGCTTCGGCAGCGGCGAACTTCTCCATCTGCGCGGTGTGCATCTTGTGCCGACGCTCTGCCTCCGCGTAGCGCGCCTCCCACTCGTCACGCTGCTTCTCGAAGCCTTCGAGCCACTCGTTGGTGTCCGCGTCGAAGCCCTCGGGGAAGATGTAATTGCCCTGGTCGTCGTAGCTGTCGGCCATGCCGTACTTCCACGCTTCGAACTCTTCGGTGTAGTCCTCGTTGGCCTGTTTGAGGCTCAGCGAGATACGGCGACGCTCCAGGTCGATGTCGATGACCTTGACCATTGCGTCGTCGCTGACCTGAACAACCTGGTCGGGAACCTCGACGTGGCGCTCAGAGAGCTCGGAGATGTGCACCAGGCCCTCGATGCCCTCTTCGACGCGGACGAACGCGCCGAAGGGCACCAGCTTGGTGACCTTGCCGGGCACGATCTGCCCGATCGCGTGGGTACGGGCGAAGTGCCGCCAAGGATCTTCCTGAGTTGCCTTGAGGGACAACGAAACCCGCTCGCGGTCCATATCGACGTCGAGAACCTCGACGGTGACCTCATCGCCGACGTTGACGACCTCGGAGGGATGATCGATATGCTTCCAGGACAGCTCGGACACGTGCACCAAACCGTCCACGCCGCCCAGATCGACGAACGCGCCGAAGTTGACGATCGACGAAACCACACCCTTGCGGATGGCGCCCTTGGTGAGCTGGTTCAAGAATTCGCTACGAACCTCCGATTGCGTCTGCTCCAGCCAGGCGCGGCGCGAGAGCACGACGTTGTTGCGGTTCTTGTCCAACTCGATGATCTTGGCCTCGATCTCCTTGCCGATGTACGGCTGCAGATCGCGGACACGCCGCATCTCGACCAGCGATGCAGGCAGGAAGCCGCGCAGACCGATGTCCAGGATCAGGCCGCCCTTGACGACCTCGATGACGGTGCCCTTGACGGCCTCGTCCTTTTCCTTGAGCTCTTCGATGGTGCCCCAGGCACGCTCGTACTGAGCGCGCTTCTTGGACAGGATCAGGCGCCCTTCCTTGTCCTCCTTGGTCAGGACCAGGGCTTCGACATCATCGCCGACGGACACAACCTCATTGGGGTCGACGTCGTGCTTGATGGAGAGTTCGCGGGAAGGAATGACACCTTCGGTCTTGTAACCGATGTCGAGCAGGACCTCGTCACGGTCAACCTTGACGATGGTCCCTTCGACGATGTCGCCATCGTTGAAGTACTTGATGGTCTTGTCGATGGCGGCGAGAAAATCCTCAGCCGAGCCGATGTCGTTGACGGCTACTTGCGGCGAGGTGACGGAGGGACTTGGCATTTGGTGGGTTGCTCCGGACAGGTGTGATCGTAGGAATGGGTGTTTTTTCTGGTTGTACCCGCGAATCGCACACACAGGTACCGGTAGAGGTTACTCGACGGGGCACACGCAGGACAAACTAGTGCCGGGCCGGCGGCTAACCTGCTGACGTGTCACACACCGGTGCCCGAGGACAGCCCCATCGACTCCCTGCGCCGTTAGCGCGCCGCGTTCGCACGGTCGGCGCACCGCTGGGTGTGGTCATCGCGCTCGGCACCGTCGCGGGTCTCATCATCATCCTGCTGACTGCGCTCAATCCGGTCGGCACCGCAATCGGCTTCGTACTGTCCAGCATCGCGATGACCATCGTGGTCCTGGCCTACGTGTGGCTCGACAGGTGGGAGCCCGAACCGCCGCGCCTGCTCGTTTTTGCGTTCATCTGGGGCACCTCGGCGGCAGTCGTCATCGCCTCCGTCATGCAGATTTTCCTCGAGGCCTGGCTCTATCCCGGGATGGCGGACACTGCCGCGACAACCGGGAGCAACGCCGTCACGCTGGTGATCGGCGCACCGGTCACCGAAGAGGCGGCCAAGGGAATGTTCCTGCTGCTCATGATGACGGGTGCACGACGCAAAGAGCTGAACTCATTGACTGATTGCCTGGTCTACGCGGGGCTGGTCGGCGCGGGTTTCGCGTGGCTGGAAGACATCCTCTACATCGCCAACGGCGAATCGACTGCCGACTCACTGGTCACCGCGGCGTTGAGGCTGATCATGGCGCCCTTCGCACATTCTCTGTTCACCACGCTGTTCGGCCTGGGCGTGTGGTTTGCCCTGCACAAGCGAAGCGGCATCGGAAAAGCCGGCTGCATTCTGCTCGGCTACTTCGGTGCGGTGCTGCTGCACGCAATGTGGAACGGGTCCTCGCTGCTGGGCGTCGAGGCCTACTTCGGTCTGTATGTGTTCTGGATGATGCCGATTTTCGGGCTGGCTATCACGATCGCCATCGGCAGTCGGCGCCGCGAACAGCGAGTGGTCGCCGCCAAACTGCCCGGCATGGTGGCCGCGGGCGTGGTGACACCCAACGAGGCGACCTGGCTGGGGTCCATCCGAACGCGCAAGCTGGCCGTCGCAGAGGCGACCCGATTCGGCGGCAAGCAGGCCGGAAGGTCGGTGCGGGACTTTTCTCACCAGGTCGTCGAATTGGCGTTCGTGCGGGATCGCATCGACCGGGGTTTCGGTGACCAACGGGTGGCGGCACTGCTCAACGAAGAGACCTACGGGGTGTACGCGACGCGGAACGCATCGCCCGCCCTGGCTCGGATGGCGGGCTACCGCAGTCGGTGAGCAGCGCTCAGTGCACCGCTGGCTCAGTGCGCCCCTGGCTCAGTGCACCCCTGGCTCAGTGCGCCGCGGAATCCCAGCTACGGCCGTAACCCACCGAGACCTCCAGCGGCACATCGAGCGGATAGGCATTGCCCATATGCTCGCGCACCAGCGCATCGAGCACGTCACGCTCTCCGTCGACCACCTCGAACAGCAACTCGTCGTGCACCTGCAGCAGCATGCGTGAGGCCAGCCCGGCGTCTTTGATCGCCTGATCGACGTTGATCATCGCGACCTTGATGATGTCGGCGGCACTGCCCTGGATCGGCGCGTTGAGGGCAGCCCGTTCGGCCGCCTCACGCACGTTGCGATTGCTGCTGTCCAGTTCTGGCAGGTAACGCCGCCTGCCGAACACCGTCGATGTGTAGCCGTCCTTGCGGGCCTGGTCGACAACGTCACGCAGGTAGTCGCGCACTCCGCCGAACCGGTCGAAGTACTGCTCCATCTGCACCTTCGCCTCTTCGGTCGAGATCTTGAGCTGCGCGGCAAGACCGTAGGCGCTCAATCCGTAGGCCAATCCGTACGACATCGCTTTGACCCGACGCCGCAGTTCGGCGTTGACCTGGTCGATCGCTACCGAGAATGCCCGCGACGCGACGAACGAGTGCAGGTCCTCACCGGTGTTGAACGCTTCTATCAGACCCTCGTCCTGCGACAGGTGGGCCATGATCCGCATCTCGATCTGGCTGTAGTCCGCTGTCATCAATTCGGAGAATTCCGGCCCGCTGCCGGCGCCCGGAGCGGGGCCTCTCACGACGAACGCATCACGGATGCGGCGTCCGGCCTCGGTGCGAATCGGGATGTTCTGCAGGTTCGGCTCGGTGGACGACAACCGACCGGTCGCCGCGATCGTCTGGTTGAACGTCGTGTGAATGCGCCCGTCGGAGGCGACCGCGTTCAGCAACCCGTCCACCGTCACCTTGAGGCGAGTGGCATCACGGTGCGCCAGCAGATGCTGCAGGAAAGGGTGGCCGGTCTTGTCGAAAAGTGACTGCAGCGCATCCGCGTCGGTGGTGTAGCCGGTCTTGGTGCGCTTGGTCTTCGGCATCTCCAACTCGTCGAACAGCACGACCTGAAGCTGTTTGGGTGAGCCGAGGTTGATCTGCTTCCCGATCACGGCATAAGCCGCCTCGGCGGCATCGCGGATCTGGCCCGCGAACTCACTCTGCAACTCCGAGAGCCGTTCCAGGTCGACGGCGATACCCACGGTCTCCAACTGGGCGAGCACCCGCTGAACCGGCAATTCCATGCTGCTCAGGAGCGCCGAGGAATCGATTCGGGCCAGCTCTTCGTCGAGCGCCTCAGCGAGGTCCTTCACCGCGCCGGCCCGCAACAACAACGTCTGTACCGTCTGATCATCGACGCTGCTCTCGTCATCGAGCAGCGAAAGTTGCTGCTGCTCAGGGCGATCTGCGCGCAACTCGCGTTTCAGGTAGCGCAGCGACAGGTCATCGAGCGCGAAGCTGCGCTGACCGGGACGGACCAGGTAGGCGGACAACGCGGTGTCGGCGCTGACCCCGGCCAGCGTCCAGCCGCGACCCTGCACGTCGTGCATCGCGAGCTTGGCCTCATGCAGCGCCTTTGCCGCGCCGGGGTCGGCCAACCAGGATGCCAGCGCGGCCTCATCCTCGGGGTTCAAGCCCGAGGTGTCCATGTAGCGGCCGTCACCGTCGGCCGCAACGATCGCCACCGCGGAAGCGTCGCTGTCGAAGGCCAGGTGGCTGCCCACCACCGCCAGGCCGAAACGTTGACCGTTGCTGTGCTCGGCCAGCCACGCCGCCAGAGTTCCCGCTTCCAGCGCGCCGCCACGCACTTCGAACCCCTCTTCGACCTCGGGGTCCGTCGACGCCAGCGTGTCGAAGAGCCGGTCACGGAGTACGCGGAACTCGAGGTCGTCGAACAAGCGGTGGATCTGATCACGGTCCCAGGGCTGCATCCGCAGGGTGTCGGGCGTGTGCGCCAGCGGCACATCCTTGACGAGGTCGGTGAGTTCGCGGTTGAGCACGACGCTGGACAGGTGGGAGCGCAGTGAATCACCCACCTTGCCCTTGACTTTGTCGGCGTTGTCGATAAGTTCCTGCAGCGAACCGTATTCGACGATCCATTTGGTCGCCGTCTTCTCCCCCACCCCCGGGATACCCGGCAAGTTGTCACTCGGGTCGCCTCGCAGAGCGGCGAAATCCGGGTACTGCAGCGGCGTCAGCCCGTACTTCTGAACGACGGCCTCGGGTGTGAAGCGGGTCAGCTCACTGACGCCCTTGCGCGGGTACAGAACGGTGACGTCCTCACTGACCAGCTGCAGCGAGTCGCGATCGCCGGTGACGACCAGCACCCGGTAACCGTCCTTCTCTGCCTGTTTGGCCAACGTGGCGATCACATCATCTGCTTCGTAGCCGACCTCGGCGAGCACTGTGATACCCAGTGCAGCAAGCACTTCCTTGGCGATGTCGATCTGGCCGCGGAACTCATCGGGTGTCGCCGACCGGCCGGCCTTGTACTCGGGGTACTTCTCCAACCGGAACGTCTGCCGAGAAACGTCGAAGGCCGCCGCGATGTGGCCGGGTTGCTCATCGCGCAGCAGATTGATCAGCATGGCGGTGAAACCGTAGACCGCGTTGGTGGTCAGCCCGCCCCGGGTCTTGAAGTTCTCGGCGGGCAGCGCGTAGAACGCCCGGAAGGCCAACGAATTGCCGTCAAGAAGCATCAGGGTCGGCTTTTCGGCGTTCTGATCAGCAGCTGGTTTACTGCCGGCCTTCCTGTCCGATGCGGTATTGGCTGGGCTCACGACCTTTACTCTAAGCACCGGCTGCGACACGTGTCCGGTCCCGCTGGTGCGAGTCACGGATTGGAACACGTTTCAGTTTGGGGGCCGGACTGGGTACGCTGACCGCGTGTCAGATTCCGGACTCACGATGCAACCTGCAGTAGACGGATGGTTCGCCATCGATGGAGCCGGTGACCCGTATCTGATCGGTGGCAAGTGCCATCAGTGCGGCACCTACGTTTTTCCGCCGCGCGCCGACAACTGCCCCAACCCCGGGTGCGGCGGGGATGAACTCGCGCAGGTGCCGCTCTCGCGCCGGGGCCGGCTGTGGAGCTACACCGAGAACCGATACCAGCCGCCCCCGCCCTACCCGCAGGCCGACCCCTTCGAGCCGTTCGCTGTCGCTGCTGTCGAGTTGGCCGAGGAGGGCCTGATCGTGCTGGGCAAAGTTGTCGAAGGCACGCTGGCCGCCGACCTGAAGATCGGTATCGAGATGGAACTGGTGATGATGCCGCTCTACGTTGATGACGACGGCGTCGAGCGCGTCGTGCACGCCTGGAGGCCCGCGTGATGCCCGGAGCCGCCCCGGCGGCGACATCAGGATCCGGAGCCGCCCCGGCGGCGACATCACCTCCCGAACCGGTCTACATCCTGGGTGCGGGGATGCACCCGTGGGGCAAGTGGGGTCGCGACTTCACCGAGTACGGCACTGTCGCGGCGCGCGCCGCACTGGCGGAGGCCGGACTGGACTGGTGTCAAGTCCAGCTGGTGGCCGGTGCCGACACCATCCGCAACGGCTATCCGGGGTTCGTGGCGGGCGCGACGTTCGCCCAGAAGCTGGGCTGGAACGGCGTGTCCGTCAGCTCGAGCTATGCAGCATGCGCCAGCGGTTCCCAGGCGCTGCAGAGCGCCCGCGCCCACATTCTGGCCGGGTTCTGCGACGTGGCGCTGGTGATCGGCGCCGACACCACGCCCAAGGGATTCTTTGCGCCTGTCGGCGGCGAACGCCGCAACGACCCCGACTGGCAACGCTTTCACCTGATCGGTGCCACCAACACGGTGTACTTCGCGCTGCTGGCTCGCCGGCGGATGGACCTCTACGGCGCGACGCTGGAGGACTTCGCACAGGTGAAGGTCAAGAACGCGCGCCACGGGTTGGACAACCCCAACGCCCGCTACCGCAAGGAAGCCTCCGTCGAGGACGTGCTGGCCAGCCCGGTGGTATCAGACCCGCTCCGGCTGCTCGACATCTGCGCGACCTCCGACGGCGCGGCCGCGCTGATCGTGGCCAGCAGGTCGTTCGCGGAAAAGCATCTCGGGTCACTGGAAGGGGTACCTTCGGTGCGCGCGATCAGCACCGTCACGCCGCGTTATCCGCAGCACCTGCCCGAACTGCCCGATATCGGCACCGATTCCACCGCCGTGGTCGCCGCGCCGGAACGGGTATTCAAGGACCAGATCCTCGACGCCGCCTACGCCGAGGCCGGGCTCGGACCCGAAGACCTGAGCCTGGCCGAGGTCTACGACCTGTCCACAGCGCTGGAGCTGGACTGGTACGAGCACCTGGGGCTGTGCGCCCGGGGTGAGGCAGAGCAGTTGCTGCGCACCGGAGCGACGACCATCGGCGGCCGGATCCCGGTCAATGCCTCGGGTGGGTTGGCCAGCTTCGGCGAGGCGATCCCCGCCCAGGCCATCGCCCAGGTCTGTGAGCTCACCTGGCAACTCCGGGGTCAGGCGACGGGACGCCAGGTAGAGGGTGCCAAGGTCGGCATCACCGCCAACCAGGGTCTGTTCGGCCACGGGTCCTCAGTCGTCGTCGCGCGCTGAATCCGCTTCCCGTCCGGGGCGCAGAAATCACCGCACCTGATAGAGCCAGACCGAGGGATTCGCCAGCTCCCCGTCCGCGACCCACTGATATCGCCGGGCTATCCCCTGCCCGTCGTAGCTTGCGACGAAGTCCAGCAGCGCCGCACGGGTGATGGCGCCCGAATCGATCCCCTTGAGCAGAATGGTGCCCAGGTCGTAGGCCTCGGCGGCGTACGGGCCCGGCAGCTGATCGAAGGTGCTCTTGTACTCATCGGCGAACTCCGGAGGAGCCGGCGCACAGGGACACGACACCAGGGCATCGCGGGCTGCGCCGCCGGCCTCGTCGACGAATTCCTCGGTCATCGAGCCGTCCATGGTGACGAAGGCGCCCTCGAAACCGGCCTCGCGCAGTTTCCGCACCAAGACGGCGGCCCCTCGCGCGTCGCCGGCGAAGAGCACCCCATCAGGGGCTGCGCCGCTGATCTGGGCCACCACAGCGGAATCGGCGCCGTCTTGAGCGACGGCGATGTTGCAGGCCGCATCTGACCTGGGCCCAAGGGTTTCACGAACCGCCGAGGCCAGGCCGAGCCCCTGGTCGGAGCTGTCGTCGACGACACAGACTTTGCGGTGGCCCAGCGTGGTCGCCAGGTAGTCGGCGGTGGCCGAGCCTTGAACCGCGTTGCTCGCAATCCCCCGGAAGAAGGTTCGCCAGCCGCGCTCGCTGAGCGCGGTAGCAGAGGCCGACGGAGTCACGGCGACCAGACCGGCGCGATCGAACACCGGACCGGCCGCCTGCGCCTGGCCCGAGGACATCGGCCCCACCACACCGACGGTGTACGCGTCATCCACGATCTGAGCGGCAAGCTCTGCGCCTTTGGTCGGATCCCCATCGCTGTCAAAGGGTTTCAGCTGAACCTGACAACCGAGGTTCGCCGCGTTGTGCTGGTCCACTGCCAGCTGGATCCCGTTCCTGATGTCGATGCCCAGCACGGGTTCGGACCCCTGAGGCCCGCCTGCCATGGCGATCGACAACGGTGGGCACACTGCGTTGCCGTCACCTGCCGGGCTGACCGGCTCGGCCCCGCCGGCGACCTCGACCGCCGCGCCGTCGCGGTCGATCTCCACCTGCGGTTCGATCGTGAGGTCATTCGACGACACTCGGGGCAGGGTCGGCGTCCCACCGCACGCCGCTGACCCGACTGTCAGCAACACTGCCGAACCGAGCGCAACCGCGCTCCGCGCAACGCGACAGCGCACGCATTCTCCTCGTGTCGAACTCGAACCACCGCGGGCAGGGGCCGTGGCTTCGGTAGAACATAGCAATGCAACCAGTGACATGCGGCTGTGGCAGACCAGCCCGTAACGGTCTGCGGGCGGAATCAGCTACCCCGGCGAGCAACGCACCGAACACAGTCGATACGCGCCGGAGATCCAGAATCCGGCTTCATGCACCCGAACGCTATACAGTCGCCGAAACGCTTCGAGCAGATTTCGCAACGACGGAGGTGTTGCCTCAGTGAGCCTGTGCGCTCATGCCGCCGCACGCTGTCTGCTCCTGGTCACCTTCATAGTGTCGGCCGCATTCTTGGGCGCGGGCGTCGCAGCGGCCCAGGAGACCGAGACCGCGCCGGTCGCGGGACGACTCGTCAACGCCGGCGAGCCGGTGGCCGACGCCGTCGTGCGGATCTTCGACCAGGGCGGAGAGGAAGCCGGCACCGCGACCTCCGACGAACGCGGGCGGTGGAAGCTTGATCTGCCCCTCGGCACCTACACCTTCGAAGTCGACCCCGAGAGCCTGCCGGAGGGGGTCAGCGTGCAGAGCGATGTGACCCGCGATGTCGCCGCCGGCCGTACCAACACGGTGGTCTTCCTCTTCGGTGAGGTCCGCACTTCGATAGAGACACCGCTGTACGAGCGCGTCATCCGGCTGATGATCGACGGCTTGCGGTTCGGTCTGGTCATCGCGGTCGCGGCGATCGGTCTCAGCCTCATCTTCGGCACGACCGGCCTCACCAACTTCGCCCATGGAGAGCTCGTCACCCTGGGCGCGGTGTTCACCTGGATGTTCAACGTGACCTTCGGCATTCCGCTGGTGGGCGCCGCGGTGCTGGGCATCATCGCTGGTGTCGGTGTGGGCTGGCTGAACAACGCCGGCCTCTGGCATCCGCTGCGGCGGCGACGAGTCGGACTCATCCCGCAACTGGTCGTGTCCATCGGCCTGGCCATCAGCCTTCGTTACCTGATTCTGGCGCTGTTCTCCGACCGGACCCAGGCTTTCGCCGACTCCACCGTCAGCCATCAGCGCCAGTGGGGCCCGATAGCCATCACCGACACCAATCTGCTCACGATCGGGATCAGCCTGGTGGTGCTCGTCGCGGTCGCCCTGATGCTGCAGAAGACGCCAATCGGTAAGGCGATGCGAGCGGTGGCGGACAACAAGGACCTCGCGGCGGCCTCCGGGATCAATGTCGAACGGGTCATCATGTTCGTCTGGTGCCTGGGCGGCGGGCTGGCCGCACTCGGCGGGGTGCTGCTCGCCCTCTCAGAACTCGGCGGACGGGTCCAGTGGGAGATGGGCTTCAAACTGCTGTTGCTGATGTTCGCCGGCATCATCCTCGGTGGCCTGGGCACCGCGTACGGCGCGCTCCTGGGCTGCCTCATCGTCGGCATGCTGGTGCAGTTGTCCACTCTGGTGATCAACCCGGACCTCAAGTATGTCGGCGGCCTGCTGATCCTCATCTTCATCCTCGTCGTGCGGCCGCAGGGCATCCTCGGTTCCCGAGAACGGGTCGGGTGAGTTCGTCGTGGACCTGGTCGCTGCCCTGCAGACATCGCTGGCCCAGTTGGTCGGCCCTTCAGCAATCTTCTACGCGCTGCTCGCCATTGGCCTCAACCTGCATTTCGGCTACACCGGACTGCTGAACTTCGGGCAGATCGGTTTCGCCCTGCTGGGCGGCTACGGGGTCGGCATCATGACCGTGACCTACCAGCAGCCGCTCTGGGTGGGGATCATCGTCGGGTTGCTGGCGGCAGCGGTGTTGGCCCTCCTGCTGGGCATCCCCACCCTGCGTTTGCGTGCCGACTACCTGGCGATCGCCACCATCGCCGCCGCCGAAGTGCTGAGATTGATCTTCCGGTCGACCGCGTCGGACCCGGTGACCGGGTCGACGAACGGGTTGTACGATTTCGCCGACGATTTCACCCGATTCAGCCCGTTCGACTCCAGCAAGCAGTACTCGTTCCTGGGCATACGGTTCGTCGGTGACGACGTCTGGGCGATGGTTGTGGGCTGGACCCTGGTCCTCATCCTGTGCGCCTTTGTCTACCTACTCTCCCGCAGCCCATGGGGACGGGTGCTGCGGGCCATCCGCGAAGACGAGGACGCCCCGCGCGCCCTCGGCAAGAACGTTTTCGTCTACAAGCTGCAGGCGCTCGTACTCGGCGGCGTCATCGGCGGCATGGGCGGTGTCTTCAACGCCTTGCAGACCAAATCGGTTAACCCCGACTTCTACTCAACCGCCCAGACCTTCTACGCGTTCGGGGCATTGCTTCTGGGCGGCGCCGCAACGGTTTTCGGCCCGGTCGTGGGCGCCATGCTGTTCTGGTTCCTGCTGGCCATCCCCGATGCGGTGCTGCGCCAGGCGATCGCGGGCCCCGACCCCCTCCTGCCCCTCACTGATGCGCAGGTCGGTGCGACCCGATTCATCCTGCTGGGCATCCTGATCGCGTTGCTCATGGTGTTCCGGCCGCAGGGATTGCTGGGGCGAAAACGGGATGTGCAACTCGATGGTTGACACTCCCCCGACAACCGCTGCCGACCGGGCAGCGTTGTTCGCCGACACCCCTCCCGAGCCGGGTTCACCCAAATCCGATCCCATCTTGGTAGTGGAGAACGTCTCGCGATCGTTCGGCGGCCTGAAGGCCGTCGACGTCGACCATCTGGAGTTTCAGCGCGGCGCCATCACCGGGCTGATCGGCCCCAACGGCGCGGGAAAGACGACGCTGTTCAACCTTCTGACCGGATTTGATCGGCCGGATACCGGCAGCTGGAAGATCGACGGCGAAAACCTGGGCAGGCTGTACCCGCACCAGGTGGCGCGTCGGGGGGTCGTCCGCACGTTCCAGCTCACCAAAGCGCTGGCGCGGATGTCGGTGCTCGACAACGTCCGGCTGGGCGCACAACACCAGACGGGTGAGCGGATCCTGTCCGCGTTACTACCCATGACCTGGCGTGCCCAGGAAGCGCAGATCACCGAACGGGCGCACGAGATGCTCCGCCGTTTCAAGCTCGACACCAAGGCAGAGGACCTGGCCGGCTCGCTATCGGGTGGACAGCGCAAGCTGCTCGAGATGTCCCGGGCGCTGATGAGCGATCCCCGGGTGGTCATGCTCGATGAGCCCATGGCCGGGGTCAACCCGGTATTGACGCAGAGTCTGCTCGAGCACGTGAAATCCCTACCCGGAGAGGGGATGACGGTGATCTTCGTCGAGCACGACATGGACGTGATCCGCGATATCAGCGACTGGGTGGTGGTGATGTCCCAGGGTTCGATCATCGCCGAATCCACACCGCAGGTGCTGGCCGGCAACGAGGTGGTGGTGGACGCCTATCTGGGCAGCCACCATGACCAACCGCTCGAATTCGACGACCACGGTAACCCCGTCGGCGCGACGGCACGCCTGGCAAGACAGATCGAGCAGGCGGCCCGGGAAAAAAACGACGACGAGGGCACGAAGCGATGAGCGAATCCGCGGACCCACCACACGAATTGTCGCCGGCCGAGCTCGCGGCGACGTCCGAGGAGCACGCACGCCTGGCAGCAGGCTCACTGCTGAGGGCCGACGGCCTGGTGGCCGGTTACCTCCCGGAGGTCGACATCCTGCGGGGCTGCGACTTCTTCCTGCGGGACGGCGAGATCGTCGGAATCATCGGCCCCAACGGCGCCGGCAAGTCCACCCTGCTCAAGACCCTGTTCGGGCTTATCCCCGTTCGTTCGGGCGCGGTGACGCTGCGCGGGCAGAACATCACGTCGGCGCCGGCCCACGTGATGGTGACCAAGGGCGTCGGCTACGTGCCGCAGAACCGCAACGTGTTCTCCTCGCTGACCATCGAGGAGAACATGGAGATGGGCGTGTACTTGAGCCGGTCCAAGTTCGCCTCACGCTTCGCCATGGTCAGTGAGTTGTTCCCGTTGCTGGCCGAGCGCAGAAAGGTCAAGGCGGGCGCCCTGTCCGGCGGTGAGCGTCAGATGGTCGCGATGGGCCGGGCGCTGATGATGGAGCCGTCCGTGTTGTTGCTCGACGAGCCGTCAGCGGGTTTGTCGCCGATGTTTCAGGACGAAGTGTTCATCCGCTGCAAGCAGATCAACGCCGCAGGCGTTTCCATCGTCATGGTCGAACAGAACGCCCGGCGCTGCCTGCAGATCTGCGACCGTGGGTACGTCTTGGATCAGGGCGTCAACGCCTACACCGACACCGGCAGCAACCTGATGACCGACCCCAAGGTCATCGAGTTGTACCTGGGCACCCTGGCCGGCAGCCGCGAGCGCTGAAGCCAGCGCGGGGGCGCCCCGCACCCGAAGGTGCACTGCGGCCCCGGCGCTGCGACTACAGCTCAGCCCTGGACGACGATGAAGTCGTTGGTCTTGAGCGCATTGTCCTCACCGAACTCGAGGCTGCCGTATGACCCGACGCTGGGCTCTCCCGCGGGGCTGAAAGCCAACTCACCGGTCACACCGTCGTAGTCGATGTCCTCGCCGGCGACGATCCGGTCCCGGCAGTCGGCGAAGGTGGTGCACTTCACGCCGTCCCGCGTCACACCGATGATGTTGGCGGCGATGTCCACCCCGGCCGTCGACTTGGCCTGTTCGGCCGCCAACGCGGTGATGACGACCGCATCGTAGGACTCCCCCGCGTAGTTGAAGTCGATCAAAGCGGGATCAACGGCCTTGAGGCGGTTCTCGAAATCGGGGCCGATCGCCGTCAACGGAGTCGTGCCCTTCATCCCCGTCAGCAGTCCGGTCGCGACACTCTCGCCGAGGGCGTTGCCCATGTTGCCGTCGGTGCCGTACACCAGCATCCCGTCAGACGGCCCGATTGCGACCTCATGCATGCGGCTGAGGATCTTGGCGCTCTCCTCGAAGCCGATGACCGCAACCGCGTCCGGGTTGAACTCCTTGGCCTGGTCGACCTCGGCGTTGAAGGACTGGGCGTTGGGGTCGTAGATGATCTTCTTGATCTGGTCTGACGGGATACCCGCCGCCTCGAGGTCGGCGACCGTGTTCGCGGCCAGGCCGGTCCCGTACGGATCGTTGAGCGCCATGACCACCACACGCTGCGCGCCGTCCTGGGTGATCAACTGCGAGAGCGCTTGGGCCTGCAGCACATCGGTGGGTGCGGTGCGGAAGTACATACCCTCGTCGGGATAGCAGACGAACTGGTCGGAGGTGTTGGCCGGGGAGAACTGCACGACGCCGGCGCTGGCGATCTTGTCGATCACCTTGAGTGAAACCGCGGAGGACGCTGCGCCGATGATCGCGCTGACCCCGTCGGCCAGCTGGCGATCGACGGTGACGTTCGCGGTGTCGGTGGTGGTGTCACCGGAGTCGCCGGTGATCAACTGCACCGGCTGGTCCAACACGCCACCGGCCTCGTTGACTTCGTCGATGGCCACCTGCACGCCGGCCACCTCGGGCGGCCCGAGGAAGGCCAGCGTGCCGGTCTCGGGTAGCAGGGTGCCGATCTTGAGTGGCGTGGTGACCGGTACCGCTCCCGCGGTCGCCTGGGCGGGTTCACAGTCGGTGCTGACGATCTCGGCCGATTCCGCGGCCGTGGTCTCGCCGGATGCGGCTGTGTCCTCGCCTGAGTTGCTCGAGCAGGCGGTCAGCGCGAGCGAGGCGATACCCATGACAGCGAAGGCGCGCGTGAGGGTTCCATGCTTCATCGAGAAGGCTCCTGGTTTGTCAATCCTGATGTGTCGTCAATCCTGATGTGTTCAGCGTCGAACGGATGGTGGATCGCCCCGAATGGATCAAAACCGACCGTAACTGGTGTCGGACGGGCACGAGTCCCCAGCAAGGGCCCGTGACCAATATGTGACATCACGGAACTCAAACTAACCTGACCGTCCTGTCGGCCGGAAATCAGGACGACGCGGGCGTGTCGAGGGTCTCCACAACCACCTCGGCGACTCGCTTCATGGTGGTACGCCGATCCATTGCGGCACGCTGAATCCACTTGAACGCCTCGGGCTCGGCCATCCCCTGCTTGGCCTGCAGCAGGCCCTTGGCCCGCTCCACCAGTTTGCGAGTCTCCAGGCGGTCGGACAACGTCGCGACTTCCTTTTCGAGCTCGGCGATCTCGCCGAATCTGCTGACCGCCAACTCTATGGCAGGAATGAGATCGCTGATGTTGAACGGCTTGACCAGGTAGGCCATCGCGCCGGCGTCGCGGGCGCGTTCCACGAGCTCGCGCTGGCTGAACGCGGTGAGGATCACGATCGGCGCGATCCGGTTGGCAGCAATCTCGGACGCGGCGTCGATACCGTCGCGCCGCGGCATCTTGACGTCCATGATCACCAGATCGGGCCTGAGCGACCCGGCCAGGTCCACGGCCTCCTGGCCGTCACCGGCCTCGCCGACGATCTCGTAGCCCTCTTCGCGCAGCATCTCGGCCAAGTCCATTCGGATGAGCGCCTCGTCCTCGGCGATCAGTACGCGATGTGAATTGGCTGCCACGGTTGGTGAGTCTGTCGGTGACCCGGTCATAGGTGCCATTCTGGCGGTCGCGGGCCAGATGAGCGACCGCGGGTCCATCCTCTATCGTGAGAGACCGCGCATTGCGCAGGTGGTGCCGAGGCCCTCGTATCCCAACTGGCAGAGGAAACGGATTCAAAACCCGTCCAGTGTGAGTTCGAATCTCACCGAGGGCACCAAAACCGGCCGCTATACACCGGGCCTTACCGCGGCCCCGCGGCCGGGGCTTGGGCAGGCGGAGCCGAGCCTTGGCGAAGGGTAGCCACCAGGAGCCCATGGTGGTGATCGCCGTGGCGACTACTCACGCCTAGGCCGAGTTCATACGCTGATCGCCGACGCGGAGCGCCGCACCGGCGTCCGCCTCGTCAATCAGATGATGCCAAAACCACCCATGCCGCCCATGGCACCGGGCGCAAGGACGCTTGGCCGCGAGTTGAGTTCAGCGTTGCCCGGCTGCTCGCACAGCGTGGTCATGCCGCCCTCCCTGCCGCCACCTGCTTCGGTCGCTTCGCAGGTCGGCACGAGCCCTGGGTTGGCGAGTGCGGAGGGTGCCGCAACGATGGCGAAGGCGGCGCCGCCGGCAACCAGGAGACCGGCGAGGGTAGTCAATCGAGTCTTCATGTCAGAATCCTTCCGGGGATTACTGCCCAGCGTATCGACCGTGCCAGGTGTTTGCTTGGCTTTGCTTGCATCGCAAACATCCCGGTAAGGATTGGCGTGGCGGTGCCCGGCGGCCTTCGTCGAATCTCGCCGAGGGCCTCAGTTCAGGGGCCATCGGGCGATAGGCTCCGGCCGTGGCCAAGCTGCGACCGATCTGCGTCCCCGACGTGGCGCTCAGCAGCCGCGCCTGGTCTCCATCCCGGCACCGCGATGATCGGGTCGACCGTCGGCTGCAGGTGCTCACGATCGCCAGCTGGATAGCGGCCGCCGTCTCGGCCTCCTTCGGAGTGTTTCAACTCGTGCTGGGCGGCACCTTGTGGTGGCTGGGTGCCGTCAACGTCATCTGCGCCGCGGTGTTCCTGATTATTCCGCGGCTGGGCGGGTTCGGCGAGTTGGTCGCACCTCTGACGTTCGTCGTGTTCGCCTATTTGTCGGTCGGGTTCATCTGCTTCACCGTAGGGACCGGAACGGGCCTACAGTTCTACTTCCTGGTCGCCGCGTCACTGGTGGTGTTGGTGTTCGGCATCGAACGCATGTTGATGGCCTCGATGATCGTCGCCGTGGGCGTGGCGATCACGATCATCCTCGAAGTCACGGTGCCCCATGACCGGGGCTTGGGTCCTTCCTGGATCCTCACCGCGGGATTCATCAGCTCGACGGTCTCGGCCGCAGTGATGATCGTCGCCACCATCTGGTACACACTGCGCGAGATCGAACGCGCGGAGGCAGCGATGGAGGCCGAGTACGGCCGCTCTGAGCGACTGCTGGCCAACATCCTTCCCGAGACCATCGCCGCCCGACTGAAGGATCCGTCCCACACCGTCATCGCCGACAAGTACGACGACGCGTCGATCTTGTTCGCCGACATCGCCGGCTACACAAAGCGTGCCAGCGACACCGCGCCAGCTGAGCTCGTCCGGTTCCTCGATCGCCTGTACACGGATCTGGACGCGCTCGTCGATCGGCACGGCCTCGAGAAGATCAAAACCAGTGGCGACTCCTACATGGTGGTCAGCGGGGTCCCCACCCCGCGCGATGACCACCTCGAGGCGCTAGCGTTGCTGGCCCTGGACATGGCCGACTCCGTTGCCGATCTCAAGGATTCCGAGGGACGCGACGTACCGTTACGCATAGGTATGGCGGCAGGTCCCGTCGTCGCGGGTGTCGTCGGGGCCAAGAAGTTCTTCTACGATGTGTGGGGCGACGCGGTCAATGTTGCGTCCCGCATGGAGGCCACCGACATAGAGGGCCGAATTCAGCTGCCCGACAACATTTATGAGCGGCTGTCCGAGTCTTTTGTGCTCGAGGAACGTGGCTACGTGGACATCAAGGGCAAGGGCCTCATGCGCACCTGGTACCTGGTCGGCCAACGAGCCGACATGGTTGCGCCTTCTGGCTCTCCGAGTTGAGCAGCGACGCCGGCCCCACCCATGTCGACGATGGGCGGTCGAAGAATACCGGCTTCATTCTGCGGCAGATTCGTTGGCAGCGTTCACATTTTGCCTGTCCTGTTTCTCCAGCAGTCGCGCGTAGCCAGCACCCATCGCCAGCAGGATCAACCCGACCACGATGAACACCAGGACGCGGAAGATGCCGTCCAACGTGCCCAGGTCGAAGAGGAACAGCTTCGCCATGGCGGCGGCGACCAGACCGAGTCCACCGCCGATCGGCACCGAGCGGTCGGCGCGCGGCAAGCGCGCGGCGTAACCGAACAGCGCCGCACCCATGGCGATCCAACAGATGGTCGCGGCCATATGTCCGGCAAAGAAGCCTTGCTCGCCGCCGCCGATCAACAGACCGGCTGTGACGGTGAACGAGGTGACGGCGTAGACGATAACCACTGCTGCAACAACCCAGACAGCGCGCACCGCGCGGCCCCACGACCACGCCAGCGCCGCTGCGCAGATCACCAGCAGGATGCTCGACACCATCGTGGAAATACTTGCTGCCGTGGTATTCACAGTTGGCGTCAGCAGAGAACTCGGCGGCGAGTAGCTCAAGTGCGTACCGGCGCCGATGCTCGCGAACCCGAGGGCCGCCCACCGCGCAACGGTGTCACGGCGGCCCGCTACGGCTGCCACGACCGCAATCGCCAGCAGCACCGGTCCTGCGGTTCTGCCGTCAAAGGCCATCGTCACCGCGATCAGCACGGCGACCGCCGACAACGCCGAGTACACCTGCCGCACCACGCCGGGAACGCCCGGAAACCACTGCGCGGCAAGCACGATCGCCAGCAATGCAGCAGCCAGAGCGGCTGCCATCAACGCCGCGATCACGTGGTCGACCGCCAGCGCCGCGCACAACACCGGAGTCACACCGGCCACGGTCAGCAACGCCATCGCCGCGCGGTTTCCGGTGCTGGGCAGCAGGATCAGCGCGGATCCCAGGGCCACCAGCGCCGCGATGGCGCATGCGCCGGCAAGCCAGAGGTCCTCGCGGGAATCGAGATAACGCGCGATGAGTGCCAACATCAACGGCAAGGCGGCGGCCGCGGTGCGGGCGGCATGCAGCCAGATCCAGTCCTTACCGAGCTGAACCGGAACCGAAACCGCGGACAGGGCAATCATGAATGCGATCAACAGCAGAGTGATGCCGTCGGTGACTACTGGCGCCAGCACGATCAGCGGCACCAGCACCAATAGCGCGAGGTGTTGGGAATCCCATCGCCGGGCCAGCGTCAGACCACCGCCGGCGATCGCGGCCGCGAGGATCAGTCCAACAGGTGCCGAGACCCAACCGTAGATCGTGGTGGTTGCGATGACGTCGATGTAGGCCGCGGCGATGCCGGTGGCCGCCAGCGCGATAGCCCCCACTCGTCCGCCGGGGCGGGCGCTGAGCCACCAAGCGGTGCCGACCAGGGCCGCGGCCAGCCCCGCGCCGGCGGCCACCCGGAACTCTGGCCGCAGAATTCCGGCCTGCGCGGCCAGCACCACCAGAAGCACAACACCGATCAGGGTGACCGCGACTCCGGCTATGGCGAGCAGTTTGCCGATCCAGCCTTCCGAACGTTCCGACGGCGACTTGGCCGGGGGCGGGGTCGGCTGGGGAGGATATCCGGGCGGTGGCGGCGGGTACTGCGGCCGGAAAGACATGGCCGGCGGCGGGGGCTGCGGGGGCGTCGGCGCGGGATGTCGGGCATGAGGCGGCGCGGGATACTGACGATGAGGCGGCGCGGGATATCGGGCAAAAGGCGGCGCGGGATATTGGCGAAGAGGTGGTGTGACCGGCTCCTGGGCCGCCGGCGGCGGGCTCCCGGCGAGGGTCCGATCCAGCGTGGTGAGATCGGCAGACACTCGAGCCAGCTGATGAGATAACGCGGCGAAATCCGCCGATAGCCGGGAAATTACGGCATTGTGCGGTTCTGTCATCCTCTCATTTTCGCAGTCAGCGAGTCAGAAGCCGATGAGTACAACTACTCGTCGAGGCCGTGTTCGATCGCGTAACGCGCCAGTTCCACCCGATTGCCGATCTGCAACTTGCGGAACGTCGCCTGTACGTGATTCTCCACCGTGCGATGGCTCAACGAGAGTCGCGACGCGATCTGCTTGGCGGTCAGTCCCTTCGCGACGTGGCGCAGCACCTCGGTTTCCCGTTCGGTCAGACTCGGCCCGGCAGTTCCGGCCGCATCCCGGGAATCCCTGGCAATTCGGCGATATTCACCGAGAACCAGGCCGGCCAGACCGGGGGTGAACACCGCTCGCCCCTGCGCGGTCGCCCGGACAGCCTCGGCGAGTTCCTGCTTGGACGCGCTCTTGACCAGATAGCCGATGGCCCCCGCCTTTACCGCCTCGAGGACGTCGTCGTGTTCGTCGGAGGCCGAGAGCACCAGGATGCGCGTGGACGGCGACACGGCCAGCACTTCGGTCGTCGCCTGTGCACCGCCACCGTCGGCCATCCGCATATCCATGACCACCACGTCGGGCTTCACGACCGCCGCCCGACGCTTGGCCGCTGCCACCCCGTCTGCTGTCGCGACCACCACGAAGCCGTCGTCGGCCAGGTCCCGGGCCACTGCGTCGCGCCAGATCGGATGATCGTCGACCACCATGACGGAGGTACCCTGCTCAATCACCGAGGCTCCCACTGCGCGGCAATGTCAACTCCCACTCCGTACCCGATTCCGGACCTGTGCTCAGCAGGGCCTCTCCATCCAACCAATCCATTCTTCCCACAATCGATTTCGCTATGCCCATCCGCCCCTGCGCGACCGCTTCTTCGAGCCGTCCCTCAGGGATTCCGACGCCGTCATCGCGAACACTCACCGTGACGCGGTCGCCAAGATCCTCGAGAAGTACATAGACATGGGCGCCGGGCCCGGCGTGTACCTCGGCGTTGTCGAGCGCGTTGCACACCGCCGCGAAGAGTTCGTCTGCCACCGCCGAGTCCAGCAGAACCGGGTCGGCCGGCACGCTGACCGACACCTGATCACAGGCCCGCCGTCGCAGCAGCGCTCCGAGGTCGGCGCTGCCGGCATGGCGTGCTTCTGTATCGCCGGCACTGACCAGACGACGCAACGCGCGCTCCTGCGCCCCGGCCAATTCGGCTAATTGAGCTGTCTCGCCGCCAATCTCACTCCCGCGGCGCGCCATCAGCGCCAGCACCTGGATCGCACCGTCGTGAACCTGCCGGGACAGCCGCTCCCGCTCCTCGAGTGAAGCGGACAGCCGGGCCGCCCGCTCCAGTTCGGCGTGGGCGCGACGCGCCGTCTGAGCCGCCAGCCCGACCGCGAGGCCGACGGCCAGCTCGATCACGATCGTGGCGTTTTGGGCCAGATCGATGTGGACATACCCTTTGAGCGCAGCGCTGGTCGCCATGACCAGAACACCGGTGAGCATCCCGCCGACAGGTCCGAACAGGATCGCTGCGGAGACGGTCGCGTTGGTGGCCCACAGCGTGGTCGGCCAGGATTGGTTGTCCAGCACCCACTGGTCAGAGGCGATCACCTCGGTCGAGAGCATCAGCGCCACCACGACGACCATCTCGGCGACCACCCAGGCCGGCCGACGGCCCCAGCCCTGCAAATAGCCGAGGGCACACAAGGCACTCCACGCGATCAGGACCGCTGACAGCACCCAGCCGGCTGCCGGATGCTCGAGGTCCTGATTGATCGTGAGCTGGAAGCCCACCGCATAGATGCAACTGAGCAGACGGAATACCTGCGCGGCACGCCAGAGCGGCGTGGACGCGTCGCGCACTACATCACCTTGGAGAGAAACGCTTTCGTCCGTTCGTGTTTAGGGTTACTCAACAGCTCGCTTGGGTCTCCGCGTTCGACGACTACCCCACCGTCCATGAACGCCACCTCGTCGGCGACCTCGCGGGCGAATCCCATCTCGTGGGTGACCACCACCATGGTGATGCCTTCGGACGCCAGCTTCTGCATCACGGCGAGCACCTCGCCCACGAGTTCGGGGTCCAGCGCCGAAGTCGGTTCATCGAACAGCATGAGCTTTGGGTCCATCGCCAACGCCCGCGCGATCGCGACTCGCTGTTGCTGGCCCCCCGACAACTGCGCGGGGTAGGCATCAGCCTTGTCGGCCAGACCCACCCGGTCCAGCAGCTCCCTGGCCCGGTCAAGTGCGAGCTTCTTCTTGACGCCCTTGACGTGAACGGGCGACTCGGCGATGTTGCCCAGCGCTGTGCGGTGCGGGAACAAGTTGAAGTGCTGGAAGACCATTCCCACATCGCGACGTTGTTTGGCGACGTCGCGCGGCTTCATCTCGTGCAGTTTGCCGTTCTTCTCGTGGTACCCGACGAGATCGCCGTCGACGTAGAGCCGCCCGGCGTTGACGGTTTCCAGGTGGTTGATGCAGCGCAGAAATGTGGACTTCCCCGAACCGGACGGTCCGACCAGCACCAGGACCTCGCCCTTCTGAACTTCCAGGGTGATGCCCTTGAGTACCTTGAGCGCTCCGAAGTTCTTGCAGACCATTTCCGCCTTGACCATCGGCCTCGCGTTCGCCACCTCAGCGGTCATGGTGCTTCCCCTCGCCCCGACAGTGGCTGCTGGGCGTCGGCCAGCGCGCCGAGTTGCTTGGCGGTCAGCGTGCGCGACACCCCGCGGGAGAAGTACCGCTCCAGGTAATGCTGCCCAACCATCAAAACGCTGGTGATGGCGAGGTACCAGGTGGCGGCCACCAAGAGCAACGGGACCGGTTCGAAAATGCGTGCGGCGATCTCGCGGGTGGCAATGCTGTACAGATCGAACGCGTATGGCACCGCCGTGACCAAAGACGTGGTCTTGAGCAGGCTGATGAGCTCGTTGCCGGTCGGCGGGATGATCACCCGCATTGCCTGGGGCAGCACGGTGCGCCGCATCGCCATCCCCCACGACATGCCAAGGGCGGTGGACGCTTCCATCTGACCTTCCGGAACAGAGGTGATGCCGGCCCGAATGATCTCGGCCATGTACGCGGCTTCGTTGAGGGCCAAGCCGATGACCGCCAGAACGAAGGGGTAGGAAAAAGCCTGGAGGTCAATTTCGAGCAACGACGGCCCGAACGGCACGCCCAGCTGGAGGTTCCGATAGATGGTGGGAACCAGCCCCCAGAACGCCAGCTGTACATACACCGGTGTGCCTCGGAAGATCCACAGGAACACCCACGACACCGCACTCATCACCGGGTTGGACGACAACCGCATCACCGTGAGTGCCACGCCCAGCACCACGCCGATCAGCATCGCGTACACGGTCAGCTGCAGGGTGTTGAACACCCCGAGCAGGACGCGTTCGTTGAACAGGTACTCCCAGTAGGTCGACCAGCCGTAGGCCGGATTGGTCGCCGCACCGTACAAAAACAGCGCTACCAGGACGATGATGACGGTCGCCGCCACCCATCGCCACGGGTGGCGCAGCGGGACGGCGTCGATGGGTTGCGGCGGCGTGCCGACTTCGCTCATGCGTTCCGGCCTAAGCAGTTCAGGAGATCGCGCCGTTGATGACCGGCTTGTCGATCATCCCCTCCTCAAGACCCCAATTGGATGCGATCTCTTTGTACTGGCCCGTCTCGATCAGGTGCTCGAGAGCCTGTAGAAGCGACTGCGCCAACGCTGAGTCCTTCTCCACCGGCCAACCGTAGGGTGCCGAGTCGAACACCTCACCGGCTTGCACAAGTTTTCCGTTGGTCTGCTTGATCGCGTACAGGGTGACCGGTGAGTCCGCCGACATGGCATCGGCCTGACCGAGAACCACGGCGTTGGTGGCGGCGTCCTGGCTGTCGAACGGGATGATCACGATCTCCGACTGGCCTGCGTCGGTGCACTTCTGGCTCCGGGCCGGCAACTCCTCGGTCTCCTGAACCGTGGTCGCCTGCACCGCGACTTTCTTTCCACACGCGTTCTCCGGATCGACGTCACCACCGGCCAACTGCGCCCACAAGGTGCCCGCATTGAAGTAGGTGACGAAGTCGACCTGCTCCTCGCGCTCCTTGCTGTCGGTGAACGATGACATGCCCACGTTGAACGTTCCGCCCTGGATTGACGGGATGATTTTTGCGAAGTCGGCCTCGCGGTATTCCGGTGTCAGCCCGAGCGTGCCAGCGATCGCGTTCATGAGGTCCACATCGAACCCGACGATCTTGCCGTCGGGGTCCTTGAACTCATTCGGTGCGTAAGGAATGTTGACACCGATGATGAGCTTGCCCGACGACTTGATGTCCTCGGGCACGGTGTTGGCAATGGCATCGACCTTCTCGGCCGTCGCAGCCTCTGTCTGGGTCAATGAGTCGCTCGAATCAGAGCTGCTCGAACACCCCGAGAGGGCCAACGCACCGGTGGCAACGAACGCAATCGCCAAACGCCAGATTTTTGGCCGGCAGTCCTGGAATCCACCCAACACGTGAGCCTCAACTTTCTGCTTCGGGCCGACAGACTGGGACCAGAAATCCCCTCCGGGTATCTCCAGCCAAGGACATTAACGACCGATAACCCGACGTGCGGCGCCGGTAACCGAACATTAACGAGCGCATTCATCCGTCACAGCCGTACGGCGAAATCAGGTAATCCCGCCGTCCGGTATGCCAAACTTCGAACATGGACACCTTCGCCCCACCGAGCATGATGAAGCATCTTTGGAAGTCGACTCTCGCCTCCGGAGTCCTGGCGGTAATACTCGGGGCCATGGTGTTGGCCTGGCCTGGCCCGACCATCTTCATTGCAGCCATCTTCTTCGGCGCGTATCTGTTGGTCACCGGCATCGCCCAGGTGATCTTCGCGTTCAGCCTGCATGTCTCCGCCGGTGGCCGCGTGCTGCTGTTCCTCAGCGGCGCGGCCTCGCTGATCCTGGCGGTTCTGTGCTTCCGCAGCCTGGAGAACTCGATCCTGCTGTTGGCCATCTGGATTGGTATCGGATTCATCTTCCGTGGGGTGGCCACGGCGGTGTCGGCGATCAGTGACCCGACGCTTCCCGGCCGCGGCTGGGGCATCTTCATCGGCGTGATCAGCCTGATCGCCGGCGTGATCGTGCTGGCCTCACCATTCGACTCACTGGCGACGTTGACGTTGGTGGTCGGCATCTGGCTCATCGTCCTCGGCGTCTTCGAGGTCGTATCGGCGTTCGGAATTCGCAGCGCCAGCAAGGACGTGGCCGAAATCAAGGACAGGGTCGCAGCCGCTACTGCGGAATGACAACCCAGCGTCCAGTTCGTGCAGCCCCGGCCGAGCGTGCGGCTATCTTCACGCTCGCGCCCGGGCGTGACGTCAACAGCACGTTCGGCCACTCGGCATCTCGGTGTCGATCGCTGACCAGGAAGGCGTTCGGCGAGTAACCTCACCGGTATGAGCGAACCGCCGCAGCCTCCTCAGTACGGCGCCTACCAGGGCAGCTATCCGCCCCCGCCACCGCAATACGGCGGGTATCCCGGCGGCTACCCCCCACCCGCCGCAGCCGCCCCGAAAAACGGCCTGGGTGTGGCGTCGCTCGTCGTGGCCATCATCGCGCTGTTCTCGGTCGTCGGGGGCATCGTGTTGGGAGTCGTCGCGGTCATCCTCGGGTTCCTGGGCCGGGGAAGGGTTAAGCGCGGCGAGGCCGACAACGGTGGCGTCGCGATCGCGGGGATCGTGCTGGGGTTGCTGAGCATTGTCGTCTCGATCGTTGTGATCGCCATTGCGGTATGGGGCTTCAACGAGGTCGGTGGCACCGACTACGTCGACTGCGTGAGCCGTGCCGGTTCCGACGAGCAGGCCATCCAGGAGTGCGCCGACGCGTTCACTCAGCGTGTGGAGGACCAATTCTCCATCACGGTCACGCCGACACCGTAGGCCCTCCCGGGAAGTACTTCACGATTCCCTCCTGCACGACGGTGGCCAGCGGTCGGCCCGACCGGTCGAAGAAGTGCCCGGTCCCCAGGCCGCGAGAATCCGCCGCCACCGGCGACGTTGTCGAGTAGAGCACCCAGTCGTCGAACTGCAACGGACGGTGAAACCACACCGAGTGGTTAGTGGTGACCGCGAAGATCCGGTCATATCCCCACGACAACCCATGCGTGGTGATGATCGAGTCGAGGACCGTGGTGTCCGAGGAGTACACCAGCGCGGCACCGTGCAACACCGGATCGTCGGGCATGACGCCCCGGGCCTTCATCCAGACCCGATTGTGGGTCAGCCGCTCACCTTTGTCATGCATGACCCAGGCCGGATCGTTGGTGTAGCGCCATTCGATGGGGCGCAGTGCATTGGCAAAATGTGGGACCACATCCTCGTATCCGCGCAGCAGATCGTCGATCGGTGGCAGCGTCTGCGGATCGTCTGGCGGCGGCTCCACCACGCCGTGCTCAAGACCGTCGCCACCGACCAGATAAGACACCAGCGCGGTCGTCAGTAGTCGCCCTTGTTGCATCACGTCGACACGACGGTTGGCGAACCGGCGTTCGTCTCGCAGCCGCACGACATGGAACTCAAGATCGCGCGTCGGATCGCCGCCGGCGATGAAATGCGCCGACAACGCGCTGGGCGGGAGAGGCTTATCGAGGCTACGGGCAGCCGCGACGAAAGCCTGCGCCAGCATCTGACCGCCAAAGGTACGGATGGGGTTCTTGCTCGGATGGGCACCGATGAAAGTGTCGCTACCCAAGCTCTCGAGTTCCAGCACTGCCAGCAACTCACTGAAATCGCTGCGCGGGGACTTCGGGTCACACGCCGACTCAAACAAAGGAACTCCCCTGATCAGATGGACGGACTCCGCGCTACGCCCGTCCCTCGCCGCTTGATCGCCGTCCGACTAGACGTCGTCCTCCCCGATGCGGTGAACATGGATCAGATTCGTGGAGCCTACTGTGCCCGGCGGGGCGCCTGCGACGATGACCACCAGGTCACCCCGCTTGTAGCGGCCCAGGTCCAGCAACGACTTGTCAACCTGCCGGATCATTCCGTCGGTGGTCGCGATGTGGGAGACGATGAAAGTCTCCGTTCCCCACGTCAGCGCCAACTGGCTGCGCACCTCGGGCAGGGCAGTGAATGCCAGCACCGGCAGCGGCGTGTGGAGCCGGGCGAGCCGGCGTACCGTGTCACCGGATTGAGTGAAAGCGACCAGCGCCTTGGCGTCGAGCCGTTCGCCGATATCGCGGGCGGCATAGGAGATCACCCCGCGCTTTGTTCGAGGGGTGTGGGTCAGCGGCGGGGCCGCCACCGAATTGTCCTCGACGGCCGAAATGATGCGGGACATGGTCTTGACCGTCTCGAAAGGGTACTTGCCCACCGAGGTCTCACCAGAGAGCATCACGGCGTCCGCCCCGTCGAGCACGGCATTGGCCACGTCGGATGCCTCGGCCCGGGTGGGCCGCGAGTTCTCGATCATCGACTCCAGCATCTGGGTTGCCACGATGACGGGCTTCGCGTTCTCCCTGGCCATTTGGATGGCACGCTTCTGCACCAGTGGAACTTCCTCGAGCGGAAGTTCCACGCCAAGGTCGCCACGGGCGACCATGATCGCGTCGAACGCCAGGACGATGGCCTCGAGATTGTCGACCGCTTCTGGCTTCTCGAGTTTGGCGATGACCGGTACGCGGCGACCAACCCGGTCCATCACCTCGTGCACCAATTCGACGTCGTAGGGGGAACGCACGAACGACAGGGCGATCAGGTCGACACCGAGATGCAAAGCGAACTCGAGGTCCTCGATGTCCTTCTCCGACAGGGCGGGAGCCGAGACGCTCATCCCCGGCAGCGACATGCCCTTGTTATTGCTGACCTTTCCGCCCTCGGTGACCGAGCAGACCACGTCGTTGCCGTCGATGTGCTCGACGACCAGACTGACGTTCCCATCGTCGACGAGGACGCGGTCGCCCGGCGTGGCGTCCTGCGCCAGGCGCTTGTAGGTCGTCGACACCCGGTCATGGCTGCCCGCGCAGTCCGTGACGGTAATGCGTACCGTCTCACCGTTCTCCCATACGGTGGGCCCGTCGGCGAACCGGCCGAGCCGGATCTTGGGCCCTTGCAGGTCGGCGAGAATTCCGACGGCGCGTCCGGTCGAGTCAGAGGCGGTCCGAACTCGCGTGTAGTTGGCCTCATGGTCGGAGTAGTCGCCGTGGCTGAAGTTCAGCCGAGCGACGTCCATCCCGCATTCAACCAGTTTCCTGACGGCCTCATCGGATGGCGTGGCGGGCCCGAGAGTACAGACGATCTTTCCGCGTCTATTCACGGCTTGAGCATAGTCGTTATTGACTCGAACTACGTCCAGCGCAAGCATGCCAAGCCTGACCGGTGGCATCGCGCCTGTCGAGGGCTGGCTACCCGGCGAGAACCGCAGGGACCAAAGGGAATCCGGGGAGATTTCGTGCGACAGTCCACGTAACGGCGGCAGCGATGATCATTACAACCGCTGGAGTGGTCGACACCGGTTCGCCCCTCTTGCGGCGCACCAATACCCACGCCAACAGCACCGGGAGGCCGATAAGCAGAAAGGCATTGTCCACGAAGGCGGCGGCCAGATCGCCATGCAGGAGGTCGTGGGTCATCCGCAGGCCCCCACATGCCGGACAGTCCCATCCCGTCAGCGCCTTGAACGGACACGGCGGGAACACGAAACTCGTGCTGTGCGGATTCCCCAATCCGACGTAGGCGAGACCGCCGACAACTACCGCGCCCGTTCCGAGGGCGCCGAGCAAGCGTTTGTTGGGTGGGGAGCTAAGTGCCATCGCGCAGCGGACGTCCGACGGGATCCCGCACCTTGTCGGTGAGGATCAAGACGGCGTCGATGATCCCCCAGATGATGGCACCGATACCGCACGTGATCAGACCGACCACGAGCTGGGCGATGCCGAAACCGGTGTACCCGAGGTAAATGCGGCCGATTCCGGCCAGGCCCATCAGCCCGAGCAGCTGGAGGAGCCCGGCAACCACCTTGGACTTTTCCGAGAACGGCTCACCCGTTATGGGATGCCGGCCATATGGCGCGGCAGGGTCCATGTATGCCGGCGGATACCCGCTCATTGGCGGGGGATACGGCCCAGGCGAAGGGTACTGACCCGGCGGCGGATAACCCGGCTGCTGCGGTGGCGGCGGTTGTGAGCGGTCGCCCTCGTTGCCGCCGAACTGGGGTTCGGTCATGCCGACCAGCATGCCAGAAGTACTGACCGGGCAGAAGTGCAGAGGTTCGTCGGTTGCGCCGGCTCGGCCCAGCAGCGCTATCCGAGATAATCCTCGGGTTGGACCATGGGTACGTTCGGATCGACCACTGGTGCGACAGGCTCCGGGCCGGTCCTGCCGCAGGCGGCTGGTTGTTTGAGACCGGTCGGTGTTGCCAAGCTTGCTACCAGGTAGCCCCTTCAGCGGTTGGGCTCCCGACGCATTGCTGTTGATCATTGCGCCTCGGGCGCCGGTGGTTGCGGGGAGCGGAGGCTCGATGAGGTTCACCTGGCAGTCGAAGCTGCCTCCCGCAAAGGCATCACCAAGGACGTCGCCAGGAAGTAAAGGGCAGCGGATCCGGCCGGAAGGGCTGGGCCGCGGCGAACAATGGCGTGGCGAAAGCGGGCATTGCGGCCGGTACCGTCGCCTTGATCATCCGACGCTTCGCCGACATTGGACGCCCCAGATCTTGATCGGGTCGCCGCAGATGGCGAACCGGGTGTGTGCCACATCCCTGGAAACTCGCAGATGGCCATGGGACCGGATAGTTGCATCGCTTCCGCAGGCATCGGCCTTGATGTGGATGTCGTCGATATCTATCTCGCGTGGATAGCCGACGTAATCCCGTTCTCTGCCGGTAGGAGCCAGCTCAACGGCTTCGGCGCCGACGCAGCCACCGACGGAGTCGCCCAGCGGATTCGGCCCCGTCTTCCTCAACCTGGTCTACCTCAACCTGATCTACCTCAACCTGGTCGCCATCGGCCCCATCGGTGTCGCCAGCTTCGGCGTCCTCACCGCGATCAGCTGAAGCCTCGGCATCGGCCTCAGCCACCGAGTCGCCCTCAGCTACCTTCTCGACGGACTCAGATTCCTCAGCCTCAGACTCCTCAACCTCGGCGTCTTCGCCAGAATCGGCGTCGCCAGCTTCGGCGTCCTCACCAGCGTCGGCAGCTTCGGCGTCCTCCACGCCATCAGCGTCGCCAGCTTCGGCGTCCCCCACGCCATCAGCGTTGGCAGCTTCGGCGTCATCCGCGTCATCAGCGTCTTCCCCGCCATCAGCTGAAGCCTCGACGTCGGCCTCGGCTACCTCCTCGACGGACTCGGATTCCTCAGCCTCAGACTCCTCAACCTCGGCGTCCTCGCCAGCATCAGCGTCACTAGCCTCAGCGTCCTCAACCCCATCAGCTGAAGCCTCGGCATCCGCCTCAGCCACGGAGCCAGCCTCGGCGTCTGCCACCATCGCCGCCGCGACTAAGCCGGTCGTGGACGCGCCAACGGCCACTTCCTCGGCGATCTCCTCAACGCCGGCCGTTTCCTGGCCTTCGATTTCCTGCGTGTCCTCAGTGTCCTGCCTGCCACGCAGAGTCGCTGGATCATCGCGGCCCTTGGGCGCGGCCATGATGTACACAACCGCACCGATGAAAACAAAAGTGGCGGTGAATGAATTGACTCGGATGCCCGCTAACAGGGTCGCGGCGTCGCTGCGCATCAGCTCGATCCAGAACCGCCCCAGGCAGTACCCCGCGACGTACATGGCGAACAGTCGACCGTGCCCGATTTTGAACCTGCGGTCGATCACGATCAGCACGACGAAAATCAGCAGGTTCCACAGCAATTCATACAAGAATGTCGGATGGACCACTGCGAGCAGCTGTCCGGTCGACACCCCATTGAGCGAATCGAGCGCGCCGGCGGCATTGCGTCGCTCGTAAATCTCCAAGCCCCAGGGCAGCGTAGTCGGGCGACCGTACAGCTCCTGATTGAAGTAGTTACCAAGCCGGCCGATTGCCTGGGCCAGAACGATTCCCGGCGCGATCGCGTCGCCGAATGCAGGCAACGGTATCCCCCGCCGCCGACATGCAATCCACGCTCCGATGCCTCCCAGCGCAACCGCGCCCCAGATGCCGAGCCCGCCGTCCCAGATTCGTAGCGCAGCGACGAATCCTGCTCCGCCCTGACCGAAGTAGGTAGGCCAGTCGGTGAAGACGTGATAGATGCGGCCACCGATGAGCCCGAACGGCACCGCCCACATCGCGACGTCGTAGACGACGCCGGGTTCGCCTCCCCTGGCCTCCCATCGCCGATCGCCGATCACCAGCGCGGCGATGATCCCCACGATGATGAAGAGTGCGTACGCGCGCAGTGGCACAGAACCCAACTGCCAGACGCCCTGCGCCGGACTCGGGATATACGCAAGGACGGTAGTCGTCACGCCGTGATCCTCTGCCGCACTCCGTCAGCGAGTTCCTCGGTCAACGTCCGGAGTGCGGGGATACCGTCCTTGAGTGCGGACACCAGAGCTGACCCGACGATCACGCCATCTGCATAGGCGCCGATCTCTGCCGCCTGCTCACGCGAGCGCACCCCGAGTCCGACGCCGACCGGAATATCGGAGATCGCTCTGACTCGGCCGACCAGCTCAGGTGCAGCGTTCGACACGGCGTCGCGGGTACCGGTGACGCCCATCGTGGATGCCGCGTAGACGAATCCTTTCGATGCCGCTACCGTCTCGGCCAACCGCTGCGGCGTCGACGACGGTGCAACCAGGAAGATTCTGTCCAGATCATGGGCTTCAGATGCGGCAAGCCATTCCCCGGCCTCGTCAGGGATCAGGTCGGGAGTGATCAAGCCGAGCCCGCCGGCCGACGCGAGATCACGGGCGAAAGTATCAACTCCCTTGCGTAACATCAGGTTCCAATAAGTCATTACGACGGCACGGCCACCAGCATTGCTGATCGCCTCTACCGCGGTGAGTGCATCACGCACCCGAACACCCCGACTGAGCGCCGTTTCCGTTGCCGCCGCGATGGTAGGTCCGTCCATGCCCGGATCGGAGTACGCGATTCCGACCTCGATCAAATCGCATCCCGATTCGACCAGAGCGGTCATCGCTGAAATCGAGGTGTCCACATCCGGAAAGCCCGTCGGCAGATATCCGATCAGTGCCGAACGGCCTTCGTGGCGACACGAATCGAACAACGTTGCCAACCGACTCATTCTTCTTCGCCTCCGAGCAGACTGAACCACTTGGCCGCCGTCTCGACGTCCTTGTCCCCCCGACCAGACATGTTCACCACGATGATCGAACCCGCTCCGAGCTCGGAACCCAGCTTGAGCGCTCCCGCGACAGCATGCGCGGATTCGATGGCCGGGATGATGCCCTCACTCCGACTCAATAGCGACAGCGCGTCCATCGCCTCACTGTCAGTGATTGGTTCATAGCGCGCCCGACCCACGTCCTTCAACAACGCATGCTCCGGTCCGACCCCTGGATAGTCCAAACCCGCAGAGATCGAGTGAGATTCGATGGTCTGGCCATCATCGTCCTGCAGAAGATACGAATACGACCCCTGGAAAGCCCCCGGCGAACCGCCGGCTAACGTCGCTGCATGGCGGCCAGTCTCGACACCGTCGCCCGCCGCCTCGTAGCCAACCAAACGTACCGATGGGTCGTCGATGAACGCGTGAAAGATACCGATCGCATTGGAGCCGCCACCAACACACGCGGCCACCGCGTCGGGCAAACGTCCTGCCTGATCCAAAATCTGCGCCCGGGCCTCGAGTCCGATCACCCGCTGGAAGTCCCGCACCATCATTGGGAACGGGTGCGGGCCCGCGGCCGTGCCGAAGCAGTAGTAGGTGTCGTCGGCGTTGGTCACCCAGTCCCGAAAGGTCTCGTTGATCGCGTCCTTGAGCGTCTTGGATCCGGACGCGACCGGCACCACCTTCGCACCCAAAAGCCGCATCCGAGCGACGTTGAGCGCCTGCCGCGCGGTGTCCACGGCACCCATGTAGATCACGCACTCAAGCCCCAACAGCGCGCACGCGGTCGCCGTCGCCACCCCGTGCTGACCGGCTCCCGTTTCGGCGATCACCCTGCTCTTACCCATCTGTCGGGCAAGCAGGGCCTGGCCCAGCACATTGTTGATCTTATGGGATCCGGTGTGGTTGAGGTCTTCTCGCTTCAAGAAGACTCTGGCGCCTCCGGCGTACTCACTGAGCCGCTCGGCCTCGTACAACGGTGACGGTCGCCCGGTGTAGTGCCGCTGCAGTCGATCCAGCTCGTCGAGGAAGGTTTGATCACCACGAGCCTTTTCGTAGGCCGCGGTCACCTCCTCGATCACCGCCATCAACGCCTCGGGAACGTACCTGCCGCCGTATGCGCCGAAGTGCCCCCGCGCATCCGGGTCGTGGGCGGTGGGTTCGGCCACTGCCGCACTGGCGCGCGGCAGATCGGGGCCGGCGTTCGCGGCCACTTAACGGGTGGTCTTCGGGCACGACGGATGCGTACCGGCGGTGACCAAGTCGGCGACAGCGCTGCGCGGGTCACCACTGGTGACCAACCCCTCGCCTACCAGGACCGAGTCAGCCCCCGCCCCGGCGTATGCGAGCAGGTCGGCAGTCCCCCGCACCCCCGACTCGGCAATCCGGATCACATTGCTGGGCAGGCCCGGGGCGATCCTGCCGAAGCAGTCCCGGTCGACCTCGAGAGTCTTGAGGTTGCGCGCGTTAACCCCGATCACCGAGGCGCCGGCCTGCAGCGCACGGTCCGCCTCCTCCTCGGTGTGCACCTCGACGAGCGCCGTCATGCCCAGCGATTCGGTGCGCTCGAGTAGCGAGACCAGGGCCGGCTGCTCGAGCGCCGCGACGATCAACAGAAGCATGTCGGCCCCATGCGCACGAGCTTCGTGGATCTGATAGGGCCGGATAATAAAGTCCTTGCGCAGCAGGGGAATCGACACTGCCGCGCGTACTGTGTCCAAGTCGGCAAGCGACCCATTGAAGCGGCGCTCTTCGGTCAGAACGCTGATCACCCGCGCACCGCCGTCCTGATAGGCGCACGCCAGCTTCGCGGGATCGGCGATCGAAGCCAACTCGCCGCGCGACGGACTGGCCCGCTTCACCTCGGCGATCACACCGACCCCCGGAGCACGCAGTGCGGCCATCACGTCCAGTGGCTTGGGGGTGCGCTTCGCGCGTTCCTTCAAGTCGGCCTGACTGACGACGGCCTCGCGAGCGGCAACATCGGCACGGACTCCCTCGAGAATGGAGTCGAGCACGGTCGCCGAACCCATAGCTGTCGCTTCCCTTCTCCTGACGGCCGCTTGATTCCTAACGAAGGGTAGTCGCCACCACGCCACTGGCTATCACCGCCCCTTGTTGTCCTGATTGGTCGGGTCCCGCCCCTCGTCGAGGGCGTCCCACATCATCCGTTCCGACATCGATGCCGCAGACTGGTCGGACTCTGCGGGACGTCCCCGAGCGTACTTCGCGGCATCGGAGCCCCCCCTGGTCGCCGAGCGCATGAGCAGGACCGAACCCAGCAATGTCAGGGCCGCGGCGACCAACGTCACGACGGCGCCACCGTAGTGGCGTTGGGTATCGATCAGGTCAGCCACCGGCACCTCTGCCAGGCGCGCGGCACGCACGGCGATGTCGACCGTCACCCACAGGCTGATCCCGAGGTAGCCCATTCCGGCGCTCGCCACTGCGACCAGCAGCGCCAGCAACCGCAAGGGCCAACCACGTACGGCTAGCGCCGCGATCGCCGCCGCCGCTACCAGCAGCGCCAGCGGTATCAGCGCCGTCGACCACGCCGCTCCGGTCAGATCGGCCGTCCTCGGATGGCCGAGACCGTCGAACGAGCTGACCTGCACCCACGTCAGCCGTGACGCCACCCACAGACCGGCCGCGGCGAGTAGCAGGACGAGCTGGGCAACGCGGATCACGGGTCGCTCAATGTCTCGGCTGCGGCGATCGCGCTCAGGACCGCGCGTGCCTTGTTCGCTGCCTCGGTGTATTCGTAGGGTCCGTTGGAGTCGGCGACAACCCCACCGCCGGCCTGTACATAGGCGGTCCCGTCTCGCATCAGAGCGGTACGAATCGCAATCGCGAAGTCGGCGTTTCCGGCGAAGTCGAGGTAGCCCAGAACACCGCCGTAGAGACCGCGGCGAGTGATTTCGACCTGTTCGATCAGTTCCAACGCCCGAACCTTCGGCGCCCCTGAGAGTGTCCCCGCCGGGAAGCAGGCGGTCACCGCGTCCAAGGCAGTCCTGCCGTCGGCAAGCAGCCCTGTCACGGTCGACACCAGGTGCATCACATGGCTGTACCGCTCGATGTGGCTGTAGTCCTCGACGCGCACGGTGCCCGGCGCGCAGACGCGGCCCAGGTCGTTGCGGCCCAGATCGACGAGCATCAGGTGCTCGGCGCGCTCCTTGTCGTCGGACAGCAACTCCTTCTCCAGCAGCAGATCCTGCTCCTCGCTGTCCCCACGCCACCGGGTACCGGCGATCGGATGCGTGGTCGCGCGCCTGTCGGTGACGGTGACCAGCGCCTCCGGACTCGAACCGACGATCGAGAAGTCCAGTCCCCCAGATTCATCCGGGACATTGAGCAGATACATGTAGGGGCTCGGATTGGACACCCGCAGCATCCGGTAAACATCGAGGGGATCGGCGCTGGTCGTCATCTCGAAACGCTGCGACGGGACTACCTGGAAGGCCTCACCGGCCTCGATGTCCCCGACCAGCTTGTCGACGATTGCGGTGTACTCCTCGACGGTGCGCTGGCACCGATGCGGCGCCGCGGGCCTGCTGAACGTGGCAACCGTCGACTTGAGCGGTTCGGTCAGCGCGGCGGTCATCACGTCGAGCCGGTGCACCGCGTCGTCGTAGGCTGCGTCGACGCGTTCGTCATTGCCGCTCCAGCGTTCGTCCTTGCCCTTCCAGCGTTCGTCACCGCCCTTCCAGTTGACGGCGTTGGCGATCAAAGTGATGGTGCCCTCATGATGGTCGACGGCGGCGATATCGGTCGCCAGCAGCAGCAACATGTCGGGCAGACCCAGATCGTCGACAGTCAGCTCAGGCAGTCGCTCCAGTCGCCGCACCATGTCGTAGGCGAAAAACCCGACCAGCCCTGACGACAGCGGCGGCAGACCCGGCAGCGCCGCAGTCTCCAGCAGCGTCAGCGTCTTCCGCAGTGCCTCCAGCGGGTCACCGCCGGCGGGCGCATCCTTGGGTGTGACACCCAGCCACGCCGCCTCACCATTGCGCACTGTCAGTGCCGACGAGGAACCGGCACCGATGAACGACCATCGCGACCACGACCGGCCGTTCTCCGCCGACTCAAGTAGGAAAGTCCCGGGACGGTTGGCCGCGAGTTTGCGATAGGCCGACACCGGCGTCTCGCTGTCGGCAAGCACCTTGCGCGTCACCGGAACGACCCGATGCTCGGCGGCCAGCGCCCGGAAGTCCTCACGCGACGTCGTTGCTGCCGGCGATGAGCCCTGGGGTGAACCTCCATCGGGCAGGTTGGCGGTCGTCTGCACCCAGACATCCTCCCAGACGTACCGTTGCACCATGACACCGATCAAGCCCGGCCGGCGGGTGGCCGAGTTCGAACTACCGGACCAGACGGGAACGGCCAGAACGCTGACGGAACTGCTCGGCGCCGGACCGATCGTGTTGTTCTTCTATCCTGCCGCGATGACGCCCGGATGCACCAAGCAGGCGTGCCACTTTCGCGATCTCGCGGCGGAGTTCGCCGCGGTCGGCGCCAGCAGGGTCGGCATCAGCGCCGATCCGGTCGAGACGCAAGCTCAGTTCGCCGACCAGCAGGAGTTCGACTACCCACTGCTGTCGGACACCGAGGGTGTCGTGGCGACGCAGTTCGGGGTCAGGCGTGGCCTGCTCGGAAAGCTGATGCCGGTCAGAAGGACCACATTCGTCATCGACACCGACCACACCGTGCTCGATGTGATCTCGAGCGAGTTCAGCATGGACAGCCATGCCGACAAGGCGCTCGAGGTGTTGCGGCGGCGTCAGTCCACCTGACCCTGCGGGGCCTGCACCGCCGGACCCTCCGGGGCCAGCAGGAGGCCTGCGTCGAAGCACGAATGGTCGCCGGTGTGGCACGCGCCTCCGACCTGGTCCACCTCGATCAGCACCGCGTCTCCGTCGCAGTCCAAGCGCACAGAGTGCACATGCTGCGTATGCCCCGACGTGGCGCCCTTGATCCACTGCTGCCCGCGAGAACGCGAATAATACGTTGCCTCACGGGTTTCCAACGTTCGGGCCAATGCCTCGTCGTCCATCCAGGCGACCATCAGCACCTGACCCGTGGCACGTTCCTGCACCACCGCGCTGAACAGGCCGTTGGCGTCGCGCTTGAGCCGCGTCGCAATCGAGGGGTCGAGTGTCATCAGCGCTGCCCTCGGTGATTTCGGCGTGCTTTCGCTCGCTGAGCGTCGGTAACCACGCCCAATTCACGGACATCGGCGCTCATCTCACCACAATCCCTTCGGCCGCCATCGCCGCCTTCACCTGGCCGATCGTCAGCTCCCGAAAGTGGAAGACACTGGCTGCCAGCACGGCGTCGGCACCTGCAACGACTGCCGGCGCGAAGTCGCCCACACCGCCGGCGCCACCACTGGCGATCACCGGCACCGACACAGCGCCGCGCACGGCACGCAGCATCTTCAGATCGAAACCGGTCTTGGTGCCGTCGAAGTCCATCGAGTTGAGCAGGATCTCGCCCACACCGAGTTCGGCTCCCCGAGCGGCCCATTCGATCGCGTCAATGCCGGTACCGCGGCGTCCGCCGTGGGTGGTCACCTCCCAACCCGAGGTGGTCGGCTGCGCTCGCTGGGGAACGGTGCGCGCGTCGACCGACAAGACGATGCACTGCGAACCGAACTGCCGAGACAGCTCCGACAGCAACTCTGGACGCGCGATCGCCGCGGTATTGACCGCGACCTTGTCGGCGCCGGCACGCAGCAGGATGTCAACATCGGCGACCGAACGGACCCCGCCCCCGACTGTGAGGGGGATGAACACCTGTTCAGCGGTTCGCCGCACCACTTCCAGCATCGTGGCACGGCCAGACGAGGATGCCGTCACGTCGAGGAAGGTCAGCTCGTCGGCACCCTCAGCGTCATAGGCGGCAGCGAGTTCGACGGGATCACCTGCGTCGCGCAGGTTCTCGAAATTGACACCCTTAACTACCCGACCTGCATCGACATCCAGGCACGGGATCACCCGGGTCGCGACATCGCCGGCGGCCCTCACAGGTATTCCTCCGGGTCGCCGACCGATCTGATGAGCGCCAGCATCTGCTCGTGCACACCCGGGGCCGCCGCCAGGGCCGACGGTGACTCGACCGTCCAGGGCCGGCCGGAGAGATCGGTGACGACGCCGCCGGCCGCACGCACCAAGGCTACCCCGGCCGCGTGATCCCAGATATGGTGGCCGAAACTGATTGCGCCGCCGAGGATTCCGGCGGCCACGTAGGCGAAGTCGATTCCGGTGGAGCCGTGCATCCGCAATCGTGAACACTCGCGACTCAGGTTCTCCAGGATCGCCGCCCGGTACCGGCCCGGGTACCGCCCCCGTGACTCGATGTTGAAGGTGCCGATGGCGACGACGGAGTCCGAGAGCGCAGCCGTCTCCAACTGGTCCAATGCCTCGCCATTGCACTTGACCGGTCCCCCGACCATCGCGGTGTAACGCTGAGCGGTGAACGGCAACCAGATAAGCCCCAGAACGGGAGTACCCGCGGCCAGCAACCCGAGGAGGATGGCGGCTGTGGGTAAGCCGGCGGCATAGTTGTAGGTCCCGTCGATCGGATCAAGGACCCACACCAGCTCCGAATCAAGCGGTTCACCGCCGAACTCTTCGCCGTGCACCCCGATGCCGGTCAACTTCGTCAGCTCGGCCACCACCCGACGTTCGATCGCCAGATCGACCTCTGTTGCGAAGTCGTTGCCATTCTTGGTAACTGCGGAATCTGCGCGATGGCCGGCGATGAATTGCGCCGAAACGGCGTCGAGCACCTCGGCCGCGGTGTCGAGCAACTCGGTCAGCTGGCGCGGATCCACTGTCATCTGCTGACTGCGGCCAGCGCCTGGGGCAACGTGAATCGTCCTGCGTACAGCGCCTTCCCGACGATTGCACCTTCCACACCGCGGTCGGTCAATGTGGCGATCGCGCGCAAGTCTTCCAAGCTCGACACACCACCGGAGGCGATGACGGGAGCGGCGGTGTTTTCGGCGACCTTGGTCAGTAGGTCGAGGTTCGGCCCGTTGAGGGTGCCGTCCTTGGTGACGTCGGTGACGACGAAGCGCCGACACCCTTCGCGGTCGAGACGTTCCAATACCGGCCACAGCTCACCGCCGTCGGTCTCCCAACCACGGCCGCGAAGCCGCTGCTCCCCATCGGTGGACTTCACATCGAGCCCGACGGCCACGCGTTCGCCGTGCTCAGCCACGACCTTGGCACACCACTGCGGGTTCTCCAGCGCGGCCGTACCCAGGTTGACGCGCGCGCATCCGGTGGCCAGCGCGACCGCCAGCGACTCGTCGTCGCGGATACCGCCGGACAACTCGACGGCGACATCGAGCTTCCCGACGACTTCGCCGAGCAGTTCCCGGTTGGACCCGCGGCCGAATGCGGCGTCGAGGTCCACGAGGTGGATCCACTCGGCGCCGTCACGCTGCCAGGTCATCGCCGCGTCGAGCGCCGAGCCGTAGGCGGTCTCGCTACCGGCCTGTCCTTGCACCAATCGCACCGCGCGGCCTTCGACCACGTCGACGGCGGGCAGCAGGATCAGCTTTGCGTCGGTCTGATTGACCCGGGTTGGATTCACGCCGGTCAACTTAGCGCCCCGACCCAGTTGGACAGCAATTCGGCACCGGCGTCGCCACTCTTCTCAGGATGAAACTGGACCGCCGACAGCGGACCGTCCTCGACCGCGGCCAGAAACGGCACCTCGTGGCTGGCCCACGTCAGGAGCGCATCGGAATTACCCTCCCACTGCTGCGCGGCGTAGGAGTGCACGAAGTAATAACGGGTGTCGGCATCCATTGCACGGAACAACACGCTGTCCGCCGCGGCGTCCACGACGTTCCACCCCATGTGCGGGATCACCGGTGCGTCCAGACGGATGACCGCGCCCGGCCACTGCCCGCAACCGCTCGTCTCGACACCGAACTCGACGCCTCGGGCAAACAGAATCTGCATGCCGACACACACGCCCAGCACGGGACGTTGCGCGGTCAACCGATCGGCGATGATCTTCTCGCCGCCGATCTTGCGCAGACCCATCATGCAAGCCTCGAATGCGCCCACCCCGGGCACCACGAGGCCGTCGGCAGCCAGCGCCGCCGACGGGTCGGCAGTGACCTCGACATCGGCCCCGACGCGTTCCAGCGCGCGCTGAGCCGACCGCAGGTTGCCCGACCCGTAATCCAAGACGACGATCTTGCGCAAGGTCATTTCCGGCGAGCCTTGGTCACAAGGTGCCTTTGGTCGAGGGCACCCCGCTGACCCTGGGGTCATACTCGACCGCCTGGCGCAGTGCCCGCGCCACCGCCTTGTACTGCGCCTCGGTGATGTGGTGCGGGTCGCGCCCATAGAGAGTGCGCACGTGCAGCGCGATCCGGGCATTGAACGCCAGCGATTCGAAGACGTGTCGGTTCACCACGGTGTGATAAGGCGTGTGGTGGGATCCGGTAGACCCGACGATCGTGAACTCGACCATGTATTCCGGTTCCCCGGTGTGCACGAAGTACGGCCGTCCGGATACGTCGACCGCGGCGTGGGCGAGTGTCTCGTCCATCGGGATGAACGCATCCCCGAAGCGACGGATTCCCCGCTTCTCGCCCAGCGCCTGTCCCAGTGCCTGGCCGAGCACGATCGCGGTGTCTTCGATGGTGTGATGGCCCTCGATCTCGATGTCGCCCTTGGCCTGCACTGTCAGGTCGAAGCCGGAGTGGCTGCCCAGCGCGGTGAGCATGTGGTCGAAGAACGGCACCCCGGTATGGACGCTGACCTGCCCAGTGCCGTCGAGGTTGAGGTCGACGACGATGTCGGACTCCTTGGTCCTGCGTTCGATTCGCGCACGACGGGCCTCCGCGCGCGGCCGCGCGGGACCGGTCGGTGTGGAACCGGTTGGTGTGGCACTGGGTTCAGTCACGATGCTCCTATTCGGGCGCTGGCGGCCAGCAGCGCATCATTCTCCTCGGCCAGGCCGATGGTCGCGCGGAGATATCCGGGGATTCCGACATCGCGGATCAACACGCCATCGTCCAGATAGCGCTGCCAGGTACCCGGTGCGTCTTCGAATCGGCCGAACAATACGAAATTAGCGTCGCTGGGGATCACCAAGAAACCCATCGCGGTCAGCGCCTCGGACACCCTGTTGCGTTCGGCGATCAAGGTGGCAACGCTGCCCAGGGTGTCCCCGGCGTGGCGCAGCGCGGCACGGGCAGCTGCCTGGGTCACCGCCGAGAGGTGGTAGGGCAGTCGAACCAGCAGCATCGCATCGATGACGGCCGGGGCCGCGACGAGGTAACCCAACCGGCCGCCGGCGAAGGCGAACGCTTTGCTCATGGTGCGGGTCACGATGAGCCTCGTCGGGTAGTCGGCGATCAGCCCGATCGCACTGGGCTGGGCGGAGAATTCGCCGTAGGCCTCATCGACAATCATGATGCCGTCCGCCATGGCGTCCAGTAGCAGTAGCAGGTCCTCGCGCGAAACACTCTGGCCCGAAGGGTTGTTCGGGCTGGCAAGGAACACGACGTCGGGATTGTGCTCCTTGATCGCCCGCGCTGCGACACCGGAATCGAGGCTGAAGTCGTCGGCGCGGTTGGCGGTCAGCCAGCCGGTTCGGGTGCCGTCGGAGATGATCGGATGCATCGAATAGGACGGCACGAAGCCGATCGCGCTGCGGCCGGGCCCGCCGAAGGCCTGCAGTAGCTGCTGCAGGATTTCGTTGGAACCGTTAGCGGCCCAAACGTTCTCGACGCCGACCGCAGTTCCGGTCTGTGAACTCAGGTAGCCGGCCAGGTCCGCGCGCAACGCCACCGCATCACGGTCGGGATAGCGGTGCAATTCAGGGGCGACCGCCCGCACCGAATCGGCGATGTCGTCGATCAAGGCCTGTGTGGGCGGGTGAGGATTCTCGTTGGTGTTCAGCCGCGTCGGTACGGCCAGCTGCGGTGCTCCGTAGGGCGATTTGCCGCGCAGATCGTCCCGCAATGGCAGTTCGTCCAGCGTCAGCCCGAGACCCGAGAGGCCGCCCGGGCTTCCAGCGCTCACCTCTCGAACCTCCGGCGCACCGCTTCACCGTGGCTGGGCAGGTTCTCGGCCTGCGCCAGGGTGATCACATAACCCGACACGTCCTTCAGCGCCGCCTCGGTGTAGTCGACGACGTGGATGCCGCGCAAGAACGTCTGGACCGACAGACCGCTGGAGTGTCTGGCGCATCCGGCGGTGGGCAGCACGTGGTTGGACCCCGCGCAATAGTCACCGAGGCTGACCGGTGACCAGGGGCCGACGAAAATCGCTCCGGCGGAACGAATCCGGGTCGCCACAGACCTGGCGTCCGCGGTCTGCACCTCAAGATGCTCGGCGGCGTACGCGTTGACGGTCCGCACCCCCGCATCGATGTCGTCGACCAACACGATCGCCGACTGCTGCCCGGTCAGCGCCGCCGTCACGCGCTCGCGGTGCACCGTCGTCTCCAGTTGGAGTGCCAGCTCTCGGTCGGTGGCATCGGCCAGCTCGGCGCTGTCGGTGACCAGCACACTGGCGGCGATCTCGTCGTGCTCAGCCTGGCTGATCAGATCCGCCGCGACGTGGGCCGGATCAGCGGTGAAGTCGGCCAGGATCGCTATCTCGGTCGGGCCGGCTTCGGCGTCGATGCCGACCTGGGACCGGCAGATCCGCTTGGCGGCCGTCACGTAGATATTGCCTGGGCCGGTGATCATGTCGACCGGGGCCAGCTGGGTCCCGTCGGGGTCGTTGCCTCCGTAGGCCAGCAGCGCCACCGCCTGCGCGCCACCGACGGCCCACACCTCGCTGACCCCGAGCAGCGCGGCGGCGGCCAGGATGGTCGGATGCGGTAAGCCGTCATGCTCTGCCTGCGGCGGGCTCGCGATCACCAACGATTCCACTCCGGCCGTCTGCGCCGGCACCACGTTCATGACGACGCTGGACGGATAGACGGCGCTACCTCCGGGCACATACAGCCCTACCCGCTCGACCGGAACCCAGCGTTCGGTCACCGTCGCACCGGGCGCCAACGTGGTCGTGGTGTCGGTGCGGCGCTGCGCGGCATGTACCGCCCGGGCTCGTTCGATCGCCACGTCGAGCGCCGCCCGCACATCGGAGTCGAGTTCGGCCAGCGCCTCGGTCAGGCGGTCCACCGGCACTCTGACCTGGTCGGACCTGACGCCGTCGAACGCTAGGCCATATTCCAGAGCCGCCTCGGCGCCCCGTTGCGCGACGGCGTCCACGATGGGTTTGACCGTGGGCACGATCGCGTCGACGTCGACGCCCCCTCGCGGCAGGGCGGTGCGCAGTCGAGCCGCCGACAGCGCGGTATCACGCAGGTCTATCCGTCGAAGCAGTCCTGGCGATACAGTCACGCTGTTCATTGTCCCAGAGCGAGCCAAATCGATTTGGAGGCGTCGTGTCGGAGCGGCCCAAGAAGCGTGACCACCCCAACGACGCACCCGGCGTGCCGATGCTGATTCCGCCGCGGCTGGAGCGACTCCAGATCAAATACATCAACCCCTTGCTGCGACCGTTTTCGAAGCGGATGCCCGGAATCGGCGTGATCAAGCATCGTGGCCGTACTTCGGGCAGGGACTACGAAACCATCATCACGCCCTACCGCAAGGGCCAGGTGCTGGCTGTCGGGTTAGCGCACGGAAAGACCAATTGGGTCAAGAACGTGCTGGCCTCCGGTGAAGCGGACATCCAGATCGGTAAGAAGAACCTCCACTTGGTCAATCCCCGGGTGCTGCCTGCGGGCACGGTGGACCGTTCGCTGCCGCGGATAGCGCAGGTGGTCGGCAAGCGTTCCGGCGTGTTCGTCGCTGATATCGCCTGAGCCGGCTCGATATCGCCTGAGCCGGCTCAAGTTCTTCCTCGCGTTCGCCTTACCCACACATACCGGAAACTGCCGTACCGGAAGCTTCCGCGGCCATCAGCCGGCCGGCCTGCGCAGGGTCGGTGTTGGGCACCCCCGCGGTGGCCGCCGCCCCGATGTCCATCAGCTTGTTGCCGAAGTTGCGGATCTCGCCGGCGAGGTCGGCCGGTGTGGCAGGTGCCAGGCGCGCGAGCAGGTACTGCCCCCCGTCGTACAGCGCGACTCGCGCGTTCGCCGCGACCGCTAGCGCGCCGCCGATGTCATCGGATCCGCCGGGTGGCGCGAGGTTGGTATTCATCGCGACACCGCTGCTGACGGTCTCGAAGGCCGCACAGACTGTTGCCTGGGCCGCGCTGCGTTGAGCATCGGTGTACTCCGGCTCCTGGGGGCCGGCCCGGAGCAGCGCGACCACGGCCACGCCCAACGACAACGCTGCCACGACAAGAGCCGCATAGACCAGTCGGTTGCGTGGCGCGGGTTCGCTCATGTCTACAGATCCAACCCGAGATCCAGCGCCCGCACGGAATGTGTGAGCGCTCCGACCGCGAGGTAGTCCACGCCCGTTCCGGCGTATTCCGCGGCGCTCTGCAGGGACAGACCTCCCGAGGACTCCAGCTTGGTATGCGGGGACCGCCTATCGCGGCGTTGCACCGCGATCTGGGTCTGCCATACCGCAAAATTGTCCAGCAGCACCAGTTCCACGCCCTCGGCGAGGACATCGTCGAGTTGCTCGAGCGAATCCACCTCCACCTCACACGGCAGATCCGGCGCCGCGGCGCGCACTGCCCGCAGCGCGGCCAGTATCGAACCGGCCGCGGCCACGTGGTTGTCCTTGATCAGGGCGGCATCTCCCAGGCCCATGCGATGGTTGACGCCGCCGCCGACCCGCACCGCGTACTTCTGCAGTATGCGCAGGCCGGGCAGGGTCTTGCGGGTGTCCCTGATCTGGGCTCGGGTTCCGGACGCGGCCTCGACCCAGGCCGCCGTGGTGGTCGCGATCCCCGACAGGTGACACACCAGGTTGAGCATCGTGCGCTCGGCGGTGAGCAAGCCGCGCGTTGCAGCGTGCACGGTGAGCGCGATCCCGCCGGCGTCAAGCCGGGTGCCATCGGGCACCTGGTGCACGACGCGGTACCGGCCAGTCCCGAGCACCTCGTCGAAAACCATGAGTGCCAATTCGGCGCCGGTGAAAATACCGGGTTCACGAGCCACCACCGACGCGGTGGTCGAGGCATCGGCGGGCACGGTGGCCGCCGTCGTCACATCCGGCCCGTACCGCAGATCCTCGTCGAGCGCGCCGACGATGACCGCACGAGCCTGCGTGAGCTCGTCCGGGGTGAGTGCCATCAGCAACACACCGCGGCTGGAGCCGGGTTCGACACGGCGCGGGTGACGCTGAATGCCTGCGCGGGGTCGGCATCAGGGAAATCCGAACGGTGATGGCAGCCGCGGGATTCGGTGCGGGCCAGCGCCGCGGTGGCGACCGCCGCCGCAACGGCGGTCAGGGCGGAATCTTCGAAATCGTTGCGCGACCTGACTACTCGCGGATCAGCATTGGAAACGAGATCCACCAACTGCCCCAGTTCGTCGCCGCTTCGCACAACGGATGCGTATCGCGTCATCGCTGTCTGCAGCTCGGCGCGGGCCACTGCCGGCCGCACCGGCAGCGGCGGCAGGACCATGCGGGCCGGGCCGGCGGCCGCGGCATGCCGGGCAGCGGCATCGCCGGCGCGACCGCCGACGACCAGTCCCTCGAGCAGGCTGTTGGAAGCCAGCCGGTTGGCGCCGTGCATCCCGGTCCGGGCAACCTCGCCGGCCGCGAACAATCCCGCGACCTCGGTGCGACCGTCGACGTCGGTCGGCACGCCGCCGCAGCTGTAGTGGGCTCCCGGCAGCACCGGAATCGGTTGGCGGGTGGGATCTATCCCGGCCTCCAGACAGGATGCGGTGACCGTCGGGAACCGCTGGGCCAGGTTGGTGACTTCACGCGCATCGAGATAGACACAGGGATCGCCACTGACGGCCAGTCGTGCCTGGACAGCGCCGGCGACCACGTCCCGCGGCGCCAGGTCACCCATCGGGTGCACACCGGCGGTGATCGAATTCCCCTGTGAATCAATAAGACTCGCACCTTCGCCGCGCAGGGCTTCGGTGATCAGCGGGCGCCGGCCGCCGCTGAGACCGTCGAACAGCATCGTGGGGTGGAACTGAATGAACTCCAGGTCGGTGACCGGAAGTCCGGCCCACATCGCCAGCGCCACACCATCACCGGTTGATCCCTCCGGATTCGTGGTGGCCTGGTAGAGATGGCCGAGCCCGCCGGTTGCGAGGATGACCGACGGAGCGTGGATCACCCCGGGACCGTCGTCGCTGAGCACCAGCACGCCCGCCACGGTGCCCGAGTCGACCAGCAGCTCGAGGGCAACGTGGTTGCAGCGGGTGTCCAGCCTGGACGCGACGTTGTTCAGCGCACGCTGCACCTCGGCGCCGGTAGCGTCTCCGCCCGAGTGGATTATCCGTCGGCGGGAATGACCACCCTCCCGGGTCAGCGCCCATCGACCCGGTGCCGATTCGTCGAACCGTGCCCCGCCGGCGACCAAGCCGGCCACCGCACGGTGGCCGTCGGCCACTATCGAAGCGACCGCGTCCGGGTCACAGATGCCCCCGCCCGCGGCGAGGGTGTCGGCAACGTGCGCTTCGATCGAGTCGCCATTGTCCTGTAGGACGTCCGGCAGGACGACGGCGATCCCGCCCTGGGCATAGAAGGTGGCGGTCTCGCCGAACTTGCTCAACACCACCACCTTGCGGCCGCTCCGGTGCGCCGCCAGCGCAGCCGCGAGGCCTGCGACGCCGCTGCCGATGACGATGACGTCGGCACGCTGTCTCCACATGCCGGCGCCACCGCAGCCACCGCCGCTCCCCCGGGTCGTCCCCCTGGCCTGCGGGCGGGAGGTCCCCTCGACGCTCCTGCCCCCTGGGGCCGTCATTCGCCGCCGCCGCCAGGCTGGCCGATCTCGATCATCCGCTGCACGCTGCGGCGGGCGGCTGCGCCAACATCCGAGTCGACGTGGACCTCGTCGGCGCCCTCCACCAGGCAACGGAGCAGCGCCGCGGGGGTGATCATCTTCATGTACTTGCAGGATGCCCGCTCGTTGACGGCCCGAAAATCGACATCGGGGGCCGCGCGACGCAGTTGGTGCAGCATGCCGACCTCGGTGGCCACCAAGACCTGACGGGCGCCGGTTTCGCGAGCGGCATCGAGCATTCCGCCGGTGGACAAGATCTTCACCCGGTCCGCCGGGAATGATCCCTCCCCGGCAAGGTAGAGAGCCGAAGTGGCGCAACCGCATTCGGGATGTACGAACAATTCTGCCGCGGGATGTGCACGAGCCTGTTCGGCCAGCTCATCGCCGTTGATCCCAGCGTGGACGTGGCATTCGCCCGCCCACACGTGCAGGTTCTTCCGGCCGGTCACCCTGCGAACATGAGCGCCCAGGAACTGGTCGGGGCAGAACAGGACCTCACGGCCCTCGGGAATCGATGCCACCACCTCTACGGCATTCGAGGACGTGCAGCAGATGTCCGTCTCGGCTTTCACCGCCGCGGTCGTGTTCACATAGGAGACGACGACCGCTTCGGGGTGCTCAGACTTCCAGGCGCGCAGCTCCTCGGCGGTGATGGAATCAGCCAGCGAGCACCCGGCCCGCTGGTCGGGAATCAACACCGTCTTGGCCGGCGAGAGGATCTTGGCCGTCTCGGCCATGAAGTGCACGCCGCAGAACACGATGGTGTCCTCGGGCGCTTCAGCGGCGATTCGAGACAGCGCGAGCGAGTCGCCGACGTGGTCGGCGATGTCCTGGACTTCGGGTAGCTGGTAATTGTGCGCCAGTAGCGTCGCGCCGCGAAGCTCGACGAGGCGGCGCACCTCGGCGGCCCATTCGGCATCGCCGTCGACTCCGGAGAACCCGCCCGGACCATCGACGATGCGGTCCATCAGATGGTTAGCGGACAACTGGTCGATGATCGTCACCGCCGCCTCGATTCACTCTATCCGGGTTTCAGAACCTAGTTTTCGACTTATAATCGAAAACATGCCCCATATTAGCACCGACCACGAGGTGCTGGCGGCCGTGCTCCAGGTTCGTCAGCGCCAGAGCTCCGGCGTCGGCCGGAAACCGGAACTTCACGTGCTGTTGTGGCAGCGCGCACTCAGCCCGGAGCGAGGTATGTGGTCACTACCCGGCGGCCGGCTGGGCGAAGACGAGGACATGACGAGTTCGGTCCACCGACAGCTCGCCGAGAAAGTGGACTTGCGTGAAATTGCCCACCTCGAGCAACTCGCGGTGTTCTCTGATCCGAATCGGGTGCCCGGAAATCGCACCATCGCCTCGACATTCTTGGGCCTGGTGCCCTCCCCCGCCACCCCGGAACTGCCCGCGGACACCTACTGGCACCCGGTCAGCGAGCTGCCCCCGATGGCGTTCGACCATGGCCCGATGGTCGAACACGCTCACAATCGCCTGGTCGCCAAACTCTCCTATACCAACATCGGGTTCGCCTTGGCGCCAGACGAATTCGCGCTGTCCACGCTGCGCAACATCTACCGCGCAGCGCTGGGTCACCCGGTGGACGCCACCAACTTGCAGCGGGTGCTCGAACGCCGCAGGGTGATCACCAGGACCGGCACGACGGCGCGATCGGGCCGCAGCGGCGGCCGACCCGCCGCCCTATACCGGTTCACCGACTCGCGCTACCGCGTCACCGACGAGTTCGCCGCCTTGCGACCGCCCGGGTGAGCCGACTGGATTCTTAGCGCATCCTTAAGTAACAATGCGGGGATGGACTTGGGCAGCGCGGCGCGGCCGGCCAGAGCCGAGTGGATCGGCCGGTCTCCGCATCAACCGCTCAATCCCAAAGCCCGTCCGGTCGTTCCCGCCCATGACTCCTTTCACCGGCCTCCGCCCGGTTTCGAACACGCCCGCCCCGGCACCGTGCTGCGCTCGCGTGATGTCGCACTCGCGTTCATGGGGCTGGTTCCGCAGAAGTTCAGCGCCACTCAGCTGTTGTACCGAACCACCGATCTCAACGGAAAACCACAGGTCGCGGTTACTACGGTGGTGGTCCCCACCGAACGCGCCACCGCTGGACCGCTACCCATCGTCTCCTACCAGTGCGCCATCGACGCGGTGGCGGGGCGGTGCTTCCCGTCCTACGCGCTGCGGCGTGGCGCCAAAGCCGTCGGCTCGATTGCCCAGTTCGAGTTTCTGCTCATCGCGGCCGCGCTCGCCGAGGGCTGGGCCGTCTCAGTACCTGATCACGAAGGCACCACGGGCATGTGGGGTGCTCCCAACGAACCCGGTTACCACGTGCTCGACGGCGTGCGCGCCGCAATCAACCATGAGGCGCTCGGCCTCCCACCGGAGTCACCGATCGGCCTGTGGGGTTACTCCGGCGGCGGTCTGGCATCGGCGTGGGCCGCCGAAGTCCAGGGCACCTACGCGCCGGAACTCAACGTCGTGGGCGCGGTTCTCGGTTCCCCGGTGGGTGACCTTGGCCATACCTTCAAACGACTCAACGGCAGCGTCTACTCGGGCCTGCCCGCGATGGTGGTCGCCGCGCTGACCCATATCTACCCCGACCTGGAACGGGTCATCTCCGAGCACGCCACCGACGAAGGCAAGGCGATGCTCGCGCGGGTCGAGAGGATGACCACCGCGCACGCCTTGCTGCGGCTGGCCGGAAAAGACATGGCGGACCTGATCGACCGGCCGCTCGAGGAAATCCTGCTGACGCCCGAAGTCCAACACGTCTTCGACAGCATCAAGCTGGGGACCTTGGCACCCAAGGTGCCGGTGCTCATCGTCCAGGCCGTGCATGACCGGATCGTCTCGGTCGACGACATCGATGAGTTGACCGAGACCTACACCCGCGGCGGCGCCAGCGTCACGTACCACCGCGACCTGTTCAGCGAGCACATGCTCCTGCATCCGATGTCGGCGCCGATGACGCTGCGCTGGCTGAGGGAACGCTTCGCCGGTCAGCCGATGCGTGTGCACATCGCACGCACCAAGTGGCCGACGCTGCTGAATCCATCGACCTACCGGGGCATGCTGACCCTCGCTGTCATCACCGCCAGGGTCGTAACGGGGCGACGGGTGGAACGTCAGCCACTGTCCCGATTCGACCAGTAGGCAGCAAGGGGTATTCGACCGGCGGCCAGGCTCCGAGGTCGTCACGTACGGTCGCCGCCGCGGCCAACAGATACACCAGCGCCGCGACACCGGCGGGAACCAACACCGTCGCCGCGATCTGCAGCGGCGAGTGGCCGAAGAACACGGCGGGCGCTTCCACGATGTAATGCACCCGATTATCTGCCGAAACCGGCGCTGCAGCCACGTCGATGGTCCCGTAGCGCCAGTTCGCGGTCAGGGCACCCACTCCGGCGGCCACTGCCCCTGCCGCCGCGCCGCCGACCGCAAGCGCCGCCACCATCACCGGTCCACGATGAGCGCGCCACTGCCACAGGAGAACTGCCGCGACCGCAGCCAGCACCGCCAGCATGCCGATGATCAGAAACGCCGAAGTGAACCAGTGATCTGACTCGCTGCCCAGGTACGCCGTGATTCGGTCGCCGCTAATCGTCAGCGCGACCAAACCGTGAATCGGCGGCGCCAGCCACGCCCACAGCGCTCCCACCGCGACACCGGCTGCAACCATGCCGGCAACGACGGTCAGTGCCGCCCGGGCCCGCGAAACCCCGGGACCTTCGCCCGAGGCGTCTGGTGCGCTCATCGCTGTTTCTCCAGATCCGTCGAGTCCACCAATCCGTGCCTCGAACACTTCGCCCACCAACCATCGGGGCGGATCTGCACGATCATCCGCCGGCCACAATCGGCGCAGAATCGGGGCGGCTCCAGCCCGAGCCGGGCAGCGCTGGGACCGGTACTGTTCGCCGCGGCGCGGGTGTGCATGGCGCGGGTCTGCATGGCGCCGGTGTACATGTTGTAGCGACCCGCACCGACCGGCGCCGGCAAGTCTGGCTGGTGGGAAATATCTGCGCTGTCCGTGATCATCACCACCTGCCTACAGGCTGGCGTTGAGCGCCTTGATCGGCATCTGCAGATCGTCGAGCAACTCGAGGTCAGCTTCGGCGGGCCGGCCCAATGTGGTCAGGTAGTTGCCGACGATGACAGCGTTGATGCCGCCCAGGATGCCCTTCTTGGCACCCAGATCGCCCAGCGTGATCTCCCGCCCGCCGGCAAAGCGCAACATGGTGCGCGGCAGCGCCAACCGGAACGCGGCCACCGCCCTGAGCGCCTCGGCGGCCGGCAGCACCTCGAGATCACCGAACGGCGTTCCCGGCCGGGGGTTCAGGAAGTTCAGCGGCACCTCGTGGGGGTCCAGTTCGGCGAGATTGGCCGCGAACTCGGCGCGCTGCTCGAGCGTCTCGCCCATGCCGAGAATGCCGCCGCAGCACACCTCCATGCCGGCCTCGCGAACCATCTGCAATGTGCCCCAACGTTCTTCCCACGAGTGGGTGGTCACGACGTTGGTGAAGAACGACCGCGCGGTCTCGAGGTTGTGGTTGTAGCGGTGCACCCCCATCGCCGCCAGTTGCCCGACCTGATCGGGGCTCAACATGCCCAGTGAGCAAGCGATCTGGATGTCGACCTCGTTGCGGATCGCCTCGATACCGGCCGCGACTTGAGCAAGGAGGCGCTCGTCTGGGCCCCGCACCGCCGCGACGATGCAGAACTCGGTCGCACCCGTCTTGGCGGTCTGCTTGGCAGCTTCCACCAGGCTCGGGATATCCAGCCAGGCGCTGCGCACCGGCGACGCGAAAAGCCCTGATTGAGAACAGAAGTGGCAATCCTCCGGGCAACCGCCGGTCTTCAGGCTGATGATTCCCTCGACCTCGACATCGGGACCGCACCACGCCATCCGGACCTCGTGCGCCAGAGCCAGCAGGTCATCGAGGCGGTCGTCTGGCAGTTCCAACACCTGCAGGGTCTGGTCCTGATCGAGACCCTCGCCCCGTTCCAGCACCTGCTCTCGTGCCACCGCCAGAATGTCGCTCACCCGTCGGCCTCCTCGCATGTCTCGTCGGCGGTGCCGACAATTGAACACCGTTCAGGTTAGGGTACTGATGTGCAGCTCCACAAACGGGACGTCGTCGAGGCTGCCACCGCTCTGCTGGACGAGTACGGGATCGCCGATCTGTCGATGCGGCGCCTGGCCCGCGAGCTCGCTGTCTCTCCCGGCGCGCTGTATTGGCACTTCACCGACAAACAACAACTCCTCGGTGCGGTCGCTGACCAGATCCTGCAGCCCGTCGGCATCCCCGCCCCGGAGCCCGGCGGCTGGCGCGCCCATATCGTCGACAGCTGCGGACAACTCCGCGACGCCCTGCTGTCACACACCGACGGTGCCGAACTCGTGTCAGCCAGCTTCGCCGCCGGCCAGTCAGCGGCCATGGGCGAGGTTCTCGCCCGGTTGAGTGCCGCGGCCGCCCATGCCGGTGTCGATTCCTGCCACGCGGAACTGGCCGCACGCACGGTCATCTATTACGTGCTCGGCTTCACCGCCGACGAGCAGTCGCGAATGCAATGGGACGCTGCGGGTGCCGCGGTGACACACACCATCTGGGCCGAGAACTCCAGCGCCCGGTTCGCCTTCGGCCTCAGCCTGCTGGTGGACGGGATCGCCGCTCACAGCCGCGCCACCCTGTGACGAACTCCTGGGACGGACTTGGGCCGGACCGGCTCAGCTGATCGGGTGCACGACCTTGGCGGTGCCATCCCAGTGCCGCAAGCCCGTCAGGCGGCCACGGATGTCACGGCCGAGTCGGGGCAGCGCCAGGGCAGTCGGCAGTTGATCGGGCGCAATTCGTCGCGCGAGGGTGACGTGCGGCGTCCAGTTTCCGGGCTCAACATGCGGCAGCGGAATGTCCAGCATGTGCGGTAGGCAGATCCGGTGCACCTGGGCTTGCAGGGCAAGCAGTTGCGCCGACGGCACCACCAGGCGCACCAGGATCCGGCCGCCGAACAGCATCGGCGCCCCGATCAGGCAGTCCAGCGGCAGCTGTGTCAACGCCGGGCGCAACGCGACCGTCGCGGCCTCGGCCAGTCGTCCGGCCGCGGTGAGCGTGACGTGCGGGCGATTGCTCGCCGACCGGTGGCTGGCCTGACTGGGCAACCCCTCGGCCGAAAGGTCGTCCCAGATGCGTCGTAGGGCGGCTTCTGTTTCCGTATCGAACAGCAACTCGACGGAGTCGACCATCAGCCGACCAGGCTCTCGACCCACGATCGGTCGAAGGCTTGCGCGGCGATCAACTCGAATTCCGGCGCGGTCGACGAGCCGAGACCCGCGGGCAACTCCGCGCGCACCGGCCCCAGCAGCGCCAATGCCTCGCGATTTCCTACCTCGGCCGCCCCTGGCTCGGCAGGCCATGCGCCGATCACCAGACCGGCGCTGCCGACCCGCTTGGTGGCCAGCGCCTCCAGCGTCAAGGCGGTGTGGTTGAGCGTGCCCAACCCCGGGGCGACTACGGTCAGCACCGGGGCGCCGAGGTCTCCGGCGAGGTCCCGCAGTGTCACTCCGGCGTCGCCGATCTCGACCAGCAGCCCGCCGGCCCCCTCCACAAGGGTGAGCATGCCCGGTCGATCCACCCCAGCCACCATGTCGACCAACGCTGCCCTGCCCGGCAGCGCCGATCCCACCCGCTGAGCGGCTGCCAGCGGGGCCAGGGACTCGGGAAATGCTGCCAGCGAATGCACGTCGGCGATGCCGGCCAGCCGGGCCACTTCAGCGAGGTCGTCCTCGCCATCCCGGATCCCGGTCTGGACCGGCTTGCATACCGCGACTTCGACGCCGGCCAATCTCGCGTTGCAGGCCAGGGCCGCGGTGGCAATGGTCTTACCGACACCGGTGCCGGTTCCGGTGACGAACAGAACGCTCACTTCGGCGACAGCACGTCGCAGAGCACGGCGCGCGCCAGCGCCATGTCCTCGGCGGTCAACGACGCGCGTGCTGTCAACCGCAGCCGTGACGTACCGGCGGGCACCGTGGGCGGCCGGAAGCACCCGACCCGCAGTCCCCGCTGCAAGCATGCGGTGGCGGCGGCCAGGGCAACCTCGGGCTCACCGAGGATCACCGACACCACAGCCGAGTCCGGGACATCGGCGAGGCCACACATCGATGCCAGCGCCGCGGCATGGTGGCGCACCTGCTGTGCCCGCCACGGCTCAGCGGCAAGCACGTGCAGCGCAGCGTGCGCGGCACCGATGGCCGCGGGCGCCACTGCGGTGTCGAAGATGAACGGTCGCGCCGCATCGATCAGGTGGTCGCGGACCGCCGAGGGGCCCAGCACGACACCGCCCTGACTGCCCAGGGCCTTGGACAGCGTGGTCGTCATGACCACGTCCGGCGCACCGGCCAGGCCCATCTCGTGCAGCAGCCCTCGGCCGCCCTCACCGCGCACCCCGAGCCCATGGGCCTCGTCGACGATGAGCAGCGCGCCGTGCCCGCGGCAGACGTCGTGTAGCGCCCGCAAAGGCGCGATCTCCCCGTCGGCCGAGAACACCGAGTCCGTCACCACGACCGCACGGTCCTCGGCCCGTGCGGCCAGCGCCTCCTCGACGGCAGCCACATCGGCATGGGGCGTAACCACGACCCGCGCCCGCGACAAGCGACTCGCATCGACCAGGGAGGCATGGCTGCGCGCATCCGAGACCAGCAGCGAACCGGGCCCGGACAGCGCCGCCACCGCACCCAGGTTGGCGGTATACCCCGATGAGAACACCAGCGCCGAGTCGGCCCCGACGAACTCGGCCAACGCGTCCTCGAAGGCTTCGTGCAACTCGGTGTTGCCGGTGACCAGCCGGGAACCGGTCGAACCTGCTCCCCAGGTGCGGAGTGCGGCGACGCCACCGTCGATGACCGCCGGATGCTGCGACAACCCCAGATAGTCATTGGAGGCCAGGTCCAATTCGGCGCCGACGGCAGGGCGGGCGCGCAACGTACGTCGCAACCCGGCGGTGCGTCGCTGCGCCTTGACCTCATCGAGCCAGGCCAACGGCGCAGGACCGACATGCTGGTGAAGGCCCACCTGTTGGGAAAGATCAGAGCGCATCACGCAGGCTCCTTCCGGCCCGACCCGCACTTGAACACCGTTCAGGTTAGAGCACCTGCCACGCCCACCATCGCCGAGGTGATCTGTTCCACCTCGGCACCGGTGCAGATGTAGGGCGGCATCGCGTAGATCAGGTTGCGGAACGGACGCAGCCACACCCCGCGCTCGACGGCCGCAGGTGTGGCGATCCGCAGGTCGACCGGACGGTCCAGTTCGATCACCCCGATGGCACCCAGGACACGGACGTCCACGACGTTGGCCAGGTTTCTGGCCGGTGCCAGCCCTTCGGCCAAGCCGGCTTCGATCGCACACACCTGCGAGCGCCAGTCTCCGGAAGCCAGTAACTCCACCGATGCCACGCTCACTGCGCAGGCCAGCGGGTTGGCCATGAACGTGGGACCGTGCATGAGCGCACCCGGAGCGTTGTTGCTGATGGTGCTCGCGATGTCGCGCGTGCACAGCGTCGCCGCCAGCGTGAGGTACCCGCCGGTCAGTGCTTTACCAACACACATGATGTCGGGACAGACGCCGGCATGGTCGGCGGCGAACATGGCACCGGTGCGACCGAACCCGGTTGCGATCTCATCGAAGATCAGCAGCACTCCGTGCTCGTCACACGCCTCTCGCAGATCGACCAGATAGCGCGGATCGTGGAAGCGCATACCGCCTGCTCCCTGCACCACCGGCTCGACGATCACCGCCGCGAGCTCCTCGGCGTGCTCGGCGAGCTGCCGCCTGAAGGACGCGCTGTAACCGGGGTCGTAGGCCGACGGCACCGGCGGAGCGAACACCTGATCGGCCAGCAGGGAGTTCTGACCTGCCCATAACTCGTGCATGCCTCCCTGCGGATCGCACACGCTCATCGGGGTGAACGTGTCGCCGTGATAGCCGCCCTGCCACGTCATCAACCGGCGCTTGCCGCCGCGGCCGGTGCTGCGCCAGTACTGCAGCGCCATCTTGACCGCGACCTCGACCGACACCGATCCGGAGTCGCTGAAGAACACCGTCTCCAGGCCCTCAGGTGTCACCTCGACCAGGAGCTTTGCCAGCCGGGCTGCCGGCTCGTGGGTGAGCCCGCCGAACATGACGTGGTTCATCGTTGCCAGTTGCCCGGTGATCGCGGCGTCCAGGACCGGGTGGGCGTGCCCGTGGACCGCGGTCCACCAGGAGGACATCGCGTCCAGTGCCTCGACCCTGCGGCCCTGGTGAATGAGGGTCAGCCAGGCGCCGCGCGCACCCACCGCCACGACCGGGGCAAACGCGTCGACCCCGATGGGGCTGTACGGATGCCAGATGTGAGCGGCGTCCACAGCGCTGATCTCGGCGGGCGTCAATGCAGGCACCTTCGGTAGATTAGCCGTCGACCATGATGACCCTTGCCCCTGCCCGGCCGGCTTACCGCCCCGATCCGGGCCCACCTCCGCGTGCTGTGACGCCTCGCGTCAGCACGCGCTCGTCGGGGTTCTACCGCCATGACCTGGACGGACTCCGGGGTATCGCGATCGCCCTGGTGGCGGTGTTCCACGTCTGGTTCGGCCGAGTGTCCGGCGGCGTCGACGTCTTCCTGGTGCTGTCCGGCTTCTTTTTCGGCGGACGCCTGCTGCGCGGCGCACTGACGCCCGGAGCCGCGCTGCGGCCGCGACCCGAGGTCACCCGACTGATCCGCCGGTTGCTGCCTGCCCTGGTGGTCGTGCTGGCCGCCTCGGCGGTACTGACGATCCTGATCCAACCCGAGACCCGCTGGGAGGTCTTCGCCGACCAAAGTCTGGCAAGCCTGGGGTACTACCAGAACTGGGAACTCGCCGGCACCGCGTCGGACTACCTGCGGGCCGGGGAGGGGGTCAGTCCGCTGCAGCACATCTGGTCGATGTCAGTTCAGGGCCAGTTCTACATTGCCTTCCTGATCTTGATCCTGTTGTTCGCGTTCCTCTTCCGGCGATTGCTCGGAAGGCACATGCGGGTGGCATTCGTGGTGCTGCTGAGCGCACTGACGATTGCCTCGTTCGTGTACGCGATCATCGCGCACAACGCCGACCAGGCCACCGCCTACTACAACAGCTTCGCGCGGGCATGGGAACTGCTGCTGGGCGCATTGGTGGGTGCGCTCGTCCCCTCCCTGCGCTTGCCGATGTGGTTGCGCACCGTTCTGGCCGTGGTCGCGTTGGCCGCGATCCTGTCCTGCGGCGCGCTGATCGACGGGGTGAACGAGTTTCCCGGCCCGTGGGCGTTGGTCCCGGTGGGTGCCACACTGCTGTTCATTCTGTCGGCCGCCAACCGGTACGCCGATCCCCACACCCGGGGCCAGATGCCCGCACCAAACCGGTTACTGGCATCCGCCCCGTTCCTGGCGCTGGGGGCCATGGCGTATTCGCTGTACCTGTGGCACTGGCCCCTACTGATCTTCTACCTCGCCTACACCGGCAACCGAAACGTCAACTTCATCGAGGGCGCAGCCGTGCTGCTGGTTTCAGGTCTGCTGGCCTGGCTGACGACCCGGTACGTCGAAGAGCCACTGCGGGCTCGCCACTCGCCGGGGGCAGCTGTCACCAATGTCCTTGGTGGCTCTGCGGCCACACTGCGCAGCCGGTTGCGCCGGCCGACGATCGTGCTGGGATCGACCGTCGCACTGCTCGGGGTGGCGCTGACCGCGACGTCGTTCACCTGGCGCGAGCACGTGACGGTACTACGCGCGAACGGCAAAGAGCTCTCCGGACTATCGACGACCGACTATCCGGGCGCGCGGGCACTGTTGAGCGACGCCAGGGTGCCCAAGCTGCCGATGCGCCCAACAGTGCACGAGGCCAAGAAGGACGTCCCGCAATCCACCCTCGATCGCTGCATCAGCGATTTCAGAACCGTCAACGTGATCAACTGCACCTACGGCGACCCATCGGCCACCCGCACCATCGCGCTGGCCGGCGGTTCGCACGCCGAGCACTGGATCACTGCGCTGGACACACTGGGCCGGCAGCATGACTTCAAAGTCGTGACCTACCTGAAGATGGGCTGCCCGCTGACAACGGTGAAGGCGCCGCGGGTGATGGGTAACAACAGCAAGTATTCCGAGTGCCGGGAATGGAACAAGCGGGTCATGCCCAGACTCATCGCCGACCGCCCCGACTATGTCTTCACCACCTCTACCCGCCCGTGGAACATCAAACCCGGGGATGTGATGCCCGCCGGCTACCTCGGCATCTGGCAGGAATTGTCCGACAACGATATTCCGGTCTTGGCGATGCGGGACACGCCGTGGCTGGTGCGCGACGGGAAGCCCCACTTCCCCACCGACTGCCTGGCCGGAGGCGATGACGCCGAATCCTGCGGGGTCGAAAGATCCAAGGTGCTGTCGGATCGCAACCCGACACTGGACTACGTAGCGAAGTTCCCGCTACTCAATCCGCTCGACATGAGCGATGCTGTGTGTCGGGCCGATCACTGCCGGGTCGTGGAGGGAAACGTGTTGATATATCACGACTCTCACCACATCTCACGCACCTACATGCGCACGATGACCGATGAACTGGGCCGTCAGATCGCCGCCATCACGGGCTGGTGGTAACGCTGATGCCATCCCCCGGGCCGGCGCCGGTACCCACCGTCTGGCCGGGGACCGCATACCCCCTCGGCGCCACCTACGACGGTGCCGGCACCAACTTTTCGCTGTTCTCCGAGGTGGCCGACCGGGTCGAACTGTGCCTGATCGGCAAAGATGGTGGCGAGCATCGCGTCGAACTCGAGGAAGTCGACGGCTATGTCTGGCACTGCTACCTACCTACGGTGACCCCCGGCCAACGGTACGGCTTCCGGGTACACGGCCCCTGGAGTCCGTCGTCGGGGCACCGTTGCGATCCGAGCAAACTGCTGCTCGACCCGTACGGGAAGTCGTTTCACGGCGCGTTCGACTTCTCCCAGGCCCTGTACTCCTACGATCTGGAGGCCGAGGATCTGGTCAGCGGCGGCGAGCCGCCACAGATCGACTCGCTCGGCCGAACCATGACCAGCGTAGTGATCAACCCGTTCTTTCAATGGGGTTCAGATCGCGCCCCCCGCACGCCGTATCACGAGACGGTCATCTACGAGGCCCACGTCAAGGGCATGACACAGACGCACCCCGACATACCCGAGGAGTTGCGCGGCACCTACGCGGGCCTCGCGCACCCCGCGATCATCGAGCATCTCACCTCACTGAACGTCACCGCGGTTGAGTTGATGCCGGTACATCAATTCCTTCACGACCACCGGCTCCTGCAGCTGGATCTGCGGAATTACTGGGGCTACAACACATTCGGCTTCTTCGCACCGCATCAGGACTACGCGGCGACCAAGAATGCCGGCGGCGCCGTCGCCGAGTTCAAGACCATGGTGCGCGCTTTTCATGAAGCCGGCATCGAGGTGATCCTCGATGTGGTCTACAACCACACCGCCGAGGGCAACCATCTCGGCCCGACGATCAATTTCCGCGGCATCGACAACGCCGCCTATTACCGACTGCTCGACGGCGACAACCGGTACTACAAGGACTTCACGGGCACCGGAAACAGCCTCAACGCCCGCCACCCACACACGCTGCAGCTGATCATGGATTCGCTGCGCTACTGGGTGCTCGAGATGCACGTCGACGGGTTCCGGTTTGATCTGGCGGCCACGTTGGCGCGCGAATTCTACGACGTGGACCGGTTATCCGCGTTCTTCGACCTGGTCCAGCAGGACCCGGTCATCAGCCAGGTGAAGCTGATCGCAGAACCGTGGGACATCGGCGAGGGCGGCTACCAGGTCGGTAACTTTCCCGGTTTGTGGACGGAGTGGAACGGCAAATATCGCGACACCGTGCGTGACTACTGGCGCGGAGAACCCGCGACGCTGAGCGAGTTCGCGTCCCGGCTCACCGGGTCCTCAGACCTGTACGAGGCGACGGGACGTCGGCCCAGCGCCAGCATCAACTTCGTCACGTGCCACGACGGCTTTCCACTCAACGACCTATTCAGCTACAACGAGAAGCACAACGAGGCCAACGGCGAGGATAATCGCGACGGCGAGAGCCACAACCGGTCGTGGAACTGCGGCGCGGAGGGGCCGAGCGACGACCCGCAGATCATATCGCTGCGCAGCAAGCAGATGCGCAACGTGATTGCCACCCTGATGTTGTCGCAGGGCACTCCGATGATTTCGCACGGCGACGAGTTCGGCCGCACCCAGCGCGGCAACAACAATGTCTATTGTCAGGACAACGAGCTGTCCTGGATGGACTGGTCACTGGCCCAGACCAATGGCGAATTGCTGGATTTCACCCGAAAAATGGCGAAGTTTCGCACCCGGCATCCGGTCTTCCAGCGCAGGCGATTCTTCGAGGGCAAGCCGATTCGCAGCGGTGACCAGATCCGCGACATCGCTTGGTTGACAACGTCGGGCAGCGAGATGGACGACCAGGACTGGGAAGCCGAACTCGGGCAGTGTGTCGCAGTTTTCCTCAACGGCCAGGCCATCTCTGCCCCCGACCAGCGCGGCGAACGGGTGATCGACGACTCCTTTCTGTTGTGCTTCAACGCCCGAGACGAGATACAGGACTTCGTGGCGCCGGCGGGCGAGTACGCACAGCGGTGGACTGCCGAACTGGACACCGCCGACCCGACAGGTAGCACCGACTTGGTCGTGGCTGCCGGCGAGAAGATCTCGCTGCAGCCGCGGTCGGTCCTCGTGTTGTGTAAGAACGCCTGACCCATGCGCGTGCTGTCGACGTACCGGCTACAACTGCGGGGGCCTGCCAGTGGCGCGGCGTTCACGTTCGCCGATGCCGAGAAACTGATCGACTACTTCGCCGAACTCGGTGTCTCACACCTGTACCTGTCCCCCATCCTCACTGCCGGCGAGGGCTCCAGCCACGGCTACGACGTGACCGACCCCACCACGGTGTCCGCCGAACTCGGCGGACCCGACGGCTTCCGGCGCCTCGCCGAGGCGGCGCGAGATCGGAATATCGGCCTCATCGTCGACATCGTGCCCAACCATGTCGGGGTCGACGTGCCTCGGCAGAACCGGTGGTGGTGGGACGTGCTGACCCACGGCAGGCACTCGGCCTACGCTTCCTACTTCGATATCGACTGGAACGCCGACCCAGACGGCCGAATCGTAGTGCCCGTTCTGGGTTCTGACGATGATGTGACCGACCTCGTCGTCCACACCAGAGGCGGCCAGGGAGCCCGCGGCGCAGGCGAGGAGAAGGTCCTCCGACTCGGCGACCTCGAGTTTCCGGTCGATCCGGATACCGGCGGTGAACCGGGACTCTCCGGCAGCGAAGTCCACCGTCGGCAGCACTACAAGCTGACCGGTTGGCGCAACGGAACCTGCGGCTATCGGCGGTTCTTCTCGATCACCTCGCTGGCCGGCCTGCGCCAGGAGGACCGCGCCGTGTTCGACGCCGCTCACACCGAAGTGGGTCGATGGTTCGCAGAGCGCCTGGTCGACGGGATCCGCATCGACCACCCGGATGGGTTATTCTCTCCCACCGGTTATCTGGCCTGGTTGCGGGAACTCGCCGGACCGGACGCGTGGATCGTCATCGAGAAGATTCTCGCCGTCGATGAGCCGCTGGACCCCAGTCTCCCGGTGGCCGGTACCACCGGATACGACGCACTGCGCGAGATCGGTGGACTCTTCGTCGACCCCGCCGGTGTCAACGCACTCACCGGGCTTGTCGAATCGGCCGGGCTGAATTACTCGGCGCAGCCCGCGACGGCGCGTGAACTCAAAGTACAGGCCGTCACCGAGACGCTGGCCAGTGAGTTGCGGCGGCTGTGCCGGGCGGTGGCCGCAGCTACCGGTCGCGACCATGAGCGTCTGCCGCGCGCGGTCGCCGCCCTGGTGAGCCATATCGGCGTCTACCGTTCGGACTACCTGACGCTGACATCCGTTCTGCCCGTCGCTATCTCCGAAACCGCAGCCGAGGACACCGCACTGGCCGATCCGCTCGCAATTCTCACGGCAGCGCTGAGCACGGATGCCGAGGTGGGCGCACGGCTGCACCAGCTGTGCGGTGCCGCCACCGCCAAGGCGATGGAGGACTGCCTTTTCTACCGGGACGCGCGTCTGGTGTCACTCAACGAGGTCGGAGGTGAGCCCGGCCAGTTCGGGGTCACTGCCGCCGAATTCCACCAGCGGGCTTCCGACCGAGCGTTTCTTTGGCCGCGCACCATGACCACGTTGACCACCCACGACACCAAGCGGGGCGAGGACGTCCGCGCGCGCATCGGAGTACTCTCGCAGGTCCCGTCCCTGTGGGTCGAACTCGTGCAACGTTGGGAGATCACCTCCCCGTCGCCGGATCCGCTCACCGGACTGTTTCTGTGGCAGAACATCTTCGGCGTGTGGCCCGCCGACGGCACGGTGAGCACCGAACTGCGCGGCCGCCTGCACGGCTACACCGAAAAGGCGATCCGCGAGGCCGCTGTGCACACCACGTGGAACGATCCCGCACCGGAGTTCGAGGCGGCGGTGCACAACTGGCTGGACTCGGTACTGGACGGCCCGGTCGCGGTCGAGTTGACCGAGGCCGCAGCCAGACTGGACCAACATGCCAAGGCCGACGCACTGGGCCAGAAGCTCATCGCGCTGACCGCCCCCGGAATTCCCGACGTCTATCAGGGCACCGAGCTCTGGGAGGACAGCCTGGTCGATCCGGACAATCGACGTCCGGTCGACTACACGGTGCGGCGAGCTCAGCTGGCTGCTGTCTCGAATCCAGCGGCACACCCCAAACTGCGGGTGGTGCACGCCGCGCTGCGGCTGCGACGCCAGCGGCCCGACACGTTCCTGGCCGGCGGATATCAGGCCGTGCCGGCCGACGGCACCGCCGCCGAGCATATCGTTGCTTTCCTGCGCGGCGACGATGTGCTGGTCGCTGTCAGCCGGTGGACCGTTGGGTTGGCTGACCACGGTTGGGGTGACACCACTCTCACGTTGCCGGCCGGGGCCTGGACTGACGTGCTCACCGAGGCCACCTTCAGCGGCCAGGTTCCCGCCGGCGAGCTGTTCGCTGAAATGCCCGTCGCCTTGCTGGCCCGTGCCGATGCCTGAGCACGAATTCGCAGTCTGGGCGCCACGACCCGCCCTTGTCCGTCTGGACCTCGACGGTGTGCTGCACTCGATGACCCGTAGCGATGACGCCTGGTGGCGCGCGACCGTCGAGGCCGCACCGGACGCGCGATACGGGTTCGTACTCGACGACGACCCCACAGTGTTGCCCGACCCCCGCTCGGTGCGTCAACCCGAAGGAGTGCACGAGCGCTCCCAGCTGTGGCGTCCGGGAACCGGCGCCTGGAGCGACGTGGATTGGCAAGGCCGGTCGGTTGCGGGCACTGTGATCTACGAGCTTCACGTCGGGACATTCACCGGCGGAGGGACATTCGACTCCGCAATCGCAAAGCTGGACTATCTGGCCGACCTCGGCATCGATTTTGTCGAGTTGATGCCGGTAAACGCGTTCAGTGGCCCCCGCGGGTGGGGCTATGACGGCGTGCTCTGGTATGCGGCGCACGAACCATACGGTGGTCCGGACGGACTTGTCCGCCTCGTCGATGCCTGCCACGCCCGCGGTCTCGGCGTACTCATCGACACGGTGTTCAACCATCTCGGACCCTCAGGCAACTATCTGCCCAAGTTCGGGCCATATCTGTCAGCCGGAAGCAACCCGTGGGGCGAGTCGATCAACATCGCCGATGCCGGGGCCGACCAGGTGCGGCGCTACATTCTGGACTGTGCGCTTGGCTGGATGCGCGACTTCCACGTGGACGGCCTCCGCCTGGACGCCGTCCACGCGCTGGTCGATACCACCGCCCACCACATTCTCGAGGAGCTGGCCGCCGAAACTGACTCTCTGGCAGCCGAACTCGGGCGGCCACTGTCCCTCATCGCGGAAAGCGACCTCAACGATCCTGCGCTCATCACTCCACGAGACCGCGGGGGCCTCGGTATGACCGCACAGTGGGACGACGACATCCACCACGCCATCCACGCCGCGGTGTCCGGAGAACGCCAGGGTTATTACTGCGATTTCGGCACTCTCGAGACACTGGCGCAGACCTTGCGGCACGGGTACTTCCACGCGGGTACCTATTCGTCGTTCCGGCAACGCCGCCACGGTCGCCCTTTGGACACCGCCAAGATCCCGGCGACCAGCCTGCTGGCCTACACGCTGACCCATGATCAGGTGGGAAACCGGGCGATCGGCGATCGTCCCTCGCAAAACCTGACCACCGGCCAGCTTGCGATCAAAGCCGCGCTCGTGTTGGGATCACCCTATACAGCAATGCTTTTCATGGGTGAGGAATGGGGAGCATCATCTCCGTTCCAGTTCTTCAGTTCCCATCCGGAACCGGAACTGGCCCGGGCCACGTCCGAGGGCCGCAAGCGCGAGTTCGCCGAGCACGGATGGGACACCGACGAGATCCCAGACCCACAGGATCCCGCCACCTTCGAGCGCTCGAAGCTGAACTGGGACGAGGTCGACGACGGAGACCACCGCCGGTTGCATGGCTTCTACCGGCGCCTGATCGCCCTGCGCCGCGGCGAAATCGACTTCGGCGATCCATGGCTGGATCACCTGCGGATCGACTTCGACGAAACTCAGAGATGGCTGGTCATGCATCGCGGCAACCTCGCGATCGCCTGCAACCTCGGTACCGACACCGTGGACGTCCCCGTCACCGGGGAGGTGCTGCTGGCCTGGGGTGAACCCACGGTGGGCGGTGACTCGACGCTGCTGAGTGGGCATTGCGTCGCTGTGCTGCGTGGTGTCGTGGTGCTGCGTTGTGCCGCGGCGCTGGATCCAGGACTCACCCCCGCGGACGCCGGGCGGCGGCCTCGACTCGGGCGAACACAGCGGTGAGCGCCACCAGCACCACCAACGGTGCCAGCAGCCACAGCCAGCGCTGCGCCCACCAGGCCTGGTCCGGCTCGGCCAACAGCGTCGCGCCGGTTCGCTCGTAGGCCCACACCACGGCCAGATATGCGGTCATGTGCCAGAGGAACACCGTCAGCGCCACCGCGTTGAGCACGACTACGGGTTTCCACAGCACCTGCCACCGCAGCAGCCGCTGTGCGGCCGGGGTCACGGTGATCAGCAGCCCCAGCTGGAACACCGCTAGAGCAGCAATGGCGGCGTTGGTGGGCAGGATGTTCGACTCCACCGCGCCGACGGTGGCCACCATGGAGCGGGGGTAGCCGGCGAGCAGGGTCACACCCAGCAGGCCGGCCAAACCGGCCACGGCGACCAGCACCCGCTGTCGCAGCGGCCGCTGCCCGAGT
>NZ_JBMYXC010000005.1:35967-117095 GCF_049608025.1 Mycobacterium sp. | reverse complement strand
AGTGCCCTGGCCATTCCCAGATGGGTTCCGCCGCGCACCGGGGCGTCGTGGCGGGCCAAGGCCACTTCGCCGGCCAAGCCGCGCCCACGTTTGCCCGGGGGTATCCCGGCCGCCGCTTCGGCAGCACGGCGCTTTTGGGCCCACAGCGCGGTCGCGCGCGCCTGCCCCGCGGCCGCGGCAGACTTCATCTGTTCGAACTCCTCGACCCGGGCCCGCAACTGCGACTCGCTCGCCTCAGGATCAACGTCGAACATACTTTCGAACATGCTCGCCACAATACGCCCCACGGCCGACACGTGACGCGCTTCAGAGGTGACGCGCTTCATAGGTTCAGCGCCTCATAGGTTCGGCGGACGAACTTCGGCTGTGCACTGTGCAGGTTCGCCAGCGAGGTGTTCCCGGCTACGGCCGCGGCAGCATCGGCGCTCAGGTTCGGGAGATTCTGGATGAGGTACACCAGGATGATGTCCTCGGACGGGTCAGCCTGCCACCACGTCCCGTAGGCGCCGGGCCAGGAGAAGGTTCCTGGTCCGCCCGGACCGAAGAGTTGCCGCGACCGCGCCGGATCAGTCACCACGGAGAGGTTCAGCCCGAAGCCGCGACCGATCCAGAATGGCGCTCCCAGGAAGTCGTGGCGCTTCTGCTCATCGGTGAGCCGGTCGGTACGCATCGACCTCACCGACTCCTCGGACAGCACCCGGACACCGTCGAGTGTTCCGCCGGCAAGCAGCATTCGGGCGAAGCGCAGGTAGTCGTCGGCAGTGGACCAGAGTCCGGCGCCACCGGTGCAGAACGGTGGATCGACGATGGGTGCGGGCCCCATCACGTCGTCGCGTAGCTCGTTGTCGCCGGTGAGTTGATACATCGTGGCGGCCCGGCGCCGGCCGGCGGTGCCGACATTGAAGCCGGTGTCAGACATGTCCAGAGGCGCCAAGATCCGCTGGGCGAGTACCTCGCTCAGCGGCTTTCCCTCGATGCGGGACAGCGCGATGCCCAGCACGTCGGTGGCGTGACTGTAGGTAAGGCGCTGACCCGGCTGATGAACGAGGGGCAGCGCCGAGAGCTCGGCCAGCCACTGATCCTGATCCTGCCGCCTCGGCAGCTTGCGGTAGGCGTCCGAGAGCGGCCCGCGCACCGAGAACATGTAGGCCAACCCGCTGCGGTGGGTCATCAGGTCCTCGACCGTGATCTGCCGCTGGGCCGGCACGGTGCGGTCCAAGGGGCCGCGAGGATCGTCCAGCACACACATATTCGCGAGCTCGGGCAGCCACGTAGCGACCCGGTCGGTCAGCGCGAGCTTGCCCTCCTCGATCAGAGACATCGCCGCGGCGACGGTGACCGGCTTGGTCATCGAGGCGATCCGGAAGATGGTGTCGCGCTGCATGGGCAGTCGAGCATCAATATCCCGATAGCCCAGTTCGTTGACCTGTAGCACCTCGCCGGATTGCCACACCAGCGTGACTGCCCCCGCCAGCAGGCGCGCATCGATGGCATCGACGACGGCGGCCTTGTTTCGGTCCAGGTTCATCGCGCTAGATTAGGTCAGCCGAATACCCGGCAAGAACTCGAGTATTCGCGCGTCGCAAAGTCTGCGGCCATCTCGCTCGTCGGCGCCACAGGTGCTAGGCTGCCCGCAGTTTTCGACATCCTTTAACGATCCGTCCCGTGAGGCGGAGAAGGAGGTCCGGCTCACTCGTGGGCTCGCCTGATCACGCCGGTGCTGACCGGGAACTGATGTCCGCGGCGGACGTGAGCCGCACCATCGCCCGCATCGCTCACCAGATCATCGAAAAGACCGCGCTCGACGGCCCAGATGCTCCCCGTGTGGTGCTGCTGGGCATTCCGACCCGCGGCGTCACTCTCGCAAGTCGCCTGGCGCGCAACATCGCTGAATTCAGCGGCACCGAGGTTGATCACGGAGCCTTGGATATCACGCTCTACCGCGACGACCTCATGAGCAAGCCGCCGCGCGCGCTGGCGGCCACATTGATCCCGGACGGCGGCATCGATGAAGCGCTGGTCATCCTTGTCGATGACGTCCTCTACTCTGGCCGGTCAGTCCGGTCCGCCCTCGATGCGCTGCGGGATCTGGGTCGCCCCCGGGGCGTCCAGTTGGCGGTACTGGTCGACCGCGGGCATCGGGAACTGCCCATCCGCGCCGACTATGCCGGAAAGAACGTGCCCACGTCCCGCGCCGAGAACGTCAAGGTCCGATTGACCGAGGACGACGGCCACGACGGCGTCCGGATCGCACCCTACGGAGGGCCTGCGCGGTGATGAGCAATTGCCCGAACAGGGGGCAGCGGTGAAGCATCTACTCGCTGCAGCCGACCTCAGTCGTGATGACGCCACCGCCATTCTCGACAATGCCGACCGGTTTCGGGAGGCGCTGCTGGGCCGGGAGGTCAAGAAGCTGCCCACCCTGCGCGGGCGCACCATCATCACGATGTTCTACGAGAACTCAACCCGCACCCGGGTGTCGTTCGAGGTGGCGGGCAAGTGGATGAGTGCTGACGTGATCAACGTCAGCGTTTCGGGATCCTCTGTGGCCAAGGGAGAGTCGCTTCGCGACACCGCATTGACCCTGCGAGCTGCCGGCGCCGATGCGCTGATAGTGCGACATCCTGCCTCGGGCGCTGCGCAGCAGCTCGCAGCCTGGACGGCACTGGCGGACGATCCGCCGGGGAGCCCATCGGTCATCAATGCCGGTGACGGCACCCATGAGCACCCCACCCAGGCCCTTCTCGACGCATTGACGATCCGGCAGCGGTTGGGCGCCATCGAGGGCAAGCGCGTGGTGATCGTCGGCGATGTCCTGCATAGCCGGGTGGCGCGTTCCAATGTCGCGCTGCTGCACACGCTCGGCGCGGAAGTGGTGCTCGTCGCCCCGCCCACGTTGTTGCCAGTCGGCGTGGACGGCTGGCCGGTCACCGTTTCGCATGATCTTGACGCTGAGCTCGTACTGGCCGACACGGTGTTGATGCTGCGCGTACAGGCCGAGCGGATGAACGGTGGTTTCTTCCCGTCTTCGCGAGAGTACTCGGTGCGCTACGGCCTGTCCGAGGAGCGCCAGGCGCTGCTGGCCGAGCACGCCGTAGTGCTGCACCCCGGTCCGATGCTGCGTGGTATGGAGATTGCGCACTCGGTGGCGGACTCGCCGCAATCAGCTGTGCTGCAACAGGTTTCCAACGGAGTTCACGTTCGCATGGCGGTGCTGTTCCACTTGCTCGTGGGGACCGAGGCGGGGGTACCTCCGGCTCGCGGGGAAGAAGCGATCAGCGCATGACGGTAGTGATCCGGGGGGCGCGACCCTACGGCGAGGGGGACCGCGTCGACGTGTTGGTCGACGATGGCCAGATCAAGGCCATCGGTGCAGACCTCGCGTTGGGCCGGCCGCCGGCAGACGCTTGGGAGGTGATCGATGCCGACGGACAGATCCTGTTGCCCGGCTTCGTCGACCTGCACACCCACTTGCGGGAGCCCGGCCGAGAGTATGCCGAAGACATCGAAACTGGTTCGGCTGCAGCGGCGCTGGGCGGTTACACCGCGGTGTTCGCGATGGCCAATACTGATCCAGTGGCCGACAGCGCCGTAGTCACCGACCATGTGTGGCACCGCGGCCAGCAGATCGGCCTGGTTGACGTGCACCCGGTCGGCGCGGTGACGGTCGGCCTGAAGGGTGTACAGCTGACCGAGATGGGGCTGATGACCGCCGGCGTCGGGCGGGTCAGGATGTTCTCCGACGACGGCGTGTGCGTGGACGACCCGCTGGTGATGCGCCGCGCACTCGAGTACGCGACCGGACTCGGGGTTCTGATCGCCCAGCACGCCGAGGAGCCACGCCTCACCGCCGGCGCGGTAGCCCATGAAGGCCCGAATGCCGCTCGGCTCGGATTGGCAGGCTGGCCGCGCGCTGCCGAGGAATCCATTGTCATCCGCGATGCGCTGCTGGCCCGCGACGCCGGCGCCCGGGTACATATCTGCCACGCATCCACTGCGGGAACCGTCCAACTCGTGAAATGGGCTAAAGAGCAGGGTATTTCGATCACCGCGGAGGTTACGCCGCATCACCTGCTGCTCGACGACAATCGGCTGGACAGCTATGACGGGCGCAATCGGGTAAACCCGCCGCTGCGCGAGGCCAGCGACGCCGTCGCGCTGCGTCAAGCTCTCGCCGACGGCGTGATCGACTGTGTGGCAACCGATCACGCACCGCACGCCGAGCACGAGAAGATGTGCGAGTTTGCCAACGCCCGGCCAGGGATGCTGGGATTGCAGACCGCGCTGTCGGTGGTCGTCGAGACGATGGTCAATCCCGGGCTGCTGACCTGGCGCGATGTCGCCCGCGTGATGAGTGAGAGCCCTGCCCGCATCGTCGGACTATCCGACCAAGGGCGGCCGTTGGCGGTTGGGGAGCCGGCGAACTTGACGGTGGTCGATCCCGCGGCCACCTGGACGGTCACCGGCCCGGCGCTGGCCAGTCGGTCGGATAACACGCCCTATCAGGACATGGTGCTACCGGCAGTGGTCACGGCTACGCTGCTGCGCGGCAGGCTCACTGCCCGGGACGGTGAGGTGCAGGCGTGAACACCGAAACGCTGGTTGCCTCGCTGATCATGGCCGCGCTGGTGGCACTGATGATCGCCGTGCTGTTCAGGGTGATGATTCGCGGGTGGCGGCGCCGCGCCGAGCAGCAGGCACAGGTTGTGGGAACCTTGCCCTCGCTGCCCGACACCGTGGGAGCGGCGATCGTCTCGGCCACCAAGGGGCTCTATGTCGGCAGCACGCTGGCCTCGCGCTGGAACGAGCGCGTGGCCGCCAGAGATCTAGGGTTTCGCGCCAAGGCTGTGCTCAGCCGCTATCCGGAGGGAATCATGTTGCAGCGCGAGGGTGCTGGGCCGATATGGATACCCGACGACGCGATCGTCGAGATCCGTACTGAAAAATATCTGGCCGGGAAGGTCATCCTCGGTGGCCAGAGGGGAGCCCCTGAAGGTAAGGCACCGTCCCACGGGGGCATCCTGGCGATCCGCTGGCGGCTGCCGACGGGAGTGGAGATAGACACCGGTTTTCGCGCCGACGACCGTCGCGCTTACTCGCAATGGCTTCCGGAGGAGGTCGTATGACCGCACGCAAAGCCTGCCTCGTGCTCGAGGACGGCCGGATCTTTACCGGCACGGAGTTCGGAGCGGTCGGTGAGACGCTCGGTGAAGCCGTGTTCTCCACCGGCATGTCTGGCTACCAGGAGACCCTCACCGACCCCAGCTACCACCGGCAGATCGTGGTGGCCACGGCGCCGCAGATCGGCAACACCGGCTGGAACCTGGAGGACAGCGAGAGTCGCGCCGACAAGATCTGGGTGGCCGGCTACGCGGTGCGTGATCCCTCTCCGCGGGCGTCGAACTGGCGCGCCACCGGAACCCTCGAGGGCGAACTTCTACGCCAAGGTGTCGTCGGCATCGCGGGCATCGATACCCGCGCGGTGGTTCGCCACCTGCGGAGTCGCGGTTCGATGAAAGCCGGAATTTTCAGTGGCACCGCATTGGCCGAGGCTCACGAATTGCTGGCTCGGGTGCGTGAACAGGCCGCAATGCTTGGAGCGGATCTGGCGGGCGAAGTCAGTACTGAAGGTAGCTATGTCGTCGAACCTGAAGGGCTGCAACGCTTCACGGTCGCAGCGCTGGATCTGGGCATCAAGACGAATACCCCGCGGAACTTCGCCAGGCGCGGTATCCGCACTCACGTACTGCCGTCCTCGGCCGGCTTCACCGAGATCGCCGACCTTCGTCCGGATGGGGTGTTCCTGTCCAATGGTCCCGGCGATCCGGCTACCGCCGATCATCTCGTGGCGGTCACCCAGGAGGTGTTGGGCGCCGGAATTCCGCTGTTCGGCATCTGCTTCGGCAATCAGATTCTGGGCCGCGCGCTGGGGCGCGGCACCTACAAGATGACCTTCGGGCACCGCGGCATCAACATCCCCGTGTTGGACCACGCCACCGGTCGTGTCGCGATCACCGCACAGAACCACGGCTTTGCCCTCGAGGGCGAGGCGGGCGAGGAATTCGACACTGCGTTCGGGCCCGCCGTGGTCAGCCACACCTGCGCGAACGACGGCGTAGTGGAGGGGATCAAACTCGTGAGCGGGCGGGCGTTCTCGGTGCAATACCATCCGGAAGCAGCCGCGGGTCCACGCGATGCCGAGTATTTGTTCGATCAGTTCGTCGACCTGATGTCAGGGGAGGGCCACTAGTGCCGCGTCGCACCGACCTCAACCACGTCCTGGTGATCGGGTCCGGCCCGATCATCATCGGGCAGGCCTGTGAGTTCGACTACTCGGGCACCCAGGCCTGCCGGGTGTTGCGTGCCGAGGGTCTGCAGGTCAGCCTCATCAACTCCAACCCGGCGACGATCATGACCGACCCGGAGTTCGCCGATCACACGTATGTCGAACCGATCACTGCCGACTTCGTCGAGCGGGTCATTGTGCAGCAGGGGGAGCGGGGCAACAAGATCGATGCGGTGCTGGCCACCCTCGGCGGGCAGACCGCGCTCAACACTGCCGTCAAACTCTCCGAGAACGGCGCCCTCGACAAGTACGGCGTGGAGCTGATCGGCGCCGATTTCGACGCGATCCAGCGTGGCGAGGATCGGCAGAAGTTCAAGGACATCGTCGCCAAGGTCGGTGGCGAATCAGCCCGCAGCCGAGTCTGTTTCACGATGGATGAAGTGCGTGAGACGGTTGCTGACCTCGGCCTGCCGGTAGTGGTGCGGCCGAGCTTCACGATGGGCGGTCTCGGCTCGGGGATGGCCTATTCGGCCGAGGATGTCGACCGAATGGCCGGCGAAGGCCTCGCCGCCTCACCCTCGGCGAACATCCTGATCGAGGAGTCCATCTACGGCTGGAAAGAGTACGAGCTCGAGTTGATGCGTGATGGCCGCGACAACGTGGTGGTGGTGTGTTCGATCGAGAACGTCGACCCGATGGGCGTTCACACCGGTGACTCGGTGACCGTCGCACCGGCGATGACGCTGACCGACCGCGAATACCAGACCATGCGCACTTTGGGCATCGATATCCTGCGCGAGGTCGGCGTGGACACCGGTGGTTGCAATATCCAGTTCGCGATCAACCCCGTTGACGGCCGGTTGATCGTGATCGAGATGAACCCCCGGGTCTCGCGTTCCAGCGCGCTGGCGTCCAAGGCCACCGGGTTCCCGATCGCCAAGATCGCCGCGAAGCTGGCCATCGGCTACACGCTGGACGAAATCGTCAACGACATCACCAAGGAGACGCCGGCCTGCTTCGAGCCGACGATGGACTACGTCGTTGTCAAAGCGCCACGGTTCGCGTTCGAGAAGTTCCCGGGAGCGGACGGCACGCTGACCACCACGATGAAATCGGTGGGTGAAGCGATGTCGTTGGGGCGCAACTTTGTCGAGGCACTTGGCAAGGTGATGCGCTCGCTGGAGACGAATCGGGCGGGCTTCTGGACCGCGCCCGATCCCCATACCGATGATGTCGACCTCGAACGGGGCCGGGTGCTGGAGCGGCTGCGTACGCCCACCGACGGTCGGCTGTACGACATCGAGTACGCACTTCGCTTGGGTGCCGGCGTCGAACAGGTTGCGCTGGCCTCTGGTGTCGACCCATGGTTCGTCGAGCAGATCGCCGGGCTGGTCGAGCTGCGGGCCGAGGTGATCGACGCACCCGTGCTCGGAGCCGAGTTGCTGCGCCGCAGCAAGTACCACGGCCTGTCGGATGGTCAAATCGCAGCGCTGAGGCCGGAATTGGCGGGCGAGATGGGTGTGCGGTCGCTGCGCCGACGGTTGGGAATTCATCCGGTGTTCAAGACCGTGGATACCTGCGCGGCTGAGTTCGAGGCCAAGACCCCCTACCACTACAGCAGTTACGAGCTTGATCCCGCCGCGGAAACCGAGGTCGCGCCGCAGACCGAGCGGCCCAAGGTGCTCATCCTCGGATCGGGGCCCAACCGCATCGGGCAGGGCATCGAGTTCGACTACAGCTGCGTCCATGCCGCGATGACGCTGAGTCAGGTCGGCTTCGAGACGGTGATGATCAACTGCAATCCCGAAACGGTGTCCACCGACTATGACACTGCTGACCGGCTCTACTTCGAACCGCTGACCTTCGAGGATGTCCTGGAGGTCTACCTCGCCGAGCAGAGGTCCGGGCTTGGCGAGGACGGACGGGGTCCCGGCGTCGTGGGCGTCATCGTGCAACTCGGTGGTCAAACGCCGCTGGGCTTGGCCGAGCGCTTGGAGGAGGCCGGGGTCCCGATTGTCGGTACCCCGCCGGAGGCCATCGACCTGGCCGAGGACCGTGGCCGCTTCGGCGAGGTGTTGCTGGCAGCCGGCCTGCCTGCCCCCCGTTTCGGCATGGCGACGAGCTTTGAGCAGGCCAGCCGGATCGCGGCCGACATCGGCTACCCGGTGTTGGTGCGACCGTCCTACGTGCTGGGCGGACGCGGCATGGAGATCGTCTACGACGCGGAGACCCTGCGTGGCTACATCACCCGCGCCACCGAGTTGTCTCCCGAGCATCCCGTGCTGGTCGACCGATTCCTCGAGGACGCGATCGAGATCGACGTGGATGCACTCTGCGACGGCACCGAGGTATACCTCGGAGGCGTCATGGAACACATCGAGGAGGCCGGCATCCACTCCGGGGACTCGGCATGCGCACTGCCGCCGGTGACCCTGGGCCGCAGTGACATCGAGGCGGTGCGACGGGCTACCGAGGCGATCGCCTTCGGTGTCGGGGTGGTCGGTCTGCTCAATGTGCAGTACGCGCTCAAGGACGACGTTCTCTATGTGCTGGAGGCCAACCCGCGGGCGAGTCGCACGGTACCGTTTGTCTCGAAGGCCACCGCTGTACCGCTGGCCAAGGCCTGCGCCCGGGTCATGTTGGGCGCCACCATTGCACAGCTTCGGGAGGAAGGGCTGCTGGCGCGCAGCGGCGACGGCGGAACCACCGCGCGCGATGCGCCGGTCGCTGTCAAGGAAGCCGTGCTGCCCTTCCACCGGTTCCGCAAGGCCGACGGCAGCCAGATCGACTCGCTGCTCGGCCCCGAGATGAAGTCCACTGGCGAGGTCATGGGTATCGACCGTGACTTCGGCAGTGCGTTCGCGAAGAGCCAGACCGCTGCGTACGGGTCACTGCCGACCCAGGGCACCGTATTCGTCTCGGTGGCCAACCGGGACAAACGCTCGCTGGTCTTCCCCGTCAAACGTCTCGCCGATCTCGGCTTCCGCGTGCTGGCTACCGGAGGTACCGCGGAAATGTTGCGGCGCAACGGAATTCCATGTGACGAAGTCCGCAAACACTTCGAACAGCCCAGTGGAGCAGATCCTAGTTTGTCTGCGGTCGATGCGATTCGGGCGGGGGAGATCGACATGGTGATCAACACCCCGTACGGCAACTCCGGGCCGCGTATCGACGGATATGAGATCCGCTCGGCGGCGGTGTCGATGAACATCCCCTGCGTGACGACTGTGCAGGGCGCGTCGGCGGCGGTGCAGGGCATCGAAGCCGGCATCCGCGACGATATCGGCGTGATGTCGCTGCAGGAGTTGCACAGCGTGCTGGGATCCTGAGGATGGGCGGGTTCGGTGACCGCCTGTCCCGGGCGATGGCGCTGCGTGGCCCGCTGTGCTTGGGTATCGACCCACACCCCGGATTGCTGAGCGCTTGGGGGCTGGAAATCAACCCCGAGGGTCTGGCCCGGTTCAGCGACATCTGCCTGGCCGCGTTCGAGGGCTTCGCCATCGTCAAACCGCAGGTGGCGTTCTTCGAGGCGTACGGTTCGGCAGGATTTGCCGTCCTCGAGCGCACGATCGCCGCACTGCGGGAGGGCGGCGTGCTGGTGCTCGCCGACGCCAAACGCGGCGACATCGGCTCGACCATGGCCGCCTACGCAGACGCCTGGGCAGGGGACTCGCCGTTGGCTGCCGACGCCGTGACCGCCTCGCCGTACCTGGGCTTCGGGTCGCTTCAGCCGCTGCTGGACAGAGCGCGCCAACGGGACCGCGGCGTTTTCGTGCTGGCCGCCACCTCCAACCCCGAAGGCGCATCGGTGCAGCGCGCTGTGGGAGAGGGACAAGCCGCGGGCTACACCGTGGCCCAATCCATCGTCGACGCTGCGGCGGCCGCCAACGACAAAGGACATTCCGGCGCGACGGGCGTGAACGGCATGGTCGGCGTGGTTGTCGGTGCGACGCTGACCGACCCGCCCGATGTCAGCAAGCTGCACGGCAAGGTTCTGGTCCCCGGGGTGGGGGCTCAGGGCGGCCGTCCCGGGGCGCTGGCGCGTCTCGGCGGGGCGCTGCCGGGGCAGCTTCTGCCGGCCGTGTCGCGGGAAGTGCTCCAGGCCGGGCCCGACATCGCCTCGCTGCGCGGGGCCGCTGAACGGATGCGGGATGCCGTCACGTACTTGAACGACGACCGATGCTGAACAACGCCTGAACGGCCGCCGATCCTGAACGACGCGGCAAGCCGACACGCCCGACGCGCGCTGACCAGCGTGAATTTCTCCACTTGTCGGGTTCCGGCGAGCGCCGAGCCGGCCCTGTCGGCCCGGTAGGGCGGCGGTTATCGTCGGAGGTTCGTCAGTACCCGCGATACGCAGGGCGTTTAGCGGGGCGCGCAGTTTTCGCAACGGTGCAGCGGTGCTCCGATGTGAGGCAGCTAACCCCCCGTTAGCGCCCTACACGCTGGGCTTTTGAGTCGGTAACCGGGGGGTGGGGTTAGCTTTCGTCAGCCCGCGTGGGTACGGTCGTGCACGCTGGCTGGTTCTCGACCAGCCGATATAAATCATATGAATGAGACGGAGGAACCCGTGGCCCTTCCCCAGTTGACGGACGAACAGCGGGCGGCAGCGTTGGAGAAGGCTGCTGCCGCACGTCGAGTGCGCGCCGAACTCAAGGATCGGCTCAAGCGCGGCGGCACCAACCTTCAGCAGGTCCTCAAGGACGCCGAGGCCGACGAGATCTTGGGCAAGATGAAGGTCTCCGCCTTGCTGGAGGCACTGCCCAAGGTCGGCAAGGTCAAGGCCCAGGAGATCATGACCGAGCTCGAGATCGCCCCGACCCGCCGGTTGCGCGGCCTGGGTGATCGTCAGCGCAAGGCCCTGCTGGAAAAGTTCGACTTCACTTCCTAGAGGATTAGTGAACGCTGGCCGAGCGGCCGGACAGCAGCGATGAGCGCTTGCGCGAAGAGCAGAAGTTAGCGATGAGCGCTTGCGCGAAGAGCAGAAGTTAGCGATGAGCGCTTGCGCGAAGAGCATCGAGCGATGACGCGTGTCGTCGTACTGTCCGGCCCCTCTGCTGTCGGAAAGTCCACCGTGGTGCGCTGTCTGCGCGACCGCCTCCCCGATCTGCACTTCAGCATCTCGGTGACCACGAGGACGCCCCGTCCCGGCGAAATCGACGGTGTCGACTATTCGTTCGTCTCCGACGAACAGTTTCAGCGCCTTATCGACGAGGGCGCGCTGCTGGAATGGGCTGAGGTTCACCGTGGTTTGCACCGCTCCGGAACGCCTGCCGCGCCGGTGCGGGCCGCTGAGGCCGCTGGCCGGCCAGTTCTGATCGAGGTCGACCTGGCCGGGGCGCGAGCCGTCAAACAGGCGATGCCGGAAGCCATCACGGTGTTCTTGGCTCCGCCGAGTTGGGAGGTGCTTCAGGCGCGACTGACCGGCCGCGGCACCGAGTCGCCCGAGGTGATGGCCCGCAGGTTGCAGACCGCGAGGGCTGAACTTGCCGCCCAGGGGGACTTCGACCGGGTCGTCGTCAATGGTCAATTGGATTCTGCCTGCGCGGAATTGGTATCCTTGCTGGTGGCCCACACGCCGGTGCCGCGCGACAAAGCTTGATCGCCGCCCGGGACGTGTCAGAAACGTACCAACCGAAACCGCAGGAGACCTTTTACGTGAGTACCCCGAGCGCCGACACCCGGCTGGCCGCCGCGGACATCGATCCGTCCGCCGCCAGCTCCTATGACACGCCGCTGGGCATCACCAACCCGCCTATCGATGAGTTGTTGGACCGCGCGTCGAGCAAGTACGCGCTGGTGATCTACGCCGCCAAACGCGCACGGCAGATCAACGACTACTACAACCAGCTCGGTGACGGAATTCTCGAGTACGTCGGCCCGCTGGTGGAGCCGGGCCTGCAGGAGAAGCCGCTGTCGATCGCGATGCGCGAGATCCACGGCGACCTGCTCGAGCACACCGAGGGCGAGTAGCGGAGGGCACCGCCCGGCGATGAGAGTCTCGGACGAAGAGCGGAAGACGCATCGCAGGCGGATCGTCGTCGGCGTCGCCGGTGGCATTGCCGCATACAAGGCGGCCACAGTCGTCCGTCAGCTCACTGAGGCCGGGCATTCGGTCCGAGTTGTTCCTACCGATTCAGCATTGCGGTTCGTGGGTGCCGCCACCTTTGAGGCGCTGTCGGGCAACGCAGTCCATGCGGGCGTCTTCGAGGACGTTCATGAAGTGCCGCACGTCCGGATAGGCCAATCCGCCGACCTCGTCGTCGTCGCGCCGGCCACCGCTGATCTGCTGGCCCGTGCCACCGCCGGTCGCGCTGATGACTTGCTGACCGCGACGCTGCTGACCGCACGATGTCCTGTTCTGTTCGCCCCGGCCATGCATACCGAGATGTGGTTTCATCCGGCCACCTGCGAAAATGTAGCAACGTTGCGCAGTCGCGGTGCGGTCGTGATGGAACCCGCCTCGGGCCGACTGACAGGGGCGGACACCGGCGCGGGCCGATTGCCGGAGGCCGAGGAGATCAGCACGCTGGCTCATTTGCTCCTTGACCGCGGTGACGCGCTGCCCTACGACCTGTCCGGCGTCAAGGCGTTGGTGACGGCTGGGGGCACTCGCGAACCGATCGATCCGGTCCGCTTCATCGGCAACCGCAGTTCGGGCAAGCAGGGCTATGCGATGGCTCGCGTGATGGCCCAGCGCGGCGCCGAGGTGACGTTGATTGCCGGCAACACCGCCGGTCTCATCGACCCGGCAGGCGTCGACGTCGTTCACGTCGGTTCAGCCGCCCAGCTTCGCGACGCTGTCTCCAAGCATGCGCCCGACGCGAACGTGCTTGTCATGGCCGCCGCTGTCGCCGACTTCCGCCCCGCCCATCAGGCGACCAGCAAGATCAAGAAAGGCCCGGACGCCGCCGGCGACCCCACGATCGAGCTGGTGCGCACCGACGATGTTCTCGCCGGTTTGGTGCGCTCCCGCACTGACGGCCAGTTGCCGAACGCGAAAGCCATTGTGGGGTTCGCCGCGGAAACCGGCGATGCCAACGGCGATGTCTTGTTCCACGCTCGCGCCAAGCTCGCGCGCAAGGGCTGCGATTTGCTCGTGGTCAATGCGGTCGGTGACAATCGTGCCTTCGAGGTTGACGACAACGACGGCTGGCTGCTGTCGGCCGACGGGACCGAGGCGTCTATGGAGCGCGGTTCGAAGACGCTGATCGCCAGCCGTATTGTGGACGCGATCGTGGCTTTCCTGAACACCGGTAGCGGGTAGGCCCTGCATTATTTCGAAACTAGTTTTAAGTGGAAGGGATCGACCGTGAGTGAAGCTCGGCTGTTTACCAGTGAGTCTGTGACCGAGGGGCACCCTGACAAGATTTGCGACGCCATCAGCGACTCGGTGTTGGACGCCTTGCTCGCCGAGGACCCGCGTTCGCGCGTTGCGGTCGAAACATTGGTGACGACTGGCCAGGTCCACGTCGTGGGTGAGGTGGCGACCACCGCCAGGTCCGCCTTCGCCGACATCACCAACACCGTGCGTGACCGGATCCTCGACATTGGCTACGACCATTCCGACAAGGGGTTCGACGGCCTCACCTGCGGCGTGAACATCGGGATCGGCGCGCAGTCACCCGACATCGCCCAGGGTGTGGACACCGCGCACGAGACGCGCGTGGAAGGTGCCGCCGATCCCCTGGACGCCCAGGGCGCCGGGGACCAGGGCCTGATGTTCGGCTACGCGATCGACGACACTCCCGAGTTGATGCCGCTGCCCATCGCGTTGGCCCACCGGCTGTCGCGCAAGCTGACCGAGGTGCGCAAGAACGGCACCCTCGACTATCTGCGCCCGGACGGCAAGACTCAGGTCACAGTGCATTACGAGGGCTCCGTGCCGGTACGGCTGGACACCGTGGTGCTCTCCACCCAGCATGCCGATGGCATCGACCTGGAGGCTCAACTGGCCCCTGAGGTGACGAAACACGTTATCGACGCGGCGCTCACCGAGCTGGGCCACGAGACCCTCGACACGACCTCGCCGCGACTCCTGGTCAACCCGACCGGAAAGTTCGTTCTCGGGGGCCCGATGGGTGACGCCGGCCTGACCGGTCGCAAGATCATCGTCGACACCTACGGGGGATGGGCCCGCCACGGCGGTGGCGCCTTCTCCGGCAAGGATCCCTCCAAGGTGGACCGTTCGGCGGCGTACGCGATGCGATGGGTGGCCAAGAACGTGGTCGCCGCCGGGCTGGCGCGCCGGGTCGAGGTGCAGGTTGCCTACGCGATCGGCAAGGCCGCTCCGGTTGGCCTGTTCGTCGAGACGTTCGGCTCGGAGAACATCGACCCGGTCAAGATCCAAAAGGCGATCGGCGAGGTGTTCGACTTGCGGCCCGGTGCCATTATCCGGGACCTGGACCTGCTGCGCCCGATTTATGCACCGACGGCCGCCTATGGGCATTTCGGCCGCACCGACATCGAGCTGCCGTGGGAGCAGACCAACAAGGTCGACGAGTTGAAGGCAGCGATCTAGGCAGGGTCGGCCCGGCCCGGGGCAGGGCAGGGCATCAGTATTCTGCTGGGCAATGGTGCGAGATAGCACAGGCGGCACGGCCCGATTCGGCCGTGGCCTGCAGAATGCACTTCGCGGTCGGCGCGATCCAGCACCCCTTGCTGGTCAGCGCATCCGCACCCAGAACGTGATGGGTGATCTGCACACCCGCAAGGTGCTGGACCTCACGATCCGTCTCGCCGAAGTGATGTTGTCCTCCGGCGCGGGGACCGCAGACGTCGTCGCCACCGCGCAGGACGTCGCCCGGGCCTACCGCCTCAACGACTGCGTGGTCGAGGTGTTCGTGAGCACCGTCTTCGTGTCGGCGCTGCCGACCGCGGATAGCCCGCCCATCACCATCGTGCGGTCCGTGCAGGCCCGGGCGACGGACTACACCCGGGTGGCCGAGCTCGATCGGCTGGTTCAGCGGATCACCTCCGGCGGGGTCACCGTCGATGAGGCCCACGAATCGATGGACGAGTTGACCGAGCGGCCGCACCCGTACCCCCGCTGGATCGCGACCGCCGGGTGGGCGGGCTTCGGGCTCGGTATCGCGATGCTGTTGGGGGGCAACTGGCTCACGTGTGTCCTGGCCGCCGTCACCGCGGCGGCGATCGACCGGACTGGACGGCTGCTCAACCGGATCGGGACCCCGTTCTTCTTCCAGAACGTGGTCGGCGCCATGATCGCGACCCTGGTGGCGGTTGCGGCCTACTATTTCGCCGACCAGGGGCCGACGGCGCTGGTCGCTACCGGCATCGTGATGCTGCTGTCGGGAATGACATTGGTCGGCGCGATGCAGGACGCGGTGACCGGATACATGGTCACCGCGGTCACCCGGCTCGGCGAGGCGGTGTTTCTGACGGCGGGGATCGTCGTAGGTATCCTGGCCGGTCTTCAGATCTCCGCGGTCATTGGCGTGACGATCGAACTGAACGTCGATGCGACGGAGATGTTCATCGTCCCGAACCGGCCGTTGACGATATCCCTCGCCGTGATCGGCGCGGCGCTGGCGGGTGCCTGTTTCACGGTGGCGAGCTACGCGCCGCTGCGCTCGGTCGGCATAGCCGCGATCGTCGCTGGGCTCGCCGAGTTGGTGTTGATCGGTCTGGGCGAGGCGGGGTTCGGACAGGTGGTCGCCAGCGGATTCGCCGCGGCCGGGGTCGGCCTGATCGCGACCCTGATCTCGATCCGCCGAAAGGCGCCGGCGCTGGTGACCGCGACCGCCGGCATCATGCCCATGCTGCCCGGCCTGGCGGTCTTCCGGGCAGTGTTCTATCTGGCCGTCGACACGAAGGATTTCGATGACGGTCTCAGGCAGCTCGTCGCGGCGGTCGCGGTCGCGCTGGCCCTCGGCAGCGGGGTGGTGCTGGGCGAGTTCCTCGGGTCGCCGTTGCGCTACCGTGCCGGAAGGATCGGCGAATTCCTTCGCGTCGAGGGGCCACCCGGGCTACGCCGAGCGGTGGGCGAGGTGGTACATCTGCAGTCCACCGACGCCGACGCCCCGATGCGCCCCGGCGACCGGCGATCGCCGAGCATCGCGCTGGAGCCGGCGTTGGGCGAGGACGTCGATGTGGCCGATGACACCGATTCGCCGCCCACGGCACCGCACCCCGACAGAAGCTGACCCAAGCGTTCAGGACACGAACTCGTAGTCCTCGATCGGGAAACGGCGGCTGCGCCAGTACGCCTCGAACGTGGTGGCCGGCCGCAGCGGTACGTCGCCGTGCCGGTCGAAGTAGTAGCTGTTGGCCAGCTGGCAGCTGTCCTGCCAGAAAATCTGGCGGTGCCGCTTGCTCATCATTTCGGCGAAGTAGCGATCGTTGGCCTCCTGCCGCACCTCCACGCGGGTGGCACGTCGGCGATGGGCCGCATCCAGGCATCGGACGATGTGGTGGGTCTGCGCTTCGATCAATGCGAAGTAGGACGAGCCCACGTAGCCGTAAGGCCCGAATACGGTGAAGAAGTTTGGGAAGCCCGGCACGCTGACACCCTCATAGGCTTGCAGACGGTTCTCCTCCCAGAACCGGGCCAGCGAGCGGCCCCCGCGGCCGGTCACCGGGAACGTCGGAGCCGAGGTTTCGTCATCCTGGACGCCCAATACCTTGAAGCCGGTGGCCAGGATCAGCACGTCAGCCTCGTGCAGGCTTCCGTCGGTGGTAGCGACGCCGGACTCGATGATCTTGTCGATGGGCTCGGTCACCAGATCGACGTTGTCGCGGTTGAAAGTCGACAGGTAGGTGTTGTGGAAACCCGGCCGCTTGCAGCCCACCGCGTAGTTGGGAGTGAGTTGGTCCCTGATGGCCGGATCGTGGACCTGCTTGCGCAGGTATGCCCTACCGAGCAGGTCCGTCCGTCGGGCCAACGGGTTGACGGTGAAGTACTGCGCGGCCAGCGGGAACGTCACCTCCACGTAGGCCTGGCTGAGCAGGCGCTGCAGGGCCCTGGCAACCGGCAGGCGCATCATCCGCCGCGCTGTGCCCGACAATGGGACGTCGAACTTCGGAAAACACCAGATCGGGGTGCGCTGGAAGACGGTGAGCCGCTCGACCATCGGCGCGATCTCGGGGATCACCTGGACCGCGGATGCGCCGGTCCCGATGATGGCGACGCGCTTGCCGGAGAGTTCCTGGTCGTGGTCCCAGCGTGCGGTGTGCACGGTTGCCCCGGCGAACGAATCGACACCGGGGATGTCGGGCGGGTTCGGCACTGTCAGCACCCCGCTGGCGTTGACCAGGAACCTTGCCGTAACGGTTTCCGGCCCGAACCCGGAATCCATGCGGATTCGCCAAAGTCCTTGTGCATCATCGAAGTCCGCGCCGAGAACATTGGTACCGAACCGCGTCTTCGGTCGCAGCCCGTACTTGTCGAAACAGTGCGCGGCGTAGGCCTGAAGCTCGTCGCCGGGCGCGTAGGTCCGCGACCACGATGCGCTCTGCTCGAAAGAAAATTGATACGAGAACGACGGAATGTCGACCGCGATTCCGGGGTAGGTATTCCAGTACCAGGTGCCGCCGGGGCCATCGCCGGCTTCGACGATCAGGTAGTCGCCCAGGCCCGACCGGTCGAGCTGAATCGCCGTCCCGATGCCCGAGAAACCGGCGCCTACGATCACAATGTCGTGGTCGGGCACGGTCTGGTCAGGCACGGTCTGGTCAGGCACGGCGGCGGGGTTCGGTCATGGCCTCAGGTTAGTGCCGCCCGCAAGGCCTGCAGTCCGCGTTCGGTGGCCTCGGTCGCCGCGGGCACCACGCCGGCGTAGGCGATGTAGCCGTGCACCAGCGATTCGGCGTTGTGCAGTTCGACCTGTACCCCCGCCTCGGCGAGCAGTTCGGAATACCGGACCCCGTCGTCACGCAATGGATCGTGACCGGCGACGGCGATGTAGGTCGGGGGCAGACCCGACAGATCGCCCCCGGCCGGAACCAGGGTGGCAGGCGGGGGGGAAATATCGGAGTCGCCGACATACCAGCGGGTGAAGCCCTTGCACGCCGCCAGCGTGAGGATGGGAGCCTCGGCGTTCTCGGTGAACGACGGCAGTGAGGTGTCGAACGTCGTCGACGGATACCAGAGCAGCTGAAACCGTATCGGGATCGAAGCGTCGCGGGCGAGTTGTGCCACCACCGCAGCGAGGTTCCCGCCGGCGGAGTCGCCGGCCACTCCCAGGCGATCGGGGTCGGCGCCGAGTTGGTCGGCGTACTGGGCCACCCATTGGGTGGCTGCCCATACGTCGTCGACTGCGGCGGGGAACGGATGCTCGGGTGCCAGCCGGTAGTCGATCGACACGACCACCGACTCGGCACCGACCGCGTGCAGGCGTGCCGATCCGTCGTAGCTGTCCAGGTCGCCAACCGACCACCCGCCGCCGTGGATGAAGACGACCACCGGCAGCACGGATTTATCCGACGGGGGGCGGTAGACGCGCACCGGGATCGCGCCGCCGGGGCCGTCGATACTGCGTTCGTGGACGGTCACCTGGGGATGCACCGATTGTCGGGGAAGCGCGGCGAAACGCTCGCGCGCCTGCTCTGGGCCGCCGTCGGTGGTCAGCTGAAACGGAACAACCTCGAGCACCTGCTTCAGGGCGTCATCCAGGGACATGGCACAAACCGTACGCACCCGCCCGTTACGGCCATTGGCAGAGCGGTCATCGCGCTGCGGTTTAGTACGTTCGTCTGATGATGACGACCCGGCATGCCGCCGAGCACGAGCCGGTCGCTCGGGTCCTGCCTATGTTGACGGTGCCGCACCTGGACCGCGAGTTCGACTATTTGGTGTCGGCCGAGCAATCAGACGACGCCCAGCCGGGGGTTCGGGTGCGGGTCCGATTCCACGGCCGACTGGTTGACGCCTTCGTCCTCGAAAGACGTTCGGAAACAGATCATGTCGGCAAGCTCGGCTGGCTCGACAAGGTGGTCTCGGCGGAACGGGTGCTCACCCAGGATGTACGCCGCCTGGTCGACGCCGTCGCCGCCCGGTACGCCGGAACCCGCGCCGACGTGCTGCGTCTGGCGGTGCCGCCGCGGCACGCCAGCGTGGAGAAGAAGGCCCCACCGAAACTCGACCCGATGGTGACCAGTTCTGCACAACCCCCAGACGGATCGGGTTGGTCCGATTATGGCGGTGGAGCGCAGTTCATCGCGGCGCTGGGTGACGGCCGCGCCGCGCGGGCGGGTTGGCAGGCGTTGCCGGGTGAGTCATGGTTGCAGCGGCTGGCCGAGGCGGCAGCGGTGACCGTGAACGCGGGTCGCGGTGTGCTCGCGGTGGTTCCTGATCAACGCGATGTGGATCGGCTGTACGCCGCCGCGGTCACCGTGGTGGACGAGTCCAGAGTGGTCGCGTTGTCGGCAGGCCTGGGGCCCGCCGAACGCTACCGGCGCTGGCTGTCTGTGCTGCGCGGTGACGTTCGGTTGGTGATCGGCACTCGCAGCGCGGTCTTCGCCCCGGTGGCGGAGCTGGGGCTGGTGATGGTGTGGGACGACGGCGACGATTCACTGGCTGAACCGCGCGCACCCTATCCCCACGCCCGCGAGGTGGCGATGCTGCGCGCCCACCAAGTGCGATGCGCAGCGCTGATCGGTGGTTACGCGCGCACCGCCGAAGTGCAAGCGCTGGTCCGAAGCGGCTGGGCGCACGACTTGGTAGCGCCGCGACAGGCGCTGCGGATACGGGCACCGCGCGTGGTCGCGCTGGAGGACAGCGCCCATGCCCAGCAACGAGACCCGGCCGCGCACACCGCGAGGCTCCCTTCGGTGGCCCTGGATGCGGCGCGAACTTCGCTGGCTGCCGGTTCGCCGGTGTTGGTCCAGGTGCCCCGGCGCGGCTATGTGCCCGCGCTGGCGTGTGCACGCTGCCGCACCATCGCCAGGTGCCGGCAGTGCACCGGGCCCCTGTCGCTGCCTGGTCGCGACGCCCCCGGCGCGGTATGCCGATGGTGCGGTCGTGAGGAGTTGGCGCTGAGGTGCGCGCGGTGCGGTTCCGATGCGGTACGTGCCGTCGTCGTCGGTGCGCGCCGCACCGCTGAGGAGCTGGGCCGGACTTTTCCCGGAGTATCGGTGATCACGTCGGGGGGTGGGGAAGTGGTGGCCCGCGTGCCGCAGCGCCCCGCATTGGTGGTCACTACTCCTGGTGTGGAGCCGACGCCAGCAGGTGGTTACGGCGCCGCGTTGTTGCTGGACGGCTGGGCTCTGCTGGGCAGACAGGACCTCCGTGCGGCCGAGGACACGCTGCGGCGCTGGATGGCGGCAGCCGCGCTGGTTCGCAGCCGTGATGAGGGCGGCGTCGTCGTGGTCGTCGCGGAATCCGCTCTAGCTACCGTGCAGGCGCTCATCCGCTGGGATCCGATCGGGCATGCCGAACTCGAACTCGATTCACGCGGCGAAGTAGGCCTGCCTCCTGCGGTGCACCTCGCGGCGCTGGACGGTACCCCTGCCGCGGTGTCGGCGCTGTTGGACTCTGTCGAGCTGCCGCAGGTGTGCGAGCGGATCGGGCCGGTGGACCTGCCGTTGGGGGCTCGCAGACCTCCCGGTGTTGCGGCAGACCTGCCGGTCAGCAGAATGTTGCTGCGGGTGCCACGCAATGGCGGCCTGGAACTGGCGGCAGCGCTGCGCCGGGCAAGCGCGATCCAGAGTGCGCGCCACGATCAGGAGCCCGTTCGTGTGCAGATCGACCCGGTGCAGATTGGCTAGCCAGCGGACTCGCCCTGAACTTGAATTATGCTGTACCACATCACTACTCGTGATCAATCGGTAAACCCAAGTTGGGCAGCCACACCCAACGAGAATCAATCTGCACACGTAGCTCAGGGGGTAGGGCATATGGGACACGTTGATCAAGTCAATTGAACCGGAGTGACGGAACTGCGCGGTCGAAGTCGTCACCTGCAAGGTGCGGCGAAAGTTGGGCATTCTTCACCAATCATGTCGTGCTCCAGCGCACCTGCGCATACGCTGGAACTAGGACAAATCCGATAAGAGAAGGAAAAATGCACCCAGCGAATGGGTTTCGCGCATCGGCCGGGCTCGTTGCCTGTGCCGCAACAATCGCGTTTGCCGCACCGGTTTTTGCCGAACCGGGTGGCCCAATCCCCGGAAATGGGGTCTTTCAGGTGGGGCCTGATATTGCGCCGGGTACCTATCAAACGCAGGGGCCTTCGACTCCCCTGATTTTTGTTTTCGGCAATGTGTCCCCGATCTCATTTTGCTCATGGTCAACGCACAGCACACCTGCGGCGAGTCCTGATGACATAGTCGACGCGAATTCTTCGTTGGGCCCGATGTACGCGAAGATTTCGGAAACAGCAGTGGTCTTCAAGACCGAGAACTGCGACCCCTGGATACGGGTCTCCTGAGGGCGGGCGCAGGGTTTCCCCGCTGCTTGAGGCGTTTGGAGTCCTCGACCTTCAACCCGCCGAACTGGCTACGCCGTCAGTGATATGCGTTGGGCGACCTGACCGTAACGCTCGAAACGCTCAGGATCACCGAGGGCGTTGTAGAGGACGATGCGACTCGCGATTGCCTCGTACTTGTCGATGAGCGCGTCGGCCAAGCCATCCCAGGTCGACTCAGTGGCAAAGGTCGCGATGTGATCGTCGGTGATCTGGGCAGCCATTCGGGTCCAGCCGTTGAGAACCTCGGGAGGTGCCACGCCCATCAGGTCATACAGCGTGGGAACCACATCCACGGCATGTACGTATTGGTCGCGGATCTCACCGCGCGCGGCGATGCCGGCGGGCCACGAGACGATCAGCGGATCCGCTACCCCACCCTCATAGCCGGCGAAGCGCTTCCAGTAGGGGAACGGGGTGTCGAACGCCCACGCCCACCCGGTGTTGTAGTGGTTGTACGCACTCGGCCCGCCCAGATCGTCAATCCGGTCGAGGTTTTCCTCGACGGTGTCGGGGATATTGTTGAAGAACTTGTTCTCGTTGAACGAACCGTTGGGGCCGCCCTCGCCACTGGCACCGTTGTCGGAGACCACGACGATGATGGTGTTATCCAGCTGCTCGGACTCCTCCAGATGGTCGGCATCGGTGTAGGACACGAAGCCCGCGTACGCCTCGGCCATCCGGCTAAACAGCCGCCGCTCGTCGTCGTTGAGCGAATCCCATGGCCGAACGAAGTCCAGTGCGGGCCAGGGCTGGCCGTCCGGACCGGTCACGTCCGGTTCGCCGTGCGGGTTGATCGGTGAGAGCTCTACCTGGTCGCCCAGCAGTCCCATCCGCTTCTGGTTGGCCAGGATCTGCTCCCGGATCGCCTCGTAGCCTTCATCGAAGCGTCCCCGGTAGCGATCGGCCCACTCTTGGAAAACGTGGTGGGGCGCTTGTGCGCAGCCCGGGCAGAAATACATGAACCAGGGCTTCTGTGGCGCAACCGCCTTGGCGTCGCGGACAAATCTGATCGCCTTGTCCGCCAGATCGGCCGACAGGTGATAGCCCTGCTCGGGGGTAGCGGGCGGTTCGACGGCATGGTTGTCGTAGACCAGGTCTGGATACCACTGGTGGGTCGCGCCACCCAGAAAGCCGTAGAACCGTTCGAACCCGCGACCCAGCGGCCAGCGCCCCTTCCACGACGAGGCGTCGCTCTCGTCGCTGGGGGTGAGATGCCACTTGCCCAGCGCGTAGGTGTCCCACCCCTGCGCATTGAGCACCTCGGAGATCATGCCGTTCTCGAACGGGATACGACCCGAGAAACCCGGGAAGCCCGCCGATGCCTCGGTGATACAGGCCATGTTGTTCGATGTCGCGTTGCGGCCGTTGAGCATGCTCGAGCGCGTCGGCGAGCACAATGCGGTGGTGTGGAAGTTCGAGTACCGCACGCCGTGCTCTGCGATCCGCTGCATGGCGGGCGTCTCGATCGGCCCGCCGAAGGGCTGCAGGGCACCGATGGCACACCCGCCGCTAGGGTGCTCAAACGGCGCCTCTCCGACCTCGTCTACGCAGCGTTACGAACTGACCTCGCTCAGAGCGTCGAAATTGCAGCAGCGTGTCCGACGAGCTAGAGATGGCCCCACCCAAATCCGAAAAGTGTCCTGGCCGTGCATGTTCCGTTACCGACTCCACAGGTTGGGCTTAGGCCGCCATTGGGTGGAGCACAGCGTATCTCTGCAGTATGGAGCGAAGTAGCCCGCGAACAGATTGAGGTGATCCAAGTGCTCGTCACGTACCTGTGCGGCGCGCTCGTTATTGCACTGGCAGTGATCGGCGGCGCCATCCCGTTCTCCGATCCAAGCACAGAAGCAAGGCCTCTTACTCGCGTAGCGTTCGCTGTGCTGGCCGGTGCGCTTTGGCCGGTCGTTGCTGGTATGGCGCTGTTGTCGCTGGTCATTGTGCCGCTGTTGGTCTGAGGGCCGCAGATGAATGCGGCCTTACGTCAGCCCTTCGGGGTCTCGAGTAGAACGCCATGTTGTCGGGGAGAATCGATGGCGGTGTCGCGGCCGGTGGTCATAGATGCGTTGCGGACCTGGTTGTTTCGCCTTCCGCTTCGACCGCGGCGGTTTATGAAATGACGAAATCCTCTGCGCGACAAAGTATCTGTGACTATAGAGGCCGCTGGCGCACCAAAGTTGATTTCGCCGAACCGCCACGCATAGCGGCGGGCTCGGTCTTGCTACGCTGGTTTGATGCCGCGGAAATTGAGCGACGAACAAATTTCGGAGTATCTCGATAGCCGCCCAAGCTGGGCCATGCTGAGCACCATCGACAACGACGGATTTCCGCATACCGTACCCCTTGGGTACTTTCGCCTTGGCCGCGACATCATCATGGGCGTACGGGATGGGACACGCAAAGTTGCCAACGTGGAAAAGAACCCGAACGTGAGCATCTTGCTCGAAGACGGCTCCACGATGGCGGATATCCGGGGAGTGATGTTCCAGGGTCACGCACACATCGTCCGCGAAGAAATCGAAGCACTTCAGCTCGCAAGAGAAGGCGCCCGGGCCCGGGGGGTGCCGGAGTCCCAATGGCCCACCACACCGAGACCCGGCGCCGCTTACATTCGCATGACGCCCCTCAAAACCGTGTCGTGGGATTACGCAAGTTCACCACCGGGCCAGGCTTAGCTTTGATAGTCACTCCTCAACCTGACGCGGCCGAGCCCCGGCTAGGACAGCTCCCCTAACGCGTCAGCGAGTGCGTCGTAGGCATCGCCGCGCTGGTCGACTGACATCGCCCGGTCAGGGATGATCACTTCATCCACGCCCTCCTCGCGCCAGCGTGCCGCGGCTTCGACGATGCGAGCTGGCGGGCCGTAAATCACCGGCAGCGGCGACTTCTCCGCAATCGCCGCCGCTTGGCGTTCGCCCGCTGATGAGTCGGTCACGATGATCAATGCTTGAGTGGACCGCACAATCGTCGAGGGGTCGCGGCCCACCTCTGCACACGCGACATCCAACTTATCGGCAGTCTCCCGAAAACTGCCCGGGGCCGACCAGCAATTCCACTCATCGGCGTATCGGGCGACCAGACGCAACATTCGCGGGCCGGTCCCGCCGATCAGCAATGGCAATGGCGACTGCACCGGCTTCGGATCGCACGGTGCGTCGTCGAGCCGGTAGTACTTGCCGTCGAAGGTTGTCCGCGGCTGGTTGAGCAGGCCACGGATAACAGTCAGCCCCTCGGCGAACCGGTCCACCCGCTCACCAGGCCGGCCCAGCTCCAGTCCGTAGTGTTCGTGCTCATTGACCTGCCAGCCCGCGCCCAATCCGAGGGTGAGCCTGCCGTCGCTGATGTGGTCGACGGTCGCTGCCCAGTTGGCCAGCACCGCCGGATGCCGGTAAGTCATCGACAGCACCAGCGGAGCCAACCGAACCCGCGAGGTGGAACCCGCCAACGCTGCGAGCGCCCCGGTGGCCTCCAGCATTCCAGTCTCGTCTTCTCGAAGGTAACCGCTGGGCATGAAGTGATCGAACACGTACACGCAATGCCAGAAACCGGTGTCCGCCTGTCTGGCGAGGGCGACAAGATCCTGCCAGGGCTGCGCAGCGCCAGGCCACACCGAGAATCGCATCGCCCCAGCTTACTCAAGGGCCCGCGTTACTCGAGGGCCCGCGCCAATCCCTTCGCCGATTGCCAAGGCGTTGGCAGTCGGGGTGTCGAAGTCTTCATCGCTCAATTGCGAGGGCGCGCAATTTGTTTGAACTTGCCCCACCGGCCCTGGCGGCTAATTGTTAGGCCGGTGCCCCTTGCCGGAACCCGTGAGTTCTTTGGGGTATAGGCGAGCTAGAGGTACGTAATCGACCTTTGGGCGGCTGGTCATGAGTGAGCTGCCTCGGTGGAATGAAAATCAATGGAGGTTCGATATAGGGTGTACGTGCAGTTCAGCCGCTTGTGATGTGCAGATCGACCCACTGCACATAGGGTGATCCCGACGGCACCGGAACAGAGGGGTGAGCATGAGGCGCCTGTTCAAGTGGCTGATCCCATTGGTTGTCATCGGAATTGGGCTGATGTGGCCCGTGGTCTTCCAGGGTGGAACCGAGTCAGCGGGCTCCTCGGTTGTTTACGACCCGGTGGTGATCACCGACTACGACGTCGACATCTCGATCGACGGCGCGGGAGAGATGAGTTCCGTGGAGACGATCACCACGGAGTTTCCCGGCGGCCGCCACGGCCTATTCCGCTACTGGGACGTCACCAACAAGAACGACCCCAACGTGCGTCAGCCGCCAGAGATCACCTCGGTGCTGCTGGACGGCAAGCCTGCGCGATACCAGATGCTGTGGGAAGACGGCGAGCGGTTCAGGGTGGCCAAGATCGGGGATCCCGATCGCACGCTCAGACCCGGAACCCATGTCTTCGAGATTCGCTACACCATCCCCGGCGTCCTCGACCCCGGCGAGGTCGGTGCGGACAACCTGTTCGCCGAGTCCACCGGCGCAGCGTTCTCCGATGCTGGATCCACGAGTGCGCCGTCAGTTTTTTTCTGGAACGTGATCGCGCCGTCCTGGAACAACCGCATCGACCGGGCCGACATCACCATCACCCTTCCCGCCGAAGTCGGGGCCGCGCAGTGCTCAGTGGGCTACGGGGTGGGTCGCGCGTGCGACGACCTGACCGTCAGCGGCACCACAGTGGCCCTGTCGGCCACCGACTTGCTTCCCCGCACACCGGTGACGGTGCGGGCCGGGGTGGACCTCCCCACTCCGCCGCGGAGCACCGTGCCGTGGTCGTTCGCCTGGGATGCGATTCTCGGGCAGTCGGTGACCGGCGTGATCTGGGCAGCCGGGCTGAGCGCACTCTTGGGTCTCGGCGGATTGCTGTGGTATCGCACGACGCTCGAGCGCTCGCCGGGTTTCCCGTTGCAGTACGGGCCGCCGCCCGGGTTGGGGCCGGTTCAGACCGAATACATCCGCACCGAGGCCGTTCCCAACAACGGGCTCACCGCGACGCTGTTCTATCTGGCGGAACGCAAGCTCGTCGCCCTCGAACAGGTCGATGAAAAGCAGTGGAATGTCCGCGGGGTCGGCAATCCGGCCCAGTGGGCTGACGTCGATTCGGTCAGCGCAGCGGTGGCCTCGGCGCTGAAGGTGGACCGTGCCGGTGCCCTGTTCGAGGCCAAGAAGACGGTCAAGTCGGGCGAGAAGCTCAGCACCGCCAAGACCGACATGGTCAAGGCCGTCGAGAAATGGGCCCTGGCCGACGGCTTGATGGTCAAGCGCAACAAGGAACTCTGGGTCCGCGCCGCCAACGCGCTGGCGTTTGTTCTGATGATCTGCGCGTTCTTCCGGTGGGGATTTCCCGCCACCATGTGGGGCGCGCCGTTCGCTGCTTTCTTCGTCTTCTCGGCGGGGTCATGGAACGCCGGAGTCGGCACTCGTCGTACCGCTGCAGGCCGTGAGCTGTGGTCGCGCGCAGGCGGATTCCATCGCATGCTGGCCACCGACTCGGCGGAGGCCCGTTTCGACTTCGGGGCCAGAAAAGACCTGTACTCGGCCTACGTGCCGTTCGCGGTCGCGGGGGGCGCAGCCGCGCTGTGGGCCAAGAAGTATCAGGCGTCCACCGGCACCCCCGCGCCGCAGCCGGATTGGTACGGTCCCTCGGCTGCGGCAGGCTGGGGTTTCTTCGGAAGTTCAGGCGTTCCGAACTTCGACAGTTTCGAATCGGCCCTGTCATCGTCGATCGGCGCCTACACCGCGTCGCAGTCGTCCTCCTCGTCGAGTGGGGGCGGCTTCAGCGGTGGCGGCGGCGGTGGTGGTGGCGGTGGAGGAGGTGGGTCATGGTGAGATTCCTGTTGATCGTCGTGCTGATCCTGGCGGTACTGGTGCTGCTCGGATTTGTGCTCGGCTACAACAAGATTCGTGGCGCGGACGTCCGGGTCGCCGAAGCGCTCTCCGGCATCGACGTCGAGCTCACCCGGCGCGCTTCGCTGATACCCAGCCTGGTGCATACGGTGCAGACGTTCGCCGTGCACGAGAAGGGCATCCTGGATCAGGTGACCAATGCCCGCGCAGCGCTGACGGCCGCGACAACGGGCAAGTCCATCGCTCAGCGCAGCGCCGCGGAGAAGGATCTCGACAGCGCGCTGGCGCCGCTGCTTGCCCTCGGCCAGACCTACCCGCAGCTCAATTCGTCGAACAACTTCCTGAACCTGCAGGAAAACCTGACTGACACCGAGAACAAGCTGGCGTTCGCCCGTCAGTACTACAACGATGCGGTCGCGACACTGAATCGGTCGCTCACCACCATCCCGTGGATGTTCGTCGCCCCGCTGGCCGGTGTTGCCGAGCGGGAGTACTACCAGACGCCGAAATAGGCCGGACCGCGCGGAGCGCCGGTGAACGGCTCCCTACACTGGCTCGGTGCGCGTTGTCTTCGCCGGCACACCCGAGCCGGCACTGCCGTCGTTGCGTCGGCTCCTGGAATCGACCCGGCACGACGTCGTCGCGGTGCTGACCCGTCCGGATGCCGCAGCGGGGCGTCGCGGCCGCCCTGCCCCCTCGCCGGTGGCACAACTTGCCCTGGACGAGTGCGTTCCCATGGGTATTCCGCTGCTGCGGCCGCCCCGTCCCAATTCCGCTGAATTCGTTGCCGAGTTGGCGGAGCTGGCCCCGGACTGCTGCGCTGTCGTTGCCTACGGTGCGCTGCTGGGCGACGGGCTGCTCGGGGTACCCGGCAACGGCTGGGTCAACCTGCACTTCTCTCTTCTACCGGCGTGGCGGGGCGCAGCCCCGGTGCAGGCAGCCGTCGCGGCCGGGGATGCGGTGACCGGTGCGACCACGTTCCAGATCGAGCGCAGTCTGGATACCGGACCGGTCTACGGCGTGGTCACCGAGACCATCCGCGCTACCGACACCGCGGGGGATCTGCTGGGCCGGCTGTCGGTATCGGGTGCCGCACTGCTGGAATCCACCCTCGACGGGATCGCCGACGGCATCCTCACGGCCGTGCCGCAACCGACAGACGGGGTAACCCTCGCACCCAAGATCACCGTCGATGACGCCAGGATCCGGTGGGATCTGCCCGCGCATGCGATCGAGCGCAGAATCCGCGCTGTGACACCCCACCCGGGCGCCTGGACCATGATCGGGGATCTGCGATTCAAGGTGGGTCCGGTCAAGCTCATCGACGATGCCGCTGCCGGCGAGCCGGAAGGCCTGGAGCCGGGCGAGATTCGAGCTACCCGTGAGGGTGTTCGGGTGGGCACCGGATCGGGGTCGGTTCTGCTGGACCGCATCCAGCCACCGGGAAAGAAGCTGATGATCGCCGCGGACTGGGCCCGCGGTGCTCGGTTGGCCGACAGCGAACGTGCGCGATGAGCCGACCCGGCAAGCGACGTCCCTCCGGTCGCAAGGAACTCGACCCGGCCCGGCGAGCGGCGTTCGATGTGTTGCGGGCGGTCTCCGAGCGCGACGCCTACGCGAACCTGGCGCTGCCCGCGATCCTGCGAGAACGCGGGATCGAAGGGCGTGACGCGGCTTTCGCGACCGAACTCACCTACGGAACCTGCCGGACGCGTGGTCTGCTCGATGCGGTCATCGTGCGGGCTGCGGGCCGCCCGACCGACAAGATCGATCCGGTGCTGCTGGACCTGCTTCGGCTGGGCAGCTACCAGTTGCTGCGAACCCGGGTCGGTCACCATGCGGCGGTGTCGACCACCGTTGAGCAGGCTGGTGTCGAATTCGACACGGCGCGAGCAGGATTCGTCAATGGTGTGCTGCGTACGATCGCGGCGCGCGACGAACGCGACTGGGTCGAAGAGCTCGCGCCGCCGGCGTCGACCGATTCGGTGGGCAATCTGGCGTTCACACACGCCCATCCGCGCTGGATCGCGCAGGCCTTCGCGGATGCGTTGGGCGCCGACGCGGGGGAGCTGTCGGCATTGTTGGCCAGCGACGATGACCGGCCCGAAGTCCACCTCGCGGCCAGGCCGACCGTGTTCACCGCGGCGGAGTTGGCCCGGGAGGTACACGGCACCGTCGGCCGGTATTCGCCCTATGCGGTGCATCTGGCCGGCGGCGATCCCGGGTCGCTCGCGGCGGTCCGCGACGGTACGGCCCTGGTCCAGGACGAGGGCAGCCAACTGGTGGCCCGGGCGTTGACGCTGGCGCCGTTGGACGGGGTCGATGGGGGGCGGTGGCTGGACCTGTGCGCCGGGCCGGGCGGCAAGACGGCGCTGCTGGCCGCGATAGGGCAAGCGGCCGGTGTCGATGACTTCGGCGTCACCGCGGTAGAGCCGCTACCGCGCCGTGCCGACCTTGTCGTGGAGAACACCAGGAACCTGCCGGTTGAGGTGTTGTGTGTGGACGGCCGCCAGTCCGGGCTGGAGCCCGGATTCGACCGGGTGCTCGTCGATGCGCCCTGCACCGGTCTGGGAGCGCTGCGCCGTCGGCCCGAGGCTCGGTGGCGCCGCCAGCCAAGTGATGTGCCACAGCTGGGAAAGTTACAGCGAGAACTGCTGGCATCGGCAATCCAGCTGACCAGGCCGGGCGGGGTGGTGCTGTATGCGACGTGCTCGCCGCACCTGGTCGAAACTGTCGGTGTGGTCGCCGATGCACTACGGCGGCATCAGGTTCAGGCGCTGGACGCACGGCCGTTGTTCGCGCCGGCCGACAATCTTGGGCCCGGCCCCTACGTTCAGCTGTGGCCGCACCGGCACGGTACCGACGCGATGTTCGCCGCGGCGCTGCAAGTAGGCTGACGGTCATGCGTGCCGCGCCGAAAACAGGTTCAGAACCGCTGATAGCGCCCTCTATTCTGGCCGCTGACTTCGCTCGGTTAGCCGATGAGACAGCCGCGGTGCACGGCGCCGACTGGCTGCACGTCGATGTGATGGACAACCATTTCGTTCCCAACCTCACCCTTGGTCTGCCGGTCGTCGAATCGCTGCTGAAGGTCACCGACATTCCCATGGACTGCCACCTGATGATCGATGATCCACAGCGTTGGGCGCCGCCCTACGCGGAGGCGGGCGCTTACAACGTGACGATCCATGCGGAGGCAACAGCGGACCCGGTGGGCGTGGCCCGCGACATCCGTGCCGCCGGCGCCAAGGCGGGCCTGGCGATCAAGCCTGGCACGCCGGTGGAACCGTACCTGGAGATCCTGCGAGACTTCGACACCGCGCTGATCATGTCCGTGGAACCGGGTTTCGGCGGTCAGAAGTTCATCGCCGGGGTCCTGCCCAAAGTCGCAATCCTGCGCCGACTCATCGACTCGGGTGACCTGACCGTCATCGTCGAGATCGACGGTGGCATCAACGACGACACCATCGAACAGGCGGCCGAGGCCGGTGTCGACTGCTTCGTGGCCGGCTCGGCGGTATACAGCGCCGACGACCCTGCCGCCGCCGTGGCGGCACTGCGCCGGCAGGCCGCGGACACGTCCAAACATTTGGCGTTATGAATCTCGACGCCGCGATGCGGGCGGCTATGGCGCAGGCCGATCAGGTCAAAGGTCGCACCTACCCGAATCCACCTGTGGGCGCTGTCATCCTGGATAGTGACGGCGAGGTCGCAGGTGTCGGAGCGACCTCACCGGCCGGTGGCCCGCATGCCGAGGTGTTAGCGCTGCGCCGGGCCGGCAGTCGGGCGGTCGGCGGTACCGCGGTCATGACCCTGGAGCCTTGCAACCACTTCGGCCGTACCCCGCCATGCACCGATGCACTTGTGGCAGCACAGGTGTCGTCGGTGGTTTTCGCCGTGCCGGATCCCGACCCAATCGCGGCCGGCGGTGCGGCCCGGCTGACTGAGTCCGGGGTCGACGTCACCGCCGGGGTGTTGTCCGAACCGGTTGGCGGAGGCCCACTGCGGGAATGGCTGCACAAACAGCGCACTGGATTGCCGCATATGACGTGGAAATACGCCACCAGCGTCGATGGACGCAGCGCCGCCGCTGATGGTACGAGCCAGTGGATCACCAGCGAGGCGGCACGAGCCGACGTGCACCGTCGACGCGCCGCCGCCGACGCGATCGTGGTCGGAACCGGCACGATCTTCGTCGACGACCCCACGCTGACCGCCCGACTGCCTGACGGCAGCCTGGCAGAAAAGCAGCCCCTGCGCGTGGTGGTAGGGGAGCGCGAGATTTCGCTGGACGCAAAGGTTTTAAACGACGACGCCCCGACGATGGTGATCCGCACCCGTGATCCTCACGAGGTCATCAAAGCGCTGTCGGACCGCACAGATGTGCTGCTGGAGGGTGGCCCGACACTTGCCGGTGCGTTCCTGCGTGCCGGCGCGATCGATCGGATTCTCGCCTACGTCGCGCCGATTCTCCTGGGCGGCCCCATGGCCGCCGTCGATGACGTCGGCGTGCTCAGCATCGCCCATGCTCAGCGATGGCGGTTCGATGGAACGGATTCCCTGGGGCCGGACATGCTGCTCAGCCTCAAACCCGCCTAGTAACCACAAAGCGATTGGCCTGTTATCCAATCGTTTCCAACTGTTCCCCAAGACGATATTTTTCGATCTAGGTGTTCGGTCTCACACCCTGTTTCGAGGGCGGCGAGGGCGATTTCGGGGCCCCAGTCTCGGTACACTTGTGCCAGAAGCCGGTCATACATTTCGGGGTCCCGGCGTTCAGATAGCGCATTCACCGTTGAGTCGCGCATCGTTTCGAGCACGAGAAGTTGAGCATCCAGACATGGACAGCATCAACGCATGGACAGCATCAACGCATGAACAGCATCAACGCATGAACAAAGGACAAGGGCATGACTGCACTTCAGGACGGGCTGAACATCAGCTCGGTCCCCGCACGCAGCTTCACGGCCGTGATCCGTGAGGTGTGGCGGGGTCTGATCACTGAGAAATCCAGACCGGTCACCGAGAAATCCAGACCGGTCGACGAACCTCAGCTCATGGCGCGGGGGCTCGAGCGCTGCTGAGGCTCGGGGCCGGGGTTCGCCTCCTCGGCGTGATCGTCGCGCGCAGCGATGAGCAGCCCAAGCATGGCGCCCACCACACACACCACCGCGGTGATGGTGAAAATCTCGGCATACTGCAGCACGTAGGCCTCGCGGATTCTGCCGGCCTCGGCTGACAACCGTTCGGCGAGTGTGTTGCCGGTCGTGGTGACCGGAAGGCTGGCCAGGTGCTGGTTGAAACGGTAAAGCCCCCATGCGCTCAGCGCCGCGATGCCGATCAGCATGCCGATCATGCGGGCGACCACCACCGCTGCCGAGGCGATGCCGTGCTGAGCAGCCGGTACCACCCGCAGCGTGGCCGACGTCAACGGGCCGATCACCAGCCCGAGGCCGAGGCCGGCGATGGCCAGATCGGTGTCCAGCGTGGGCAGGGTGAACAGGCCGAGGTCGTGGCGTGCCGCCAGGAGGTCCACGGGCCAGTGCGAGATCAGGAAATAGCCTCCGGCGGCGATGAGCAGGCCGGCGAACGTGATGATCCGGTCGCCGATGCGAGTGGCCAGCCAGCCGCCGAGCAACGCCCCGATGGGCAGCGCCACCAGGAATCGCAGCAGCAGGAAGGCGGCTTGGTTCTGGTCCTGGCCGAGGACGCCCTGACCGAAGAGCTCGACGTTGACCAGAGTGACCATCAGCGCGGCCCCGGCGGCCAGCGATGCACCAAGTGCGGCGAGGAAGGGCCTGAAATGCACACCTGCGGGTTCCAGGAGGCGAGTGCGGGCGAATTTCTCCCAGACGAAGAACGCGACGGCGGCGACCGCCGCGGCGATCAATACCGGCAGTCCCCAACTGGGCAGCACGTCCTTGCCGTCCGGCTTGGGGTTGTAGAGCCCGATCACCGCCAGGCCCAGTGCTACGGCCAGCAGCAGGCCGCCGACCACGTCCACCTTCTCTGGCTCGTCGGTCTTCTGCCTCCCCGGCAGGCTGAAGTGGATCATCACCATCGCGATCGCCGCCAGCGGCACATTGACCCAGAACACCGACTGCCAATGCTGGAACAGCCAGACCAGGGAGATTCCGTAGATCGGGCCGAGCACGCTGCCCAATTCCTGGGCGGCACCCACACCGCCGAGCACCGCCGCGCGATTGCGGGCCGCCCACAGATCGGCGGCCAACGCCAGCGTGACAGGCAGCAGCGCGCCGCTGGCGGTGCCCTGAATGATGCGGCCGAGGACCAACACGGTCAGATCGGTGGACAGCGCCGTGATCACCGATCCGACCGCGAACCCGGTCAGGCTCACCTGGATCAGCATCTTGCGGCCGAACCGGTCCGAAGCCCGGCCCAGCAGCGGCATCGCCGCGATATAGCCGAGTAGATAGCCGGTGATGATCGGAGTGACCCGCTGGATCTGATTCACGCCGATGCCGACGTCGGCCATGATGTCGGTCATGATCGTGACGACGACATAGGTGTCGAGCGCGCCCAGCACTACGGCGAGACTGCCCGCGCTGATCGCGATTCGGCGGTTGGTGGACGTCAATACGGGCGTCGACCTGGTGGCCGGAGGCAGACCGTGCATCACACCGCCGGTTTGTCGACGGTGACCGGCTCGCCCCACTTCGACAGCGTCATGGTGACGCTGTTGCCGGGGCTGGGCTCCAGCCGGGCCTGCATGAGCTCGTGGTCACCGTCCTCGGCGATCCAGACAGTGCCGGGCACCGGGCCCGTCGCCGCGATCTGTGGGGCGATCTTGTTGACCGCACCGGCGGAGACATTGCCGGTGATGCGCACGGTTTCGACGCCTTCGACGGTCTCGCGGCCCGCGGCGGTGGCGTCGGAGAAGTTCAGCAGCAGGTTGGCCAGCCCGACGTCAGGGTTCAGGATTGCCGCGACGTCGTAGATGTCGGAAGCGGGCCCGAAATTCGACAGGCTGCCCCCTGCGGTGATCGCGGCGTAGAGGTCGCTGTCGGACACCACGAACTCGACGTCTTGCAGCCGTTGGCCCAGAAAGATGATGTCGGCGGTGCCCTTGGCGGCCACCGCCGGGGTCTGGGTCAGATCGCCGACGAGGGTTTCGACCGGCAGATCGGGAATCTGGCCCTGCACGGTGAGCTTGAGGTGCGCGCTGGTCTGGGCCTTGGTGGTCTCGCTCGAGGCTGTCAGCAGGGTGGCCGGGTCGGGGAGGTCTTTGGCGGAATCCTTCGACGAATCCGAGCATCCTGCAACGAGGGCTACAACGGCGACGAGAGCGGCGAAGATCGCCAGAAGGCGGTTCTGCATGCCTGCATCGTAATGGGTGCGTTCACCTTGGCCGGTTCCGTCTTCACCTTCACCTAGGCGTGTGCTCTCACCATCTAGGCTGGTGCTCCGACCATCTAGGCTGGTGCTCCGACCATCTAGGCTGGTGCTCCGACCATCTAGGCTGGTGCCGTGTTCACAGGGATCGTCGAAGAGTTAGGCGAAGTCGTCGGCAGGGAGCACCTCGGTGATTCTGCCCGCCTGGTCATCCGGGGGCCGATTGTGACATCGGACACCGGGCACGGCGACTCCATCGCAGTCAACGGCGTGTGCCTGACAGTTGTCGACGTTTCGGCCGACGGCTCGTTCTCCGCCGACGTCATGGACGAGACGCTGAACCGGTCGAGCTTGGGCGGCATCGATGTCGGGAGCCGGGTGAACCTGGAGCGCGCCGCGGCTCTGCAGAGTCGGTTGGGCGGGCACATCGTGCAGGGTCACGTCGATGGAACCGGCGAGGTTCTGTCCCGCAGACCTTCGGAGCATTGGACCGTGGTGCGGGTCGCCCTCCCGTCCGCGCTATCCCGCTATGTCGTACAGAAGGGGTCGATCACCGTCGACGGTGTGTCGCTGACCGTGTCCGGGCTGGGGCCCGACTGGTTCGAGGTCTCGTTGATCCCGACTACGTTGGATCTGACGACGCTGGGTCGCGCCGAGGTAGGTGCACCGGTGAATCTCGAGGTAGACGTCATAGCCAAGTATGTCGAGCGACTGCTCTCCCCGAATCGTCCCGCATAGCTGGAGCAGCGCTGGAACTGGCATGCGCGGGCCGCTTCCCAGTTTCACGGCCGGCTCTTGGCGCTTTCTCAGGTTACGCTCAGGCAGCTTGCGAATAGTCATTGTCAGCGCCCGAGAGAGCGCCCGCCGGAGCTATGGAGACTCCGCTGCGGACGTGTTGAGTGGAGGCGGTCGGGATCACCCCCCCGATAACCTGACCGCCTCCAACAACACCATTCGAACCGATAAAAGCCATTCGAATCGGCAAAGATTCGGCCCCGGAGCGCCGCACAATACTGCGGATGACCGGGGCCGTTCGGTGTTGGCAGACCGCCAGGCAATAACAGGTCTTCGCTCGTGGTTCATACTGAAGGACAGTCCTCGAGGGATTGACTTGTTTGCTTTGTAGGTTCTGGCGCCGAGACCGGCAGGGTGGTGAAGATGACGAAGCTTGATTCGGTCGAGCGGGCGGTGGCTGACATCGCTGCAGGCAAGGCCGTGGTCGTCATCGACGACGAGGACCGCGAGAACGAAGGCGACCTGATCTTCGCAGCCGAGAAGGCCACCCCCGAACTCGTTGCTTTCATGGTCCGCTACACCTCGGGGTACCTGTGCGTGCCGCTTGACGGTGAAGTCTGCGACCGGCTCGGCCTGCTGCCGATGTACGCGGTCAACCAGGACAAGCACGGTACCGCTTACACTGTCACTGTCGACGCGAAAAGTGGTGTTGGAACGGGTATTTCGGCGTCTGACCGCGCCACGACGATGCGGCTACTGGCCGATCCGGCCAGTAGCGCGGGCGAGTTCACCAAGCCGGGTCACGTAGTGCCGCTGCGCGCCAAGGACGGCGGCGTGCTGCGCCGTCCCGGTCACACCGAGGCCGCGGTCGACTTGGCCCGCCTCGCCGGGCTGCAGCCCGCCGGCGCGATCTGCGAGATCGTCAGCCAAAAAGACGAAGGGGCTATGGCGCAGACCGATGAACTGCGGATCTTCGCCGACGAGCACGGCCTTGCCCTGATCTCGATCGCCGACCTCATCGAGTGGCGACGCAAGCATGAAAAGCACATCGAGCGAGTCGCCGAAGCGCGCATCCCGACCCGCCACGGTGAGTTCCGGGCTGTTGGGTACACCAGCATCTACGAAGAGGTCGAACACGTCGCCCTGGTCCGCGGCGACATCGCCGGTCCGCACGGTGACGGCCATGACGTACTGGTGCGGGTGCACTCCGAGTGCCTCACCGGTGACGTGTTCGGATCCCGTCGTTGCGATTGTGGCCCGCAGTTGGACGCTGCGCTGGCTCTGGTGGCTCACGAAGGTCGCGGGGTGGTGCTGTACATGCGCGGCCACGAAGGACGGGGTATCGGGCTGATGCACAAATTGCAGGCCTACCAACTCCAGGATGCCGGTGATGACACCGTCGACGCCAATCTCAAACTGGGGCTTCCGGCCGACGCCCGCGACTACGGGATAGGGGCGCAAATACTGGGCGACCTCGGTGTGCGGTCGATGCGACTGTTGACCAACAACCCGGCCAAGCGGGTCGGCCTGGACGGGTACGGTCTGCACATCATCGAACGGGTCCCGCTGCCGGTGCGTGCCAACGCGGAGAATATTCGGTACCTGATGACCAAGCGGGACCGCATGGGTCACGATCTCGTCGGCCTGGAGGACTTCGACGAGGCCCTGCCCGGAGAGTTTGGCGGCGCGGTATGAGCCCCGCTGCGGGTGTCCCCGAGTTGCCCACGATCGACGCCTCGGACATCACCTTGGGCATCGTGGCCAGCACCTGGCACGAGACCATCTGCGACGCACTGCTCGAGGGAGCGAGAATCACCGCGGCTGCTGCGGGAATCGCGGATCCGACGATCGTTCGGGTGCTGGGCGCCATCGAGATCCCGGTGGTGGCCCAGGCGTTGGCGGCCAACCACCACGCGGTGGTGGCGCTTGGGGTGGTGATCCGCGGCGCGACACCGCATTTCGACTACGTCTGTGATGCGGTCACGCAGGGTCTGACACGGGTGTCGCTGGATACGTCCACGCCCGTCGCCAACGGGGTGCTCACCGTCAACACCGAACAACAGGCGCTGGATCGGGCGGGGCTGCCGGAATCGGTCGAGGACAAGGGTGCTCAGGCTGCAGCCGCGGCACTGACCACCGCGCTCACATTGCGCGGGCTGAACTCATGAGAAGACGCAACAGCGACAGCTGGGACATCGAGGTCAAGCCGCACCTGACACCGATTTTTGCCTACGGCACGGCGGCGATAATCCTGGCCGTGCACATCGTGGTCGGTCTGCTGCTCAAGGCATCCTCGACCGGAGTGATCTTCCGCACCGCCGACCAGGTGGCGATTGTGGCCGTGGGAGCGATCATCGCCGGGTTCGTGTGCCTGTTCGCGCGACCTCGGCTGCGGGTCGGGCCGGCCGGGGTCGCAGTGCGAAATCTATTCGGCTACCGGCTGTTTCCCTGGAGCGAAGTTCGTGGTGTGGCATTTCACCCCGGAGCGCGTTGGGCGCGGCTGGACCTGCCCGACGACGAGTACGTGGCGGTGATGGCCATCCAGGCCGTGGACAAGGGGCGTGCAGTAGAGGCGATGGACGGGGTTCGCGCCGTGCTGGCGCGTTACCAGCCCCACATCGAGTGACCGGCTTCGTGGGCGCACCGTGCTGTCCGATGGGTTTGCCTACTTCCCCCTTCCCCGTTTGAGTTCCTGTGTCGAATCCCCGGGGCTAGGTTTGGGCTAGGTTCGCTTTTCCGCGCCGCTGCCCGTCATTTCGCTTTGAGGGCTTGGATGATGGCGAACCTGTCGCTGGTGAAGTAGGCATACACAGAGAGGCCGATGGCGGCAACCATGATGTACGTCATCTGTGGCCCGGGCGGCTCGGCGTAGCCGGGTAAGTCGACGTACAGGAAGTAGCCGAGATCGGCCAGTCCGCCGACGACGATGCTTGTCACGACGGCGAGCTTGCAGACTCGCCACACGAAGACCGATGCGATCGTGACGATGAGGCCGAACCAGGCCAGGTTGAAGCCGTTCTGTTGCAGAGAGGCGATGATGGCGAACGTTGAGTCGGTGCCGAAGAACTCGACATCGACCACTGCCGGAACGGAACTGAGAGCACCTTCGGGATGCTCACCGGCCAGCAGTTGAATGACAGTTATGCCGACGATCACGTGGAATACACCCCAGACGAACCACAGCACTGCCGCCACCCGTAGGGCGATGAGGGCCAGCGTTCGGCGCCAGGGCTGGGCATTGTTGGTGGGGATGCTCGTTGGGTCGGCCACGGTCGGTAGCGTTTCACAGGGCTTTGAATCAACGATGCATGGCCTCAATCCGTGGATCGATCCTGTCGACGTGCTGCGGTGCTGATTTTGCGGCAACGCGTGGCGGCGCCGCGCTGAGCTGAGCTCTGTGGCAGCCACCCTCGGCGGCGTTTCGCCGGCCCTCGGCGTGCCCGGGCAGGCGGCCTCCGTGGCTGTCGATTCGCTCCCTCGGGACGCCGCAGTAGCCTGGGGTTCGTGCCCGATCCAGCGACGTACCGACCCGCTCCGGGGTCGATACCCGTCCAACCGGGTGTCTACCGATTCCGCGACGCGCATGGCAGGGTCATCTACGTCGGCAAGGCCAAGAGCCTGCGCAGCCGGCTCAATTCCTACTTCGCCGATCTTGCCGGCCTCGCGCCGCGGACCCGCCAGATGGTGACAACCGCCGCCGGGGTCGAGTGGACGGTTGTCAACACCGAGGTCGAGGCGCTTCAACTGGAGTACAACTGGATCAAGGAATTCGACCCGCGGTTCAATATCCGATATCGCGACGACAAGTCCTACCCAGTGCTGGCGGTCACGCTCAACGAGGAATACCCGCGGCTGATGGTTTATCGCGGTCCACGCCGCAAGGGGGTCCGCTATTTCGGCCCGTACTCGCACGCCTGGGCGATCCGCGAGACACTGGACCTACTGACGCGAGTTTTTCCGGCGAGAACCTGCTCAGGGGGAGTGTTCAAGCGGCACAAGCAGATTAACCGACCATGTCTGCTCGGCTACATCGACAAATGCTCAGCGCCGTGCATCGGTCGAGTCAGCGCGCAGGAGCACCGTCAAATCGTGCTCGACTTTTGTGACTTTCTCGCAGGCAAGACCGACCGCCTGATCCGTGACATGGAACAGCAGATGAATGCCGCCGCCGCCGAGTTGAATTTCGAGCGGGCCGCCAGGCTGCGCGACAACATCTCCGCGCTGCGGCGGGCGCTCGAGAAGCAGGCGGTGGTGTTGGGTGACGGCACCGACGCCGACGTTGTGGCCTTCGCCGAAGATGAGTTGGAAGCCGCAGTGCAGGTGTTCCATGTCCGGGGCGGGCGCGTCCGCGGGCAACGTGGATGGGTCATCGAAAAATCAGGTGAGCCGAGCCAGTCCACCACGGAATACCTGGTCGAACAGTTCCTGACGCAGTATTACGGCGATCAGGCCGAGCTCGGCGCTGCGGTCGACGAGGCCACGAACCCAGTGCCGCGGGAGGTTCTGGTACCGGTTTTGGGGGGCAACGCCGAGCAGCTGGAGGCGTGGCTGAGTCAGCTGCGGGGTTCGCGGGTTTCGCTTCGGGTCCCGCAACGCGGGGACAAGCGGGCGCTCGCCGAGACAGTCCAGCGCAATGCGCAGGACGCGCTCACCCAGCACAAACTGAAACGGGCCGGCGACTTCACTGCGAGAAGCTCTGCGCTGCAGAGTATTCAAGATGCCCTGGGCCTCGAAGACGCGCCGTTGCGCATCGAGTGCGTCGACGTGAGCCACGTGCAGGGGACCGACGTAGTGGCCTCTCTGGTGGTGTTCGAGGACGGACTGCCGCGGAAGGCCGATTATCGGCACTATGCGATCAGAGAGGCGGCCGGCGATGGCCGTTCCGACGACGTCGCCTCCATCGCGGAAGTGACCCGTCGGCGGTTCCAGTACCACCTGCGCGATGCCCAGCACTCCGGCGCGGAAGCCCGCCCCGAAGATGGTTCTGCCGCCGGCGCTCGTCCGGCCAGGTTCGCCTACCCGCCCAACCTGTTCGTCGTCGACGGCGGAGCTCCTCAGGTCAATGCCGCTGCCGCGGTTCTCGAGGATCTTGGCATCGCCGACGTCGCGGTGATCGGGCTGGCCAAACGTTTGGAAGAGGTGTGGGTGCCGGCTTACGAGCAGACGGTGCAGGAGCCGGTGATCCTGTCGCGAAACAGTGACGGGATGTATTTGCTGCAACGGGTGCGCGACGAGGCCCACCGGTTCGCGATCACCTACCATCGCAGCAAGCGCTCCAAGCGAATGACCGCGTCAGCGCTCGATTCGGTGCGCGGGTTGGGCGAGCATCGCCGCAAGGCTCTGGTCAGCCACTTCGGGTCAGTGGCGAGGCTGAAACAAGCCAGCCTCGAGGAGATCACCGCGGTGCCGGGAATTGGCGTAGCGACGGCGCGGGCCGTCCTCGAGGCGCTGGGTTGTCCGGCCGAAGACCCGCGGGGCGCGGAAGCCGAGCCGGTCTCCATGGTTGCCGGAGCTGCCGAAGTCGATGCGGAGGAAGACTCTAAGGTTGATTCGGGAGCGTCGGCTCCGGATATCGGCAATGATCAGAGCAGAGTATCGGGATGACAGAGCAGGGAATGTACGAGGAACTGCGTGAAGGGGCCGCCAGTGCCGGCGCCGGGGGGCCACTGGAATCCCATGGCATCGACGTGGTGCTCGTCACTGGCCTGTCCGGCGCCGGCCGGGGCACCGCGGCCAAGGTACTGGAAGATCTCGGCTGGTACGTCGCCGACAACCTGCCGCCGGAACTGATCGCTCAGATGGTCGATCTGGGGCTTGCCGCGGGTTCACGTATCACCCAGCTTGCGGTGGTGATGGACGTGCGCTCCCGGGGCTTCACCGGCGACCTGGACTGGGTGCGCAGCGAATTGGCGACCCGAAACATCACGCCGCAGGTGCTGTTCATGGATTCTGCCGACGACATCCTGGTGCGCCGGTACGAACAGAATCGCCGAAGTCATCCGTTGCAGGGCAACCAGACCCTTGCCGAGGGCATCGCCGCGGAACGGGCGATGCTGGCACCGGTGCGGGCCGCCGCTGATCTGGTGATTGACACCTCGGACCTATCGGTTCCCGCACTGCGGGAGAGCATCGAGCGGGCATTCGGTGGCGAGACTGTGGCGCACACCAACGTCACCGTGGAGTCTTTCGGGTACAAGTACGGGTTGCCGATGGACGCCGACACCGTGATGGACGTCCGGTTCCTGCCCAACCCCCATTGGGTTGACAGTCTGCGCCCGCACAGCGGGCAGCATCCCGAGGTCCGCGACTACGTGCTCGGCCAGCCCGGCGCCGTGGAGTTCCTCGATTCCTACCATCGGCTACTGGGTGTCGTGATTGAGGGATACCGTCGCGAGGGTAAGCGATACATGACCGTCGCCATCGGGTGCACGGGCGGCAAGCATCGCAGCGTGGCGATGGCCGAGGCGCTCTCGGATCGTCTGCAGGCCGGGGACTCCTTGACAGTCCGGGTGCTGCACCGGGATCTGGGTCGCGAATGAGCGCACGCATCGTCGCGCTCGGTGGCGGCCATGGGCTCTACGCCACTCTATCGGCGGCGCGCCGGATCACCCCGTATGTCACCGCGGTAGTCACGGTCGCCGACGATGGCGGTTCGTCTGGCCGGCTGCGCAGCGAATTGGATGTGGTACCACCCGGGGATCTCCGAATGGCGTTGGCAGCGTTGGCTTCCGACAGCCCGCAAGGCAGGTTGTGGGCGACGATCATCCAGCATCGGTTCGGCGGCAGCGGCGCGCTGGCGGGCCACCCGATAGGCAACCTGATGCTGGCGGGGCTCATGGAGGTGCTCGCAGACCCGGTCGCGGCGCTCGACGAACTGGGCCGCGTTCTGGGGGTCAATGGCCGGGTGCTCCCGATGAGCCCGGTTGGGCTCGGCATCGAGGCCGACGTCGTGGGTCTGGAGTCCGACCCCCGGGTCAGCCGTGCGATCCGCGGTCAGGTGGCGATCGCCACCACCGTGGGCAAGGTCCGCAGAGTGCGGCTACTGCCGGGCGATCCGCCCGCGACCCGGCAGGCGGTCGATGCGGTCATGAACGCCGACCTGGTGGTGCTCGGACCGGGTTCGTGGTTCACCAGCGTCATCCCGCACGTCCTGGTGCCGCAGCTGGCGGCGGCATTACAGGCGACCACGGCTCGACGTGCCCTGGTGCTCAACTTGGTGGCCGAGCCGGGGGAGACGGCGGGTTTCTCCGTCGAGCGACATATCCACGTGCTCGCCCAACACGCGCCGCAATTCACCGTGGATGACATCATCGTCGATTCGAGCCGGGTGCCGAGCGACCGCGAGCGGGAGCAACTGCGCCGGACCGCCGGCATCCTGGACGCCCACGTTGAATATGCTGAAGTTTCCCGACCTGGTACACCTTTACATGACCCGGCGAAGTTGGCCGCGGCGCTGGAAGGGGTTCGCAGGCGGCCGATGGCGGCGACCGGCCCGACCCAGACGACACCGCCGACTGCGCCCGCACCGACAGCGAACGGACCGAGAGGTGACGACCCGTGGCGATGACAGCCGAGGTCAAGGATGAGCTCAGCCGGTTAGTGGTGAATTCGGTGAGCGCACGCCGAGCCGAGGTGGCTTCCCTGCTGCGTTTCGCCGGCGGGCTGCACATCGTGTCCGGGCGGGTGGTGGTTGAAGCTGAGGTAGACCTGGGCGTCATCGCGCGTCGGCTACGCAAGGACATCTACGATCTGTACGGCTACAACGCGGTGGTCCACGTGCTGTCTGCCAGTGGTATCCGCAAGAGCACGCGGTACGTGTTGCGGGTCGCCAACGACGGTGAGGCGCTGGCGCGGCAGACAGGCCTGCTCGACCTGCGGGGCCGACCGGTGCGTGGCCTGCCCGCCCAGGTGGTCGGTGGCAGTGTTGCGGACGCCGAGGCCGCCTGGCGCGGAGCATTTTTGGCGCACGGGTCGCTCACCGAACCGGGACGTTCGTCGGCGCTGGAGGTCAGCTGCCCCGGCCCCGAGGCGGCGTTGGCACTCGTCGGCGCGGCCCGGCGCCTCGGCGTCAGCGCGAAGGCCCGCGAGGTACGCGGCAGCGACCGGGTGGTGGTCCGCGATGGCGAGGCGATCGGCGCGCTGCTGACGCGTATGGGCGCTCAGGACACCCGGCTGACCTGGGAGGAGCGGCGGATGCGCCGCGAGGTGCGGGCGACCGCCAATCGGCTGGCCAACTTCGATGACGCCAACCTGCGCCGATCCGCGCGTGCCGCGGTAGCCGCCGCAGCGCGGGTGGAACGTGCGCTGGCGATTCTCGGTGATTCGGTGCCTGACCACCTGGCCGCCGCGGGCAGCCTGCGCGTCGCCCACCGGCAGGCATCGCTGGAGGAACTCGGTCGGCTGGCCGATCCGCCGATGACTAAAGATGCTGTGGCAGGACGCATTCGACGCCTGCTATCGATGGCAGACCGCAAAGCCAAACAGTCCGGTGTGCCCGACACCGAGTCGGCCGTGACTCCGGATCTTCTGGAAGACGCCTGATCGTGGAGGCCGGCCTCACAGTGGGGGCGGCCTACCCGGACCCGCCCTTCAATGCGATGCCGGGCGACACCGGCCTCGACATTGAGCTGATGACCGAACTTGCCGGTGCGCTCGGCGAGTCCGTCGAGTTCGTGGCGTACCGGGGTATCGAGGGATCCGGCTGCGGGGATTTGGACGGAATCTTCGATCGACTCGGCGCCGGCGGCTATGACTGCGTCGCCACGGGCGCGACCGTGACACCGGGCCGCCGGCGCAAGGCGGAGTTCCTTGCGCCGTACCTGATCTCTGGGCAGGCGCTGGCCGTCGACACCGGTCGGCGGCCGCACCTGCACGGCGTCGACGATTTGGCGGGTCTGACCCTCGGTGTGCAGCGCGGCCACACCGGTGAGCCGATCGCCGAGCGTCTTGTCGCCGAAGGCAAGGCCGCCAAGTTGCGCCGTTACGACCGCGGCGCCTTGGGCGCGGCGATCACCGACCTGAGCACCGGCGACTGTGATGCCGTGATGGCGCTGGCTCCGGTGCTGACCGAGGCGGTGAAGAAAGTACAGCGCGTCAGCCCGGGTGTTCAGGTGGTGCAGCGCGGCCTTTCGGTGGAGCACATCGCGATCGCGGTGGCGCCGGGTGACCAGACCCTCGCCCGCCGACTCCGGGATGCTCAAGCCGAGCTGGAAGAGAACGGCACGTTGCAGCGAATCCGGCGCAAATGGCTGGGCAACCCCTACGTCGACCAGAGTTTGGGAGCGCTCTGAGGTCGGCTCGGGACAGGCCGCGCGCCGGGGTACCGCCAAGCACTAGGCTGGTTGACGAGCAGTTCGCTGATCGCATCAACAAGATCGAACTCAGCAGTTGAACAGATACAGCAGTTGAACAGATATTGGGCAGTTGAGCAGATACAAGAAGGAGAGACACGTGACGATCCGGGTAGGCGTGAACGGCTTCGGCCGCATCGGACGCAATTTCTTTCGCGCGCTGGATGCGCAGCGAGCCGGGGGAAAGAACACCGACATCGAGATCGTGGCCGTCAATGACCTCACCGACAATGCCGCGCTGGCTCATCTGCTGAAGTTCGACTCGATCCTGGGCCGGCTGCCCTATGACGTCAGCCTCGAGGGCGACGACACCATCGTCGTCGGCGATATCAAGATCAAGGCGCTCGAGCACAAAGGGCCGCTGCCTGAGCTTCCGTGGGGAGACTTGGGGGTAGATGTCGTCGTCGAGTCCACCGGTATTTTCACTGACGCGCGGGCGCGCGGACACCTCGAGGCCGGCGCCAAGAAGGTCATCATCTCCGCGCCGGCCAAGGACGAGGACATCACGGTCGTGTTCGGCGTCAACGAGGACAAGTACGACGGCAGCCAGAACATCATCTCCAACGCGTCCTGCACCACCAACTGCCTGGGGCCGATGGCCAAGGTGCTCAACGACGAGTTCGGCATCGTCAGGGGATTGATGACCACCATCCACGCCTACACCCAGGACCAGAATCTGCAGGACGGTCCGCACAAGGATCTGCGCCGGGCGCGCGCCGCCGCACTCAACATCGTGCCCACCTCCACCGGCGCGGCCAAGGCCATCGGGCTGGTGATGCCCGAGCTCAAAGGCAAACTGGATGGTTACGCACTGCGGGTGCCGATCCCTACCGGTTCGGCAACCGACCTGACCGTAGAACTGGCCAAGCCCGGAACCGCCGAACAGATCAACGCCACGATGAAGGCCGCGGCCGAAGGCCCGCTCAAGGGCATCCTCAAGTATTACGATGCGCCGATCGTGTCCAGTGACATCGTCACCGACCCGCACAGCTCGATCTTCGACTCGGGACTGACGAAGGTCATCGACAACCAGGCCAAGGTCGTCTCCTGGTACGACAACGAGTGGGGCTACTCCAACCGCCTGGTCGACCTGGTCGGCCTGGTCGGCAAGTCGTTGTAAATCCGATGGCTTCGTCGTCCATCAAATCTCTCGATGACCTTCTGTCCGAGGGGGTTGCGGGGCGGGGCGTGCTGGTGCGCTCCGATCTCAACGTCCCCCTCGATGGCGATGGCAACATCACCGACCCGGGCCGGATCATCGCCTCGGCGCCGACGCTGAAGGCGCTGAGTGACGCCGGTGCCAAAGTTGTCGTGGCCGCACACCTGGGCCGACCCAAGGGCAAGCCGGACCCGAAATTATCCCTTGCCCCGGTGGCCGCGGCGCTGGGGAAGGAGCTGGGCCGTCACGTCCAACTGGCCGGTGGCCCCGATGGCTCGCCGGTGGGCAGTGACGCATTGGCCCGCGCCGAGGGCCTGACCGACGGCGACATCTTGCTGCTGGAGAACATCAGATTCGATGCCAGGGAGACCAGCAAGGATGACGCCGAGCGCGCCTCCCTGGCCGGCGAGCTCAGTGAACTCGTGGCCGCCCCGGACGGCGCAGCCGGCGCCTTTGTGTCGGACGGGTTCGGTGTGGTGCATCGAAAGCAGGCCTCGGTGTACGACGTCGCCGGATTGCTGCCGCACTACGCGGGCACGCTGGTGGCAACCGAGGTCAAGGTGCTGGAGCAGCTGACCGCCGCGGGTGAACGGCCCTACGCTGTGGTGCTGGGCGGATCGAAGGTCTCAGACAAGCTGGCTGTGATCGAGAAGCTGGCCACCAAGGCCGACAGCCTGGTGATCGGCGGCGGGATGTGCTTTACATTCCTTGCTGCACAGGGTTTTTCGGTGGGGAGCTCTCTTCTCGAAGAGGGCATGATCGAGACCTGCCGCAAACTGCTCGATACCTATGGCGATGTTCTGCATCTGCCGGTCGACGTCGTGGTGGCGGAGAAGTTCTCGGCCGATTCGGCGCCGGAAACGGTGGCCGCCGATCAGATTCCCGACGACAAGATGGGTCTGGACGTGGGACCGGAATCGGTGAAGCGGTTCACCGCGCTGTTGTCCAACGCCAAGACGATCTTCTGGAACGGCCCCATGGGGGTCTTCGAGTTCCCCGCCTTCGCAGCCGGCACCAAGGGCGTTGCCGAAGCCATCATCTCGGCCACCGCCAAGGGTGCTTTCAGTGTGGTGGGCGGCGGGGACTCAGCAGCCGCCGTCCGTCAACTGGGCCTGCCCGAGGATGGGTTTTCGCACATTTCCACCGGAGGTGGTGCGTCGCTGGAATACCTTGAGGGCACCGAATTGCCCGGTATTCAAGTACTAGAGCAATCCTGACCTTCAGACCTAGGAGACCCTCGTGTCGCGCAAGCCGCTGATCGCTGGCAACTGGAAGATGAACCTCAATCACTTCGAGGCTATCGCTTTGGTGCAGAAGATCGCTTTCTCGTTGCCGGACAAATACTTCGACAAAGTCGACGTCACGGTGATCCCGCCGTTCACCGACCTGCGGAGCGTGCAGACCCTCATCGACGGAGACAAACTGCGGCTCACCTACGGAGCGCAGGACGTGTCCCAGCACGACTCGGGGGCCTATACCGGCGAGATCAGCGGCGCCTTTCTGGCGAAGCTCGGTTGCACGTTCGCCGTGGTGGGCCACTCGGAGCGGCGGACCTACCATGACGAGGGCGACGCCCTGGTCGCCGCGAAGGCGCTCGCCGCGCTCAAGCACGGGTTGACCCCGATCATCTGCATCGGCGAGCACCTTGATGTCCGCGAGGCCGGCAACCACGTCGAATACAACGTCAACCAACTGCGGGGCTCGCTGGCGGGGCTGTCGGCCGAACAAATCGGCAAATCGGTCATCGCCTACGAACCGGTATGGGCGATCGGTACCGGTCGCGTCGCCAGCGCCGCCGATGCGCAGGAGGTCTGTGAGGCGATCCGGAGCGAGTTGGGCAACCTCGCAACGCCCCAGATCGCCAACCGAGTGCGGGTGCTCTACGGCGGATCGGTCAATGCCAAGAACATCGGCGAGATAGCCGGTCAGTCAGACGTCGACGGCGCCCTGGTGGGCGGCGCGTCGCTGGACAGTGAGCAGTTCGCCACGCTGTCGGCGATCGCCGCCGGCGGGCCCCTGCCCTGAGTGGGACCGACCAGGCACAACCTGTAGTCTGGCGCCCATGCAATTAGGCCTGCAGATCGTCCTGGTCGCGACCAGTGTGCTGATCGTGCTCCTGGTTCTGCTGCATCGCGCCAAGGGCGGCGGCCTGTCCAGCCTGTTCGGTGGCGGCGTGCAATCCAGCTTGTCGGGCTCCACGGTGGTCGAAAAGAACCTGGACCGGTTGACACTGTTCGTCGTCGGTATCTGGGTCGTCTCCATCGTGGGCATGGCGCTGTCGATCAAGTACGGCTAAATCGCGCCGGCCAGGTCAGAGCGGAAACCACCGACCGTCGTAGACGGTACCCAGCACCGGGATCTCGTTGAGCCGTTCAGGGTCGACGGCATACGGATCGGCCCCGAGTGCAGTGAAGTTGGCCAGCTTTCCCGGGGTGATGGTGCCTAGCTCGTCCTCCATCCGCCAGGAGTAGGCGGCCTCGATCGTGACCGCCCGCAGGGCGTCATGGACGGAGATGCGGTGCTCAGGACCCGCGACGCGACCACTGGGGGTGATGCGGTTGACCCCGCACCAGGCCAGCGTCAGCGGAGCGGCGGGACCCATCGGCAGGTCGGAATGAAACGACAGCGGGATGCCGCGCCGCAGCACCGACGCTGCGCGCACCATGGCGTCGGCACGCGAGGGGCCCAGACCATGCGCGGCGTACTTGTCGGCGAAGCCGACGGGGTAGTAGGGGTTGGCCGAGACGATAGCGCCCACCGCGGCGATGCGGTCGATCTGTTCCTCGGTCGAATTGGCGAAATGCACGATGACAGATCGATGATCGACGCGCGGGTGCTCGGCCATGCAGCCCTCGATGGTGTCGAGCACCAGATCCAGCGCTGCGTCACCGTTGACGTGAATGTGCAACTGCCAGCCGGCATTCCAGTACACGCGGGCGAACGCACGGAAGGTGTCCGGCTGCATCATCCATTCGCCGTGATGGCAGAGATCGGGATGACCGTGGTCATCGAGGTAGGGCTCCCGCATCTGCATGAGCTGACTGATGATCGCGCCGTCGGCGAACAATTTCACCTGTTTGGGAAGCAGCCGAACCTTACCTTCGCAGGCGCCCGCGACCTGGCGCTCGGCATCGGCAACCGCATCCTCGGGAGCCATCCCGGAATCGGCCTGGCTGCGTGCGTCGACGAGGAACGTCGATGTCATCGGCGTCTCGGCGGCACCGAGGATGTCCTGGTAGAGCTGCCACGGTTCGATTCCCCACATGATGCCCGGCTCGTTGAACGCAGTGACACCATTGCGCCGTAGATAGGCGACCATCTGGCGCAGGCCCGCCGCAATCCGCTCCTCGGTCATGAAGTGTGGCGCCAGAGCGGGAAACAACAGGTTCATGCCGGATTCCCACCAGTGCCCGGATTCGATGTCGACCATCGCGCTCGCCGCCCCGTGCCCGGCCATCGCGTCCGCCGTGATCCCCAGGGCGGCGATGGCCGCTGAGTTCAGGAACCATTCGTGACAGCTGCGCTGCCACACCGCGATCGGGCGGCTCCGGCTGATCCCGTCCAGTACAGAGCGGTCGAGGTGCCCGTGCCACAGCTTGTGATATCCCCAACTGAACAGCCACTCGTCGGTGCCAGTCATCGCCTGCTCGACATCGCGCAGCCGGTGTCGGTACTCGTCCTGGGTGGTTGCAGCAGGACACATCCGGCCCGGCAGATCCCAGTCCTCGGTGGCGATCACGTCGGTGACCAGCGTGCTCGCTCCCAGAACCGGGTGCAGGTGCTGATCGATGAGTCCGGGGAGTACCACGGCGCCGGCGAGGCTGGTGTCAACTCGCACCTCAGGCAGGCTTGCCAGTTCGTCGGCGTCTCCGACGGCGGTGATGCGATTGCCGGTAACCAGCACCGCCGTCGCGTCGGCGCAGGCCGGATCCATCGTGATCACCTTGTGGGCGGGGAAGACGGTGGCGGTATCGGTCACCGTCCCATCGTGCCTGACCGGCCTCGTCGTGCGGGCCGGACTGGCACGCCGGATAATCGAGCAATGGCCCAGCCTTCCCTGCCCACGCCCGACGCTGCCCTCGATCCGATCGGGGCGGTACACCGCACCAAGGTCGGCCGAGAAGCCACCGAACCCATGCGAGAAGACATTCGTCTACTCGGAGCGATCCTGGGCGAGACGGTGCGGGAGCAGAACGGCGATACGGTGTTCGAACTCGTCGAACGCGCCCGGGTGGAGTCGTTTCGGGTGCGTCGCTCGGAGATCGACCGCGCCGAATTGGCCACGTTGTTCGACGGAGTCGACATTCACCAGGCCATCCCCGTCATCCGCGCCTTCACCCATTTCGCGCTACTGGCCAACGTCGCCGAAGACATCCACCGCGAGCGTCGCCGGGCTGTCCACGAGGGCTCAGGCGCGCCACCCCAGGACAGCAGCCTGGCCGCCACCTACGTGAAACTCGACGCCGCGGAGCTGGATTCGGACGCCGTCACCGATGCCCTTGTCGGCGCCTTGGTCGCACCGGTCATCACTGCCCATCCCACCGAAACCCGGCGGCGCACGGTGTTTGACACCCAGCACCGCATCACCGAGTTGATGCGTCTTCGGTTGCACGGCCACGACAAAACCGAGGACGGCCGCGACGTCGAGCGCGAGTTGCGCCGCCACATCCTGACGCTGTGGCAGACCGCGTTGATCCGGCTGTCCCGGCTCAAGATTCAGGACGAGATCGAAACGGGCCTGCGCTACTACCCGGCGGCGTTCTTCGACGTGATCCCGCAAGTGAATGCTGAGGTCCGGGCAGCTTTCCAGGCACGCTGGCCGGGTGCGGGACTGTTGGATGAGCCGATCCTGCGCCCCGGATCGTGGATCGGTGGGGATCGCGACGGTAATCCCAATGTGACCGCCGACGTCGTCAGATTGGCGACCGGACGTGCCGCATACACCGCATTCGCGCACTACTTCGTCGAGCTCAGAACGCTGGCAGAGGAGCTGTCGATGTCGCTGCGGCTGGTGCACGTCAGCGATGAGCTGGCGGAACTGGCCGAAGCATGCCACGAACCCGCCCGCGCCGACGAGCCCTACCGCCGGGCGCTGCGGGTGATCCACGCCCGGTTGTCCGCAACCGCCGAGCGGATCCTCGACCAGCAACCCGAACACGAAATCGACCTCGGCATGGAGCCCTACGTGACCCCCGGTGAACTGCTGGCCGATCTCGATTCCGTCGACGCTTCGCTTCGGCACAACGGGAGCGCGGTGCTGGCCGATGACCGACTGGCAAGGCTACGAGAAGCGGTGCGCGTCTTCGGGTTCCATCTGTCGGGTCTTGATCTGCGGCAGAACTCTGATGTCCATGAAGAAGTGGTCACCGAGCTGCTGGCGTGGGCCGGGGTGCATGCCGACTACACCTCGCTGAGCGAACCGGAGCGGGTCTCCCTACTGGTCGGCGAGTTGGCTACCCGCCGGCCGTTGACCGGCCCGGATGCCGACCTCTCGGAGCTGGCCCGCAAGGAACTCGACATCGTCGCCGCGGCCGCGCGGGCCGTCCGAGTCTTCGGGCCCCAGGCGGTGCCGAACTACATCATCTCGATGTGCCAGTCGGTCTCGGACATGCTCGAAGCGGCCCTGCTGCTCAAGGAGGCCGGACTACTGGACGCGTCCGCTGGCCACCTCTACGCCCCCGTCGGGGTCGTTCCGTTGTTCGAGACCATTGACGACCTGCAGCGGGGGGCCTCGATTCTGGAAGAGGCGCTGGACCTCCCGTTGTACCGCGCGGTCGTCGCTGCGCGCGGCGACAGCCAGGAGGTGATGCTCGGCTATTCGGATTCCAACAAGGACGGTGGGTATCTGGCCGCGAACTGGGCGTTGTACCGCGCCGAGCTCGACCTGGTCGAGTCGGCCCGCACGACGGGCATCCGGCTGAGACTGTTCCACGGCCGCGGCGGCACCGTGGGTCGCGGCGGTGGCCCGAGCTACGACGCCATTCTCGCGCAGCCGCCCGGCGCGGTGCGGGGTTCCCTGCGGATCACCGAGCAGGGCGAAGTGATCGCGGCGAAGTACGCCGAGCCCAGGATCGCTCATCGCAACCTCGAGACGCTGCTGGCCGCGACCCTGGAAGCGACGCTTCTGGACACCGAAGGTCTCGGAGAGCTTTCCGGACGCGCCTACCAGGTCCTCGACGAGCTGGCGGCACGCGCGCAGCGGGCGTACGGAGAACTCGTCCACGAGACGCCGGGTTTCGTGGAGTACTTCAAGGCGTCGACGCCGGTCAGTGAGATCGGCGCCCTCAACATCGGTAGCCGGCCCACATCGCGCAAGCCGACCACTTCCATCTCCGACCTGCGAGCGATCCCGTGGGTGCTGGCCTGGAGCCAGTCGAGGGTGATGTTGCCGGGTTGGTACGGCACGGGAACGGCGTTCGAGGAGTGGATCGCCGACGGTCCCGAAACCGAGGAGGCCCGCCTGGAGGTCCTCCGGGACCTCTACCGGCGGTGGCCGTTCTTCGCGACCGTGCTGTCGAACATGGCGCAGGTTTTGGCCAAATCGGATCTGGGCCTGGCCGCGCACTATGCGGAACTGGTCGACGACGAAGCGCTGCGGCGGCGGGTGTTCGACATGATCGTCGACGAACATGAACGCACGATCCGCATGCACAAGCTGATCACCGAGCAGGACGACCTGTTGGCGGACAACCCGGCGCTGGCGAGGTCGGTGTTCAACCGGTTCCCGTACCTCGAGCCGCTCAACCATCTGCAGGTCGAGCTGTTGCGTCGCTACCGCTCGGGCGATGACGACGAACTCGTGCAGCGCGGAATCCTGTTGACCATGAGTGGATTGGCTACTGCTCTGCGCAACAGCGGGTAGCGCACGTCGGTGCGCGGTCCGGTGTTACAGCCCGGTCGTTCGGCGCAACCTGGTGACCGCTCCTCGAATCGCGTGATCGGTGGCCGTCAGCGGCGAGATCACTGATTCGCCGATGCCCACAATCCGTTCGACGCGGGAAACGATCCCTTCCAGGCGGTCGACCAAGCCGAGCAGCACCGGCGCCAACTCGTTGATGCTGCTGATGGTGTCGTTGAACCGCACCAGGGTGGCGTCGAGATTGGCCGTCGAGTTGTTGAGGTCTTGCAGTGTCTCGCTCAGGTTCTCGAGAATGGTGTCGACATGCTCGACGGTGACGTCGGCGTTCAGCGCCGCCTGCGCGAGCTTCCTTATTCGCTCACCGCCGGTCCGCACCGTTGCTCTGCCGGCCTTGTCTGTCATGTCGGCCAGTATGACGTGTGCCGCCGATGAGTCGGGTGTGTTCGCCCATCATGAGGTGGCCTAGCCCGGTCCCTTCCACGGTGGTGGTGGGACGCCGGCGTGCCGATGAACGTCATTGTTCTCGCGCCATCCAGCCCGGGCACCGCTACGAAGACAGTGCATGAACGCAATCCAGTTCCACGATCTGCTACTCACGCCGTTGGCCATGATGGCTATCGGAACCGTCATTGTGGTGCTGATGGCGCTCACCATGAACGCAGTGGTTAAGCGCGAACGGGCCATGATGGTCCGTGTCTCCCGCGACGCCAGCGCCAGGATGGGCTATATGAGGCGCTGGGGTCGGATCGAGCCCCCGTCGTCGACTTCTCGTTGAGCAGCCGCACGACCTTCGGAATCAGAGCCCCCCCGGCAGCTCGGCCGCGGCTTGCTCGTCGAGCAGCCACACGGTGGCCTCTCGGCCCACCGCGCCTGCTGCGGGGATGTCGACCGGGTCCGCGCCCGCGACCGCCGCGGCCACCGCGTGCGCCTTGGCGGCTCCGGAAACCACCAGCCACACCTCCCGGGATCGCTGAACCGCATTCAGCGTCAACGTTATTCGGCGCGGCGGTGGTTTGGGGGAGTTCGCCACGCCGACGACCAACCGTTCGGCTTCGCGCACGGCCGCGGTATGGGGGAACAACGAGTTGATGTGGCCCTCGCCGCCCATCCCCAGCAGGTGCACGTCGAACTCCGGCTCGGGTGCGTCGACAGTGGCGGCCAGCAGCTGGTCGTACCAGCGCGCGGCTGCGTCGAGGTCGTCACCGAACTCGCCGTCGCTGGCGGGCATTGCGTGCACGTTGGCATCTGGGATGTCGACGTGCCCCAGCAGTGCCTCGAAGGCTTGCTTGTCGTTTCGCTCGTCATCGTCTGAGGGCACGAACCGGTCATCGCCCCAGTACACGTGGACTTTCTCCCAGTCGACCTCGGCGCGGCGCTCACCGACCCGCTGGAGAAGCCCGATACCTGTGCCGCCGCCGGTCAGTACTATCGCCGCCTGGCCCCGCTCAGCGATGGCGTCGGCGATTGCGCCGACCAGGCGGTCTCCTGCGGCTGCGACTAACGCAGCAGTGTCGGAATAGGTTTCGACGATTGGTGTCACCGATACACGACCTCGGCAATTCCCTGCAGCGCCTCGTGGTAGATCTCGTCGGCATCGAGTCGACGCAACTCCTCGGCCAGGCACTCCGGAACATCGCGGCGCGCCAACGGAATCAGTGCCACCGGACGTGAGGTGCGACTCAGCGTCGCGGTCAGTCCCTCCTGTGGGCGGCTGAGCGTGACGGTCTCGCTGGCCCGATGCAACTCCACCTTGAGCGTGCCCACCGTGCGGGTGACGGTGCCTTCGATCTTGCTCGCCAGCCAGCCCGCCAGAATGTCGAGCGCGGGCTCGGCCTCCAGTCCGGAAACCAACGCCGATTCGATGGGTTCATGAGGTGGCTCGTCGATCGCCGAGGCCAAGAGAGCTCGCCAGTAGGTGATGCGACTCCACGCCACGTCGGTATCGCCTGCGGCGTAGCCGGGCAGCCGGTCCTTGAGCGCGGCCAGGGGGTCCGGGGCTCTGGTGGCATCGGTGATCCGCCGGATAGCCAGCCTGCCCAACCGGTCCTGCGCGGGCACCGCCGGGGCTGAGGTGGGCCACCACGCGACCACCGGAGTGTCGGGTAGTAGAAATGGCAACACCACACTGTCGGCGTGATCGGCGAGTTCGCCGTGCAGGCGCAGCACCACGACTTCGCCTGCGCCGGCATCTCGACCCACCCGGAGTTCGGCGTCCAGTCGGGCTTTCGACTTGCCGCGGTCGCCGGTCAGCGCGACGATCACTCGGCACGGGTGCTCACGGCTGGCGAGGTTGGCCGCCGCTATCGCACTGTCGAGTGTCTCTTCGCTGTCCGGCGCTATCACCAGCGTCAGCACCCGGCCCGAGGCCAGCGCCCCGCCTTGTTCTCGAAGACCGATGATCTTGGCGTTGATTTCATTGGTGGTCGTATCTGAAAGCTCGATGATCATTACGGCCGCCTCCATTCCCGCTGCACCCTGTGCACCATCTCCGACGCCGAGGGCGGGCCCCAGGTGCCGGCTGCGTACGGGTCGGGGCCGGCTCCGGCCTTGTCGTTTCGAGCCCAGTTCTCCAGGATTGGATCGAGTATCTCCCAGGACAATTCGACCTCGGCATCGACGGGGAACAAAGATGGCTCGCCGAGCAACACGTCGAGGATCAGGCGTTCGTAGGCTTCCGGGGAGTCCTCGGCGAATGCCGACCCATAGGAGAAGTCCATGTTGACATCGCGGACTTCCATGGCGCTGCCGGGAACCTTGGAACCGAACCGCGTCGTGATTCCCTCGTCGGGTTGAATCCGCAGCACCAACGCGTTCTTGCCGAGTTCCTCGGTCATGCTGCTGTCGAACGGCAGGTGCGGGGCCCGCTTGAACACCAGCGCGACCTCAGTCACCCGGCGGGCCAGTCGTTTTCCGGTGCGGAGGAAGAACGGCACCCCCGCCCAGCGGCGAGTGTCGACTTCCAGGGTGATCGCTGCGAAAGTCTCGGTGCGGGAGTCTTTGGAAAAGCCCTGCTCGTCAAGCAGGCCGGGCACTTTGTCACTGCCCTGCCAGCCCGCGGTGTACTGGCCGCGGGCGGTGGTCAGATCCAACGGCTGCATCGGGCGGGTCGCCGAGAGAACCTTGATCTTCTCGGCCTGCAATTCGTGGGGGTTGAAACTGACCGGCTCTTCCATCGCTGTCAGCGCCAGCAACTGGATCAGGTGGTTCTGGATGACATCGCGCGCGGCGCCGATTCCGTCGTAATAGCCGGCCCGGCCGCCCAACCCGATGTCCTCGGCCATGGTGATCTGCACGTGGTCTACGTAGTGCGCGTTCCAGATGGGTTCGTAGAGTTCGTTGGCGAACCGCAGGGCCAGGATATTCTGCACGGTTTCCTTGCCGAGGTAATGATCGATGCGGAACACCGACTCCTCGGGAAACACCGTGTTGACCACGCTGTTGAGCTCACGCGCGCTGTCCAGATCGTGCCCGAACGGCTTCTCGATGACTACCCGACTCCAGCGACCCTCCTGCTGGCGGGCCAAACCCGACTTCTGCAGCTGTTCGCACACGACGGGGAACGCCTTGGGCGGAATCGACAGGTAGAACGCATGATTGCCGCCGGTGCCGCGTTCGGCGTCCAGCTTGCCCAGTGTCTCCGACAGTCGGCCGAAGGCCTCGTCGTCGTCAAATGTTCCCTGGACGAACCGGATTCCCTCGGCGAGTCTGTCCCACACCTCCTGGCGGAACGGTGTGCGGGCGTGTTGCTTTACCGCGTCGTAGACGACCTGGCCGAAATCCTCGTTCGCCCAATCCCGTCGCGCGAAACCCACGAGCGCGAAAGTCGGTGGTAGCAGTCCCCGGTTGGCCAGGTCGTAGATGGCCGGCATCAGCTTCTTGCGGGCAAGGTCACCCGTCACGCCGAAGATCACGACGCCGCACGGCCCCGCGATGCGGGGCATGCGCTTGTCGCGCTTGTCCCGCAGCGGGTTACACCACGATTCGGTCATTGCTGCGCGATCATCCCTTGGCACTGTCGAGCTGTCCCTGGGTAGCGTCCAGCAGCTCCTGCCAGGATTTCTCGAACTTTTCGACGCCTTCATCCTCGAGCACTGTGAACACGTCGGTCAATTCGATGCCGACCGAGGAGAGCTGGTCGAAGATCTCCTGGGATTGCGCGCCGCGGCCGGTGACGGTATCGCCGGTGATGACGCCGTGGTCGGCGACCGCGTCCATGGTCTTCTCCGGCATGGTGTTCACGGTGTGGGGGGCGACGAGCTCGGTGACGTAGAGCGTGTCGGAGTATTCCGGGTTCTTCACACCGGTGGACGCCCACAGCGGGCGTTGCACCCGGGCCCCGGCGGACTTCAGCGCACCGAAACGATCGCCGCCGCTGAACACTTCCTGGTAGGCGGCGTAGGCGAGCCGCGCGTTGGCCACCCCCGCCTTGCCCCGCAGTGAGAGCGCCTCCGGGCCGCCGATCTTCTCCAGCCGGTTGTCGATCTCGGTATCCACCCGCGAGACGAAGAACGATGCCACGGAATGGATTCGGGACAGGTCGTGGCCGGCGGCCGCAGCGGCCTCCAGCCCGGCCAGGTAGGCATCCATCACCGCTCGATGCCGCTGCACGGAGAAGATCAGCGTGACGTTGACCGAGATGCCCTCGGCGATCACTGCGGTGATCGCCGGCAGCCCGGCCAGGGTGGCGGGGATCTTGATCAGCAGGTTGGGCCGATCCACGATCTTCCACAGCTCGATGGCCTGCAGGATGGTCTTGTCGGTGTCGTGCGCCAGGCGCGGGTCTACCTCGATCGATACCCGTCCGTCGATGCCGTCGGACAGCTCGTACTGCTTGGCCAGCACATCGCAGGCGTTGCGGACGTCGTCGGTAGTCACCGTGCGGATCGTCGCGTCGACGTCAGCGCCCCGATCGGCGAGTTCGGTGACCTGCTCGTCGTACGCGTGGCCCTTGGACAGGGCGGCCTGGAAGATCGACGGGTTGGTGGTCACGCCCACGACGGATCTGGTGTCGATGAGCTGCTGTAGGTTCCCGGTCTGGAGCCGCTCCCGGGAGAGGTCGTCCAGCCATACCGACACACCCGCGGAGGACAGTGCGGCCAGGTTCGCGTTCTGGGTCATGTCTGCTTCCTTAATCTTCTAGAGCTCTGAGTTCGCCATCGAGCGTTGCGCGGCGGCCACCACTGCCTCGGGGGTGAAACCGAATTCGCGGAACAAGGTCTTGGCGTCGGCCGACGCACCGTAGTGCTCGATCGAGACGATCTCGCCGGCACCGCCGACGACTTTGTGCCAGCACTGCGCGATACCCGCCTCGACGGCCACCCGAGCCGAGATGCCCGGGGGAAGCACGCTGTCGCGGTACTCCTTGGGCTGGGATTCGAACCACTCGAGGCAGGGCATCGACACCACATGAGCCTTGATGTCCTTGTCCGCCAACAATTTCTTGGCTTCCACCGCCAGCTGAAGCTCAGAACCCGTCCCGATCAGGATGACGTCGGCATCCCCGCCGGCGTCGGGCGCCGAGCCGCCAAGTACCGGGCCGCCGAGTACATAGCCACCCCGGGCCACGCCCTCAGCGCTGGTGCCGTCGAGCACGGGTACCCCTTGGCGGGTCAAGATGAACCCGACAGGCCCGCTGCTGCTGCCGCGAGCCAGGATGGCGCGCCACGCGTGGGCGGTCTCGTTGGGATCGCCCGGCCGCACCACCGCGAGGTTCGGGATCGCCCGCAAGGCCGCGAGATGCTCGATGGGTTGATGGGTCGGCCCGTCCTCGCCCAAGCCGATCGAGTCGTGGGTCCAGATATAGATGGGGTCGATGTCCATCAGTGACGCCAACCGCACCGCGGGGCGCATGTAATCGGAGAACTGCAAGAAGGTGCCACCGAAGGCCCGGGTCGGTCCGTGTAGGACGACGCCCGACAGGATTGAGCCCATGGCATGTTCGCGAATGCCGAAGTGCAGCACCCTGCCGTACCAGTCCGCGGTGAAGTCAGCGGTGGAAATCGACGGTGGCCCGAAGGACTTCACGCCCTTGATGGTGGTGTTGTTGCTACCCGCCAGGTCGGCTGAGCCGCCCCACAACTCGGGCAGTTTCGGTGCGACGTCGTTGAGTACCTGACCGAACGCTGCCCGGGTGGCGACCGGCTTGGATCCCGGCTCCCAGTAGGTCAGGTCGGCGTCCCAGCCGTCGGGCAGTTCGTGGGCCAGCAGTCGTTCCAGCAGCGCCCGGCGTTCAGGTTCGCGCGCGGCCCATGCGTCAAAGCCGGTTTGCCACTCCTCGTGGGCTGCTGCGCCCCGCGCGACCAGCCCGCGGGTGTGGGCGATGACGTCGTCGCGGACCTCGAAGGACTGGTCGGGGTCAAAACCCAGCACTTTCTTGGTGGCCGCCACCTCCTCGACGCCCAGCGCCGAGCCGTGCACGCCGCCGGTATTCATCTTCGTCGGCGCGGGATAGCCGATGATGGTGCGTACCGCGATGAACGACGGTCTGTCGGTCACGGCACGCGCAGCCTCGATGGCCTGCTCCATCCCGACGACGTTCTCACCGCCCTCGATCTCCTGGACGTGCCATCCGTAGGCCCGATAGCGCGCCGCGACATCCTCCGACAGCGCGATGTTGGTGTCGTGCTCGATGGAGATCTGATTCTTGTCGTAGAACACGATGAGATTGCCGAGTTGCTGGGTGCCCGCCAGGGAGGACGCCTCGCTGGTGACGCCCTCTTCGATGTCCCCGTCCGAGGCGATCACGTAGATGTAGTGGTCGAAGGGGCTGGAGCCCGGGGCAGCGTCCGGGTCGAACAGGCCCCGCTCGTAGCGTGACGCCATCGCCATACCCACCGCCGAGGCCAGGCCCTGCCCCAACGGACCCGTGGTGATCTCCACGCCGTCGGTGTGGCGGAACTCGGGATGGCCGGGCGTCTTGGAGCCCCAGGTCCGCAATGCCTCGATGTCGGACAACTCCAGGCCGAAGCCACCGAGATAGAGCTGGATGTAGAGAGTCAGGCTGGAATGGCCGCACGACAACACGAAACGGTCGCGGCCCAGCCAGTGCACATCGGAGGGGTCGTGACGCATCTGCCGCTGAAACAGCGTGTATGCCAATGGAGCCAGGCTCATCGCCGTACCCGGGTGGCCGTTGCCGACCTTCTGTACCGCGTCGGCCGCCAGCACCCGCGCGGTGTCGACCGCCACCGAATCCAGCTCGGTCCAGTCGTCAGGATGGTTCGGTCGGGTCAGGGACGTGATCTCATCGAGTGTGGTCACGCAGGCGCGCTCCTTGGCTAGGCTAGGTAGGGCTTCAAACGATCCATCGGCATTCCGCACCAATACCCTAATGGGGGATGGTCGCCGGTTGCAGTAGTGCCAAGAAGTCGACCCTGCATTTACTTGTATGGGTCGCCGCGGTCTACCATCCTCTGTAGTAGAAGCGCCGATCGGTGCACGCTGACGTTGAGGAGTTGGTGCGTGAGAATTCGCGATGACCAACTCGTCGGCGAGTCGGCCCACGCATCCGAGGGGTTTCCCGACCGTCTCCGTAGTTCGCTGCTGGGCTATCTGTCGCTGACGAAGCCACGCGTCGTCGAGCTTCTATTGGTCACCACGATCCCGGCGATGCTGCTTGCCAATCGCGGCACCGTCGACCCGTTGCTTATCCTCAACACGCTGTTCGGTGGGCTGCTCGCCGCTGCCGGCGCCAACACGCTGAACTGTGTCGCGGACGCCGACATAGACAAGGTCATGAAGCGCACCGAGCGCAGACCGCTGGCCCGCGCAACGGTGCCCCGCAGCCATGCGCTGGTGTTCGGCCTGGCATTGTCGGTCGGCTCGTTCTTTTGGTTGTGGTGGACGACCAACTTGCTCTCGGCGCACCTCGCGGGCGCCACCATCGCGTTCTACGTTCTGGTCTACACGCTGCTGCTCAAGCGACGCACCTCGCAGAACGTGGTGTGGGGCGGAGCAGCCGGGTGTATGCCGGTGATGATCGGCTGGTCTGCCGTCACAGGAACTATCCAGTGGCCCGCACTGGTGATGTTCCTCATCATCTTCTTCTGGACACCGCCACACACCTGGGCGCTGGCCATGCGTTACAAAGAGGATTACAAAGCGGCGGGCGTGCCGATGCTGCCCGCGGTGGCCACCGAGCAGCAGGTCACCCGACAGATCCTGGTCTACACCTGGTTGACGGTCGCGGCGACGCTGGTGCTGGCGCTGACGACAGGCTGGCTCTATGCGGCCGTGGCAATCGTGGCGGGCACCTGGTTCCTGGTGATGGCGCATCAGTTGAACTCCGGCGTGCGGCGGGGCGAATCGGTGAAGCCGTTGAAACTGTTCCTTCAGTCGAACAACTACCTGGCCGTTGTCTTCTGCGCACTGGCGGTGGATTCGGCGCTGGCGCTGCCCACGCTTCTCACGGTCTGAGCCGGTCAGGGAATCAACACCACAGAGCCGACAGTCTTGCGACCCTGCAGATCGCGATGTGCCTGCTCGGCCTCGCGCAGGGCGTAGCGGTTGCTCACCGTGACGGTCAGCGTCCCGTCGGCAATCGCGGTGAGCAACTCACCCGCACGCCAGGAAAACTCATCGGCTGTGCGGGTGTAGTGCACGAGGTTCGGGCGGGTCAGGAATACCGACCCGGCGGCGTTGAGCCGTTGCGGGTCCAGTGGTGGAACCGGGCCGCTGGCCGCGCCGAACAGCGCGAGCGTGCCGCGAACGGCAAGGCTGGCCAGGCTGGCCTCGAATGTCGAGGCGCCCACGCCGTCGTAGACGGCCGCGGCCCCGGCGCCGTCGGTCAACTCGCGGACCTGGTCACCGAACTGTGCGGCGCCCCCCTCTTCGGTGCTGGGATAGTCGAGCACTTCGACCGCGCCGGCCTGCCGGGACAGCTCAGCCTTGTCAGGTGTCGATACCGTGGTGACCACCGAGGCCGCGAGGCTGGTCGCCCACTGCGTGAGGAGCAGCCCGACACCGCCGGCGCCGGCATGCATCAGCACGGTGTCGCGCTGCTGCACCGGGTAGGTCGACTTGATCAGGTAATGCGCCGTCATCCCTTTCAGTAACGCGGACGCCGCCACGTCGGCCGCCACCCCGTCGGGCACGTAGGCGACGAAATCCGCTGGGGCCAGGCAGTAGTCGGCGTACGCCCCGATGGACTGCGCGGTCACCACCCGGTCGCCCACGGTCAAAGCCGCGACGTCCGCACCGACGGCCTCGATGGTGCCGCACACCTCGGTGCCGACGACGAACGGGACGGCCCGCGGATAGAGGCCGGACCGGAAATAGGTATCGATGAAGTTCACGCCGACGGCTTCGGACTTGATCAGCACCTGACCGGGGCCCGGGGCGGGTTGCGGCTTCTCGACATAGGACAGGACTTCGGGCCCGCCCGTCTCGGCGACTTCGATGGCGTACATAGCGCCTATCATGCCCGGCTGGCAGCGGTCTTCCTCGGTAAACTCAGCTCAGCCATGAAACTCGCTCGTCCCGACCTCTTCCATCCCCGGATCGTGCTGGCCGGATGCCCGGCGCTGCCCGAGGGTGACGGTGACGATGCCGGCCTGGTGCAGGCGCTGCGCGGACGCGGCCTGCACGCTCGCTGGTTGTCCTGGGACGATCCGGGGGTCCTGAGGGCCGACCTGGTGATCCTGCGAGCGACGTGGGACTACATCGACCGACTCGACGAGTTCCTCGCCTGGACCGGGTCCGTACCGCTGCTGTTGAACCCACCGCGGGTCGTCGCGTGGAATACCGACAAGCGGTACCTGGGCGACCTCGCCGCAGCAGGTGTGCCGACGGTTCCCAGCGCGTTCTTCGCGCCCGGGGAGCAGGTACACGTCCCGGCCGGCGAAGTCGTCGTCAAACCTGCGGTTGGCGCGGGTTCGATTGGCGCGCTGAGGTTTTCCGACGCGTCAAAAGCTCTCGCGCATGGCGCGGCGCTGCAGGAGGGCGGGCAGACCGTCCTCGTGCAACCCTATGATCCGCGAGTCGGTGACGGCGAGACGGCGCTGGTGTTCATTGGCGGTGAGCAGTCCCACGCGTTCACCAAAGGGCCGCTGCTGCCGCCGCCGGGCGGGGCGCCGGTGTTCGACGAGTCCGGTACCTACGCACAGGAGCGACTCCAGCCCGCCGAACCGGACTTCGAGCTCTGGGACCTCGGCCACGCGGCGCTTGCCGCCGCGGCTGCCCACCTGGGAGTACGAATCACCGATCTGCTCTACGCTCGCGTCGACGTACTCGGAGCAGCGGACTCGCCGAGTCTGCTGGAACTGGAACTCGTCGAACCCTCGCTGGGCTGGCGGCAGCTCAACGACAGCGTGCGGGAGCTTCAGCAGCGCACGTTCGCCCTCGCGGTGGAGTCAGCGCTGGATGGTTTCGGGCTGGGCCCGCTCTCTCATCGAGGCCCATAGCGCCGCGGTGGCCGCCGTGCAGATCGCCGCGCCGGCGACGTGCACCACCACCAGCGCCACGGGCACGCCGGCGAAGAATTGCCAGGTGCCGACTATCCCCTGAAGGCAGACCAGCACGGTCACGACGACCAGGCGCAAGGTCACTGGTCGTGGTGCGCGCACCGCGAGCAGGCCGAACCCCAGTCCGACCAGCAGTGCGAGGTAGACGGTCACCAGCGACGAGTGACGGTACACCAGCATGAGGATATCCAGCCCCAGTCGCGGCACCGGCGAATCGACGCTCTTGTCGCCGGCGTGGGGACCGGCTCCGGTGACCATCGTGCCGGTCACCAGCACCACCGACAGTGCGACGGCACTGAGGAAGGTCAACTGGCGCAGCGGTTTCGGCACTCTGGTGACCGGTATGCCATCATCGGGCTCGCCGACCTTGACGTAGAGCAGCGTGGCAATCCAGACCATCGCCATCGACGCCAGCAGGTGGATGGCCACCGTCCACCACAGCAACCCGGTCAACACGGTGATGCCGCCGATCACCGCCTGCACCACGGTCGACGCCGGCATCAGCCAGGCGTAGACCAGTACCTCGCGCCGGCGCCGGGCGCGGGTCAGCGTGATGACCGCAGCCGCGGCGGTGAGCACCACCAGGAAGGTCAGCAGGCGGTTGCCGAACTCGACGGCCTGGTGCAGGCCGGCCACTTCGGCATGCGGTACCGGTGTGAAGCTGCCGGGGAAGCACTGCGGCCAGGTGGGGCAGCCGAGTCCGGATGCGGTGACGCGCACGATCGCTCCGGTTACCGCGATACCGCCCTGGGTGAGGATCACCGCCGCGGCGACGATGCGCTGAACGCGCAGGCTCGGCTCGGGAAACAGGTCCACCAGCCCGAAGAAGAGCCTGGGCAAGAGCCTGGGCGAGGGTCGTCCGTTGGCCACGCCCCGATGGTAGATGCTGTTCGACTACCGCCTGTAGTAGGGGCGTACCGGGGTGGCAGCGCCGGCTGCTGAACTCCTCAGGTGAAGCGGAACCAGCGCAGCGCGCACAGTCCGGCGACGGCGCCCCACACTGCGAGTACCGCGAGGCCGAACCAGTCCACCGACAGCATCGTCGCGCGGGACAGGGCTTCGGTCAGCGCGCCCGAGGGCGTCAGCCGCGCCACCCATTGCAGGCCCGATGGGGCTACCCCACCTCCCAGTGTCAGAGCGCCCAGGCCGGCGAACACGAACCAGAGCAGGTTTGCGATGGCCAGCACGATCTCGGCGCGCAGGGTGCCGCCGAGCAGCAGGCCGAGGGCAGCGAAAACGGCGGTGCCGAGCGCGATGATCACCGCGCCGATCGCCAGTCCGGCGACCGGCGGGCGCCATCCCAGCGCGAAACCGATGGCGCCGAACAAGATCGACTGCAGGAACACCACGGCCACCACCGCCAGAGATTTTCCGGCGATGATGCCCCACACCGGCAGGGCGGTGGCGCCGAGCCTCTTGAGAGCGCCGTAGCGGCGGTCGAAGGCGACGGCGATGGCCTGGCCGGTGAACGCGGTGGAGATCACCGCCAGCGCCATGATGGCCGGGACGAAGGTCGCGGCCCGGTTGTCGCCGAACGAACCCAACGGCAACAACGTGAGCCCCACCAACAGTGTGATCGGGATGAACATCGTGAGCAGCAACTGTTCGCCGTTGCGCAGCAGCAGGCGCAGTTCCAGTCCGAACTGGGCGTTCAGCATCCGCGATACCGGTGCAGGTCGCGGATCGGGGGTGAACGTTCCGGGTGCGAAACGATTGGTCATGATCGCAACTCCCGTCCGGTCAGCTCGAGGAACACGTCCTCGAGGCTGCGCTGTTCGACGCGCATGTCGGTGGCCAGGACGTCGAGTCGGGCACACCATGCGGTCACGGTGGCCAGCACCTGTGGATCGATGCAGCCTTCGATGAGGTACTCGCCCGGGGAGGTCTCGACGGCCCGGTAACTCTCCGGGAGTGCGGCTGCCAGCAGAGTCAGATCCAGCATCCGCGGGGCGCGGAACCGTAGCTGGTTCTCCGCGCCGCTGCGCATCAATTCGGCCGGGGTGCCGGTGGCGACCGCCACGCCGTGATCGATGATCAGGATTCGGTCGGCGAGCTCCTCGGCCTCGGCCAGCTGGTGAGTCGTCAGCACCACCGTCACGCCGTCCCGCCGGAGTGCGTCGATCAACTCCCACACCACGATTCGCGCGTGCGCGTCCATACCCGCGGTGGGTTCGTCGAGGAACACCAACTCGGGACGGCCGACGACAGCGCAGGCCAGCGATAGTCGCTGTTGCTGGCCACCGGACAGCCGTCGATACGTGGTCCGGGCGGAGTCGGTCAACCCGAGTGTGTCGAGCAGCCATCGGGGGTCGATCGGGTCGGAGGCATAGGACGCGACAAGCTCGAGCATCTCGCCCGCACGCGCTGCCGGATACGCCCCTCCGCCCTGGAGCATCACGCCGATGCGGGAACGTATCTCGGCGTTGTCGGCGAGGGGTTCCAGACCGAGGATCCTGATCTGGCCCGAGTCGGGCTTGATGAAGCCCTCGCACATCTCTACCGTGGTGGTCTTCCCGGCCCCATTGGGTCCGAGCAGCGCGAACACCTCGGCGGTCTCGACATGCAGATCGAGTTCGGACACCGCAACAGTCGATCCATAACGCTTGCTGACGCCGCGCAGCAGCATGGGGGCTGCAGATGAGCGCTCGCGCGGGGAGCCGACAACACCGGAGGTCACGGAGACCCAGCGTAGGCGTCGGGCCGGGGGGTGGGTGGATCTGGTGGCGGCGACGGACCCGGATCGGGGTCCTCGACCGTCTCCCGGTCGTCGACGGCGGGGTCCGGCGGGATCGGGCGCCAAGGCAGCCGTCGGTAGGTGAACGCGATCAAGATCAGCACGATCACGGCGCTCGCCAGCGTCGCCATCACGATCTGGAACAAAGCGAACCGGTCCCCATTGGCGGTCGGGCCGAAGATCCCGACCACGAGAGTGGCCGCGATCGCCATCGCCCGAAAGCCTGGTCGGGTGGCCCACGCGGCGAGCGGGATGATCGCCCACAGCAGGTACCACGGTTGCACGACGGGGAATAGGAGCACGGTGGCTCCCAGCGCGACCCCGAGCCCGCCGACCGGGTGGAGCCGACCGCGGAACACCGCGAACAACAGCCAGGTGACGATCACCGCGATCAGGCTGACGCCGATCGCACGGGTCAGCGCGAGCACCGCGGTGGTGTGGTCACCGAGGCCGAGCAGAATTCCGACCTGCCCGGTTCCCAGGGCCAGCAGGGTCGGTGGGGACATCCAGCTACGGACGACGTTGGCGGTGCCGAGGGTGAACAGCCAGCCGAAGCCGAGCCCGCTGGCCCAGCCGATCACCACCATCACCGCCAGCGACACCGCGGCCAACGATCCGCTCGCGATGAAGAACGCCTTGATCGTGCCGCCCAGTTGATGGCCCAACGCCATCGCCACGAAGCCCAGCGCGAGGAGCGACGGCAGCTTCACCTGCGATGACATCGTGATGAGCACCGTGCCGACGAGCAGCATCGCCATCGGGTACCAGCGGGCCCACTGCTCGCGGCCCCGCGGCCATGCCGGTGGCCGAGGGACAAGGGAGGTTGCGTCTCGGATGCTGCTGATGCCACGCAGCGCGAACTCGGTACCGGTCAGCATCAACCCCAACATCAGGGCCTCGTTGTGAATGCCGGCAACCAGGTGCATGAACAGCAGCGGGTTTGCCGCACCCAGCCACAGCGCGCTCACCTCGGCGACTCCGCACCGGCGGGCCAGTCGCGGCGTGGCCCACACGATCATTCCCACGCCGAGTAGGACGACCACGCGGTGCAACAACACAGCTTCGACGATGTTCTCGCCGGTCAGAGCTGAAATGCCGCGGCCGATCCACAGGAACAGCGGCCCGTACGGTGCCGGCGTGTCGCGCCACAGGCTGGGCACCGACAGGGTGAAGGCATGGGCCAGACCGAGGCCGGGGGCGGGTCCCACGACGTAGGGGTCGCTGCCCTGAAGAGAGATCTCGCTCTGTGCGAGGTAGGAGTAGACGTCCTTGCTGTACATGGGCGGCGCGATCAGCAGTGGCAGTGCCCAGAGCAGCAGGTTGCGGTCAAGCTGGCTGCGTGTCATCTTCCGCTCGCCGAGGGCGAACCGGCCGAGCATCAGCCAGGCCAGCGTCATCATCACAGCACCGGTGGTGGTCATCGTCAGGGAGACCGTCTGGATACGCGACGGCAGGTTCAGTAGCCGGACCCCGAATGTCGGGTCCTGGATCACGGGGCGGGCGCCGGCGCCGAGGGCGCCGATGGCCATCAGCACCGTGCCGGTCGCTCCGAATAACCTGGTCCGGCGCATCGCGATGAGCTCGGCGTCGTTGAGCGGGCTGCCGACCGTTCGCTCATCGCCGTGCCAGCCGGCGATCGAGGTGCTCAGGGAGCTCAGGCGGGCTGCCACCAAGGCAGCGTAGCCTTCCCCGCCTGCTTAGGGTGCCCTTGCTGGACCGGGTTTCGGAATTGCGTCACACTGGTGTTGTGAAAATCGGCACCCGGGTTCCGCTCTCGACTGCACCGCAGTCGGGGCCGTCCTGCGCTGCCGACGGTGACGCCCATGAGGATGGGCATGTCGATACCCGGGGCGCGATCATCCAACTCCTCCTGGAATCGGGTCCGACCACCGCGAGCCGCATCGGAGAGCAGCTGGGGCTGTCCGCCGCCGGTGTGCGCCGGCACCTCGATGCCCTCATCGATGCCGGCGACGCCCAGGCCAACGCCGCGGCGGCCTGGCAGCACGAGGGCCGGGGTCGACCCGCCAAGCGCTTTCAGCTCACTGCGGCGGGCCGCGCGAAGCTGGAGCACACCTATGACGACCTGGCTTCGGCAGCGATGCGCCAGTTACGCGAGCTGGGCGGTGACGAGGCCATCAAGAGATTCGCCCGCACCCGAATCGACACGATCCTGGCCAATGTCGAGCCCGCCGCCGGTGCGGCCGCCGACGACGTCGAGGCAGCTGCCGACCGGATCGCTGACGCGCTGACCGTGGCCGGGTACGCGACCACCACCACCCGGGTGAAGGGGCCACTGCACGGCGTGCAGATCTGTCAGCATCACTGCCCTGTCTCGCACGTGGCCCAGGAGTTCCCCGAGCTGTGCGAGGCCGAGCAGCAGGCCATGGCCGATGTTCTGGGTACTCACGTACAACGGCTCGCGACCATCGTCAACGGCGATTGCGCCTGCACCACCCACGTCCCGCTGAGTGACAACGAGAGCAAAAGGAGTGTGTCGCCGTGACAATCACCCCAGAAGTGAAGCCGGCCGAGCCGTTGACCCAGGACGAAGCGATTGCTTCTCTGGGCAACTACGGCTACGGCTGGTCGGACTCCGACGTCGCGGGCGCGAGCGCGCAGCGCGGGCTCTCCGAAGCAGTGGTGCGCGACATCTCATCGAAGAAGAGCGAGCCCGAGTGGATGCTGGACATCCGGCTGAAGGCGCTGCGGACGTTCGGCAAGAAGCCGATGCCGAACTGGGGTTCCGACCTCGAAGGTATCCACTTCGACAACATCAAGTACTTCGTACGTTCGAGTGAGCAGCAGGCCGCGACGTGGGACGACCTGCCCGCCGATATCAAGAACACCTACGACAAGCTCGGCATCCCGGAGGCGGAGAAGCAGCGCCTGGTCTCCGGGGTCGCGGCCCAGTACGAGTCGGAGGTGGTCTACCACTCGATCCGTGAGGATCTCGAGGCCCAAGGTGTCATCTTCCTCGACACCGACACCGCGTTGAAGGAACACCCCGAGATCTTCAAGAAGTACTTCGGGACGGTGATCCCGGCCGGTGACAACAAGTTCTCCGCACTGAACACCGCAGTGTGGTCTGGTGGATCGTTCATCTACGTCCCCAAGGGCGTACATGTCGACATCCCGCTGCAGGCCTACTTCCGGATCAACACCGAGAACATGGGCCAGTTCGAGCGGACCCTCATCATCGTCGACGAAGACGCCTATGTGCACTACGTCGAGGGCTGCACGGCGCCGATCTACAAGTCGGACTCGCTGCACTCGGCGGTCGTCGAGATCATCGTCAAACCCGGTGGCCGCTGCCGGTACACCACCATCCAGAACTGGTCGAACAACGTGTACAACCTGGTCACCAAGCGGGCTCGAGCCGAAGCCGGCGCCACGATGGAGTGGGTGGATGGCAACATCGGTTCCAAGGTCACCATGAAGTACCCGGCCGTGTGGATGACCGGGGAGCACGCCAAGGGCGAGGTGCTCTCGGTGGCGTTCGCCGGCGAGGGTCAGCACCAGGACACCGGCGCCAAGATGTTGCACCTCGCACCGAGTACATCGTCGAACATCGTGTCCAAGTCCGTGGCCCGCGGCGGTGGCCGGGCCTCCTACCGCGGCCTGGTCCAAATCAACAAGGGCGCGCACGGCTCACGGTCCAGCGTGAAATGCGATGCGCTGCTGGTCGATACGGTCAGCCGCAGTGACACCTACCCGTATGTCGACATCCGCGAAGACGACGTCACCATGGGTCACGAAGCCACCGTGTCGAAGGTCAGCGCCGATCAGCTGTTCTATCTGATGAGTCGCGGACTTACCGAAGACGAGGCCATGGCGATGGTCGTACGCGGCTTCGTCGAGCCCATCGCCAAGGAACTCCCGATGGAGTACGCGCTGGAACTGAACCGGCTGATCGAGCTACAGATGGAAGGCGCGGTCGGTTAGTGACTCAGGATTTCACGACAGCGGTCGAAGGTACGGCCACACCGGGCTCGGCTCTCGCCGGCGCCAATAAGGGCGAACTGTTCGCCTCCTTCGACGTCGATGCCTTCGAGGTGCCCGGCGGACGCGACGAGCTGTGGCGGTTCACTCCGCTGAAGCGGCTGCGCGGCCTGCACGACGGCACCGCGCCCGCGAGCGGTAGCGCACAGATCGAGGTTGTCGAGCGCCCCGGCGTGACGGTGGAAACCGTGCGCCGCGGTGACGAGCGGCTCGGCCAAGGCGGCACGCCGACCGACCGGGTTGCCGCTCAGGCGTTCTCGTCGTTCAACTCCGCGACGGTGGTGACCGTGGCACGCGAGACCGAAGTCGATGAGCCGATCGAAATCGCGATCACCGGACCCGGTGCGGGTGCGGTGGCCTACGGGCATCTGCAGATCCGTGTTGAAGAACTGGCCCGGGCCATCGTCGTGGTCGACCTTCGGGGCAGCGGAACCTACGCCGACAACGTCGAGATCATCGTCGGCGACTCGGCCGGCCTCGGCGTGATCTGGATCGCCGACTGGGCCGACGACATGGTGCACGTCAGCGCGCACCACGCTCGGTTGGGCAAGGACGCGGTGCTCGGGCACATCAACGTCACGCTGGGCGGCGATGTCGTCCGCACCTCGGCGACAGTGCGTTTCACCGGTCCCGGCGGCGACGCCAAGTTGCTCGGCACCTATTTCGCCGACGACGGCCAGTTCTTCGAGTCGCGCCTGCTGGTCGACCACGCACAACCGAACTGCAAATCCGATGTGCTGTACAAAGGTGCCCTGCAAGGGGATTCGGGCTCCAAACTGCCCGACGCGCACACCGTGTGGATCGGTGACGTGCTGATCCGCGCGGAGGCCACCGGCACCGATACCTTCGAGGTGAACCGCAACCTGGTGCTCACCGATGGCGCCCGCGCCGACTCGGTGCCCAACCTGGAGATCGAGACCGGCGAGATCGTCGGTGCCGGGCACGCCAGCGCCACCGGTCGTTTCGATGACGAGCAGTTGTTCTATCTGCGAACCCGGGGGATTCCGGAAGCGCAAGCCCGGCGACTGGTGGTGCGGGGCTTCTTCAACGAGATCATCGCCAAGATCGCCGTCCCGGCCGTACGTGAGCGCCTCACCGAGGCCATCGAGCAAGAATTGCACAAGAACCACATCACTGAATCGAGAAGTTCGTAGACATGACCACACTGGAAATCAAGGACCTTCACGTCTCTGTCACCTCGGCTGACGATGTCGATATCCCGATCCTCAAGGGAGTCAACCTCACCGTGAAGTCGGGGGAGACCCACGCCGTGATGGGCCCCAACGGATCCGGCAAGTCCACTTTGTCGTATGCCATCGCGGGCCATCCCAAGTACACGGTCACCTCCGGGTCGATCACGCTCGACGGCGCCGATGTCCTGGACATGAGCATCGATGAAAGAGCCCGGGCAGGACTCTTCCTGGCGATGCAGTACCCCATCGAGGTGCCGGGTGTGTCGATGTCGAACTTCCTGCGCACCGCCGCTACCGCGGTCCGTGGCGAGGCTCCCAAGCTTCGGCACTGGGTCAAGGAGGTCAAGGGCGCGATGGGTGACCTCGACATCGACCCGACCTTCTCCGAACGCAGTGTCAACGAAGGTTTCTCAGGTGGGGAGAAGAAGCGCCACGAGATCCTGCAGTTGGGTCTGCTCAAGCCGAAGATTGCCATCCTCGACGAAACTGACTCGGGACTCGACGTCGACGCGTTGCGGGTCGTCAGCCAGGGCGTGAACCGTTACGCCGAGAGCGAGCACGGTGGCGTCTTACTCATTACCCACTACACCCGAATCTTGCGCTACATCCAGCCCCAGTTCGTCCACGTGTTCTTCGGTGGCCGCATCATCCAGTCCGGCGGGCCTGAGTTGGCCGATGAACTCGAGGAGAACGGCTACGAGCGCTTTACCCAGGCTGCACCGGCCTCTTAGGAGGAGTCTCCCATGACGATGACCGTCGGCCGCCCACTGGATGTGGCAGGTGTCGCCCGAATCCGGGCGGACTTTCCGATCCTGAGCCGGGTGATGCGCGGCGGATGTCAACTGGCATACCTTGATTCCGGTGCAACCTCGCAGCGCCCGGTACAGGTGCTCGACGCCGAACGCGACTTTCTGGTTCATTCGAACGGAGCCGTGCACCGGGGCGCCCATCAGCTGATGGAAGAGTCCACCGACGCCTACGAACAGGGCCGTTCAGATATCGCGGCCTTCGTGGGTGCCGACCCCGATGAGCTGGTGTTCACCAAGAACGCCACCGAGGCCATCAATCTCGTGTCCTACGCGATCGGCGACGATCGTTTCGAACGGGCGATCCGTCCCGGTGATGTGATCGTCACCACCGAGTTGGAGCATCATGCGAACCTGATCCCGTGGCAGGAGCTCTGCCGACGGACCGGTGCCGAGCTGCGCTGGTACAGCGTGATTTCCGAGGGTCCCGACGCCGGACGTATCGACCTGGATTCACTCGAACTCGATGACCGAGTGAAACTTGTTGCCTTCAGTCATCATTCGAACGTCACCGGGGCGGTTGCCCCGATCGCCGAGCTGGTCGCCAGGGCGAAGGCCGTCGGTGCACTGACCCTCCTCGACGCGTGCCAGTCGGTGCCCCATCAACCCGTGGACTTCCACGACCTGGATGTCGATTTTGCCGCGTTCTCGGGCCACAAGATGTTGGGCCCCACCGGCATCGGCGTGCTTTACGGCCGCGCCGAACTGCTCGGCGCGCTTCCGCCATTCCTGACCGGCGGGTCGATGATCGAGACCGTGACCATGGCGGCCACCACCTACGCGGCGGCCCCGCAGCGCTTCGAGGCGGGCACCCCGATGACCTCACAGGTTGTCGGACTCGGCGCGGCTACCCGTTACCTACGGGATATCGGGATGGCCGCGGTCGAGCAGTACGAAGCTGAGTTGGTCGCAGCGGCATTGGCCGGACTGTCGGGTATCGATGGCGTCCGGATCATCGGTCCCCATTCCATGGAGCACCGCGGTTCGCCGGTGTCGTTTGTCGTGGACGGTGTGCACGCGCATGACGTGGGACAAGTTCTCGACGATGAGGGGGTGGCGGTACGCGTCGGTCACCATTGCGCGTGGCCGCTGCACCGCCGGTTCGGTATCGCGGCGACGGCGCGGGCCTCTTTCGCTGTCTACAACACCGCTGACGAGGTCGACCGGTTGGTGGCGGGGGTGCGCCGGGCGGTGGAGTTCTTCGATGCGGCTTGAGCAGATATACCAGGAGGTGATCCTGGACCACTACAAGCATCCGCATCACCGCGGTCTGCGTGAGCCTTTCGGCGCCGAGGTCAGTCACGTCAATCCCACGTGCGGGGATGAGGTCACGCTGCGGGTGGCGTTGTCCGAGGACGGTGAGACCGTTACGGACATCTCCTACGACGGTCAGGGTTGCTCGATCAGCCAGGCCTCGACATCGGTGCTGACCGACCAGGTGATCGGGCACAGTGTGGGTGACGCATTCAAGACGGTTGCCGCGTTTTCGGAGATGGTTGCATCGCGCGGCCGGATCGAGGGCGACGAAGACCTGCTCGGGGACGGCGTGGCGTTCTCCGGGGTCTCGAAGTACCCGGCGCGGGTCAAATGTGCGCTGCTGGGCTGGATGGCTTTCAAAGATGCGCTGGTGCAGGCCAGCGCGGAATCCGATGTAGATCTAGAGGAGGCAGACTATGGCCGAGGCCAGCGCGCAGAATGACGAGATGCTGGACGATCTCGAGGAGGCCATGCGCGATGTCGTCGACCCCGAGTTGGGCATCAACGTGGTCGACCTGGGCTTGGTCTATGGATTGAACATCGAACAGGCCGACACGGGTGCGGTGGCGCTGATCGATATGACGCTGACGTCGGCTGCCTGCCCGCTGACCGATGTCATCGAGGATCAGTCGCGTAGCGCACTGGTGGGGACCGGCCTGGTGAACGACATCAAGATCAACTGGGTGTGGAATCCGCCGTGGGGTCCGGACAAGATCACCGACGACGGACGCGAACAGCTCAGAGCGCTCGGGTTCACCGTGTAGAGCGGCCGCGGCCGGGCGGCGAACCTCGAAGCACTGCGGGCAACATTCCCGCACTCCGTTCACCCACTGGCCACTAGACTGGATCTGGAAGCGGATCAGGAAGTGGATCAGAACCCACCAACCCCGAACCGTATGGGCGGGAGAAGCTGCATTCGTGAGTGACATCGATCTCGACTACACCGGTCTGCGGGCACTGTTCATCAACTGCACGCTGAAGCGTTCCCCAGAAGCCAGCCACACCGACGGTCTCATCGGAATCAGCGCCGGGATCATGGGCAAGCACGGCATCGCGGTCGACGTCGTCCGTGCGGTCGATCACGACATCGCCACCGGCGTTTGGCCCGACATGCGTGAGCACGGCTGGGAAACAGACGACTGGCCGGGAATCTTCGAGAAGGTTCTTGCTGCCGACATTCTGGTGCTCGCCGGCCCGATCTGGCTGGGTGACAACAGTTCGGTGATGAAGAAGGTGCATGAGCGGCTGTACGGCGGCTCGCACCTGCTCAACGAAGCGGGTCAGTATCTGTATTACGGCCGGGTCGGCGGCTGCCTCATCACCGGAAACGAAGACGGCGTCAAGCACTGCGCCCAGAACGTGCTGTACACGCTCCAGCACATCGGCTACGCCATCCCGCCGCAGGCCGACGCCGGCTGGATCGGCGAAGCAGGTCCGGGACCGTCCTACCTGGATCCGGGGTCGGGTGGACCCGAGAACGATTTCACCAATCGCAACACCACGTTCATGACGTGGAACTTGATGCACTTCGCTCGCATGCTGAAGGTCGCCGGCGGTATCCCCGCATACGGCAACGTCCGGTCGGGATGGGATGCGGGCTGTCGGTATGACTTCGCCAATCCCGAGTACCGGTGAGGCTGGGAACACTGCGGCGCCGACGCGCGTTGAGGATGGCGTGGCTACTCGAGACCTGACCGCCGAAGAGTTCAATGACACCATCAGCGCCAACGACATCGTGCTCGTCGACTTCTGGGCGACGTGGTGCGGACCGTGTCGGCAGTTCGCCCCGACCTTCGCTGCCTCCTCGGAAAAGCATCCCGACGTCGTCTATGCCAAGGTCGACACCGAGGCCGAGCAGGAGCTCGCCGCGGCGGCCGATATCCGCTCCATACCCACCCTGATGGCTTTCAAGAAGGGCAAGTTGGTGTTCAACCAGGCTGGGGCGCTACCCCCGGCTGGGTTGGAGGATCTGGTGGTGAAGATCAAGGAGTTCGACGTCGACGCCGCGATCTCGGCGCAAGGCGATGGGCAGGCACCCGGCCAGAGGTAATCGCTGACATCGCGCCCGATACCGTGCAAGCGTGAACCCGCAAGACCCCTCTGAGTTCGTACTGGTAGACCGGCCGCGTCCACATGTCGCCCTGGTGACGCTCAACCGGCCCGAGCGGATGAACTCGATGGCCTTCGATGTGATGGTGCCGTTGAGAGCGGTTCTCGACGAACTGAACTCGGACAATTCGGTGCGCGCCATCGTGCTGACCGGAGCCGGGCGCGGATTCTCATCGGGTGCCGACCACAGGTCGGCCGGATCGGTGCCCCATGTCGATGGCCTGACCAGGCCCACGTACGCGCTGCGCTCGATGGAGGTGCTCGACGAGGTCATCCTCGCGCTGCGCAAGATGCATCAACCGGTGATTGCCGCGGTGAACGGCGCAGCCATCGGTGGGGGCCTGTGCCTGGCGCTCGCCTGCGATATCCGCGTCGCATCCACCGACGCCTATTTCCGCGCAGCGGGCATCAACAACGGCCTGACCGCCAGCGAGTTGGGCCTGTCCTTTCTGTTGCCGCGCGCCATCGGCACGTCGCGCGCCTTCGAATTGATGTTGACCGGGCGGGACATGGCTGCCGCCGAAGCCGAGCGAATCGGCCTGGTGTCGCGCTCGGTCCCGCCGGTCGATCTGCTCGACTGTTGCTTGGAGATGGCCGAGCGGATTGCGTCTTTCTCCCGGCCGGGGATCGAATTGACCAAACGGACCCTGTGGAGTGGACTGGACGCCACTAGCCTGGAAGGGCACATGCAGGCCGAGGGTCTGGGTCAGCTTTACCTACGTTTGCTCACCGGCAACTTCGAAGAAGCGGTCGCAGCGCGCGCTCAGGGGCGAGCCCCGGTCTTCACCGACGACAAGCAGTAGGGGAGCGCAGCGTGATCACCGCAACGGACCTGGAGGTCCGCGCCGGAGCGCGCACATTGCTCTCCGTCGACGGTGCTGCGCTTCGCATTCAGCCCGGCGACCGCATCGGTCTTGTCGGTCGCAACGGAGCCGGTAAGACCACCACCATGCGCATTCTCGCGGGGGAAGGTGAGCCGTATGCCGGAACGGTCACCCGGACCGGAGACATCGGTTACCTGCCCCAGGACCCCAGAGAAGGTGACCTCGACATGCTGGCTCGCGACCGCGTGCTCTCGGCGCGCGGTCTGGACACTCTGCTCGCCGACCTGGAGAAGCAGCAGGCGTTGATGGCCGAAGTGGCCGACGATTCCGCCCGCGACAAGGCGGTCCGTCGCTATGGACAACTCGAGGAGAGGTTCGCCGCTCTCGGCGGGTACGCCGCCGAGAGTGAGGCCAGCCGCATCTGCGCCAGCCTCGGTCTGCCAGAGCGCGTTCTGACCCAGTCGTTGCGGACGCTTTCCGGGGGTCAGCGCCGCCGGGTTGAGCTCAGCCGCATCCTGTTCGCCGCCTCGGAAGGTCACGGCGCCGGACCAAACTCAGGTACCACGCTGCTGCTCGACGAACCGACCAACCACCTCGACGCCGACTCAATCGGCTGGTTGCGCGCCTTCCTGCATAACCACACCGGCGGGCTGGTCGTGATCAGCCACAACGTCGATCTCCTCTCCGACATCGTCAACCGAGTGTGGTTCCTCGACGCGGTCCGCGGTGAGGCCGACGTCTACAACATGGGGTGGCAGAAGTACCTCGATGCCCGCGCCACCGACGAACAGCGCCGCCGCCGCGAGCGAGCCAATGCAGAGCGCAAGGCCGCTGCGTTGCGTACGCAGGCTGCCAAGATGGGCGCCAAGGCCACCAAAGCGGTTGCTGCACAGAATATGCTGCGGCGTGCAGAACGTATGATGGCTGCACTCGACGAAGATCGGGTGGCCGACAAGGTAGCGCGCATCAAGTTCCCGACGCCCGCTCCGTGCGGGCGAACCCCGTTGGTCGCCAAGGGGCTCACGAAGAACTACGGATCCCTTGAGGTGTTCACCGGCGTCGACCTCGCGATTGACCGTGGGTCGCGTGTTGTGGTGCTCGGACTCAACGGTGCGGGCAAGACGACCTTGCTGCGGCTGCTCGCCGGCACAGAGAGCTCCGATGCGGGAGGACTGGAGCCCGGGCACGGCTGCAAGATCGGCTACTTCGCCCAGGAGCACGACACCCTCGATGACAGCGCGACGGTGTGGGAGAACATCCGTCACGCCGCTCCAGACACCGGTGAGCAGGACCTTCGTGGTCTGCTGGGCGCGTTCATGTTCTCCGGTGCGCAACTCGACCAGCCTGCGGGCACGCTGTCGGGGGGCGAGAAAACCCGGCTGGCGCTGGCTGGGCTCGTGGCCTCCACCGCGAATGTGTTGCTGCTCGACGAACCGACCAACAATCTCGATCCCGCCTCTCGCGAGCAGGTCCTGGACGCCTTGCGCAGTTACCTGGGAGCTGTGGTGCTGGTGACCCATGATCCGGGGGCGGCCGAGGCGCTGAATCCGCAGCGGGTCGTGCTGCTGCCCGACGGCACCGAGGACTTCTGGTCAGACGAATACCGCGACCTCATCGAGCTGGCCTGACGGCCTACGGCTGTCGCAGCGACGCCTCTACGAGGTCCAGTGCGGCGCTGAGTCTTTCCGGTTCGTCTCCAGAGGCCAGCCGCGCCACCAACCCGTCGAGAACCAGCTCGAGGTAGGTGCGCAGCACCTGGTCGGGCACGTCGTCGCGAAGCCGCCCGGCCCGTTTCTGACGCCGCAGACGTTCGGCGGTGGCCGCTGACAACTCGGCGGACCGCTCGGCCCATTCCCGGCTGAACGCGGGATCGTTTCGGAGCTTGCGCGCAATTTCCAAGCGAGTCGCAAGCCAGTCGAATTGCTCTGGTGCGGCGAGCATTTCGCGCATCACCTGAATCAGGCCCTCGCGCGTGGCTACCTCGGCCATCCGTTCGGCGTCCTCACGCGCCAGCTCGAAGAACAGCGTGTCCTTGTCGCGGAAGTGATGGAAGATCGCGCCGCGCGACAGCCCGATCACCTGCTCGAGGCGGCGCACGGTGGCCCTGTCGTAGCCGTACTCGGCAAAGCACCGCCGAGCGCCCTCGAGGATCTGGCGCCGACGCGCCGCCAGGTGACCGTGGGTTACCCGCGGCATGTCACGCTGCTAGGTGGCACGTCTGCTACCTGGCGCTCTGGCTATGTCTTGAGCATGTTGCGCAACACGTATTGCAGGATGCCCCCGTTGCGGTAATAGTCGGCCTCACCAGGGGTGTCGATACGTACGACGGCATCAAACTCGGTACGAGACCCATCCTGTTTGGTGGCGGTCACCCGGACGGTCTTGGGCGTCTTGCCGCTGTTGAGTTCGGTGATGCCGGTGATGTCGTAGACCTCGGTCCCGTCCAGCTTCAACGATGCCGCGGACTCCCCGGCCGGGAACTGCAGCGGGATGACGCCCATGCCGATCAGGTTCGATCGATGGATCCGCTCGAACGACTCGGTGATCACCGCACGGACACCGAGCAGGCTGGTTCCCTTGGCCGCCCAGTCCCGTGAGGAGCCTGAGCCGTATTCCTTGCCGCCCAGCACGACCAGCGGAATGTCCTGCGCAGCATAATTCTGCGCCGCGTCGTAGATGAATGCCTGCGGGGCCTCGCCGCCATCGGCGGCCTGGGTGAAGTCGCGGGTATAGCCGCCGGACACGTCGTCGAGCAATTGGTTGCGCAGCCGGATGTTGGCGAACGTGCCACGAATCATCACCTCGTGGTTTCCCCGTCGCGAGCCATACGAGTTGTAGTCCTTGCGCTGAACACCGTTGGACTCCAGGTATTGCGCGGCCGGCGTGCCCGACTTGATGTTGCCCGCCGGGCTTATGTGGTCGGTGGTCACCGAATCCCCCAGTAGTGCGAGCACTCTGGCGCCACTGATATCGCTGACCGGGTTGGGCGCGGCGGGCATGCCGTCGAAGTAGGGGGGTTTGCGCACGTAGGTCGAGTTCGAATCCCAATCGAAGGTCTTGCCATCCGGGGTGGGCAGCGACCGCCAGCGTTCGTCCCCCTTGAAGACATCGGCGTAATTCTTCGAGAACATCTCCTGGTTGATCGAGCTCGCGATGACGTCGGAGATCTCCTTCTGCGACGGCCAGATGTCCTTGAGGAACACGTCGGCGCCGGCGGTGTCCTTGCCGAGCGGCTCGGTCTCGAAGTCGAAGTCCATGGTTCCGGCCAGCGCATACGCGATAACCAGCGGGGGCGAGGCCAGATAGTTCATCTTGACGTCGGGGGAGATCCGGCCCTCGAAGTTGCGGTTACCCGACAGCACCGCCGTCACCGACAGGTCGCTCTCGTTGACCGCTTTGGAGATTTCCTCGGGCAGCGGTCCGGTGTTACCGATGCACGTCGTGCAGCCGTACCCGACCAAGAAGAAGCCGAGCTTCTCCAGGTAGGGCCAAACTCCGGCCTTGTCGTAGTAGTCGCTGACCACCTGGGATCCCGGCGCCATCGAGGTCTTCACCCACGGCTTGGAGGTCAGCCCTTTGTCGACAGCGTTTTTGGCCAGCAACGCGGCGCCGAGCATCACCGAGGGGTTGGAGGTGTTGGTGCACGACGTGATCGCCGCGACGACCACCGCACCATGATCGAGCACAAAGTCGCCGCGTTCTTCGGATGTCACCGGCACGGGCTTACTGGGCCTGCCGTGTGCTCCGTTGGCCGCGCTGGGCCGGGCGTCCACCGCGCCGTCGTCGGCGAAGGACAGGGCCACCGGATCGCTGGCCGGGAAGGACTCGTCGACGGCCTCGTCCAGCTTGGTCTGAATGGAGCTTTCCTCCTCGCCGTCCACATAGTTGTGGATTTCCTTGCGGAACGCCGACTTGGCGTCTGACAGCTGGATCCGGTCCTGTGGGCGCTTGGGCCCGGCGATCGAGGGCACCACGTCACCGAGGTCGAGTTCGAGATACTCGGAATAGGCGGGTTCTTTGTTCGCGTCATGCCACATGCCCTGCGCTTTGGCGTACGCCTCGACCAGAGCCAGCTGATCATCATCGCGCCCGGTCAGTCGCAGGTAGTCGATCGTCACCTCATCGATCGGGAAAATAGCTGCGGTGGAACCGAATTCGGGGCTCATATTGCCCAGCGTGGCGCGATTGGCCAGCGGCACCTCGGCCACGCCCGCGCCGTAGAACTCGACGAACTTGCCGACGACGCCATGCTTGCGCAGCATCTCGGTCACAGTGAGTACCACGTCGGTGGCCGTCACGCCCGGCTTGATCTCGCCGCTGAGCTTGAAGCCGACGACGCGTGGGATCAGCATGGACACCGGCTGACCCAGCATTGCCGCCTCGGCCTCGATGCCACCCACGCCCCAGCCGAGCACGCCGAGGCCGTTGACCATCGTGGTGTGACTGTCGGTGCCCACACAGGTGTCCGGGTAGGCGGTCTTGGTGCCGTTGACATCACGGACCATCACGGTGCGGGCCAGGTACTCGATGTTGACCTGGTGCACGATGCCGGTGCCGGGCGGTACCACCTTGAAGTCATCGAATGCGCCCTGACCCCAGCGCAGGAACTGATAGCGCTCGCCGTTGCGTTCGTACTCGATGTCCACATTGCGCTCGAACGCGTCGCGGCGGCCGAACACATCGACGATCACCGAGTGGTCGATCACCATCTCAGCGGGTGCCAA